>JAWLER010000038.1:0-16610 GCA_041686005.1 Anaerolineales bacterium | reverse complement strand
GCTCTTCGACAAATTGAACGAGCTTGATCCGGTCTTCCCGGCTCAGGGATTCGATATCCTTCAAACCCTCTTTCCGCAAAAATGCGGATACGGAAAGCTCAACGAGCTCGTTTAAATCTTTCGCCCATGTATCTTGAATGATCAAGGAGGGCGTATCTCTGGCCGCTTCCGTCAGCTTATCCAAAGTGAAAAAAGCGTCCAACAGGTCTTCGTAATCGAGGTTGATACAGATCGCTCCCACCGGTGTCCCATCGTCGTCCCGGATCCAGATGGTGGAAGATTGTAACTCGCGGTCGCCCTCTTTGATGCGGTAATTCAGTTGGTCCTCTGTCTCGCTGTCCAGGTCCTGGGACACGAACTCTAAGTCCGGAATGGGGGCGCCGATATCGCGTCCGGAGACATCACCCGCTATGATGATGGCGGAATGTTCTAAATCGCTGAAATCGTGAACGACGACCTCACAATGCGGCCCAACCACCGCCACAATGCCCTCCGCGAGGCGCTGCAGTAGATCGTATAAACCCAAGCGTTTTATGTGAGACATGAGATCCCCTGATCGGCGTTTTTCATCGGGTCAGAGAGAGGATGGTGTTTACATAATGTCAAATTCTGTTTCATAAATTATAACAATATTTTTACACAATGTCAAATTTTGGGCGATATTTAGCCCAAATATTTGACAATATATCTAAATTTAGGTATACTTTTGGATGATAGGTTATACAAACCATCCATTGTTTTCCATATTTTGAGCTCAAAAGGTGGGTTGGCCACCTCGCTTGGCTGTTGAACGCGGAATTTGGTTCTCAACGCTGGGGATCAGGGGTGCCGGAGTGGAGATCAAGACACTGCTCTTGAACAGACGTGTGGTGCATCAATGTATCACCATGGAAGAGACCATGGGGGTGGTTGAGGACGCCTTTGCTGAGCTGCAGCGGGGGACGGCCAAGGTGCCTCAGCGGGAACAAATCCTGTTACCTGAGCAGGGCGGAGACTGCTTCTTCATGCCTGCCTACCTCCAAAAAGCAGGGGGGTTCGGGATCAAAATCTCCCCTTACTTTGAAGGCAATCCTCAAGCATATGACCTTTCTCCTGTTATCGATCTCATCCTGCTGCTTGATCACCAAACGGGCTTCCCTTTAGCTATAATAGATGCACAGGCCGTAACGGTCGCCCGCACGGGCGCGGTTTGTGGGATCGCGGCGAAGTACCTGGCGAGAGAAAATGCCAGTCGGGTGGCTTTGATCGGCATGGGCACACAAGCCCCCGCCCAATTGGAAGCCGTTTGTTCCGTCCGGGAGGTGAAATCCGTCAAAGTGACGAGCAAGCACCCCCGCCAGCACACGGATTTTGTCCGGGAGATGAGTGAAAAGCTGGGTGTGCCCCTTGAGGTGGAAGATTCGGTGGAAAAAACCGTTCGCGATGCGGACATCGTGCTCCTGGCGACCTCCTCGGTGGAACCGGTTCTCCGGGGTGAGTGGGTCACTCCGGGAACGCACATCAGCAGCATCCTGAGCGCAGGCTCGCAGGCCCGGGAAGTGGATACGGCTCTGATCGAGAAATCAAAAGTGGTCTGTGATTCTACACAGGCATGTTTGCAGGAAGCCGGCGAGCTCCTGATACCGATCCAAGAGGGTGCGTTTACACCGCAGGATGTGTATGGGGAGCTTGGAGAACTGGTCACCGGTGTGAAACAGGGCAGGGAGGAAGAGGAGGAAATCACTTTTTTCAAGACAGTCGGGCTGGCTATTCAGGACATCGCGACCGCTAAAACCATCTATCAAAAGGCGGAACAAGAGGGCCTGGGTACATATTTTAATTTCATGCAATGATGAATCGTGTAAAATCAATCTCAGCGCATCCATGGAAAAGGAAAAGCGCGTTCAAAAAATCCCCTATGGAGAAAAAGGTGTAAACAAAAGGAGGTGATGGAGGAAGAGAGACGGAACCTTCAATAATCGTTTACAGGCATAAGTAATAGGAGAGATGAAGATGAAGCGAATTTTTTACATAACCTCAGTAATGTTGGCCTTAGCCATTGCCCTGGGCGCTTGTGGGCCCAAAGAGCCGGCGAATCACCTGGAAGCCATCCAGCAGGAAGGGAAAATGGTGGTCGGCACCTCCGCTGATTATCCTCCCTTTGAGTTCATTGACGAGGATAACGAGCTTGCAGGGTATGATATTGACCTGATCAGGGAGATCGGCGATCGCATGGGATTGGAAGTCGAAATCAAGGACATGCCTTTCGACAGCTTGCTCGCGGCTGTGCAGGAGGGAAAGATCGACCTCACCATTGCGGCCTTCAATTACGATGCAGAACGCGATGAGAAAGTCGATTTCACGGATGCTTACTCTGCATCTTACTTTGTTTTCGTGGTCCAGGAGGGTTTTGAGGGCGAGTTGAATACGCTCGAGGACCTTGCCCAATACAATCTGGCCGTCCAAACCGGTACAACCCAGGAAAGCTGGGTTGACAAAAAACTCATCGATCCCGGTCTGATGCCCGAAGATCAAAAGTTCGTCTACGAGCGGGTGGACCAGGAGATGCTGGATGTCAAGTCCGGCCGGGTTGACATCGCCATTCCGGACAACGTCACCGGCTACACAATGGCGGAGGAGATCGGCGGCTTGAAAGTCCTTGAAATGCCCAGAGACATCGTGGAGCAGAATCCCATCCAGATCATCGTCCCCGAAGGGGATGATGCCCTGCGAGAGGCGATCAATGATGTCCTCGCTGATCTGAAGGAAGAAGGATATCTCGAAGATCTTGACAACAAGTGGCTGAAAGGTGAATAGCTTATAAGCCTATAAGGATAGAGTGGTCATCCGGTCTTGATCGGCGTCGAAACTGGAGTAATTCGTCCACGCTTCCGGCTTTGTTTGGGAATGAGGTGATCCGCTTCGTTCCTGCCACTCTATCCTTCACTTTGTATCCATCGCCAATATTTGGTAGGGTGCCATGTATGTGCCCTCCTGGTTTTCAACAGGCTGAGTCTCCAGGAAAGGCGCTTGGTTCCTATCCCTGAGTTGAGTGCAGCGCATGTTAACCACGATCATCATTTACATCCTCAGAGGTTTCGTCGTCACCCTCTCCGTGACGGCGATCTCCCTCACGGTCGGGCTCACGTTGGGATTGTTGTTCGCCACGTTTTACGTGTATGGCGGTAAAATCCTGACCCGGCTTATGGCCATCTACAGCGTTATATTCCGGGGCGTGCCTCCCATCGTGCTTCTTTTCCTTTTGTATTTCATCATGGCGAAAAATATCGACCTTTCCCCTTTTTGGGCCGGGTCGCTTGCCCTGGGCGTGATCAGCAGTTCCTATCAAATGGAAATTTTGCGGGGCGCTATTCTCTCCGTTGAAAGGGGACAGATGATCGCCGCCCGTTCCATCGGCATGACGCGCTTGGATGCCATCCGCTACATCATCCTCCCCCAGGCCTTGCGGATCGCCATCCCGCCCTGGTCCAATGAGGCTGCGATCCTTTTGAAGGACTCCTCTCTGGTATTGGTGATCGGTGTGCCCGAAATGCTGCGCCGGGCACAGCACGTCAGCGCCAGGACATACCAGCCCCTCCTGGTTTATTCCATCGCGGCTTTGATTTATTTCTTGATGACCTACAGTGTCAACCGTTTTCTGGATGTGGTAGAGCGAAAAACAAGCATCCCGTCCTTGTAAGGGAGATATTCAACAGGTGAGCGACATGGCCGAAACGATCGTTAGAGTGGAAGATCTACATAAAGTGTATGGGGAGACGGAAGTATTAAAGGGGATCTCGTTTGACGTCAAAGAAAAGGACAATGTGGTCGTCATCGGCCCCAGCGGGACGGGGAAGAGCACCCTCCTGCGGTGCATCAACCTGCTTACCAAAGCGGACAGCGGGAAGATTTGGCTGGATGACCAGGACATCACCGACCCGGAGGTAAATGAGGACGAAGTCCGGCAGCATATCGGCATGGTCTTCCAGGATTTCCTGCTTTTCAATCACCTCACGGCCCTAAAAAACGTCGAGATCGGCCTCACCAAAGTCTTGGGGAAAACGGAAGGTGAAGCGCGCGAGAAAGCTCTCCATGAATTGGAGCGGGTGGGGCTGGGGGATAAAGCGGATTTGTATCCGGGACAGCTCTCCGGGGGGCAGAAACAGCGCGTGGCCATCGCTCGCTCCCTGGCCATGAACCCCCGGGTCATGCTTTTTGATGAGCCCACGTCCGCGTTGGATCCGGAGTTGATTGGGGAAGTGCTCGAGGTCATGAAGAAGTTGGCCCTGGAGGGGATGACCATGATCGTCGTCACCCATGAGATCGGGTTTGCCAAAGAGGTGTCCGATCGGATCATCTTCATGGAGGGTGGCGTCATCGTCGAGGAGGGGCCCCCGGCTGAATTGTTTTACAGTCCGAAGCACGAGCGAACCAGCGAGTTCTTGTGGAAGATCACAGAGCTGTATGGAGAGCACGATAAGAATGGGTAATGGAGCGAATGGGCATGGATGACTGGATCAGTTTGTTAGGGTCACATCTCCCTGAGTTCTTTCAAGGGTTCAAGATCACCATTCGGATCACCCTGGTGGGGCTGGGGATTGGAGCCGCCCTGGGCTTGCCTGCGGCTGTGCTGCGGGTGTACGGCGGGAAATGGATCCGGACCATCGCCCTGGCATACATTGAATTGTTCCGGGGGACGCCCATCCTGGCGCAGCTTTTCCTCGTCTATTACGGCCTGCCGGACATGGGCATCATCCTGCCCAGAATGGGCGCTGCTTATCTTGCCCTGGGATTGAACAGCGGGGCCTATCAGGCGGAATATTTCCGGGGAGCGATCCAGGCTATCGGCGGGGGGCAGATGATGGCGGCCCGCTCCATCGGCATGAGCCGCATCAAGGCCATCCGGCATATCATCCTCCCCCAGGCGCTGCGCCTGGTGATCCCTCCTTGGTCCAACGAACCGATTTCCCTGATGAAGGCCTCCGCGGTGGTCTATCTCATCGCCGTGCCTGACCTGATGACCAAGGGCAAGCAGCTGATCGCCCAATACTACTATTCTCCCATCGTTGTCTACTTAATTGTGGCTGTTTTCTACCTTGTCTTGGTCTTATCCCTGACCTGGATCCTCAACCGCGTCCGAACTCGTCTGGAGATCCCGGGGCTGGATGTGGAGACGAGATAAAGCTGGGATCGCTGGTATGAACTACAAGATCACCCTCAAAGATATCTACAAAGCCCGGAAATGTATCTCGCCCTATGTCAGGAAAACCCCTCTTGCAGCGTCGCACCAGCTCTCAAAGATCACGGGATCAGCGGTCACCCTCAAGCTGGAAAACCTGCAGGAGACCGGGGCGTTCAAACTCCGTGGCGCCACCAACCGGCTGCTCAACCTCAGCGAAGAACGATTGTCCCGGGGGGTGATCACGGTCTCCAGCGGCAATCACGGCAGGGCGGTGTCCCATATCGCCCACCAGCTGGGGGTGCGCGCTGTGGTTTGCATCTCCGAGTTTGTGCCCTCCAACAAAATCCGGGCCATCCGGGATATCGGGGGGGAGGTGGAGATCGCAGGCAAGACCTATGACGAGACCCTCGCCCATGCCGTTTCCCTGCAGGAGGATCAGGGCCTGACCATGATCGAATCTTTCGATGACCCCTTCGTGATCTCGGGGCAGGGCACCATTGGGGTGGAATTGCTGGAGGAACTACCAGAAATTGACACGGTCATCGTCCCCCTTTCCGGGGGGAGCCTGTTCTCGGGCATCGCCGTCGCCTTGAAATCCGCGGATCCCGGCATTCGCATGGTGGGGGTGTCCATGGCGCGGGGCCCGGCCATGGTGAAAAGCTTGCAGGCGGGGCGGGTCGTGGACATCGAGGAAGAACCCACCCTGGCGGACGGGTTGGTGGGGGGGATCGGGAAGGACAACCAGTACACCTTTGACCTGGTCAGAAACACCATCGATGAGGCCGTTTTGGTGTCCGAAGAGGAAATCTCCGGGGCGATGGCTTTTGCGCTCCGGGAACACCAGCTTGTGGTGGAGGGAGCGGGTGCTGTGGGGATGGCGGCTTTATTGGCCGATAAAGTGGGTTCTTTGGGGGAGCATGTGTCCGTGATCATCAGCGGGGGCAACGTGGAAATACCCGTCCTTTTGGATCAACCTCTTGACTCATGGGGAGAGCCTTTTGGGATAGAAACCCCATAGTGGACGGTCCTCCTCTTTTACCCATTCTTTTGGATGCATTGGTAGTCTCAAGCGGTAGAGCAGTTGAAAAGTGCGTACCGCAGGGTGGGGTCAGGGCCCGGAGCGCATTTTAAGCATTTTTGGTTTAAGGGGCGGTGAAAGATGACGAAAGACGAGCTTACCTTTGCCGGTCTGCCTTGGTGTGGGGATCTGGGGAGTATCGATGCGGATCTGGTCATTCTCGGGGTCCCCTACGGGACGCCGTATGACCCGGATAGGCCCCCCGCGGCCCTGGGCGCCCCGCAGGCTATTCGCCGGGAATCGGTGCGCTACCCGGATGACCCGGTCGCCTGGGATTTCGACTTGGGTGGGACTTTGCTCGGTGAGTCCGGGATGAAAGTGGTGGATGCTGGGGACCTGGCGGGGGATCAAGGGCAACCGGACAGGAACCGGGAGGCTGCCTATCGAGCCGTCCGGTCGATTTTGGATGCGGGGGCCGTCCCCCTCGTGGTGGGCGGGGATGATTCGGTGCCCATCCCTGTCCTCCGGGCCTATGAAACCCACGGACCCATAAACATCCTGCAGATGGACGCCCATCTGGATTGGCGGGATCATGTCGGCGGGGTCAAGCGGGGCTACAGCAGCACCATGCGGCGGGCCTCCGAGTACCCCTGGGTGGATCACATCGTCCAGGTGGGCATGCGCGGTGTGGGCAGCGCGCGGGGGGAGGAAATGGATGCGGCGCGGGCCTACGGGGTGGAGATCATCCCTGCTGCGTCCATCCGGGAAGGGGGGATCAGGGCGGTATTGGAGAGCGTTCCTGAAGGATCGCCGTGTTTTCTGACCCTGGACTTTGACGTCCTGGACCCGTCCGAGATGCCGGCCGTCTCCGCGCCCACCCCCGGGGGGCTGACTTACCTGGAGGTGATCGAGGTCATTCGAGGGGTTTCTGAGATCTCACCCATCGTGGGGGCCTGTTTTGTGGAGTTCGTGCCGGAACGGGACGTCCACAACCTGGGGGCGATCACGGCCATGCGCGTCATCTGGCATGCTGTCGGGAGCTTCGCTCGTTCCCCCTTCCACCCTGGCGTTGAATGAGTGTTCGGTAGGGTGTGTCAAAACCGAGCGTATTCCGTATAAGCTGTCATCGCGAACCCCTGCTTGTGGGGCGCGGCGATCTTTTCATTTCCTCACCAACCCCGTGAACGTCGGTTGAGTAGCTCGCAAAGTGAGCGTATCGAAACCACACTGGATGGTTCGCCTGATATCTTAAACTTCCCATAATCACCTTATTGACAACATGTCAGATTTGACATATAATGGTTGTGCATGGGTGATCAAGATAAACCCTTGATATGGCTGGAAGGAGAGGTGAAATCACCACCCTTCTCGCCAGAAGCGAGAATGGAAGTTGGATTCTTGCTCAGGAAAGTACAGCGAGGTGATTTGCTATCCTTGCCTCACTCTAGACCAATGCCAGTGATTGGCAGCAAAGTTCATGAGCTGAGGATCAATGATCGGAATATAACATGGAGGATCATCTACCACATCGCTGAAGATGCAATCGTTATCTTGGAAGTATTCAAAAAGAAGACAGGTAAGACCCCCAAAGAGATCATTGATGTATGTAAGAAACGTTTGGATTATTTTTATTCTTAGGGAAATGCCATGAAAAAGGAACGAATACGAGAATTAAAAAACAAAGGTTGGAATATCGGAGAAATCGAGGATTTCCTTGGCCTCTCAGAGGAGGAGATGGCCTATATCGAGCTGAAGATAAAACTCAGCGATATGGTCAGGGAGTTGAGGGAAAAGAAGGGTTTGACCCAAGTAGAGGTTTCCCAAAAATTAAATTCCAGCCAATCAAGGATTTCAAAAATGGAATCAGGTGATCCATCTGTGTCCATCGATCTGCAGATCAAATCTCTGCTTGCTTTAGGTGCAACCCAGGAAGAGATTGGCAAGTGGATAGGTTGTTGAATCCGGGGTTTCTTACAAGCATGCTTTGACCATGCCTTCAAAATTCAAATGTCATCCTGAGCAATCCGCTCTCGGTCCAGCCGACGTCCCCGTCGGCGTCTTTCTTTCCCCTGTCATCGCGAGAAGGACGAAGTCCGACGACGCGATCTTTTGATTTATTACGGATATTCCTCAAGAACAGCAATGTCATCCCGAGCGCAGCGAGGGATCCTTGCTTCCCCCATCAACCCATAACCATCGCCTACAATCTTCGACCTTAGTCATTGAATACTAAACCTTCCAACTTTAATATCACCCACTCACCCAGTCCCCGAGTCACCCCATCATCTCTTGTCACCCCCTCACCCAATCACCGAGTCACCCCATCACCCTTTCCCCAAGTCATCTTTTTCCAATATTTAAACACATCCTGCTATAATCCTGATAAGTGGAAAAAACGTGAACCTCGAAAACCCGATGGACAAAAACAGCTACTTCGAACGCAAAGAATTCACCTGCCCGGAATGCGGCACGCCCTTCCTCGCTAAAATCTGGCTCATCATCGATGTGGAGGAGAAACCCGGTCTGGTGGACAAAGCAAAGCAGGGGGACTTATTGACTGTCGCCTGCCCGGCGTGTGGCGCGCAGATCGACAGCGATTCGCCGATCCTGATCTACTTCCCGGACGATGTCCCGCGCGTCATTTTAGCCACGGAAAAGAAAAACGACCCCTCCCTGGAAGAGCGGGCCAAGGTCGTTGAAATCCTGGACCGCCTGCAGGAGAGCTCGGAGGATGAGGCCATCCTCGATCACCTGGATGAACCCGGGGATTGGGTGCTGAAAACAGCCCTCGCTTCCCGCCTGGAAGGCTACCCGGAAGAATCCCTGGAGATCGATGGTGAGGAGCCCTATAAAAATCTCAGAAACATCCAGAAAGAAAACCCGGAACTGTTCCTGATCACCGCTATCGAGGCCTACCTGAATGCGGACGGGTTAGAGAACAAGGGCAAAGTGGTCTCCTTCGCCCCTGAGCTGCTCACGGATGATATCGATCCCTTGTTCGAACGCTTTATGGAGGCTGCGGAGGAAGAGGAAGACAGATGGCGCTGGATGATCTACCAGGCCCAGTGGGAATTCCTGCGCCGCGCCCGCGAGATCGGTTATGAAGAAGCGGTCGACGAATTCGAACAGGACCTGTATCAAGAAGAATAGGAAACGGGGGAAAAGTTTCGATAAACGTTATCACATTTAAACGGTCAACCTTCAACCTGCTAATACCTGTCATCGCGAGCCCCTGCTTGTGGGGCGCGGCGATCTTTTGGCGACTTCGAGTAACCGTGAACCACGACCCTACTGATCTATTCCAGGAGATTGCTTCGGCGCTCCCCTGCGGTCCGCTTCTCGCAATGACCCCTAAACTGAGGATGTCATCGCGAGCTTCAGCGAAGCGATCTTCTAATTACCAAAATAATCCCAGCGCTGGTTGAGTGTTTTCGAACGGAGTGAGAAAATGTATCGAAACAAAGCGGTTTTTCAATACCTGTCATCGCGAGCCCCTGCTTGTGGGGCGACGCGATCTTTTGGCGACATCGAGTAACCGTGAACCACGACCCTACTGATCTATTCCAGGAGATTGCTTCGGCGCTCCCCTGCGGTCCGCTTCTCGCAATGACCCCTAAAATTGAGGATGTCATCGCGAGCGGCCCATCGCAGGATGCTTGTGCGAGGGGCTTGGCGCCGCGATCTTCTGACTGCCCCAAATACTTCTCAATAACAGCATTGTCATCCCGAACCCAGTGAGGATTCCTTGTCAACTCTGTCAGGTCATAACTACCGTACAGGATCTACAACACCAATATCCGGTTAACATGCTATATTCCTTGACAGGTTCAGCAATAAGGTATATTATATTTCCGAATGTTAATATAATTATTTACATTGGGAAATATATAATGAGATTTCGTGAACTCGAAAAGCAGGTGGAAGGGTTGCCAGCGTTTAACTTGAACGATGTGCGCAAACTGGACCCTGGATTCCATAGGCAGCAGTTATCTTATTGGCTTGATAAAGGATATATCAAGCCTGTGGCTGGGGGGTATTATCTTTTGGCGGATCAGGAGGTTGATGAGGGGTATTTGTTCACGGTGGCGAATAAAATCTACAATCCTTCCTATATCAGCTTAGAATCAGCTTTGGCTTATTACAATGTGATCCCTGAAACGGTATTGCAGGTGACCAGTGTTAGCTCGCGAAAGACGAAGGAATACGAAAGCCTCTGGGGGATATTCAGGTATCGTCATGTGAAGCCTGTTTACATGTTTGGCTATCAAGTGGTTGAGAAGGATCAGAAGAGGAAGTACAACATTGCCTTTCTAGAAAAGGCTGTGCTAGATTATCTTTATTTAAATCCAAAGATGGCAACCAAAGAGGAATTCGAAGGGCAGCGCTGGAATAAAGAGATCATCAAGTCATTGAGCAAGGACTCACATTTTGATGAGTACCTGAAAATATTTCGCAATAAGGCTTTAGAGAGAAGAGCGGAAAAAATGTGGGAGTACAGCGATGCTTGATATGCAACAAATCAAAGAACAATATCCGGATCATCTCCGAATATTTGAAAGGGCTTTACTTCGTGAATACCTGCAATACAAGATCTTGGAGGGGATTTTTGAGAGCAGACAGGCTGATAAATTAGCATTCCTGGGGGGCACATCTTTGCGGATCGTGTATGGGAACAATCGCTTTTCAGAAGATGTCGATCTGGATAATTTCGATTTAGCTTGGGGGGATTTTGAAGAGACCATTCAAAAGGTGAAAAGATTTCTAGCGCTAGAAGGGTTTGAGGTGGAGATTGACAATGTAGCGAAGGGAGCATATCGATGTTATCTGAAGTTTCCACAGTTGTTATATGAACAAGGTTTATCGCCTTTTCAGGAGGAAAAGATACTCATTCAAGTGGACACGGTGGCTCAGGGATATGGATACCAACCCGAAATCAGGATTCTCAATAAATTTGATGTCTTTACGGAAGTTAGGGTGACACCATTAGATGTGTTGCTGTCGCAGAAAATATTCACAGCAGTAAATAGAAAGAGAGCCAAAGGGAGGGAATTCTACGATATTACCTTCTTGTTCAGTAGGACAAAACCGGATTTGGGTTTTTTAAACCAGAAGATGGGGGTGGAAACAACTGAAGAATTAAGGGAAGAGGTTCTTTTCAGGATCAAGGATTTTAGTTTCGAAGAACTTGCAGAAGATGTCGCTCCCTTCCTAATAAAAAAGGATGAAGTGAAGCGGGTCATAATGTTCAAGGAATTTTGGAGACAGGTAGATCTGGCGTAGGAAATAATGTATAAGATCATATTGCCGAAGGTATTCTTATCCTGAACATACTAACCTTCTAACCTTCAACCTGCTAACAACTGTCATCGCGAGCCCCTGCTTGTGGGGCGCGGCGATCTTTTGGCGACTTCGAGTAACCGTGAACCACGAACCTACTGATCTATTCCAGGAGATTGCTTCGGCGCTCCCCTGCGGTCCGCTTCTCGCAATGACCCTAAAATTGAGGGTGCCATCGCGAGCGGCCCATCGCAGGATACTTGTGCGAGGGGCTTGGCGCGGCGATCTTTTGCTTTCCACAGCAACACCAGCGAACGTCGGTTGAGTAGCTCACACAGTGAGCGTATCGAAACCAGTTCGCGGATATAACAACATTGTCATCCTGAACGAAGTGAAGGATCCTTGCTGCGGTGATCCAACCGTGACCACGGCCTACATAAAATCACCTCGTCTCCCCATCTCCCCCTCTCCAAGTCATCCTCTCTTCAAATCTTGCAACCTAAAAACCCGCCAACCCACAATATAGTATGATTAACTCCACAAATTGTTGAATTTACTCGTGGATGCAAAGGACGCAAAAATGGCAGACACACAAAACGCCCCAGAACACGAATCCAAGCTCGTCGCCGAACTCCGCAAAGCCATCGAACACCGCGCCACCTGGATGTACAACTTGCTCAAAGAAGCCCGGGAGCAGGGGCTGGAATGGGACGATTTCGCCCGGGAGGCGGTCCGCAAGACGGGCTGTTTTCACGGCCAGCTCCGGCGCGAGAAAATGGAAGATCCTACCGACATGCGTGAATTCTCAACCGTCTTCGCGGCCGGCACCAGCCGGGACGTGTTTGAGATGGAGGTCCTGGAAGCGGATGAGGAGAAATACTACCTCGACTTCCACTACTGCCCTTTGGTCAAGGCCTGGGAGAAGCAGGGTGCTTCTCCGGAGGAGATCGAGCACCTGTGCAACATCGCCATGGACGGCGATCGGGGCATCGCCAGCCAGTTCCCGGCTTTTGAGTTCAGCTTAGGGAAGACCATCGCCCAGGGCCATCCCGTCTGCCAGATCCGTTTTGATAAAAAGAAACCGGAAGACAAATAACCGGGTCCATCACATCGATCATAAAAGACCTCCGGTGGTTTTTCCACCCCGGGGGTTTTTATTTTGTAAACCGTGCCCACTGCGTAGAAACAAACCCTGTCAGTTTCGTTTTTGTGCGGTTGTTTGCCAAATTTTGTCTCCATTAGCATATTGTGCAATACCCTCTCTCATGTTAGACTTCGGGAAGCGTCTCTCAATGCTTGATCCGGAAGAGATAACTCACAGATAGAATACAGGGTTCCCGGGAGTCTGAGGAGATCAGCTCTCGACCCATGACGTGCTGATCAGAGTCAAAGGGAGATTTTCCCCGGTTGATCGTTCGGGATGATGCCTTGCAGGGATCCTCGTTGTAATCCAGGAAATAAATCCTGATCAGACCTCTTAGGAGATAACATATGAAGCATCGCCCTCGTCCGCACTTTGTTTTCCTGTTGATTTTGACCAGCTTGACGGCCTTCACCCTGGCCTGTAATCTCAGCAACCTGCTGTCCGGGCCTTTTTCACCCGTCTCGGAAGAAGAGCTCACTGACCTTAAGGCGGCGCTCCATACGAAGACGGAAGATCACCGGCTGGAGGTGCTGGAATACCTCGGCCGCCCCGATGCCTTCGACATCGCCATTGTGGAGGTGGAGGGAGGATCTGTCCGCAGGGAATCGTGGCGCTACTTCCAGTACGGCACCCGGGTGGATTTTGTGGATGGGGAAGCGGTCCTGACCATGGGGATCGAACCGGTTCCGGAGGAGACCCTTTTTGCTGCCTGGTATGATCCGCTGGCATTTGAAGCAGGCATGACAGTGGGGCAAGTGTCCCGGGTCATCCGGGAGGCATCCCCGGCTGATGCAGAAGCGGAGCGTATTTCCCTCGCCCCCGGTGGGGAAGATCTGGAAGGTGGCGAGGTCTTGGTCGGGGATCAGATTATGGTTGGATTTTATGAGGGCCGTCTGGTTTATGTGGAAACGGTCGGTCTGGTGCCTGAGGGAGGTCAGCAGTGAACAAGAAAATGTTATATCGTATTGCTGGAATTGTGCTCATCATCGTCATGCTTTTTTCGGAAGCCAGCCTGCTGCTGTCCGGGGGCGGGGTGATGTCGGCCGAAGCCGCCGTCCCGGGCCCGAATGTCATTTTTGGATTGTTCCGCACCCTGGGAGCGCTGAGCAGGCGCAACCGCATTTATGAGGAAGCCCGAGCTACTTCCCGGGATATCAATGACTATTATGATCAATTACTGGAAACCGCGCAAAGCGAGCGTGAGGACCTGATTCGCCAGGCGGTAGCGGGAGAGAAACCGCCGGAGTTTGTTCGCTCCTATGTCCGTTTGGAAGCCGCCTTAGAGGCGGAAAGGGCGGCGGCCATTGAGATGGTTGAGCAGGAAAAGAATCAAGCCCGGGTTGATTTTGAACAAACGCTGGTGAGGGAATTCACCAGAGTTCTGATCGCGTCTCCGGGAGGACAGAAAATCATCCGGGACGTCAGGGAGACGATTGCCCGCGCCCGTGAGGCGGCCGTCGCTGTCCAGACTGCTCTGGAAGGTGGAAAGCCCATCGAAGCCCTGGGGGAGGCCCTGGCCGATAAGGTGGGGGAGTTCCCCGTCGCGCGAGAGCTCGCCAGAGGATTGGGATCCATGGCCGGGCGGCAGCTGGATCAAGTCCTGGGAGGTGCCCTGACGAAAATGGAGGGTGCTGTCAATCAAATGCAGGCGGGGATGGGCGATGCCATCACCGTGCTGGATGAGATCGATGTCGATGTGGCCCGCTATGACCGGGCGGAGCGCAAACCGGTTTCCCTGCTTGAGGATGATTCCCTGGTAGGTGAGATTCTCCCTGTGGATCAGACCAATGCGGCCGTGGATGTGGTCGCCAGCGCCTTTGCCGGAGCGGCAGAATTGGCGGGTGTGCTGGAGGAGGGGACCAGCCGGGAGACCATGAAGGACCGCATCCGGGGGGCCCTGCTGGCGGACCGCCTGTCAGGGCTGGCAGCCTTGAAACAGGGGGAGACTGCGGGGGAAGCTTTCTGTGCTGCCGTCGGTCTGGGAGAGTATCAGGCAGCAGCGGCGCAGCTGGGGGATAAGGTGCAGGCGGCGGAGGACCCGGAAAGGGCCGCGTATCTGGTCTGCTACGACCTGGGTACCGGCCAGCCGGTCTATGCCAGCCTTTTGGGCGCGGACGATGAAGAAGAACAAGCTACCCTTACTGCGGTGGTGGAGGGTACGCCTGCCGATGATAGAGATAGCAGCGGCGGGTTCCCGCTGGGTGAACACCGGGGGTCGTTTCACCTGTCAACCCAGAATCTACTCACTGAGTTCAGGGAGGATGATCTCAGCATCACGGTGGATGAGGACGGCAACGTAACCGGGTCAGCGTATTTGAAATACTGGATGGGATACACTAACGGGGAAGGCTGCGTGGAATCCATCGAAGTCACTGTCCAGGGATCGCTCACCGGTCAGATCGAACAGGTCGAAGACACTTATTACAGCGGTGTGATTGATTTTTCCGGCAAGCAGTACACGACAATCGATGATGGCTATGACTGCGGAGTGGCCGAGGCCGGCGAAAAGGAGATCTTCAGAAGCGGGGAGATTGAATTCTGGAAGGGAGGTATGAGAGGATCCCTGGGGGAGGATTTCTATTTTAAAGGGAAGTAGTCGATCAGCCGTCACCTCTCACGGTCACCCGATCACCCCCTCCCCAGTCTCCCGTCCGCGTCGCAGGCGCTCAACCTTCCAACGCGCTCCTCATTGTCATCCCGAGCCGTAGGCGAGGGATCCTTGAACCGACCATCCCACTCATACACCCGCCTAATCGAAATCTTTCCCATCTTCCCATAGCTACATTAATAAACCTGTTTCCTGAAATCCCACGTTTATCCACAAAACCATTGCATTAATTTGCCAAATATGGCAAAATAAGCGTATGGAATTTGAAGAACTGTTGCATGTAGTCGGTCAGGAGCCGGTTTTTCATACTGGACTGCTGCTTGCGGGGGATGTGGACCCGGATCACATTCGGCGGCAGCTGGTGCGCTGGACGGAGAGTGGGAAAGTGGTTCAGCTGCGGCGCGGTTTATACGCCCTGGCGCCGCCCTATCAGCAGGGTAAACCCCATCCATTTCTGGTGGCCAACCATCTGGTGCGCCCTTCTTATGTCAGCCTGCAATCCGCGCTGGCCTATTATGGGCTGATTCCCGAATACGTGCCTGTGACCACGAGCGTGACCACGGATCGCCCCCAAGCATTTGATACACCTCTGGGAAAATATTCCTTCCGCCATATTAAAAAGGAACGCTTTTTCGCCTACCAGGTGGAAACGGTGGCTGAGAACCAGGAAGTTTTTCTGGCTGTCCCTGAAAAAGCGCTCATCGACCAGGCATATCTCCGGACAGGAGGGGATTCGATGGCCTATTTGAAAAGTTTGCGGCTCCAAAACGTAGACCAGCTCAATCCCTCCTTGCTGAGAACCATTGCCCAACGATCCAGAAGTCCAAAGTTAGAGCGCGCAGCAGAAAACTTGATCATCATCGCTGAAGAGGAAGGGGAGTATGAAAGCCTATCTGAGAAAGCAGATTGAGCAGGTTGATACCCCACTGCAGGGGCAGTATATTGTCCGTGAATACCTGCAGGTCCGAATTTTGGAACAGCTGCAGCATATGGGGGCGATGGTCCCTCTGGCTTTTCGGGGCGGTACAGCGCTGCGGTTTTTATTTGATCTGCCGCGCTATTCTGAAGATTTGGATTTCACGCTCGAAAGGAGCGTAGAGCAGTATGATTTTAGAAAATACCTGGAGAAAATCAGCCGTGAAATTGAGAAAGAAGGATATGATGTACGGTTGAAAGTCAATGACAAAAGCGTGATTCATGCTGCTTTCATTCGTTTCCCGGGGTTGCTGTATGAGCTCGGCTTATCGCCCCATAGAAATCAAGTTTTGGCTGTGAAACTGGAAGTGGATACGAATCCCCCCGCTGGAGCGGGGCTTGAAACCACCATCACCCGCCGCCATGTAACGCTCCAGATCCAACATCATGATCGGGCTTCTCTCCTGGCAGGAAAACTCCACGCCGT
>JAWLER010000003.1:0-127614 GCA_041686005.1 Anaerolineales bacterium | reverse complement strand
ATATGAAGGTCATATACCATCAGGAAAACCAGGGCAAAGGGGCAGCGGTTAGAACGGGTATCGACAACGCCTCGGGGGATGTGATAATCATCCAAGATGCGGATTTAGAATATGACCCCAGAGATTACCCAGCGTTGTTAAAACCTATCCGGGAGGGGGTAGCGGATGTGGTCTATGGGTCGAGGTTTCTGGGAGCTTCCCGGCGGGTGGCTATGTTCTGGCATATGGTAGCCAATAAGCTGTTAACGCTGTTGACCAACATCCTGTATGACACGATTTTGACGGATATGGAAACCGGATATAAAGTGTTTAAGAGAGAGATTGTTGAGAATATGCCTTTGCATGCCAAGCGGTTTGAGTTTGAACCTGAATTCACCGCTAAAATCCTGAAAAGGGATGTGCGGATTTTTGAAGTGCCCATCACATTCAACCCCAGGGATTACGAGGAGGGGAAGAAAATCGGCTTGGCAGACGCCTTTGAGGCGGTGTGGGCGCTGATTAAGTACAGATTTGTGGATTGAAATTATTCGACGGACCGTATGTCTTTGATATTCAACTGTAAAGATGAGCGACCCCGGTATATGTTCTCTTCAAATGTATAGAGGATATCAATGGTAGGGGGCAATGTTTCGTATAGATGACCTAACCGAAAGGCGATCGCATCAAAGGTCACTGTTCCATCTGAAACGCTAAGTTTTAAATGGTTTTGTTGTGAGCCCACTCGGCGGCAGCTTTTTACAATGAGGTTTCTGGTAATGAAAGAGGGTTGGGGATTGCCTACCCCCATGGGGTTGAAACCCTGGATCTCTCTTAGTAAATCGCGAGACAAGTCCCGGAGTGAAATCTCCATATCGGCGTAAAGGGTGGGGGTGAGGTCGATGCTCTCCAGGGCTTTTTGCGAAAAGTGCGTGAGTCGCTGTTTGAGTTCGGGGATATTCTCATTCTCAATCGTGAAGCCAGCTGCGGAAGGATGTCCGCCATAATTAAGAAATAGATCTTTGTGTTGGTCTAAGGCGTGGATGATGTTAAACCCATCAATACTGCGGCAGGATGCGGTTGTGATCTCTTCGTAGCGCTTACCGACAATTGCGGGTCGGAAGTATTTTTCTGCCAGGTGGCCGGCAGTTAAACCGACAATGCCTTGATTGAAATCCGTGTGAAACGCGAAGAGGATGGGGGGGATTTCTTCCTCTGTGATGGCGATGGCTTCAGCCTTGGTCTTCGCCTCGTGCATGAGTGCTTTTCTACGGGTATTTAATATTTCAATCTCCTGGGCAATTCTCCCTGCTCTGTAGACATCCTCTTCCAAGAGGAGTTCGAGGGCGAAGTTAGCAGAGGATAATCTTCCCGCGGCATTCAGCCTGGGCGCTAACTGATAACTGATATCTGAGGCTTGAATGGTTTGTGGATCTAGACCGGCAACTTCCATCAAAGCCAAAACACCCTGTCGTTGTGGGCGTCTTAGACAGGATATTCCCTGTCTGGTTAAATAACGATTTTCGCCGGTAAGAGGTACAAGATCCGCGATCGTGCCCAGGGCGACGAGATCGAGATAGTACTCCGGTTTAATTTGTGGGAAATGCAGGCAGAAGGACTCAAGCAACTTATACGCCACGCCAACGCCAGCGAGATCCTTATTGGGGTAAGGGTCATTGGATCGATTGGGATTGATGACGACATCAGCCTCAGGGAGGGAATCCCCTGGCTGATGATGGTCTGTGATAATGACATCCAACCCCAGCTCCTTCGCCATTTTAACTTCATCTATAGCTCTGATCCCACAATCCACCGAGAGGAGTAGATCAGCACCTCTTTTGTGTAATTCACGGATGGCATCTGTGTTTAATCCGTACCCTTCATCTACCCGATGAGGAATATAGGTGGAAATTACACCGTTCAAGGAGGTCAGGGCGGATTTGAGCATCGCAGCGGAGGTTATCCCATCGACATCAAAGTCGCCATAAATCGCAACATGCTCATTTCCATCGATCGCTTTTTCTAGGCGCAGAGAAGCTTCTTTAAGGCCCACAAGTTGAGTGTATTTGACCTCATCGGGGAGGTGGGCTTCGAGAAAAAACTCCGCTCCAGCCTGAGTATTAATACCTCTATTGAAAAGAAGTTGCTGTGAAACGGGCGAAAAACGGTTCAATTCACGCCGAATCGACGGCGGGACGGATGGATGTGTAAACCAGCGATAAGAATGGGTTTTCATAAGGATGGATCCCATTTATAAAGACGATCTACCTGTAGTGTATCAGCAATAACCAGTTGAAATACATGCTACCTTTCCAAATGAAAAGTATAGCACAGAGCCATAAAGATCGCCCCAGATGATGATAAACAGCAGAAGGATAGAGGGAAAAAGCGGAAATCCAGAAAAATTAATTTGACGGAGAAGAAGGGTCTTGCTATGATTGCGTTGTACGGAAAGGGTGCTATGGATAACGAAATGGAAACAAATCTATCACGGCATATCCGCAGCTTGCTGCGCTGGCTCCAACCGGGTTTGGGGGTAAAACGGTGGTTTGTTGTCATTTTCTTTGGAAATACATTACTGGCAATCGGTTTTGCACTTTTCTTGCTCGACATCTATCGAAAAGCGCCTGAAACGTGGTGGTTACCGATCCTCTCCGTCGCTTCCTTGCGACCGTTGCCGCGTCTGCTGCGGGTGTTGATATTTGGATCGATTGGCATAGGGACTATTGTGTGGGGGGTCATTGGCCTGAACAAATCATTGCTTGGACCCTTTCTCCGGCCTGGCAACCCAGTCGTCGATAGTTTAGAGAGATATCGAACCAGGAAAAGCGGGCCGCATATCGTCGCCATTGGCGGCGGACACGGTTTGGCGGCTTTGCTTAGGGGATTGAAGCATATAACGCATAATATAGATGCCGTTGTGACCGTGGCTGATGATGGGGGGTCTTCGGGCAGGTTGAGGGATACGCTGGGCATATTGCCCCCCGGCGATATAAGGAACTGCCTGGCAGCGTTATCGAATGATGAGGATCTGTTAACCCATCTCTTCCAATATCGATTTGCAAACGAGAATGGAAGTCTAAAAGGACACTCATTTGGCAATCTATTCATCTCTTCACTGGCAGAACTGACTGGAAGCTTTGAGCAGGCGATCGCGGAATCGGGTCGGGTGTTGGCGGTCAATGGTAGGGTGCTGCCATCCACATTAGAGAATGTGAATTTGGTGGCGGACATACTCCCTCCAGGGAATGGTCACGAAATCAGGATAAATGGGGAAAGCAAGATCACGGAAACGGATGGCACCATTCGACGGGTGATGTTAGAACCGGAAAACCCACCCGCATTTCCAGATGCCATCCGGGCCATTCTGTCTGCGGAATTGATCGTCATTGGACCAGGGAGCTTATATACCAGCATTCTGCCGAATTTGCTTGTCCGTGATATCGCGGCAGCCATACGCGCAAGCCAAGCTTTAAAAATCTTTATCTGCAATGTGGCAACACAACAAGGGGAAACAGATTATTACACATGTAGCGATCACATAAGAGTCTTGGAAGAACATATCGAAGGAAATCTGTTTGACATCGTTCTCGTCAACAACGAATCTCCCCAGAAATACAATCAAAAAGTCCACGGGGTGGAGGTTGATCCGGAATTGTCCTTGAATTACAACGTATATGAAGCGGATTTAATCGACAAAGAGCACCCTTGGCGGCACGACTCCTTAAAACTGAAAGAGAAGCTCATAGACTTGTTAGAGGAGAGAACAGGCCCTTTGATCATGTAGCACAGCCGGTCTTTTCGTGTCCAATACATTGTGAATTGTCGATAAAATTACGATTGATCAATATAAAAGGAATGGAGATTTATGTTTAGTAAGAAGACCATAAAAGATGTGGATGTAGCAGAGAAAAGAATACTTGTCCGGGTGGATTTCAATGTGCCCATTGAAGACGGAAAAGTTGGAGATGACACGCGCATAAAAGCGGCCTTACCAACGATCGAATACCTATTAGAAAGAGATGCAGCATTGATCCTTACCTCGCATCTGGGCAGGCCGAAGGGGGCATTCGACCCCTCTTTATCACTCCGCCCTGTGGCTGAATACCTTGATCAAATGATCGAGGCCAAAGTTAGCTTTGTGGAAGATTGCATCGGGCCGAAAGCAGACCGCGCCGTCAGCGAATTAAAGCTGGGGGAGGTCCTTTTACTGGAAAACACACGTTTTCATGCCGGTGAAAAGGGGAATGATCCACAGATGGCGGAGGCGTTGGCAAAGCATGCAGATCTTTTCGTGAATGACGCTTTTGGTACTGCACACCGTGCACACACATCAAATGTCGGCGTCGCTCAATACCTGCCTGCGGTCGCGGGTTTCTTGTTGGAAAAAGAAATTCGATATTTAGGAAATACCATTCAAAATCCGGCGCATCCATTTATCGCCATACTGGGAGGGGCGAAAGTCAGCGGCAAGACAAAAGTGATCCGCAACTTAATAGGAAAGGTGGATGAAATTCTCGTTGGTGGGGGAATAGCCAACACATTTTTCCTCGCACAAGGATATCAAGTGGGCGAATCATTGGTGGAAGAAGATGTGCTGGATATAGCGAAGGAGTTGTTAGAGGAGGCGGGGGATAAATTGAAACTTCCTGTGGATATGGTAATTGCCAACGAATTTGATGAAAACGCTGAAAAGAAAACTGTCCCTGTTTCAGATGTACCAGATGGGTGGCAGATTTTGGATATTGGGGAAGAGACAGTGGAGGCGTATGGGGAGAGCGTTAACAAAGCATCGACTGTGGTCTGGAATGGCCCCATGGGTGTATTTGAGTTTGAACGATTTGCGCAAGGGACATTTAATCTTGCGAAGAAAGTGGCGGAGAGCGACGCGGTGTCCATTGTAGGAGGAGGAGAATCGGCTTCTGCAATCCGCAAAGCCGGCTTGGAAGATAAAATCACCCATATCTCGACGGGCGGCGGGGCTTCTTTGCAGATGTTGAAAGGAGAGACTTTGCCAGGGTTGGAAGCGTTGGACGATGTAGAATGAAATGCTCCTTAGAAATAGAAAAAGCATTCTGTGGGTTTGACGACGCAGGATGCTTTTTTGTTTAAGAAACTGAAAATGTTACAATCATAAAGATGAGCATGTGGGGAATAAGGGAGAGGAAGATGGACGAAAAGAATGGGAATCAAGGCAAATATTATCAAGACTTTGAGGTGGGAGAAAGAGTGTTGAGTGCTGGGCGGACCATCACGGAAAGCGATATCATGACTTTTGCGGGGTTATCAGGTGATTTCAACCAACTGCACACCAACGAGATATACGCTCAAGAGAACCCGTACGGGAAAAGGATTGCCCATGGCTTGTTAATCCTTTCTGTGGTCAGTGGGCTTTCAGCGAGGTTGGGGTTTGCTGAAGGGACGGCATTGGCTTTAACGAATATCTCCTGGAAAATAAAAGCTCCAGTGATGATCGGAGACACGATACAAGCAATATTCACAGTGAAACGCAAGAAAAGAGTTTCACAAATGGATGGGGGATTTGTTGAATTTACCGTCCAGGTCAACAATCAAAGAGGGGAAATCGTTCACAAAGGAACATGGACCGTCCTTGTGAAAAATGAACCTGAAAATGTGAATGAAGATTAAATGGTTTCTTTGGGAAGGTCCAGTAAATCACGAAGTGCCTTTTCCAATGTGGGATACTGAAAAGGAAAACCTGTCTTGGTTAATCGTTGAGGGATCACACGCTGACCATCAAGGACGACCGTTGACACATCGCCGAATACCCATCGCATAAGAAATGCCGGGACTGGCACAAGTGAAGGCCGCGACACGATTTTTCCTAAAGTTTTGGCGAACGTTTTATTCCGGACAGGATGAGGAGCGGTTAAATTATAGGCACCCTGTGCTCCGGGGGTTGAGGATAAGAAATAGATCGCGTTGCAGAGATCTTGGATATGGATCCAAGAGTACCATTGTTGGCCGTCGCCAAAAGGCCCACCGAGAAACAATCGAAAAGGTAGGAGTAATCGGGTAAAAGCGCCGCCTTTTGTGCTAAGCACCATACCAAATCGAGTGATGATGTGGGAGACACCATAATCCGCAACGGGTTTTGTAGACGACTCCCAGGCTTTACAAGTGTCAGCCAGGAAATCAGAACCGGGTGGGGAATCCTCCGAGAAGGTCTCATCTTTTGATGTCCCGTAATAACCAATGGCAGAAGCCTGGATGAACACATTGGGCTTCTGCGTGACTTCTTGGACGCCGGCGAGCAGGGCTTGGCCTACATCGACCCTGCTATTAAGGATTCTCTTTTTTCTTTCTTGAGTCCAGGGAGAAGGGAAAAACCCTTTCCCGGCAATGCTTTCGCCTGCCAAATTGATCACAACGTCTGCGCCGTTTAGATGATCGATCCAATCACCGGTGGTTTCAGCGTCCCAAGGGATGGTCTTGACATGGGGGAGGAAAGATGGGGCGTATTCAGGGGAACGGCTCAAGACGATGATTTCATGATCCTTGTCTGCGAGGGTATGTACAAGCCGGGTCCCTATCAAACCTGTCCCACCGGATATTAAATATTTCATGTTTTATCCTTCCTTTGTATGTCCTGAAATGATCAGTCAGGCCTTATATGAGTTTGGGGAAAATGATTAAGCAGTTGGTGCCGCTTTTGGTGCCAGGAATGGTGAGATAGGGATTATTCTAATTTTTTCTTAAGGCGGTTCAATCTGTGTTCAAGATCGGCTTTCAAGGAATGGATCTTGTGAGTTTCCAGGCGGGCGTTATCGACCTCCGAGATGGCAGAGAGAGTCCAATGGATGGCTTCCTGATACTCTTTTTGGTGATGTTCATAATATTTAGCTAGTTCAATATATGCGTAAAAGTCCCCGCGATTTGTGGCCTCTTTCCATAAAGGGACAGCGCGGTGATAATCACCCTTCTTCTTGTGTAAAAAAGAAAGGGATTTAACACCCTCATAGTACAAATCAGAGTCCGAGTCGAGCTTGCAAATCGATTGTTCAAGGAGAGAAATTGCGTTATCAGGTTCGTTTAAATCAGCGAAAAATTTTCCAGCAGACAGCAACTCTTCAGGACGTTGGATCGTTTCTCTGTGGGGTGGATTTAAAATGTCGCTGATCCGATTCAAGATAGCTGCCATGGAGAGGACATCCATCTCGTTATGGTAAAAAATTCGTTTTAAAGGCGTTGGGTCTTGGGTGTGCAGATACTCGAAAAACAAATCTGATACCTGCCACCCCGGGACGTCTTCCTCGGACCTTTCGAAGTTTAATATGCAGGATTCAATATCTCCTAATGTGCAAGAGGATAGCTGATTGTTCCACAATCGCCGGGACAAATGAAGCAGGTCGATATGGAGGATCGACCGTAAAGGAGGGGGCCAGTGATGGGTCTGATAACGGGATTTTAAACGTGGGAGATCAAACGCTTTTCCATTGTAAGAAATGATGACTTTTGTCGGAGCGAGGAGTTTCTCCAGTGCAGACAATTGAGCGGTTTCTTGGGCAGGGTCTTGCAGGAAGAATTGAGATATGTGGAAGTGATCTTCCTGGAAGCGGCCCACTCCGATCAAAAACGTGTAGACGCCTGTCCCTCCTGACAAACCAGTCGTCTCTGTGTCAATAAAGGCATAATCTCCCAGGGGGTATTCCCCGAGAGATGGTTCGCCAATCCATTTCGAAAGGGGGTGGACGGAAAATGATGGCTGGATGGAAATGGAGCCGAGTGAGAAATCCAGAGGATACCGCTTTTCGACTATGAATGTCTCCCCGTGTGAAGTGCTCTTCCACATACCGGGGATCACATCGATTAATTGGGGTGGAGGAGCGCTTTTTGTAGGTGGAGAAACACCCTGCGTTCCGATTTGGACGCCAAGGGATCTCAATTTATCTGACAGCGAGGACATGATCTCATTGTACTATACACAGGTTGGAATAGCCCCTGATCAAGATCAGCGTAACAGCAAAAAGGAGAAAAGAAATTATTTGGATCTTTACAAGGATTCCAATGACCGTTGCATCCTTGTTAAAGCTTCTTTCAGGATTTCTCGGGGACAACCGAAGTTCAATCGCACATAGCCTTTGCCATCCTCACCAAACCAATCTCCCGGATTCAGGGCAACTTTAGATTCCTCCAGGAAAAATTGATAAGGATCTTCTAAGCCGGTGTCACGGCAGTCAAGCCAGGCCAAATATGTCCCTTCGGGATCGGTCATCGAAACACCCTCGAGATGTTTCGATACGAATTCGGATACAAATGTGCGATTCTCCTCAAGATAAACAAGAAGATGGCGCAGCCAATCCTCTCCTTCCGTGTAAGCGGCTTGAAGAGTGATAGGACCGAAAAGGTTAACCCAGCTTACCAGACCTTGTTTCGCGGCTATGAAGCGATCTTTCAAAGTTGGATTGGTGATGACCGAAAAAGCAATTTTCAAGCCTGCGATATTAAACGTTTTGCTGGGAGATAAGAGGGTGATCGTTTGGTTTGCTATCTCCGGGGAAAGCGTAGCGATGGGGATGTGCTTCGACCCTGGATAAACGATATCATGATGAATTTCATCTGAACAGATGATGACCTCGTTTTCAAGGCAAGTCTCAGCCATCAGGGTTAACTCTTCTTTGGAAAAGACCCTCCCCGTTGGGTTTTGGGGATTGCATAGCATGAAGATCCGCGTGTTGCTTTGGATGGCATGTGTAAAGGTGTTCTTGCTCACATAAAATTTTCCAGTTCTTGAACGATCCAAAGGCATGATGTGCAGCATTCTTTTTGTATTTTCAGCGACTTCTATAAATGGCCTGTATGCCGGCGTTTGTACAAGCACGCCCTCACCAGGGTTCGTTAATGCGTACGCGGCCAGATTGAAACCGGTGACAACACCAGGTAAGAAAATAAGGTCTTCACGGGAGACTGACCATGCGTGCTGTTTCCACAACCAATCTATGGCTGCATCTTTTGTGCGTTCTTGAAATGCTGGGTAACCGTACACGCCATGTTGAACGCGTTCTTGTAAAGCCTTAATTACTGACGGGGGAGACAGGAAGTCCATGTCCGCGACCCATAGAGGCAGGATGTCATCAGCGTATTGATTCCATTTAACGCTGTCTGAATTTCTGCGATTTATGGGGCGGTCAAAATTCGTTACCATAGTGACAGAAGAAATGAAAAATATTGGTTTATCAATAAACACTCATAATTCGGGATTTGACTCGAATTCTGACACCTTTTCCAAGAGGTGATGAACTTGATAATGGGCATGTTCGTGCGCCTTTTGTAAGATAGAATGATGGCTTTTTAATTGTTTTAAGTAAAGATTGCGATCTTCAGGTGACAGGGAGGTATCTGTTATGATACGCAATCTTTCAATGATCTCAAGCATAAGTAACACAGATTCAAATCCCTCCTGGTGGTAATATTGAACCCCTTCGTATTCATGGAGGTGGAGGATTTGCCTGATGGCATCGTTCTTCAACCAGAAATCCAATGTGGTTGAGGGGGATAGCACGTCCAGAAGAGAGGTACGGGTGTGGATGATGGCAACAGAAAGGGATAAGGATAAGTTCTCTCGCTCTGAATCCGTGGCACATATCTCACGTGATGTGTTGTAGATGAGGGGATAAAGTGAGCGATTGATTTCAGGATCAGGGATGAACGCGAGCGACGGGGCTAAAAGCAGCCATGAGAGGAGAGTGGAATAGACCATGGGATACGATGTCAGGTTGGGATGGTTTTTTATTGCCTGGGCGAGGGAACGCAAGGAGGTCGTGATTTGATCTTTTATATCATGAGAGAGATCCTCATAATCGGCTTCGGATGCTAATTGTTCCCACAACCTGTTGTGGAAAACATCGATGATTTTGGATAGTGAAGAACGTTCATATTCCAAAAGATTTTGAAATCCAACGGATTCCTCTATGGACGGAGATGTAGCGATAGCATGGAGCGGAATCTTATTCTGAACGAATGTTATAAAGCGCTCTAAAAAAAGAGCGGGTTCCCGAAAACGGATTATGTTGAGTTCTGTTTCAATATTCTCTACACCGCTGCCTGAAAGTTTTTTACAAAGCGCAGCATAGTCATCATGTTCAGTGTCTGACACCTGGCGAAATTCTAAAAAGACGCGGTACTCATAGGCGCCCAACTCGAACTCAAGACCTTTGCTAAACAATTCTTCCGTTGGGCGAATGTATTCTAACCCCGAGATATGGTCCTTAAAAAGGATGAAGGATTGGGGGAGGTTTTCAAGTCCCAAAGAAGGGCCCAGGGCTTGCTGGATCCCGTTCAGCTCAACAGATTTATGGATGACGCCTTTACATTCGTTCCACTTATTATGGTAGATGACCAAGGCGCTCTCGAGATTCTTTCTGTTGGAATAAACGAAGACGTCCTCGTTTATACGGCCGAAATCGGAGATGAAATTATAAAACACAAAATGATCAACGCCAGAAAAGAGAGAACGCTTTTTCAGCAAGGGGAAGATTTCTTTTTCATGGCGGGAAATCAGGGTTTGATTTGGACGTTCCTCGTAATAGGCTTTGTTATATTCCATACCATATTTTTCATGAAGCCCTTCGATTTGACCATGGCCGAACATCGGCAAACCGGGTAGGGTAGCCATCAGAACGCACACCCCGAAATATTTTCCGTCTTGACCGAATTGAGCAATCGCGGTTTCCTCATCAGGGTTATTCATGAAGTTTACATATCGTCTGAGGATGCGCGGGTCATAGGACAGGGTTTTTACGATCACCTCACGAAAATGGGCATTTTTCTCGTCCCTCAGCATGTGCATGAACGCGCTGTTATAAACCCTGTGCATGCCTAGATTGCGGACGAAAAAACCTTCCATCATCCAGAAAGCTTCGGCGATCAGCAGCGTGTCTGGATGTTCATCAGCTATGCGGTCAACGACAAGGCGCCAAAATTCTTGGGGGAAGAGGGCGTTAAACGCATCCTTTGTCATGCTGTGTTCTGAGCGGGTGGGAATAGCACCACCTGACCCCGGTTCAGGAAACCAAAGCCTCTGGTAATGTCTCTTTGCAAGAGTCATGGCGGCGTCGAAGCGGATAATGGGGAAGCGGTCAGCGACGGAGAGGATGGTTTGGATGACATCCTCCCTGACCTCTTTGATAAGATAATTCAGCTGGGCGGTGTCGTTCCAGGGCATGGCTGTCCCATCATTGCCATGGTAGATGTATCTCACATCTTGGGATTGGTGATCGATGCGTTTGAACACGACAGCTGCATCAGTGTTGTCATAATAATGATCCTCTAAGAATATACTGATGTCTTCATCGTCTGACAGATCGGGGCCCGTGTAGGAATAGTTTGGGTAAGGTTTGTCTTCCAGATAAAGAAAAAATCCAGGATGCTCAATTACCTTTTTGGAATATATACCCATATGATTAGGTACCATATCCGCAGCTAAACGGACGCCGAACCGAGACGCTTTTTGAGAAAGAACGTGAAGGGCTTCCTCGCCGCCCAAATGTTGGGAGATGGAATAATCGTAAATCGAATACGCGGAAGGGATGGCTTCAGGGTTCCCGCATAGTTGTTTGATCCGCCGGGAAGCGGGACTGCGTTCCCAGACGCCAATTAACCACAAGCCGGTTATCCCTCTTTGGGCGAGAAGAGCCAGTTCTTCATCAGGGATTTCATCGAGGGTTGCAATATGACGGGCGTATTTTCTGGAAAGCTGATCAAACCAGACATATATATGTTTGGCAATCAAGACGACATGAGACATCCATTCGCTATCAAGGCTGAAATGATCGCTATCATCGTCTGAGTAACTCATAAACTCAGATAAGGGAAGGGGGTCAGGTATAGTGTCGAAACCAATGCCCCTCTCTCTGTGCTCTTCGCGAATGTAATCCAAACTTTTCGAAAGCAAAGATTCAAGATCCTTATTTAGGAAACCTTTCCAGTGATGCATGATATACAAAAGTTGTTCGAAAATAGATC
Organism: Anaerolineales bacterium; assembly: GCA_041686005.1. GTDB lineage: Bacteria > Chloroflexota > Anaerolineae > Anaerolineales > UBA11858 > B10-G9. The sequence continues at coordinate 115,653 of JAWLER010000003.1, read as the reverse complement.
TGGGATGTGTTTGGAATGGAGAACGCAATAAAGAAAGAAGAGAGTCAGACCTTGGCATGAAAGAGGAGGAGGGGGCATGGGCAAGAAAAAATTGTTCTATCTCTTCTCTATAACGGAGAAAAAGGCCATCTGATAATACATCATTGTCAAGAAACAGTTCCTGGTATGGTTGGATAGCAGGGTTCTCGTTGGCGAGAATTATGAGAATGCTCGTTTTGTACAAAGAAATTCTGAACTTTTCACCAGTGGCATCGTTAACGTGCAGGGAAGGGTAATGCTCGATCAGGGAAGAAAGAAGTTGCGTTAACTGCGCTTCTCCAAAAGCTTGGGTAAGATGACGATCAAGCGACTGAAATGGAGAAGGACTAACTCGCTGGTCAAATAGCAAGAGGACTTGACGGTAGATCGTGCCCATGACCCCAATAGCGACCAGCTCGCTTGGATATAAGGCTTGAGATCCCTCTTTGACAGGAGAAGATTGGATAGCGTGAACGAGGGTCCGGGCCGCGGCGATATCCGTATATCTAAGATTGGACGAAAGCTGGTATTTAGATAATGATTTCCGAGTAAGGGGGAAAGAGGATGGCAGGGCAGGAAGTAGTCGCATGAAGTCAACAACTCGTTTTGAGTAATTTAATAAAAGACAATTTATGAAGTGGGAGTACAAATGAAAAAAGGGTCATTATCTTTATTGTATTTCGTATAGTCATGTCCCCTCACAACAACCTTTTACTTCTTTCTCCATAAACATTACAATTCAATTTCGTTCTCACCCCATTCCAAACGATTCTCAGCATACTTTTCTGAAGGGCTCAATATAATATCCCCAAACAAATCCGTTTGAGATACGATAACCATTTTTCTTTTTATAAGTTCCAGGACAGCTAAAAAGGAAACAATCACATCTAATCTTGAATATCTTTTCCCTAAAATCTGAAAGAAAGATACTTCACCTTTTTCGGAAAGATAAGATACGAGTAGGGCAATCTTCTCCTTTACTGTGACTTTTGGTCTGGACACTACTGTATTGACAGCCTCTTTCTCAGTGGCACTTTGAATGGCCTTTCTAGCGATATGCAGCAAATCTGACAGAGAATGATCCCCAAAATCAACATTTCTGCGATTCATGTCTTTTGACGGGTACCGGATAAAGGTATGCAACCCCTTTTTTTCTCTTTCAGCTAGAAGATCAGCGATTTGCTTATATCGTTTGTAGGCTAACAACTGCCTGGCCAACTCATATCCGGTGTCCTCTTCTTCTTCCTCTGTATGGGATGAGTGGGGGAGGAGCGCTTCTGATTTTATCTGTAGCAGTTTTGCGGCTATCAGCATGAAGGCAGACACTTCATCCGGTTCTTTTTCCTGTAAATTTTGTATGTGAGAGAGATATTGATTGGTGACTTTAGCCAGAGAAAGTTTGGTGATATCTAACTCTGCGCTTTCAATTAGATTGAGAAGCAAGTCTAAAGGTCCCTGATATACCGATGTGTGCACTTCATAGGAATGGATTGTACTTTTGGCAAACGTAGGATTCATGGATCCAATTATACTAAATTCATCGTCTAAAAGGCCAGCTGATATCTCCCCAATCTCACTTACCCAAAAGAAACTTAAGAAAAAAAGGGGCGCTTTATGGTTTAATTATCAAAACGTACCAGGAAACGGAGCGATCAAGAAATAACCACTCACGCAAATGAACCAGGAGGAATTGATGCTCGACGAGCCTGTCCATGTCACAGATGAAGCGTTTCAGAAAACAGTACTTGAGGCTGACCTCCCAGTCATTGTGGATTTTTGGGCTCCTTGGTGTGGTCCATGCAAAATGGTAGAACCGGTATTGAGAAGAATTGCCAAAGAATATGCTGGCGAGTTACTTGTAGCAAAAGTCAATACGGACAAATACAGCCAATGGGCTGGTAAATTTAACGTCCAAGGGATCCCCACTATGTTTTTTATTGCGGACGGCAAAGTCGTTCACCAACAGGTAGGTGCGATTCCTGAATCCCTGCTACGAAAAGTGATCAAGCAGTTTCTTGAAGTAGTAAAGGATGGCTAAAAGTAAATCAAAACGTGGAAAAATGAAACCGACTGTCTATGAAGTATTTTTGTAAGGGTCAAATTACATCCCGGTATTCAGCGGCAACCTTATCTTAAAAGTGTTTCCATCCTTCCTTGTCTTTACAGAGATATCACCCCCCAATAACCTAGCAGTTCTGCGGGCGACCGCAAGTCCGAGCCCCATACCCTCATAACGTCGGGTCAGGTAGTTCTCGAGCTGTCGGAAGTCTTCAAAAATGGAGTCCTTTTTTTCAACCGGGATGGGATCGGCACAATCGTGAAAGGCGATAAATAGGTGATCATGGAATTGTTTCCCCCTGACAAAAACAGGACTGCCCACCGTTGAGAATTTCGCCGCATTGGACAATATATTACGGAAGAGGAGGAACAAACTATCTCCATCATAACGTGTTTCTCTTATAAATTTTGGAATATCCACATGGAGGTCAATTTGTTTCTTTTCTAATTCCGGTCTTAAAAGCTGATAGGTTTGTTGAAAAGCGGATCCAATACGGACTGGGTTCGACTGTGTGATCGGTTTTCCTCGTTGTAAATTGGCAAAATCCGTCAGTTCTTCTACCACTCTCCTCAACCTCTGCACGCTTTTATCCGCTTTTTCAAAGTAGTTTCGGGCCTCCCTGGCATCTTCTGTCAATTCTTCTAAGCCTAATTCCAGATATCCTGAAATGAGATTTACGGGCGTTCTGAGCTCGTGACTTACCAAAGCGATGAAGGCATTTTTTAATTCATCCAATTCTCGGTAGCGTTCGTGTATCTCTTCTGGATCTTGAGGTAAACCTCGCCCAATATCTTCCATCGTCAACCTTTTTTGCCTCATTTCAAAACTTTTAAAACCAAATCTAATACCTCATTTGGCGATAATTCATCCGTGTTAATGACCAAATCAGCATGCTCCCGGGCATGTTGCAATCGATCCGCTTCCTTTTGGAAGATGGATTTTTTTACTTGATATCCTGACCTTTGATTGGAAACATGATAGGAGACATCAAGGTAGATCAAAAAATCCGGATCCACCATTCTTTTCCACATATCCGGTACAAAAGAATGTTCCTGGGCTACATGTCTGGCAGGATATCCATGGGCAGACAATCCAGAAATAAGCGTCGTTTTCCCGGCAGCACAAGGTCCAACCACGGCAATAACTGGTTGGCGATTGCTCATTTTCCTAAAGGATCCAGTGGCAATTTCACTGTCATACGGCGTATCAGATCATCGCCGCCCGAGATCACCCGGAGGACGACGATGCTGATGTCATCCCGGGGGCGACCCCGTTCCAACTTCAAAGCATGAGATATTAACGAATCCGCGATCTTTTGTGGAGAAGGGTTCTCGTCTTCTAATTCTACTTTCAGACAAGTTCCAATGTCCATTGATTCACCATAGTAGGAACCAGCATGCACCAATCCATCCGTGAAGGCGATCACAGTTACCCCCACTTCGAGCGGTATTTCCGTGATCATGGGGCGGGTGTCTCTGCGCAAACCAACCGGACTCGTTTCAGCACTGAGAAATTTAACTTTTTGACCATAGGAGAGTAAAACGGGGGCCGGGTTATTGCGAGAAATGACAATTGTGCCGGATTGCAGGTCAGCTGAGACAATATTTAAGGTCGCTGACACTCGTCCATCTCTTTCCGTGAACAGGGCATCTGAGGCGGCGCGCGCTGCGGCTCCATCCCGCACACCGTCCGCGATAAACTGAATGACTTTTCTGACCACCAGAGAAGAGACCCATTTCGCACCTCTTCCAGAGCTCTGGCCGTCCGCCAGGACCACAGAAACCCCCCCATTTGGGCGTTCGATGACCTCGGCGGTATCGCCGCTGGAGGAGGTGGCGTATTTCCTGATCTTCGAGATAGCGATTTGAACTTCCATGGGACTATTTTACATCAACTCGTCAAAAATTGAAACGAATACAGTGGCGTGTTCCACTAGCTTTTTCATACATACTGCTGGATCAAAGGCAGGAAGATCCTGGCCAGACTCAAGAAGATCAAAAAGCCAATGCTGTCCGTCAAAGCGGTCACCAAAACAGAAGAGGCCATGGCAGGATCTTGATCCAAGAATTCCAACACCAAGGGAGCCAGCGTCCCGACGACGCTCGCCACCAGCATATTCCCTAAAAGCGCGAGGCCTAACACCAAACCCAGGTATGGATTGCTCTGCCATAAGCCGACACCTGCCCCAACGATCAAGCCGACCACCGCTCCCAAGCAAATCCCCACCAGTAATTGCCGGATAAGAATGGGCCAAACCCTCTTGATATCCACTTTTTTCAACGCCAGGGATCGCACAATCATTGCTACGTTTTGGCTGGCGGCATTGCCGCCTTGTGCTGCTACCACTGAATGGAAGAAGGCCAACACGGCAACCTGGACGAATAAATCCTCAAAATTACTGATCACCCAGGCGCCGAATAAGGCAGTAAACGTGTTCAGCAACAACCAGGGCAAACGGCCTTGCAGTTGTTTGAATACGTTGCTTTCCGGTTCGATGGCAGCATCCGTCACGCTGGCCAATCGGTAAATGTCTTCCGTGGTTTCATCATCCATCACATCCAGAATATCATCGTGGGAAATGACGCCGACCAATCGATTCTGTCGGTCGACCACCGGTAATGCTGATAGATCGTAATGGATCATAAGCCGGGCAGCTTCTTCCTGATCCCTCATCCCCTCGATGCTGATGACATGGACATCCATGATATCCTGAATCTTTTCATCGGGATCGGCGCAGACAAGATCCCTCAACCCAATTACTCCTACCAAACTGCCATCCTTCTCCACCACAAACAAATAATAAGGAATGTCAGACTCTGGACCCACGTCTCGCAAGTACTGAATGGCCTCACTGGCTTTCTCATCGGGTTCAAGGATGAGGAAGTCGGTGGTCATCCGGCCCCCAGCCGTCTCATCTGGGTATCTCAAGAGGGGGAGGACATCCTCCGGTTCTTCCATGAGAGAAATGGTTTTGCGGACATCTTGACCGGAAAGATCCCCCAGCAGGTCAGCAGCTTCGTCCGGATCCATATCATCGATAATATCGGCCAGTAACTGCAGGGGAAGCTCTTGTGCAGCGGAAAATGTCTCCTCGTCATCCAGTTCATCGAAAAGATCTGCGATTTCAGCAATTTCCAGCTGAAGCAGGATATTTTTCTGTTTGCCAGGCTGCAAATCCTGGAAGACTTTTCCTTGGTCTGCAGGATGGAGTTTACGCAAGAGGCCTGCGATTGCAGAGTATTCCTCTTGATCGATAAAGTTGCTAATTCTTTCCCTGATCTTAGGGGTTAGTTTTATGAAAGCTGTCATATCTTTTGATCCCTTTAAATAATGAAAAACCTGCAGAGGGCAAATTTTTTCTTCCAGGTTTAATGATCAACGTTGTCCCGTGAAGACAATCAGCTATTGGGAAAGAAGGATGACTTCTACTCCCTGATTTCTCAACCAGTCAGACGCATCCTCCATTTCCGCTGCCTTTCCAGAGATTTGGATATCCATCCAACCCTGGTCTGCTGTCACATTCGCTCTTAATATGTTCACGGTAAATGAATAACGCCTTAAGAGTCTATTGACGATAGGCTCATCTTGTAAACGCGGTGGAAATACCAATCGAACGGTTTGACTGGGCATACTTCTTCCTCCGTCTTCATTTCCATTATTTTAGCATGAATTAACCAGGGAGGTGTTTTAACAGCCACGGCCAGCCCAGCGCACTGCTCGTTAAGACAAAAAACCGGTTCCTATCCTCAGGAACCGGACCCTTGGGTGATATGTTTTTATTCCTCGGAAGAATACTTTCTGGCTAGCTGCCCGCAACCTGCTTGGATATCGATCCCCCGGCGTTCCCGTATCGTACAGGACACACCCTGTTCGATCAGGATTTTTTGAAAAACACCCGCCCGTTCTTCCGTGGTGGCTGCGAACCCATATCCTTCTGTGGGATTTAAGGGAATGATGTTGACATGTGCCAGCATCCCTCGAATCAAGGCTGCAAGATTTCGTGCCTGTTCCGGCGTGTCATTGACACCCTGAATTAAGGCCCATTCAAAACTAATCCTGCGGTTGGTGATGGATACATACTCCTTACAGGCATCGAGCAGTTCGGACACCGGATAAGTTTTGTTGATGGGCATCATCGATGACCGTAACTCGTCATCCACCGCATGCAGCGAGACAGCCAAATTTACCTGTGTGTTCTCGTGGGCAAATTGGCGAATCTTGGGGACAATCCCCACTGTTGAAATCGTAAAGCGTCGCGCGCCCAGATTCATCCCCTGGGGATGGCGTAAGCGTTGAATGGCTTCCATCACCGCATCATAATTGTGAAACGGTTCGCCCATGCCCATGAAAACGACATTGGTCAGCGATTCTTTTTGCGCTTCTAACGTTCGAGCGTAGTAAACCACCTGCTCTACGATCTCTCCGCTGGACAAATGCCGCTGAAATCCCATTTGACCTGTCGCGCAAAATTCACACCCCATCGCGCAGCCTGCCTGGCTGGAGATACAAAGGGTATTGCGGTCCGTATAACGCATAAGCACCACTTCAATGGTTGGTCCATCAGGGAGGCGGAACGCTGTCTTGTGTGTCAAGCGATCATTGGCTTGGCATTGGTCCACAGGTTCGAGATGGCTGAATGTGAATTCATCCTGCAGACGATCTCTCATGTCAAGCGGTAAAGGTGAAAACTGTTGGGGGGTTTCCCAATACTGCTGATAAAGACCTTCCCAGATCTGCAATGCGCGGTACTCTGGTTCCCCCCAAGTGATACAGACTTTCTCGAGACCGGAAAGGTCACAATCAAAGATGTACTTATTCATCACTCTGAATGGTTTCCAATAACGATTCCACGTCGTCAGCGACCAGATCTGGTTTTGGTGACCAACCTTCTAAATCTTCCCATGATGAAACCCCTGACAGGACCAGACCAGACCGACAACCGATATGATGAGCACCTAGGATATCGGTCTCCAACCGATCCCCGACCACGAGCACTTCCTCCGGAGAGCAATTTAACCGCTTCAGCGCTGCCTGATACATGCGCCGGTTAGGTTTACCCATGATTTGGGGGCTTATCCCCGACGCGGCTTCTATAGCTGCCAAAACCACCCCCGCACCCGGAGCTAACCCGTTTGGGGTGGGATAGGTTTTATCTGGATTTGTGCCGATGAACGGGATCCCTTTTCGAATGTATCTGGCTGCCCTCTCAATTTTACGGTATGTAAGCTCTCTATCCATCCCCGCGACAACAGCCAATGGTTCTCGGTCTTCCTCCGCCAACGATGAAAATCCCGCGTCTGAAAGTGCATTAAGCAAGCCCCGCTCGCCCACAGCATACACATATCCACCCTGGGGGTGCATCTCTTTTAAGTGCTCTGCCGTGGCTTCTGAGCTGTTTATCACCTGCCAGGGCTCAAGATCGACACCGAACGATTTTAGCTTGGCTAAGTAATGAGCGGGAGTCCGCGTTGAATTATTGGTCATCCCCAATACCTTCCAACCGCGGTTGGATACCCGATCAAACACGGATGGAAGGTCTGCCAACGGCTGTGATCCCTTCCACAGCACACCATCCATATCTAAAATGATCCCCTTGAGATCCTCCACCCACTTTTGGTTCATGTCCTCCACCCGGGACATATATAAAAAATGCCCGGCTTCAAAAGAAACCGGGCCTCACGGCTTAATATTCTAAGCCTCGTTTTCTCCCTCTTCTTCTTTCGACGCCAACGCGGCGACATTTTTTCCTTTCGCCGGATCAAGCACTTTATCCACCAACCCATAATCCACAGCTTCTTGGGCGTTGAGCCAGTAGTCACGCTCCGTATCCTCACGGACCTTTTCAATATCTTTGTTCGTATGATGAGCCAGAATCTTGTTGATCTGTTTCCGCAGTCTGAGGATCTCATTGGCCTGGATTTCAATATCCGTAGCCTGTCCCTGCGCACCACCCAATGGCTGGTGCATATGCACAGTTGCATTGGGAAGGGTATACCTCTTCCCCGGCGTTCCTCCTGTAAGCAATACCGTACCGAAAGAAGCCGTCACACCGACCGCTACAGTATTGAGCGGGTTGGGGATCATTTGCATGGTGTCATAAATCGCCAGCCCGGCATATACCTGCCCACCCGGTGAGTTGATGTACATCTGGATCGGCGCCTCTGAGTCTTCATTGCTCAGATATAACAACTGCGCGACAATCAGATTCGCGGTTTGATCTGTGATCGGCGTGCCCAAAAAGACAATTCTGTTCTTTAACAATAATGAGTATATATCGTACGCACGCTCATGCCTTCCCGTTTTTTCAATCACCATGGGGACAAGTGATTCTGGGACTTGTATATTCATCCTTCCTCCATTCCAATTTCCGATTGGCTTTTTAATCGTTTTCTTCATTTTCATGTTCCAGCAACTTTTCTTCCGAGTTGTCTTCTTCAACAGGGAGGGCCTCTTCATCTTCTTCACTGACCGCGTTTGCTGCTTCTTCCTCAGCTCTCTCTGTAGCCTCCCCTTCCTCACTTACTTCCTCTTCATCTGACTTTTTGAAAGGGGACACATCCTCCCCTTTGGCGAGAGCCTTTAAAAAATCCAATGTTCGCTGGGAGATCATCTGTGAACTGAGTTGATTTAGCAAGCTCATCGACTCTCTGCTGTTCATAAAGGCTTCCCGGGCTTCTTCATCTTCAGGACCAAAATTATCGTCAACGATCTCTTGGAATTTGTCGGTCACTTCCTCAGGTTTAATATTCAAATCTTCCTCATCCGCGATGGCTCCCAGTAAAAGGCCTCTGGCAATCCGTTTTTCAGCCTCCGGTCGAATCTGTTCTCGTAACCCCTCCATCTCCATATCCTGCATATCCAAATACATCTCCAAATCCATCCCCTGCGATTCAAGACGTCTGGAGATCTGTTGTATCTCATTATCAATCTCATTTTCAACCATTTCGGGAGGGTATTTTACAGTGGCATCATCCAACAACTCTTCAAATATCTGGTTTAAGTAGGCATGCTCATCCTCTTCCTCCGACCGCTGGATGAGTTGGTCATGTATTTGGTTTTTAAATTCCTCCACCGTCTCCGCATCACTTACAGTTTTGAGAAAGGCTTCATCTAACTCCGGAAGGACACGCTGGCGTATCCTTTCAATGTTTACGGTGTATAAAACCTCTTTACCACGCAGGTCTTCATCGACGCTATCTTCATCTTCATAAGTGTGACTTAACTCCAAGGTATCTCCAGGTGAGACGCCAAGCAGTTGCCTGGAAAACCCCGGAAAGGGCCATTCTTTGCTGTCGTCTTCAGTTTCGCTTTTGATCATCACCGGCAAAGGTTGGTTGGACATGATCAACGCATTCTCATCATCAGGATCAGCATCAATTGGCCGTCCTGTGATCTCCGTGTCCACCAAATTCCCCTCTTCCGCAGGATGATCGACCTCTTCAATGGTAGCCTGCTGGGCCCGCATACGTTCGATCACCTCATCGACTTCCGCTTCGCCGACCTCGCTTTCTTGATAAGGGATTCGAAGGTCATGATAATCGCCGAGCTCTATCTCCGGTTGAAGGGGAACGATGAATTCAAAAGTGGGCGGTTCCAGGGATTGGACATCCTTTAATTGTCCCGGCCCATACGGTTCACCTTCAATTTCATCCAGGACTTCCGGGTATATCTCATCCAAAAATGTTTGCAGGGCGCGATCGATGATCGCCCCCTCTCCGATGTGATTGACGATCAAAGAGTAGGGCGCTTTGCCGGGTCGGTAACCGGGGATCTTTTTGTCTTTTGACAATTCTTTAGCGGCTTTGTGCTTTTCTTTCTCAAAAGCGTCCTGATCTGTTTCCACTACGACCTGGAGTTGGTGATCATCAAGATATGTCTGTTTTACTTTCAAAAGGACCTCACTTTATCATCCGATATTAGAATAGGGGCGTCTATCTGACGCCCCTTCTCTGTCCCAGCAACCTGTGGAATGGGGAAGGTGGGGGTCGAACCCACACGCCACAAGGGCACATGATCCTAAGTCATGCCTGTCTGCCAATTCCAGCACTTCCCCCAGGTTTGAAGGCGCAGAAAAATTATAAATCAGAGAGAGACCAGCGTCAATAAATCAACTATAATACTTTTATTAACCGGTGTAGACACCATTTCAAGCACAACTTATAGGTCAAAAGGAGATAATCCCCATCCCCATGTTCGACCATTTCGGCCTCTTGGCACCCTTTTATGAATTTTTCATCAAACCAAAACCTCCTCAAATGCTGGAAGAATTTACCCAGCTGCCGCCCTCTGGCAGGCTGCTCGATGTGGGCGGAGGGACGGGGCGCATCTCCCAATATTTTTCCGGGGAGGATGCCCAGATCATCGTCTCCGATCTCTCCCTTAAGATGTTGCGTCAAACGGAATCGAAAGCGGGATTGCAGCCTGTTTGCTCCCATTCCGAAGCCTTACCGTTTCGGAACGCTTCTTTCGACCGCTTGATCATGGTGGACGCGCTCCACCATGTTTGTGATCAACAAAAAACTGCGGACGAACTCTGGCGTGTTCTGGCGCCGGGAGGGAGGATCATCATCGAAGAGCCGAATATCAAAAGGCGGGTGGTCAAACTGGTCGCTCTGGGCGAAAAGCTGGCCTTGATGAGGAGTCACTTCCTCACCCCTGAAGACATCAAAAACCTATTCCCGGCGGATGGATCCTTCAGGAAAATTTACGAAGAGGACCACACCGCTTGGGTGATCATTGAGAAAAACAACCTGTAAAAACGCGCCATTTATAAAAAGGAACACAGCATGTTGCTGCGAGAAGTTCGAGAAAAAATATTGGACATCAGCCATAAATTGATCCAAGATCGGGTCATCTCCAATGGGCAAGGGAACCTGAGTTATTACGACCGCGAATCTGGGTATATCGCCATCACACCCAGCGCTGTACCGTATGAGGACCGGGGGGTTGAAGACATCTGCGTCATCGACCTGGACGAAACTCTCATTGAGGGCAATTGGAAGCCCACCAGTGAAATCGCCCTCCATATGGTCTATTATCGCAACAGATCGGATATTCAAGCCGTGGTGCACACGCACGCTCCTTATGCCACGATCTTTGGGATCATCGGGGAGGAAAGCATGCCCATGGTTTTAAATGAAGCGGCCATGGGTTTGGGAGGGGCTGTGCCTGTAGCGCCTTATGCCCGCCCGGGAACGGAAACGTTAGCAGAAGTGACTTTCAAGGCAACAGGGAAGGGGATTGCTGTGATCATGGCTCATCATGGACTGGTTACCCTCGGTGTCACCCTAGATGAAGCTTATGTGGCCACGGCAGCCGCTGAACACACAGCCCGGGCGCTTTACCGTGTTCGTTCTATGGGGGTCAAAGCCAAGGTGCTTTCCCAATCTGAAGTGAAAACACTCCGTGAGATGTATCTTAAATACGCTCCACGTCCAAGCCAGAGCGGGGGAAATGGCGGATAGGGGCGTCCTGGATTTGCCATCTCTGCAGCGCTTTGGGAATGGAACCCTTTTGATTCACCGGATAAACCGCGAACCCCAGAGCAGCAAAAATTCAGGCACAAATTTCGCATAGCCTATCTAATGGCTTTCCTTTGGTTTTCTCCCAGCAATGACGCAAAGAGAAGGGGCAGGGGACTAAAAACGATCACCAAGCTCACGTACTCTCCCGGATGAGAACCCCAGGCACCGCTTGCGATCGTCCCCACTGTGAACACCAGGGCGGAGGTCAGAGCGATGACCAGGGATACAAGGCCAAGCGCGGGTTTGATTCTCCCTTTGAAAACGAGCAGCACTGCGAAGATTATCCCCAATCCTGCTGCCAGAGCATCAGCCGCACCCATCCCAAAAAGGAACGGAAGCACTTGCCGGGACCATCCGCTGTCGGGTGGGGACGCTGGAAAGGGGAGGGTGCCTGCTCTCAAATAGCTGACCAAAGCCCGTCCTAAAAAGCCCAGGTGAGATAACTGCAGCAAGCCATAATAAGCAACCAAATACCGTAAAACCTTTGAAGGGCGACTTCTTCCATACATCGCTTCCTCCCTCCCTGTCAGGAAAATTAAACCCAGTGCCTCTTGAACACATAAGGCACCGGGTTTAGTACCTCAACATCATGCAGCCTTGTGGTCGGGTTTAGCGAATCCTTCCCCGGGGATTACCGTGTTAACAGGGACGTTAAGCCCAAAGACCCAACACCGATGATTGAACTTACAGCGAAAGTGATGATCATGATCACCGCCCAGCCGATAATCACGGTGATCAAGGTCTTTCCGGTGTCCAAATCCAACGCTTCCCTGACCCCTATAAAACCTGCCACCAGGGCCCATATCGCTCCTATCAATCCCACCAATCCACCGACACAGGGGATAAAGCTGAAGAAACCCAGAACGCGCGGTCCGCTGGCGTAGCCCAATACGCGCAACACCTCACCGGGTTCAGAGGTCGCATCAAACAAAGAAGAGCCTATGAAGTGCGTGAGGTAGCCCCAGATGTAATAATTCACCACGCCCAAAATCACCGTTATGATAAGGGCGATAAGCGCCGCACCGATCTTCCCTCCCATTAAACCAGAAATGAATGAGCCCACAGCGCTAATCGCAGAAACCAAAACGATGACCATCAACGCCTCTTGGTTAAGGCTGGGATCAGCTTCTGCCTCTTTGAAAAAGTCAACGTCAAGTTTTGCAGCGCGCAACACGCGATCGATCATGGTATTCATGGTATTTGCCTCCTGAGTATAAATTTCTGAAAAATATCTCCAAAGTTTTCTTCCAGCGTTATGGGTAGTGTACACTGACAGACCTCGATCCGCAAGCACCAATCGCAGATATACCTAAATTTATACCTCTCCACGGGGTTCGTTATATTCAAGATTCCCTCACCTCTCGGTATCTTTAATATAGAAAATGAAAAAAACCAGAATACAGGATATGAAAAGGAGATAACAGCTGTGGCGCCCCAAAGTAAAGAACTCAAAGCGGATCAACTGCAAAAAACCATCGATTTCAAGCAATTCGACTTCAAAAGCACGCAGGAGCTGCCCGAGCTCGAAGATGTCATCGGCCAGGACCGGGCTGTAAAAGCGGTGGAATTTGGGATCGGGATCGGAAGCCCAGGTTATCACATGTATGCCCTGGGTCCATCGGGAACCGGTAAAACCACTTTGATCCAGGACTTCTTGAAACGTAAATCAAAACAACAACCGGTGCCGGATGATTGGTGCTATGTCAATAATTTCGATGAATCAGATAAACCAAAAGCTTTGCGTTTGCCACCAGGTATGGGTTGCCAATTTGAAGAGGATATGGACAACCTGGTTGGAGAGTTGAAGAACGAAATCCCCCGCGCTTTCGAAAGCGAGGAATACGAAAAAGAAAAGAAACAGATTCAACAAAAATACCAGGAAAAGCGAGAACGTATCTTTAAAAAATTGGAGGAAAAAGCAAAAGAGAAAGGGTTCACAATCGTTCAAACCCCTCGTGGGTTAATGACTACCCCTGTAAAAGATGGGGAAGTGATCTCTCCAGAGCAGGTGAGCAAACTCGACGCCCAGACGCGGGAAAACTTGGAGCAGAAACAAAAAGAACTCCAGGAAGAGATGCGGGAGACGATGAAGGAAGTGCAAGGCCTGCAGAAAGAAGCCAAAGAAGAAATCAGCGAACTGGACCGCCAGGTCATCGGCTATGCTGTGGAGCATCTCATCAATTCATTAAAAGAAAAATACAGCGATCAGGATGAGATTCTTGATTTCCTGGAGGAAATCCGAAAAGATATCCTCGAAAACGCGGATGAACTCAAACAGGCGGAACAAAAAAGCAAAATCCAGCAACAGCTTCCCTTTCTCATGCAGCAACAAGCGGGGAGGTCCACCTTTGACCGTTTCGATAATTACCGGGTGAATTTAATCGTCGATAATTGCGATCTTGAAGGAGCGCCAGTCATTTTGGAAAGCAATCCCACCCACGCCAATCTGGTGGGTCGCGTCGAACATCAGGCTCAACTCGGCGCGTTGGTGACGAACTTCCAGATGATCAAGGGGGGTGCGTTGCATAAGGCCAATGGGGGATACTTGATCATCGAAGCCCAGGATCTGCTACGAAAACCGCTTTCTTACGAAGCTTTAAAACGCTCTTTGAAAAATCGCGAGGTGGAGATCGAATCCCTTCAACAAGCGATCGGCGCCATCTCCACACGTTCTTTGGAACCGGAGCCCATCCCCCTGGACATCAAAGTCGTCATCATCGGGGACCCCATTCTCTATTACCTGCTCTTCCAATATGATGAAGATTTCCAAGAGCTCTTCAAGGTCAAAGCGGACTTTGCAATCCAGATGGATTGGGAGAAGGAGACAGCGGATCAATATGCACAATTCATCGGCACCATCTGCGAGGAACAATCGCTGACTCATTTCGGGCCGTCCGGGGTAGCCAAAGTGATCGAAGAAGGCATCAGGATGGTGGCCGATCAAAACCGGATCTCCACGAAATTTGGAGATATCGTGGACCTCATCCAACAAGCCAGTTATTGGGCGGACCAGAACGGAAATGATCTTGTCCAAGGGGAAGATGTCAAAAAAGCCCTTGACGAGATGATTTACCGGTCCAATCGCATCGAAGAACGACTGCAAGAAATGATCGGGGAAGGAAAGATACTCATTGACACGGAAGGCACTGTGCAAGGTCAGGTGAACGGGATCTCCGTGTTACCGCTCGGGGATTACGCCTTTGGCAAACCATCCCGGATCACCTCCCGCACCCATGTAGGGAAAGAGGGGGTGGTCAACATCGATCGCAAGGCTGAATTAGGAGGGAAGATTCACAATAAAGGGGTTTTGATCCTCACCGGTTATTTGGGAGGTAAATACGCAGAGGATGTCCCCCTGGCGCTTTCCGCCAGCATCACCTTCGAGCAGTTGTACGAAGAAGTGGAAGGGGACAGCGCCTCTTCGGCAGAGCTCTACGCTCTGCTTTCCAGCCTGTCCGGGTACCCCATCCGCCAGGGATTCGCGGTCACTGGCTCGGTAAACCAACGCGGTGAGGTGCAAGCTATTGGGGGCGTGAATGAAAAAATCGAAGGCTTTTACAAGACATGCAAACACAAAGGCTTAACCGGAGATCAAGGGGTGATCATCCCGGAAAGCAATGTCGATAACCTCATGCTGCGAGAGGATATTGTCAAAGCGGTAGAGGATGGTCAATTTCACATCTATCCCGTGGCACATATCGAGGAAGGCATCGAACTCCTGACGGGAAAGAAAGCGGGGCAAAGGCAGCCGGATGGCACGTATCCAGAGGACACCGTCAATTGGGCTGTTCAGAACCGGCTCTATGAATTAGCGGAGAAAGTAAGGGATTATTCGCAAGGGGAAAATGAGAAGGAAGAGTGAGTGACAGATGATAAGGGTACGATTTTCGAGATCGCAACACCACATTTAGACAGTTACATGTACGTTGATGATCGTAAAAGGAGGTACCTATGAACCGCAAAGATGAGACGATAAAGAAAGAAGTTGTTGACCAACTCTATTGGGACAATAGGGTAGACGCGGATGATGTCACCGTACACGTGGACAACGGTGTGGTCACTTTAAAAGGGACAGTGCCCACCCATGGGGCACGGTCTTCCGCTGTCACGGACACCTGGATGATCGACGGCGTGACCAGCGTGGAAGATAAAATCGATGTTGAAATATCACCCACGCTTGAAATACCCACCGATGCAGAGATCAGACACAACATCGAAAACATCCTGTCCTGGAACACGGACATTGATGTCATGGACATCGATGTCACCGTAGAAGGTGGTGTAGTGACCCTGGAAGGGACCGTGGATGAGTACTGGAAGAAATGGAAAGCCGTCGAACTCGTGTCCGATGTCAGCGGTGTCATTGATGTCATCGACGAAATGACCGTGGTTCCCACGGGTAGTTTCATCGACCAAGACATCGCGGAGACGATCAATGATGCCCTAAATCGAAACCTGTATATTGACGCAGAAGACATCACCGTGGAAGTTGAACACGGCAAAGTCACCCTGACCGGTGTGGTACCCACGAACTTCGTGCGCTCCAAAGCGGGGGACATCGCTTCCTACACCGCAGGCGTGATCGAAGTCCACAACAACCTTGTTGTCGGATAGAAACGGGTCGTGAAAATAACCATAAAAAGAGCACGGCGACATCCGCCGTGCTCTTTTTATGTGGAAACCTGGCAAAGGAGTCAAACAGCATTCTTTCGTATAGTCTTTTATGTGAAAATTTAATCCCTTCCGGGTTAGATTTCATTCCAAAAAGCTCTAAAGAAGGGGGCGTTAATATTAAAAAGAATAGAATGTCAACGAGGATCGAGGGTGGGGCTCATTTAACGGGCCAGCTCTTGGTGAATTTTTTCCATCCAATCACTGATAGGGATATTCTGGGGGCAGCTTTCCTCACACTCTCCGCAGTCCTGGCAGCGGTTGGCTTTTTTCTCATCCGGGATCCAGTTGTTATAGCCGTTTATGCCGTATTCCGGCTTGTCATACATGATGGAATTGTTATAAATTTGCAGAATCCGGGGGATGTTCACGCCCTCTGGGCAGGGGAGACAGTAATCACACCCCGTGCATGGGATCAAAGAGAGGGATTGGTATGCTTTTCGTACTTCGCGGATCAAGTCCCGTTCTTCATCGCTCAGAAAACCCACCGCGGATCGATCAGCTTCAGCCACATTTTCTTTGACGTGGCTGAGGGCACTCATCCCACTCAGGACCAGAGAAACGTCGGGTTGGTCCCACAACCAATGCAAAGCCCAGGCAGCCGGTGAACGTTTGACAGGGGCTTTCTCCCACAAACGCTGCACCGATGCCGGGGGATCCACCAGCCTGCCGCCCCGTATGGGCTCCATGATCACCACCGCCAGACCGCGTTTCGATGCATAGCGCAGACCCTTACGTCCCGCCTGGTAGTTGACATCCATGTAGTTGTACTGTATCTGGCAGAAATCCCAATCCTGGTAAGCATCGATGATTTTCTTGAAAACCGGGAAGGAGTCATGAAAAGAGAAACCTACATGCGCGACCCGCCCGTCACCCTGAGCCTTTTCTAACCAAGAGAGGACATCCAGGGATTGCATGTTATTCCAACTCTTCTCATTCAGAGCATGTAAGAGGTAGAAATCGATCTGATCAGTTTGCAACCGGTCCAGCTGCTCATTGAGCAGAGGATCAAAATCGCTTTTCTTTTCCACCTTCCAACAGGGCAACTTGGTAGCCAGTTTTACCTTCTCCCGATACTTCCCATGCAGGATTCGTCCCAGAAAAGGCTCGCTCTGTCCATCGTGGTAAGGATACGCTGTGTCCAGATAATTAACCCCGTGATCGATAGCATAGTGGATCATATCAGCCGCTTCTTCCTCCCGGATGGCGCCTGGTTCACCATCCCGGGTCGGCAAACGCATACAACCAAAACCTAAGACAGAAGCCTGCCAATCCAACGCTCCAAATGGTCGATATTGCATCTTTTTCCCTCGCTCTATTTGTCCTTAAATATATCCCAATATCCCCGATCCAGCTCGTCATCGCTGAGGTGTGCGTAGCGTTGGGTCACCTGAATATTTTTATGGCGGGCCAACTTTTGAGCCAATTTGATATTTCCACCGGACCCTTGAAGCACCTCGGTGACAAAGTAATGCCGGAAGGAATGAGGCGTGATCGTCCCCTCAGCTTTTCTTCCCAAACACTCCCGGACGCGGTCCCGGACGATGTTCCGCCCTGTAGTGGTGCTGATCGGCTCGATGCGATCACCTGCGCCACGGTCATGGCGGGCGAAGAGGGGCAGTGAGGTCAGCGACCGCCCGAAGGCCCCATCCAACTCAGCCCGGGCGTTGAGGTAATCTCGCAACGCATTCAGTGACCTCTCGGAAAAGCGGACCACAGCCTGCCGATTGCCTTTGCCGATGATCACGGCTTTGGCCTCATGCCAATCCAGATCGCCCCGGCGCAGGTGGCAGGCTTCATGAACCCGCATCCCTGTGTCCGCCAGGGTGAGGATGAAGGCCCGATCTCGCAAATTTTGGAGCCTTTTCCGCTCATGCTCCGCGGGGAGCCGATGCAAACCTTTCGCATAGTCTATTACTTCCTCAATATCCGATTTTGGGAATTGGGGCAATCGCTGCCCCGGTCTCCTTGAACGTCTTTTGATCAGCATCCGCAAACGGGGCAGGTTGATTTTTGAGAGACCTTCTGCCGCTAAATACTCATAAAACCCTGTCACTGCGCTGAGGTAGAGCTGCTCTGTGTTGGGGGCATATCCTTTCAAATCCGCTGCAAATTCGGTGATGAAATCTTCGCTGAGCTGAGATACCTCCGTTTCATCGACATCCCGACCCCGTTCCTCCAGAGAGAAAGCAAATGAGCGCATGGCATTCCCATATGTACGGGCCGTGTTCTCCGAACGGGAGAGCTGCACACTGTCCAGATAGGCTTGGATCGCCTCTGTGATCGTATGTGGATTGTGAGAGGTCATATACCGCTCCTAAGGGCTCCCTGCATTATGGTTGCGATAATGATACTTATCACAAACGTAAAGATTTTAACTGTTTTTTAGATCCTTGTCAACTCCCCTTTTCAAACTCCAGACCCTTTTCCATCAACTTTTCCCATAGTACGAGCAAGGCTTCCCTAATAACCTTGATACCCTTGGACCACGACCCCATTTCTGCCTAACACCGACTCACACCCAGGATCATAAACACACAAGACAGCAACCACCCTTTCCTCTTTATCCATCCATGCCCCCTATATCCCATGGTGTTCACCCCCAGATGCTTGCCAGCTTAACAGGCCGAAAGCCTTGTAGCAGGGAAAGCCGCTTGCCCTTCCCTGTATTCCATTAAATCCCGCCCCCGGAGAACGATGCAACCCCTGGCTTCTCCTGCCATGTCCTCGCGATATGTCCGATATCATCCAACACCGCCCCATTCCGGCACGGATCCATACCCGCCTTGCCCCAGCTTTGTTTCCCGCCAAATAAAAACATCTTATATGGCCCCAGACCACGATCTGCTTGACAAAAACGGCTAAACCCCGTAAAATAGAGACCGCAATATTATTTTATTAACTAAATAAAATAATTCAAAGGGTGATTATGGCCCCCCTTCCCTTTTCAGGAACCAATATCAATTCCTTAAAGGCCCACAATCTGCAAACGATTTTAATGAGCTTTCTGCACGAGAGATCGCTCTCCCGGGCTGGCATTGCCAAAAGCACTTCCCTATCCTCCGCTACAGTGACCAACCTGATCAAAGAGCTCATCGATCAAGGGCTGGTCGTCGAGGAAGAATCAGATGCTGACGAAGCTCCCGGAAAGCGGCGGGTCGGCCGGCCGCGGACTATGCTCCGCCTGGTCCCTCAAGCTCGATATGCGATCGGGGTCCACATCGGCGTGGGTTTATTTCGCGTCGCCCTCACGGACCTTTATGCGGAAATCATCGACAACCGCATCGTGGCATACGATCCAGAATCCCCCGCATCCCAAATACTCGACTGTATATCTGCGGAAATCAAGGGGTTGATCACTGAAAACCACATAGAAAAGGACAAAATTCTCGGGGTGGGTGTCGGCGCTTCGGGTCTGGTCAATCACCAAACCGGCGTCAATGTCATGGCCCCCCGTTTGGGATGGAAAGAGGTCAAGATTCAAGATGTCCTGGAAGCAGAAACCGGGTTCCCCGTCCGTGTGGATAACAACGTGCGCGCCATGGCGGTGGGTGAAGCATTCTTTGGGGATGGCCGCGATGTCAATGTCATGGCTTTCGTGTACGGTCGCATCGGGGTTGGCGCCGGACTCGTCGTCAACGGACAGGTATATCGGGGGGTAAGAGCGAGCGCAGGCGAGATCGGGCATACGATTATGATCCCTGATGGCGGGGATCTTTGTGAATGCGGGAATCGGGGCTGTTTGGAGACGTTGGTCTCTGAGCCTGTCCTTATCAAAAAGGCCGAGAAGCTCGCTGAACAAAACCCGGAATCTTTATTGGCTCGGCATTTAGGTCAGGAAAACGGGCGAGACCCCATCGAAAAAATATTCACTGCGGCCCGGGAAGGTGACGAACTCACCCAGAAGATGATCGCTGATCAGATCCGCTACCTCGGTCTCGCCCTAGCAAATCTGGTCAACATCCTCAACCCGGAAATGATTTTATTGGGCGGCATGTTCGCCCAAGGTGAAGATCTTATCCTCCCCATCACCCAGGAAGTCATGCAGGAGACGGCTTTTTGCGGCATCGGCGAAAAGGTCGACCTCCGCCCCACTCGCTTTGGCTGGCGAGCTGGTGTGATTGGCGCTGCCTCCCTGGCTTTATTGGACTTCTTTTTCCAAACGGAGAGTTAAGTATGTCGGATCTCCATCTAGCTTTTATATCCATCGCCCGTCCTACCTTCGACATCGAATTTGCCAAGGAAAAAACAGACGCTGCCAGGGCGAACCTTCTGGGGGCTGGGATGGATCTCTCCGGCCCGGAAGGGTTGGTGATGGACACAGCGCAGGTAAAAGACTGCATTCAGGAGTTGAGGGGGAGCCCGCTTGATTTGCTCGTCATCTTCCAGGCTACCTTCGCTGACAGCTCCATGGTTAAAACCATCGCGAAAGAGCTGGATACACCCCTCCTCCTCTGGGCTGTGCCCGAACCCCACACCGGTGGGCGATTGCGTTTGAACTCCTTTTGCGGGATAAATTTAGCCGGCCAAGCCCTCACCAGAGCAGGTTTTTGGTATGAGTATGTGTATGCCAACCCGGATGATCCATCTGTGGTAGACACGATCGAAACCCTGGCCCGGGCCGGTCATGTCCGCCGTCTGCTCCGGGGAGCTCGCGTAGGTCGCATAGGAGAAAATCCTCAGGGGTTTGAAACGTGCCTTTACGATCCAAAACGCCTTAAGAAAATATTTGGGGTGGAAATCGTTCAATATCGTCTGCAAGAAGACATATTCCATGATTTGCAAAATATCAAGCCTTCCCAAACACAGGCGGTCAGGGACACCCTGGCGCGCGTAGTCTCCAATTTAGATGAGATGAACCCGGAAGCCACCCAGAAAAGCCTCAGCACCTATCTCACTTTGCAGCACATAGCGAAAAGGGACCAATTAAACGGCTTCGCGGTTCGCTGTTGGCCGGAATTTTTTACCGATGTGGGATGCGCTGCCTGCGGGGCCATGTCTATGCTTACGGACGAAATGACGCCCTGCAGTTGTGAGGCCGATGTCAATGGCACAGTCACCCTGCTCATGCTCCAATGGCTCAGCCATCAACCTGCATTCCTGACGGATATGGTTTCTGTTGACCAGGCGCGCGATGCCCTGGTCCTCTGGCATTGCGGCTTAGCCCCTCTATCCATGGCGGATCCAGAAAAAGAGAAGCGGGTCACTATCCATTCCAACCGTGAGTTGCCTTTATTAATGGAGTTCCCCCTCAAACCAGGTCGGGTGACCGTGGCCCGTATCAGCGAAGCCACCGGTGACTATCGATTGGTGGTAGGCAGCGGTGAGATGATACGCGCCCCACAAAGCTTTTCCGGCACCTCGGGCCTGCTCCATTTTGATAAACCCGCAGATCAAATCATCGAAACCATACTCCATGAAGGTTTAGAACACCATATTTCTATTACCTACGGCAATTATCTCCCAGAATTGTGTGCGCTGGCCAATATGTTCGATATCCCTATCCTACACTTGACTTAAAACAGGAGGTGATGTGGAGGAAAATAACACGATCCATTCTACGTTTATGAAAAAAGATGACTATTTCAGATTTATTCAAGGAGGAAGAAAAGTATGAAATCCAAAAGAATTCTTTGGATCTTACTCTCACTTCTCATCATCACAGCCGTATCATTGACGGCCTGCAAAACAACAACCCCTGAAGTGGAGGAAGAGCCAACCCCCGAAGAAGAAGTAGAAGAAGAAGCGGAAGCTGTGGAGCTGCGCTTCACGTACTACGCGGACGGGAACGAGGCCGAGGTCATGGAGGGCATCCTGGACAAGTTCATGGAGGAGCATCCGGACATCAAGGTCGTGCTCGACGTGGTGCCTTACCAAACCATCGACGAGCAGCTCCCCGTCCAGGTGGACAGCGGCGAAGGTCCCGACCTGGCCCGCATCACCAACTTCGGCGCCTTCCAGGGCAAAATGCTTGACCTGCGCGACTACCTGGAGGACCCCGATTTCTACGAGGAGAACTTCCCGGCCCCCATCCTGGAAGCCATGGGCTACGGCGGCTTCCCCGATGCCTACACCGTGACCGGACCCTATGTCAACAAGACCCTTTTCGAGCAGGCCGACATAGAGCTCCCCGGCGAAGGCACCACCTGGTATGAGTGGACCGATATCACCACCCAGGTCGCGGAAGCCACCGGTGTGGACTACGCCATCTCCATCGACCGCACCGGCCACCGCTTCGCAGGACCGGCCATGAGCATGGGCGCCCAACTGATCACCGAAGACGGCGACTTCCAGATCGACACCCAGGGGTTCCGTGACTTTGCCACGCTGCTCAAACAGTGGCACGAGGACGACATCACCCCCTCCGAGGTCTGGATGGTGGGCGACAGCCTCAACAGCTGCATCGACGACTTCAAGAACGCCAACCTGGTCATGTGCATGTCCGGCAGCTGGCAGATCAACGGTGTGGCCGGCGATGTCGGCGACGCTTTTGACTGGGTCGTCGTCCCCAACCCCACCGGAGAGGGCGGCAGCACAGGCGTGGCCGGCGGTTCAGCTGTGGCCGCTTTTGCGGACACTGAACATCCCGAAGAGGTCGCCACCCTGGTCGAGTTCTTGATCCAACCTGAGAACTACAGCGAATTCTCGGCCAAGACGCTGGCCCTGCCCGCTCACAAAGGCGTGGCCTCCGAAGGTGTGGATTTCAACACCGACAACGAGTCCGTCCTCAACGCCCTGGCCACCTTCACAGCGGAGGTGCCCAAGCTTCAGGACCAGGCCGTCCAGCTCAACGTCCACCCCTACGCCTTCGCCTACTACCGCAACAGCGCCAACCGCATCGCCCAGTACCTGGCAGGCGAGCTGACCCTCGATGAGGCCGTCCAGCGCCTGCAGCAGGACATCGACGACGCCATCGCCGAGGCGGAAGGCGAAGAAGTAGAAGAAGAAGCGGAAGCTGTGGAGCTGCGCTTCACGTACTACGCGGACGGGAACGAGGCCGAGGTCATGGAGGGCATCCTGGACAAGTTCATGGAGGAGCATCCGGACATCAAGGTCGTGCTCGACGTGGTGCCTTACCAAACCATCGACGAGCAGCTCCCCGTCCAGGTGGACAGCGGCGAAGGTCCCGACCTGGCCCGCATCACCAACTTCGGCGCCTTCCAGGGCAAAATGCTTGACCTGCGCGACTACCTGGAGGACCCCGATTTCTACGAGGAGAACTTCCCGGCCCCCATCCTGGAAGCCATGGGCTACGGCGGCTTCCCCGATGCCTACACCGTGACCGGACCCTATGTCAACAAGACCCTTTTCGAGCAGGCCGACATAGAGCTCCCCGGCGAAGGCACCACCTGGTATGAGTGGACCGATATCACCACCCAGGTCGCGGAAGCCACCGGTGTGGACTACGCCATCTCCATCGACCGCACCGGCCACCGCTTCGCAGGACCGGCCATGAGCATGGGCGCCCAACTGATCACCGAAGACGGCGACTTCCAGATCGACACCCAGGGGTTCCGTGACTTTGCCACGCTGCTCAAACAGTGGCACGAGGACGACATCACCCCCTCCGAGGTCTGGATGGTGGGCGACAGCCTCAACAGCTGCATCGACGACTTCAAGAACGCCAACCTGGTCATGTGCATGTCCGGCAGCTGGCAGATCAACGGTGTGGCCGGCGATGTCGGCGACGCTTTTGACTGGGTCGTCGTCCCCAACCCCACCGGAGAGGGCGGCAGCACAGGCGTGGCCGGCGGTTCAGCTGTGGCCGCTTTTGCGGACACTGAACATCCCGAAGAGGTCGCCACCCTGGTCGAGTTCTTGATCCAACCTGAGAACTACAGCGAATTCTCGGCCAAGACGCTGGCCCTGCCCGCTCACAAAGGCGTGGCCTCCGAAGGTGTGGATTTCAACACCGACAACGAGTCCGTCCTCAACGCCCTGGCCACCTTCACAGCGGAGGTGCCCAAGCTTCAGGACCAGGCCGTCCAGCTCAACGTCCACCCCTACGCCTTCGCCTACTACCGCAACAGCGCCAACCGCATCGCCCAGTACCTGGCAGGCGAGCTGACCCTCGATGAGGCCGTCCAGCGCCTGCAGCAGGACATCGACGACGCCATCGCCGAGGCGGAACAATAGACTTAATCACCATGGTCTCGCAGGGAGGGATCTCTATTCACTCCCTGCGGGACCGCAAAGCTGTATAATGATCCTGCGAAACAACGCATGGAGTTAAAAAATGGATAGGGAATATCACGGCGCAGAGAGGATCATTGTGGGAGCGTACCTATGATTTCAAATCAGGTTAAACTCACAATTCGAATTAAGTCCTTTTTGGACGGAGTTTTTAATACACTTGTCGATACTTTCATCAAAATCGTAGATATCCTCTTCGCGCCCATCCAGCGCTTGCTAGGCAGGAGCAATATCGCCTACTTTTTTGTGCTCCCCAACCTGCTTATTTTCGGTATCTTCATCCTCACCCCTATGCTGATGAACTTCGGCTACGCTTTCACAGGAGGCACAGAATTTCAATTATTGGAACGCAGTTGGGTCGGTTTCTCAAATTTTGGGAAACTTCTCTCCTGTGAAAATTATCTTAATCCCAACACCTGCCAGGAAGACCTATTTTGGAGGGCCGTCCATAACACAGCTTTCTATGTGATCTCCCAGGTCAGCCTGATGATCATCATATCCCTGATCACCGCCCTGGTTCTGAACAGGGAGATCAAAGCTCGCGGTTTTTTTAGGAGCGTATACTTCTATCCCGTGCTTCTTTCCCCGATTGTGGTGGCTTTAATTTGGAAATGGATCTTACAGGAAAATGGCCTCTTGAATGGCATCCTTGTCAATTTGGGCTTCGATAAGATGCCCTTTTTGGTCGATGCGTCTTGGGCTCGCTTCTGGGTGGTGATCATCAGCATCTGGGCTTATATGGGGTTTTACACCCTGATCCTCCTGGCTGGACTGCAGTCCATCCCAACTGCACTATACGAAGCGGCTGAGATCGACGGCGCGAACCGGTTCCAATCCTTTTTCAGAATCACTTTACCCCTCTTAATGCCCACCATGACCGTGGTCCTGGTCCTCTCGCTGATCCGGGCGGTGCAGATCTTCGACTTGGTGTTCGCCTTTAACAGAGGGGGGCCGGGTACAGCCACCCTCTTCTTGGTCCAATATATTTACAACAACGGGTTTGCCAGCTCTGTGAAACACTTCGGCCTGGCTGCCAGCGCTTCCTTATGCATGGCGCTGGTTCTCATCGTCCTCACACTGCTGCAGATGAGCCTGCAGGGAGAGGAGGTTTAAATGGAAAAGATCAAGAATTTTTTATTCCGTACCAAGGGCCGAGGAAAATTACACATCACTGACATCTTTACCTATCTCTATCTGGGATTTGGCGTCCTGATCATGTTCGGCCCGGTCCTGTGGTTGGTGTTGTCCTCCTTTAAAACACCCGGCGAAATCGCTCGCTTCCCCCCACGAATCCTGCCTTATCGCCAGGAAAAGGTGGAGATCCAAGGTTATGATGAGCCTCTGCCTTTATACGATGTCGCCCTGGAGGACGGTTCAACAAGACGACTCGCCCAGGTGCGGCGGGTGGGCCTGGAGTGCCAGTTTGTAGATCCCGAGAATTCTGATGAGATCATTAAAGCAAATATAAAAGATCGTGAGCCCGTCGAAAGCGTCAGCTTCAACCTCAAGAATTACAGGGAAGGCGTGAAAAGCTTCAACTTCGGCAGGTATCTGCGCAACAGCGTCATCGTCACGGTCCTGGCTACCATCCTGACCCTGATCGTCAACAGCATGGCCGCTTTTGGGTTAAGTAAATATAAATATCCAGGACGAAACGCGATCTTCCTGGTCATGATCAGCACCCTGATGGTCCCAATTTCAGTCGTCATGGTTCCCATTTACCTGGTCATCACCAAGGTGGGCTGGAACAACACCCTCACCGCCCTGATCGTCCCCGGAGCAGCCACGCCCACTGGGGTATTTTTGCTCCGGCAGTACATGTTGACCATCCCGGATGAGTTAATCGACGCGGCCCGTATCGATGGGGCGAGTGAATGGCGCATTTACGCCCAAATTATCATGCCTCTCGCGCGTCCCGCTTTGGCGGTTTTAACCATTTTTTCGGTGATGTGGCGCTGGAATGACTTCCTGTGGCCTCTGATTGTGCTCACGGAAAGCGAATATTTTACGTTGCAGGTGGGTTTGAACTCATTCCAGGGACAGCTTAATATCCAATGGCATCTCATCCTGGCCATGACCGTATTGACACTCTTACCGATCACGTTTGTCTTCGCGTTTTTACAGAAAAATATCACCACCGGCATTGCTACCACCGGTATGAAATGAAATGTCAATCTCATGTAATCAACATAACAGAGGAGGTTCTCCCAAATGAAGTTCTTTTTAGACAGCGCCAATACTGATGAGATATCGTATGCTTTAGATGCCTTTGATATCGACGGAGTGACCACAAATCCAAAATACATAAAATTATCAGGGAAACCCTTTTTGACGGCGATTCGCGATATCGCGTCTTTGTTTGAAGGGACGGATAAAACGATTTCAGTGGAGGTCAATCCCCATATCATGGACGCTGACAAGATGGTGGAGGAAGCGCAAAAACTGGCTTCCATCTCTCCCAATTTTGTGATTAAGATCCAATCCGTAGAACCAGCCTTCAAAGCCATCCGCGTTCTAACGGAAAAAGGGATCCGAGTCAACTGCACCCTTGTCTTCTCTTGTATGCAAGCGCTACATGCCATGCGGGCTGGTGCGTACTATGTCTCCCCCTTTATCGGTTGGAAAGAAGCCAACGCTGAACCGATCACGGATTTCGTCAAGGACCTGGTCACCATCCGTGACAATTATGACTTCGACACACAAATCCTTGTCGCCGCCACCAGAAACTCGCGCCAAATTGTCAACGCTGCTAAAGCTGGAGCAGATATCGTCACCGCCAATATTTCCATCTATAAAGACGGTGCCCATCACCCCTACACGCCAGAGGGCATTCAAAAGTTCATCGAACAATGGGATAAGACAGCATACGAGTAGAGGTGGAATAGGATGAATTACAATCCGGAAGTAAAAAACCAGGAAGGTTTCCAGCGTTTGGAGACCATCACCTTCCAGTGTAATATCCCCCAAGGGATCCGGTTTTTGACCCATCTCGGGCCGCTTGAGGTGACCTTCTACGCGCCCAAAGTCGTTCGTCTTCGCTTCCTCCCCCAGGAGCGGGAGGACTACGGCATGCTGAACGCTCCCCCACAGGAAGTCGATGTCGGTGTTTCGGAACTGGAGGATGGTTACCGGATCCAATCCGGGGAGACGACGTTTGAGCTCCACAACAACCCTTTGTGCGTCACCTTTAATCATGCGGGGAAACGTCTGCTCGAATCGGTCACGGACTGTGGCATTGAAGGTCATTTACGCTGGATGCCTTTTGGAAAGAGCGATCGCGAATGGCTGGTCTCCTTCAACCTCCCCCACGACCACACCGTCTACGGTCTGGGTGAAAAGTACGGCCCCTTGAGCCGTAAAGGACAGTTGATCGACAATTGGAACCAGGACGCTTTCACCATTAATGCCGAACGGTCCTACAAAAATGTCCCCTTTGCGTGGAGCCACGCCGGATGGGGTCTGCTCGTCCACACAGCCCACCGAGTCCTCCATGGAGTAGGCTATCCGCAATGGTCTCATCGGGGATACATTCTCAACGTGCCTGATCCCGAATTGGACCTCTTCTTCCTGGCTGGGGACAGCCCCGCTGCGCTGATCGATACCTATACCTCCCTGACGGGGAAAACGACGCAACCGCCGCGCTGGAGTTACGGGGCCTGGATGTCCCGTGCCTATTATCAAACAGCGGCGGACGCCTTGGACGCCGCCCGCCAACTCAGGGAGGAGGAAATTCCCTGCGACCTGATCGTCCTCGATGGTCGAGCGTGGCATAAAATGGAGACCCGCTTCGACTTCCAGTGGGACCCCCAACGGTATCCTCATCCAGAGGAATTCGTCCAGCAATTGAAGGAGTTGAACTTCCGGCTTTGCCTTTGGGAATATCCATATATCTCCATCCACAACCCTCTCTTCAATGAACTCGCTGACAAAGGGTATCTGCTTAAGAACGAAGCAGGAGAACCATACATCCATCGCTGGTTGCCCTGGCCTTTTGACACCCTCTACCCACATTTGATGCCCAGCGGTATCATCGACTTCACCAACCCCGGCGCCTGCCAGTGGTTCCGGGATGCCCACAAATCCCTCTTCGACATCGGGGTCAGCGTCATGAAGACGGATTACGGGGAATCCATCCCTGTGGATGTCGTGGCCCACAACGGAGACACCGGTGAACGCCTCCATAATATCTATTCTGTCCTTTACAACCGCTGTGCCTACAGCGCTTCTCAAGAATATTGTGAGGATGGAGCGTTGGTCTGGGGCCGCGCGGGCTGGATCGGGAGTCAGCGTTACCCCATCCAATGGGGTGGCGACCCGCAAAGCGATTGGGAAGGACTGGCCGCCAGCATCCGGGGCGGGCTTTCCTGGGGGATGAGCGGGGCTCCCTTTTACAGCCATGACATCGGCGGTTTCGCGATCGGTGAACCGGATCCGACCCTCTACATCCGCTGGGCCCAAGCCGGATTGATGACATCCCACGCCCGCTTCCACGGCCTGGGGCGGCGCGAACCATGGGTGTACGGAGAAGAAGCCCTAAAGATCGTCAAGGAATGGCTGGAGTGGCGCTACCGATTGATCCCCTACTTACAAGCCTGCGCCCTGGAAGCGCAAAGGAATGGTTTACCTGTCATGCGAGCCATGCCTTTGGCGTTCCCCGAAGAGCGTTCCGTGTGGTGTTATGAACACCAATACATGCTGGGTCCCTCCCTTCTGGTCGTGCCGGTCCTCAACCAGGAAGGAACGGTCTCCTACTACCTCCCGAAAGGTACATGGTACGACCTTTGGACGGGAGACCGCCTGGAAGGCCCCACTGCGGTCCAGGACCAGAACGTCCCTCTGGAACATATCCCCCTCTTTGGCCGAGAGGGTTCCTTGTTACCTTTAGGCCCCGCAGTTCAGCACACCGGAGAGCTGGAACCTGATCTGGACCTCCGCGAAGTTTGGGTTTTTGGAAAACCCCAATCCAGCCTGCACCTTCCGGGGTTATCGTTAGAAGTGGATTCGAAGACTTGGGAGATTGAGAACCTCCCCAAAGAAATTATCCGAAAAGATTGGTAGGTGTTTTGAATGGCAGAAGAAAAGGATTTTTACAACGTTTGGCGAGTCAATACAGAAACACAAGAGTTTCAGACCGAACCTGTCCCCGATGGTTGGGAGCAGTTGGGGGGACGGGGCTTACTAGCCCGTATCCTGGTCGATGAAGTGGATGCCAGATGTGACCCTCTGGGCCCGAATAACAAACTCATCTTCGCCCCAGGTTTACTGGTGGGTCATAAGCTTTCCAGCTGCGACCGCATTTCTATTGGGGGAAAAAGCCCCCTCACGGGCGGTGTCAAAGAGGCCAACGCAGGGGGACGCACAGGTCGACAGCTCAGCCTGCTGGGGATCAAAGCCTTGATCATCGAGGGGCAGCCAGCAGATGAAGGTTGGTGGGTGCTCCACTTAACCACAGAAGGGGTAACATTCGAGCGCAGGGATGATCTCCCCGGCCTGGGCGTTTACGATGCGGCAGAGAAGCTCATCGAACACTACGGGGATAACGCCGCCATTGCCCTCATCGGGCAGGGAGGAGAACGGGGATTGCGAGCAGCCGGGATCCAGAATTTGGATAAAGATCAAGTACCGTCTCGCATCGCGGCCCGAGGGGGACTTGGGGCTGTGATGGGTTCTAAAGGACTTAAAGCGATTGTCATCGACGGCAGCCAAGGGGATAATCCACCCGCTGCTCACCCGGATCACCTTAAAGAAACACGCCAAGATTACATCCAAGCCCTGCTTGCCCATCCGCAAACCAAGGTCTACCAGGACTACGGCACGGCAGCGATGACGATGATGGCCAACAGCGTCGGCGTCCTCCCCACTCGCAACTTTTCCAGCGGCCAATTTGAGAAAGCTGAGAACCTATCCGGGGAACATTTGCGTGAAACCCTCCTCTCCCGCGGGAAGCAGTGCGAAACCACCCATGCCTGTATGGCAGGATGTGTCATCCAAAGCTCCAATGTCATGACGACGGAGGACGGTGAGGTCACCGTCTCCCCCATGGAATACGAAACCCTGGGCCTGGTCGGCTCCAACCTGGGTTTGGATACCTTGGATGATGTGGCCAGGATCAATTACCTTCTTAACGATCTGGGGTTGGACACCATCGAGATTGGGGCTGCATTAGGCGTGGCGGCGGAAGCGGGATTCTTCGAGTTTGGGGACCCGGAAGGTGCCCTCAAACTGGTGAAAGAGATCAAAGCCGATACCCCCTTGGGGAGAATCCTCGGCAACGGGGCGGGGATGACCGGGAAAATCTTCAACATCACCCGCGTGCCCACGGTGAAAAACCAGGCCATTTCCGCCTATGACCCCCGCGCTTTGAAAGGGACCGGTGTGACCTACGCCACCTCCCCCCAGGGTGCTGACCACACCTCAGGGTTGACCATTCGGGCTGATATCGACCACCTGCGCCCGGAGGGACAGGTGGAACTCTCCCGTCAGAGTCAGTACCAGATGGCCGGATATGACACCCTGGGCGCCTGTATATTCTCGGGATTCGGATATGGATCCGCCCCTGAGCTCATCCCCAACCTGCTGAATGCCATCTACGATTGGGATGTGGGAGAGGACATCCTCACCAAACTGGGCCGAGAGAGCATCCGCTTGGAGAGGAAATTCAACCACATGGCCGGCTTCACTGAGGCGGACGACCGCCTTCCGGAATGGATGACGCGGGAGCCTCTGCCGCCTCACAATACGGTCTTTGATGTCCCGGGAGAAGAATTGGATAAAACATTCGAAGAATAAGGAGATGCGTATGACCATTCGCGTTTTCACCGTAGATGAAGAAGATAATGTCACCACCAATGTCGCCGACGAAATCCCCAAAGGCACGAAAGTGGAGGTGGGGGAAAAGGTCATCGAGGCTCAGGATGAAATTCCCTACGGGCACAAGATGGCCACAAAACCCATCCCCAAGGGAAAGCCGGTCATCAAGTACGGGTTGAGCATCGGGTCCGCAGTGAAGGATATTCAACCAGGAAACCACGTCCACGTCCACAACGTGGAAAGCAACCGGGGACGCGGTGACAAGTATGAAGGAAGTTAAGGAGATGCCAATGACAACGTTCAAAGGGTACGTTCGACCTGACGGATCAGTCGGGATCCGGAATCATGTGTTAATCATGTCGGGGACCATCTATGCCAACCGCCTTTGCGAACGGGTAGCGGACATCATCGCCAACGCCATCGCAATCACCCACCCCTTAGGCCGCTGCCAGGTCCGGCCGGACTTGCGCATGACCCGGCGCTTTTTAGCCGGTACAGCCCGCAACCCAAACGTGGGCGGGGTGGTCATCGTCGATCATTTCAAGGAAGAAGGGATGACGGCTTATGATCTGGCTGATGATGTGGCGGACACCGGCAAGCCGATCGCAGTGGTCAACATGCGTAAGTCAGGCGGGTTTATCGCAGCCACCGAAAAAGCCACCCGCGAAGCGGCCCGCATCTCCCGGCAATTGAGCGACCTTCATCGGGAAGAAGTGCCCCTTTCTAAACTCCTATTGAGCACAGAGTGCGGCACCTCCGACACCACTTCCGGGTTGGCGAGCAACCCGGCCACCGGTGTGTGCGCCGATAAGCTCATCGAAGCCGGAGGACGGGTGATCCTGGCAGAATGTTCGGAGTGGATGGGCTGTGAGGAATGGCTCACCAGCCGCGCGGTCAACGAGGAAGTGGCGGAAAAGATCATCGCCGGTGTAAAACACATCGAACAGCGGGCTCTGGAAAGCGGCGAGGACATCCGCGGGTCCCAACCCACGGGAGACAATATGGTCGGCGGGCTGACCACCATCGAGGAGAAATCCATGGGGGCCGTAAAGAAGGGCGGCAGCGGCCCGGTCATCGATTACCTGGATATCGCCCAACCGCCCACCAGCGATGAGCCCGGATTGTATGTCATGTACGGACCCGGGCACGGTGCGGAATCCATCAGCAGCATGGCGGCTGCGGGCTGCCATGTGAACGTCTTCTCCACGGGCGGTGGGCATGCTTCCTCTCATCCCATCATGCCCACCATCAAGGTCACCGGCAACGCCCGTTCCTATGAAAAGATGCAAGACACTGTGGACCTGGATATCAGCGGGTTGCTGCGGGGGGAGATGACCATGGCGGAAGCCGGCGAAGCGGTTTTCAACGAGCTTCTGGCGATCTGCAACGGCCGCCTGACCAAGTCCGAAGTCCTCAAAGACGACAACAGTTTCGCCATTCACCGCATAGGGGCGAGCATTTAGCACAGGGTTACAGATCACAAACCGGGTCCCGTTTCGGGACCCGGTTCGTTTGTCAGCTCATTTTTTATGGCAGGGCAATTCCTATGCCAACCTACACTGTCCCTTATGGGACATCCTCGTTATCCTTCTCTTTACCTGAGGGTCTGGATGTAGATGTCATATCCCCCCACCACAAACCGCCGGTAAACCGGCCCCGCCAAACGGTAAAAGAATCCCTTCACCGAAGCGATTTAAATACCTACAGAGGTCTTTCCACCGCGGCGATCGCCATCAACGATAAAACCCGGCCCATTCCCCACCAGGACCTTTACCCTCCTTTGCTAGAAGAGCTGACCAAGATAGGTATCCCGCCGGAGCGCACCACCCTCCTCATCGCCAACGGGGCCCATCCTCCCATGCCAGAGGACGAATTTCCCCGGGTGGTCCCCCGGGATATCCTCTCCCGGTACAAGGTGATCAGCCATGATTGTGATGACACCCAGAATCTGGTTCATCTCGGCGTAACAAACCGGGGCACCCCAGTGTGGATCAATCGCGCCTATGCGCAGGCGTCGCTGAGGATCGTGGTGGGAAATATCGAACCGCACCAATTCATGGGGTTCTCCGGAGGGGTGAAGGGCGCTGTGATCGGGCTGGCAGGACGGGAGACGATCAACGCCAACCACGCCATGATGACCGATCCCCGATCCCGGCTGGGTGAATTTCAAGACAACCCCGCCCGGAAGGATGTGGAGGAGATGGGTGATATGCTCGGCGTTCATTTCGCCCTTAACACCATCCTCAACGATGAAAAAGACATCGTCCACATAGTCGCGGGGCCTCCCCCAGAAGTGATGGCAGCGGGTATACCGCTGGTGAAGGATATGTATCAGGTCGAGGTGGACCATCCCTTTAACCTGCTTATCATCTCCCCTGGGGGACACCCCAAAGACATTAATCTCTATCAGGCTCAAAAAGCCCTCGCTCACGCTTCCCGGGTTATCCGCAAAGGGGGTACGGTACTCATGGCAGCGGCTTGCCCGGAGGGCAGCGGCGACCAAGCGTTCGAAAACTGGATGGTAAACACCCCATCTCTTGACGCGATATTGGACCGGTTCCAAAAGGCTGAGTTCCGGGTCGGCCCCCATAAAGCGTATCTCTTTGCCCGAGACGCCTCCCGTATTTCCTTCTACATCATCTCAGATATGGAGGCTGAAGACGTCATGCGCCTCCATCTGACCCCCCAAAGAGACCTACCTTCCGCGCTGGAAACGCTTCTCCCCGCCCTGCCTCCTGAGGCCCACATTGGGATCATACCCCACGGAAACGCCACCATCCCCACCTTTTAAAAACAGCCATCAAGCGCCCAGCCAAACGATCCTGGACCGTCGCTCGATAATCGACGACCGTCCCCTACCCTCCCCATCTCATCCTATCGGGTCTCCGTCTTTATATTTTGAAATCTTATCCTCGACAACTAGAACATTTGTGCTATGATAATGGTATGGACGATTACGCCCGCCTGCGATACCTGACCAGCCAAATGCATCTGGAAGCCGCCGAGGACATCGGCTGCCCTCCGCTCACATCACGCGAGCGGGATGCCGTGAGGGTGAGTAGAGCTGTCTTGCCCAACGGAGGACAAGTCAAACTCCTCAAAACGTTATTGAGCTCGGTTTGCGAAAGGGATTGTTTTTACTGCCCCTTCCGCTCGGGTCGCGATTACCGGCGGGTGAGTTTCCAACCCGATGAGTTCGCAACCTTGTATATGTCCATGAACAGAGCCAGGATGGTGGAAGGGGTCTTTCTCAGTTCTGGACTGGGAGGAGGTGGCGTGCAAACCCAGGATCGATTGTTGGCCACAGCGGAGATCCTGCGCCAAAAGTACGCCTACCGGGGCTACCTGCACCTGAAGATCATGCCCGGCGCCGAAAGGGACCAGGTAGAACAGGCCATGCTCTTAGCGGACCGGGTTTCCATTAACCTTGAATCCCCCAGCCCGGAACGGTTGCGCACCCTAGCCCCCTTGAAGGATTTCCACACCGAATTGCTGTCTCCACTGCGCTGGATGGAGGAGATCCGTCGCGAGAAACCTCCTCACCGGGCCTGGAACGGGACCTGGGCCTCGTCAGCGACCCAATTTGTGGTGGGTGGTGCCGGGGAAAGCGATCTCGAGATCCTGGATCTGACCGCGAAGTTACACGACCATTTGGGCCTGGCGCGGACATATTATTCGTCATTCAACCCCATCCCTGATACCCCCCTCGAAAACCAAGCTCCCTCCCCCTTGAAACGGGAACATCGTTTATACCAGGCCTTCTATTTGATGCGGGATTACGGGTATGCTTTGGAAGAGTTGCCTTTCGAAGGCCGGGGCGATCTGCCCCTCGATCGAGATCCAAAATTAGCCTGGGCCAAGATCCACTTGGCCCACCAACCCCTTGAAATCAACACCGCACCCCGGGAGATGCTGCTGCGGGTTCCGGGGATCGGCCCGAAGGGGGTTGAGAAAATACTCTACGCGCGCCGGGGATCCACCATCCAACAACTCAGCCAGTTGAAAGCTCTGGGGATCAACACCCAACGCTCGAAACCTTTCATCCTCCTCAATGGAAAGGCGCCCGCCCAACAGCTGGCCCTCTTCTGATCCCCTTATTTCCCCCCATCCCAACGGGGATCTAAAAACCGCTGGATTTCCAGCGCATACCCATCGGGGTCTTCCAGAAAGAAATGGTAGATCCCGTAAGCTTCGCTTATTTGGGGTTCTTGCTGAATCCGGACCCCTTTGCCCTTCAGATTTGCAAACCAGCCATCCACATCCTCGACGACCAGGGTGAAGATCAGGCCTTTTCGTTCCCCAAACTTTTGCGTCTCTTTCGATTGGCAGATGCCCAGGTAAGCTGCCTCCCCTGTTCGATAAATACGGCATGTTCCTTGGTCCAGAGCCAGCCTCAACCCCATCACATTCTCATAAAAATCTCCCGCCCTTTCTAAATCCTCCGTGTACAGAAAGGTGATTTGGGACTCAATCTCCGGCCGGTCGCTCATGTTTCTCCTTTCCCCTCCCTCCTCATATCCATCTCTTCCGTAAAAATCAATTCCATTCTACTCTACCCTATCTAACGCTTGGCTCATCCCCCCACTGAAATCAACCTTAAAATTTTCAACCAGGGCTTGACTTACGCTAGCGATAGCCTTATAATAAGGACAGATAACTAACGCTAGCGTAAGGAATGAGATTATGGATGATACGGAATGGATTGTGACCCGAGAAGCCGCCTCTCGTCTGGGCGTGACCCCTGCCCGCATCCGGCAGCTGGTCTCAGAGGGAAAACTCACGGCCCGGAAACTAGGCGGCAAATACCGGGGGCAGTGGTTGGTGAAAACCTCAGATATCCATGATAGGTTGAAGACAAAAGGAGATAATGGAAAGATGAAAGTCAAAAACCGTATGACAGCAAACCCTGTTGTTGCTTCCCCAAAGACGTCGTACAACGAAGCCATCCGTTTGATGGAAAAAAACAATGTCCAGCATTTACCCATCGTAACTAAGAACGGCGAATTGGTGGGTATTGTCACCCACAGTGACATGCTGCGGGCAGAACCTTCCCGGGTGAGCACTTTGAGCGTCTATGAGATCGCCTCCCTCTTGGAAAAGGTGACCATGGCTCAGATCATGTCCTCCCCTGTCTACGCCGTGGATGAGACATGCAGCATTTCCAACGCCGCGAATTTTATGCTCGAAAAGGATATCGGCTGCCTGCCGGTGGTCAGGGATGAAGCATTGATCGGCATCATCACCGACACAGACATTTTCAAAACTTTCGTCGAGGTCATCGGGGGCGGTGAAGCTGGAACAAGGATGGAAGTGAAAATGCCCGATAAAAAGGGAGAGCTTGCGAAATTGACCCAGGCTCTTGATAAGGCGGGAAGCTACATCGTTTCCCTGGCGATTACGTACGACTCATCCGGCGACTATTGGTACGCGGATTTCAAGGAACGGGGAGGGGATGAGGAGAAAATCCGCGAGGAGTTGGAAAAATTAGGCACCGCGGAAATCACCGAATTCAGCCCTTCCGATTGTGATAAATTATTAGAATTCAACACCTAATGAACCCAATCCAAAACCAATGAAAAACCAACACCCTCCATCATGGGAGGGTGTTGGCTTTTAATATGGCGTTTACAAGGGAATTAGCCCTCTAAGGTTGTCCGCTTTTCACCCCTTCTCTACACTTGAATCGAATCCTATGCATACCACTACTTTTGCAGATCCAAATACGGTGGTTTTTCGTAATTCTCGTCATCGTTAAAGTTAATATCGATGATCGCCCCCCCGCTGACTTCGACATTATTCCCGATCAACTGGGTGTTGAATGTGGGATGCGTTCCGCTGGAGCCTGAAGCGTAAATATCTCCATCCGGTGCGTAGATCGCCCCTAAATAGAAAGAGGTGCTGTTCCCGGTTAAACTGATCGTTGACGTATTCCCATCGGCGAGGAAGATCAAGATGCCCGGGATGGCCGGAGCGGGGTCCGGAGACTCTTCCGGGGCCCGCAAATCCACAGGAGAGACATTCCCGTTGACGGTCATCCCACCATTTGCCAAGAAAATGGTCACGCCGTCTCCCAGAATTTCTCCTCCCTGGATGGACACCCCTTGGCTTCCCGTAACGCAGTATAAACCGGGATTTAGCGTCAAAGAACCGTTCGTCCACTTAATGCGATCATAGATTCCGGGCTCTAACGTCGCATTGCCCCCATTTGGTGCATTGCGAGACGGCAACCCTGAGCAGTCGGGTTCATCGACATACGTGGCGTGAGAGGGAATAGGACTGGGGATATACTGAGGAGAGGGATGAATGTTGGTGATCGTTCCCGTGGTGGTTCCCGCATACCCCACCCCCCCATCGTTCACAGTCACAGTGAAGCTGGACCCATTTCCCACCAAGCATCCGTTAGACCACACGCCCCCACCCGTGACGGTCGTCGTGCTGCTCCCGGAGAAGATGACCCCATTTTGGTTCCCCGAACAAGCGTCTTCGTTCAGGGCGATAATCGCATGTCCAAAAGCTAAAGGGCCAGGTGGGTATACCCGCGCCACAGCTTCCACCTCACTTTGCAAAGGTCCTTTATAGACAAGATGGGCAAAATTCGTTTTTGTCACTTGCGTGATATCCGTGATCACGTCAATATATTTCGAAAGGTAGCTTCCTTTATCATCAATACCGCACTGGGTTGTCACCCCATGATGGTCACTGGCATCCGTATCCAAGACATAATCATTGCTTTGCGCTCTGGCGATGGCTGCGTTTTCCGCAGCGACCTGGGTATAGTACGTCCCGCTCGTGCCACAAATAAATGAGTTGTAATTTACCCCATGCTCACGCATATAGAACGCGGCAGCGCTCGCTCCAGCTAAGGATGACGTATCAGCGGCGTTTTGCGCATGCCGGCGATCAGAATAAAGCATGCCTCCATCGATCGCCAGTGCTGAGAATCCAAACAGGGCGACAATCGTTAACGCTAAAAATACCAAGACCTGACCTCGTTCCGAACGTTGTATGGTAGGCATAATCGGCTCCAAGCTTAATGGCCCTTATCAACTAGGGGCACATAGGTGAGAGTATGGTGTCCTCAATGCTTGCCTGCATGGGCAATTCTTGTGACCCGAGCACAGTGCCCAAAAAAGGTGTGGTGATGGGGATGGTGTAATCCACCGTGACCCGGATTCCATTGGCTCCATCCGCACAGGGATCCCCCACAATGGTCGTGTTAATCTGAAGATGATTTATATCAAGAGGGGTTTTTTGGGGATCAGACGGATCGGTGAAAGCCGATTTAACGCGGTTTTCAATCCGGTCCTTTAGATCTTCAATGTCTTCCTTGGGAGCAATGGCGCCATACACAGCTCCCTCCTGGGCTGCATCCCGGATGATGATATAAGCAAAGAAAGCCCGTCCAAAATCAGCCACCCCTGCTAGCAAGATAAATAAAAATATGAGACTGATAGCAAATTCAGTTAAACTCTGTCCTCTTTCCGATAGAGGATATGTATGCTCTTTCATAGCACATCCTTTATGGTTTGGAATATAAAATCGTCGTAGAGCAAACCTCTCCTGACAGGGGATTCTGGAAATGGGCCACTAAGCTATGGTCACCGCTGCCCAATTCATCGCTGAACATAACCGATAAATCTATGTAAGACCCGGAGCTGAACAATTCGTTTGCGGTATAGGACAGGGTGCCGGGTTTATCATTCCCGCTGTAAACTTCTGAACCGCCAAAATAAATCGTGTTCAAGCGGGGTTTGTTGACCGAAGCCTCAGGCCAGGTCACCGATCCCCCCGTGAAAACAACCTCCTCGCCCTTGTTAACCAGGTTCCATGTCAAATTTGTAGTGCCGACACTGAGCAGGTTTGATTCCACTTTACAGGGAGGAAGCTCGTCATCCGTAATGTTTATCTCGTGCTCTGTGATGCCGCCTAATACGCCATTGATGGGAGACCCCATCGAAATTAAAATAGATTCTCCGGGATCATACTCACTGTCGTCGATAAGATCCACCGTGAACGTGGCGCTCGTCACACCCCCAGGGACGATCACATCTGTTACCGTAGCGTTGTAATCCTCCCCGATTGTCGCAGTACCGGAATATGTCAGTGGAATCGTGATGTCTTTTGTGGAAGGAGCGCTCAAGCTTATATGAACAGAGACATTTCCGGCTGTTTCCATCTTTGTTTGACTTGATTTTTCAAAAGACACTTCCGGTTGGGAATCATCGTCATATATGGTAAATGTGTGCGTATCCAGAGAACCAAGGGTGCCGACACTCACGCTGTCCAGCGTTAAAATGATCGTTTCATCATCCTCATCAGTGATATCGTCTAAGAGTTCAATGTCAATTTCCTGTCTTACTTTCCCTTTGGGAATGACCAACGGCTGGGGAGAAAGGGTGTAATCTCCGCTGCTTCCCCGGTCCGCAGTCCCTGTAACCGAGTAATTGACGGTCACGTTGTCCGTCCACCCATTGCTCATTTCCACAAAAACTTTCTGCGACCCTTCGTTTTCCTGGGCACCAGAAGCGCTCTGCGTAAAGGAGATCGTGGGTTCGACTGTGTCCTCAGTGATAATCACTGTTTGCGTGCCTATCGCCCCTATGGTCGCGTTTGTGGGATTTTCGAGGTCAATGATCAGCGTTTCATCTTCCTCCATCCCATCTCCCTCAGAAATAGAGAAGTAGATCCCTGCTGTCCAGTCACCGGCCGGGATGGTGATGGGGGAAGGGGACATAATCACGTAATCTTCGGATGTGGCCGTCCCTGACAAGGCGTATGGGAGGGTGATCTCCTTCCCGGAAATATTGGACAACTCCACGTAGGTCATCAGCGTTCCCACTTCCTCAGATATAGAGATGGTAGAAGTAAAGAAAGTTACTTGAGGAGGATCGTCATTGTCCAGGATCGTCAGCGTATGGGTTTTTTGAGAGCCTAGGAGCGCATTCGTAGGAAGTCCTAACGTCAGGATGAGATCCTCATCATATTCATCGATCAGATCATCATTGATATGGATGAAAATGGTTTTCGATGTCGTGCCCGAGGGAAAGAAAACCTCACTTGGACTGTTGGTGTAATCTTTTGTCGACCCCCATTCTGCATCCCCACCCTTAGTGTACGGCACCGTGACATCCTGGGAAGAGCCTTTGGAGAGCACGACCTCGATCGCTACCTCGTTGATCCCTTCGGACCGGGATTGAGAGGCCAGAGAAAACGACACCTTAGGCGGGTCAACGATGGTCACCGTATGGATGTCCTGAGGTCCTTTCGTGGCATTGGTGGGTGTGTCCAACCCTAAAACGAGGGTTTCACTGCCCTCCTCTATCCCATCGTTGATCAGCGTAATATAGATCGTCGCTGACTGTGACCCGGCAGGGATGATGACCGGGCTGCTTGTGATCGTATAGTCGGTTCCTTCCGTTGCGGTGCCGGTGATAGAAAAGGGGACCGTGACATCATTGCCCGTCACCTGGTTGAGAATCACGTCCACAGAAATCGTACCTTTCGTTTCTTCAGCCGTCTGGGATGTCGTTTTGAAGTTAACATCCGTTAACGCCCCAGACACAGACCCTGATCCCGTTCCGCTCTCTCCCACCTCAACTTCCTTGAGAATGGTGTGGGAGGCGGTGGAATGGACAGGAAGGGGTGGGATCTTTATGAAAGGCACAAGGGGACGAATCTCTTTTTGGACGGTGACGATGATTTGATCGGAGAGGTGTACATCCTGGGAAGGTGGACAGCTCAAAGCGTATATTCCGCCGTCATTGCTATACTGGATGCTGATATCGTCATCGTCAACACCCACCAACCCTCCAATCCGTTTGGCAGCTTCTTTGATCCCTTGACAATCCTCATATTGGGAGATGCCGCCGCCCACA
This sequence comes from Anaerolineales bacterium, assembly GCA_041686005.1. Lineage (GTDB taxonomy): Bacteria > Chloroflexota > Anaerolineae > Anaerolineales > UBA11858 > B10-G9. The sequence continues at coordinate 74,503 of JAWLER010000003.1, read as the reverse complement.
TCTTGGATCGCAGCCCCATACCTGGCGCCTTCTCGACTGGATGTAACCACAGCGGAATATGAAAACATCATCCACCCAAATTGGATGATGCCCAGGGTGACGACCAGCAAAAGAGGAAAAACCAAAGCGAACTCAACCATGCCTTGGCCTTTGTTCCTTTCCTTTATCTGGAACATTTCCCTTCCCATTTGACATACCATACGCTATTTCCTTTTTAATACATGATCTTTCTTATTCGTACGCACTTAATTAGACCCCAGATACGGCTTTTTGTTATGGGCGATAACATTCCTGTAAACATAACCGAGAAATCGAGGTCTAATTCGTCACGCGGCTAACAATCCTGAAAGGTATATAACATTCTTGAAATCCTTTCGGTATACTCCACGTAAAATTTTGGACTTTTTGGATGTTTCTCGGATAAACTGATAGTTAATATGGAATTTTTACTCTCCCCCTCAAAGGGCATTCCGACTTTATAAATTTTCCCCCACAGTCGTCAGGTTATATAAAGCAAATACACCGCGCTGAGCACCAAAAAAGGGCCGTAGGGCAAGGCCTCAAAAGCGGTATATTGTCCGTTGATAATCTTGACCAACAAATACAATCCACTTACTATTCCCCCCAACAAAATCGCGATGATCAAACCAGCGACTACGCCAGGCCAGCCTAAAAGCAGACCGATCACACCCGCAAGGTTGACATCTCCAAATCCCAAGGCGACTTGATCGCTTTCCTCCCCGCGGATCCGAGAGAACCCTTTAATGAATAACATCCCTAGAAGGTAAAAAACCAACATGACCAGGAAACCGAACCCCCCTCCCAGGAGGGTTTTCCCCCAGCCGTGCAAAAATATTCCCTGAACAAGCGCCATCACCCCTCCCACCAGGCTCACGGGATGCAAGATCAACCGCCATTCGAGGTCAATGACCACCACCAAACCGAAATAAACCAGCCACATCAACCCCAGATAATACCCCAATCGATCCGGTGGGAAGAACCATAGAACGAAGGACGCCCCCACCCCTGCGACAAACACCCCCCAGGTGCGGATCGTCCCCCTCCGCTGACATTGGTCGCATTTCGTAGGCCAAAAGAGGGAAACCCAGCTCTTTTCGGAACCGCATCGACCACAAACCGGGCTGGAAAACGTCCGCGTTCGGGGGAGGACATCTGCCAAATAATTGACGATTGCCCCGCTTGACCAACCTAAGATCGTTACCCATAGTAAAGGAAGCATGCCCGTATTATAATTTACTGCACGTTCCTTTGCACCTTTTGGAGACAGCATGTCGTATCCGCCCATCGCCCTCCTGACCGATTTCGGAGAAAAAGATCCCTTTGTGGGCATCATGAAGGGGGTCATCGCCCGCATCGCGCCTCAATCCCCTCTGATTGACATCACCCACCAGGTGCCACCATGCGATATCCAGCGTGGCGCGATCACCCTCTGGCAAGCCTATCCCCATTTTCCAGAGGGGACCGTTTTCCTGACCGTAATTGACCCCGGCGTAGGGACGGATCGAAAAGCAATTTACGTACAAACTCAGCAGCGGGTATTCATCGGTCCCGATAACGGCGTTTTCAGCTACATCAGCGATCAAGACCCCCCGGCCTGGGAACTACACAATCCTGCCTACCAATATCTTTCGCGAAGCAGGACATTTCACGGTCGGGATCTCTTCGCGCCCGCCGCTGCACACGCTGCCCTAGGGGTCAAGGGCCCTGCATTTGGCCCCCCACTTTCCAATTTGGTCCGCCTCCCCACCCCCAAACTCCACCAGCAAGGGGACACCTTACAAGGGGAAATCCTCACCCAGGACCGTTTTGGAAATCTCCTCACCAGCTTAGGGAAGTTCAAACCCACGTACGCTGGAAATATCCAATTTGAAGCCTGGTTGGGTTCGGTTCCTGATTTCGAAATGTCCCTTTCAGAAGGCAGTCTTATCCTTCCTACAGGTGATAAGCTTCCCCTCAAAAGCACGTTTGCTGATCTTGAGCGGGGTTCTTGCGCTGCTCTGGTGGGCAGCTCTGGTTTGCTGGAAATCGTCTCCAATCGGGCATCCGCCGCTGAGGTGTTGGCGTTACAAAGGGGCGACGCCGTCCAGCTGAGCCTATCTCCCCAAGGAGAAACTTTTCAAAGCGTGTAAAAAAGACTACAATTCCCTGCGTTATTCAGGTTGTAATCCATCAAAGGCGGTTTCTATGGAAAAATTTATCATCCAAGGCGGCACAACCCTGCGAGGAGAGGTCACGCCGTCGGGAAATAAAAACGCTGCCCTCCCTCTACTGGCAGCTTGTTTGCTGACCGATCAACCCGTCATCCTGCACAATGTACCTGAGATCAACGATGTGAAAACGATGCGCGGCCTCTTGTCGAGTTTGGGCGTGGAGATCACCCATCTCAGCGACCATTCCTGGAGACTCCATGCGAAAGAAGTTCAGTCCCAGGCCCTGGACCCCGCCCTGAGCAATAAGATCCGGGCTTCGGTGCTTTTAGCGGGCCCTATGTCCGCCCGGGAAGGGAAGCTGATCTTGCCGCCACCGGGAGGGGATGTGATCGGACGTCGGCGGATCGACACCCACATCCTCGCCCTGGAATCTTTGGGGGTGGATGTGCGTTATATCCAAAATGACAAGGTTTTCACATTTGATGCGGATGGCTTGCAGGGGAATGAGATCCTCCTCGACGAAGCCAGCGTGACCGCCACCGAAAACGCGATCATGGCTGCGGTCACCGCGTCCGGGAAAACCGTCCTTCGCAACGCCGCTTCCGAACCCCATGTCCAGGAATTATGTCACTTTCTAAACTCGCTGGGTGCTGATATCCAGCATATCGGCTCTAATGTCCTTCACATCACCGGCGTGCCGACCCTGGGAGGGGGAGAATACACCGTGGGGCCGGATTACATGGAAGTGGTCAGCTTCATCGGCGCGGCAGTGGTGACCGGGGGTGAGATCACGATCAGGGAGGGGGGTCCGCAATATCTGGACATGATTGAACTCGTCTTTCAGCGGTTGGGCATCCACTGGGAAGTGGAGGGGCAAGATATTTATGTCCCCCCTGACCAGAGAATGACCATCAATCCGGATTTCCGGGGCGGGATCCCGGAAATAAGTGTCATGCCTTGGCCGGCCTTCCCTTCCGATCTGATGAGCATTGCCATCGTCGTCGCCACCCAATCTGAGGGGAATGTGCTTTTCCACGATTGGATGTATGAAGGGCGGATGTATTTCACCGACAAATTAACCGGGATGGGCGCCCAGATCGTGCTTTGCGACCCCCACCGCTGCATCGTCAACGGGCCGTCAGAGCTGATCAGCGGGGATGTGGACAGCCCCGATATCCGGGCCGGGCTGGCTCTGGTTTTGGCGGCTTTGGCGGCGGAGGGCACTTCCACCATCCGCAACGTGGGCCAAATTGACAGGGGTTATGAACGCATCGATGAAAAATTAAATAACCTCGGTGCAAATATCAAAAGAGTGAGTGTGGATTGATGTCCTTATACAAAGAAATCTATCAGCAACCGAACGTATTGAGAGAGATGTACCACGCCAACCTGGAAAAGATCCAAGCCATGGTCAAAGAAATTGGACCTGTCAAAGATGTTTTCATCGCTGCCAGGGGGACATCGGATAACGCAGCCCGGTACGCCAAATATGTCTGGGGAGCGTTCAACCAAATCCCGGTCACACTGGCTACCCCTTCTCTGTTCAGCCTTTACAGCCAACCGCCCCAGCTGACAGGGAAACTGATCCTGGGCATCTCCCAATCCGGTCAATCCCCGGACATTCTGGCGGTCATGAAAGAGGGCAAGAAGCAGGGCTGCCGGACGATGGCTATCACCAATAAAGTAAACTCCCCTCTCGCCCAATTGGCTGATTATGTGATTGACATCCGGGCCGGGACCGAAAAGGCGGTCGCTGCCAGCAAATCATACACCGCCCAGCTGCAGACCATCGCCATGCTCTCCGCGGCCTGGAAGGGTGATCCCAGGCGCTGGGAAGAGATCCAGTCCCTCCCCAACTGGGCCTCCCAGACTCTAGAAAACAGGGAAGTCGTGGAGAAGGCGGTACCCCGGTATCGATATATGGATCAATGTGTCGTCCTGGGGCGGGGTTTTAACTACGCCACGGCGTTTGAATGGTCTTTGAAGTTAAAAGAGCTGACGTATGTGATGGCGGAACCGTACTCTTCGGCGGATTTTCAACACGGCCCCGTCGCCATGGTCAGCGCCGGATTTCCCGTATTTGCCATCGCGCCGCAAGGGTCTGTCTACGAAGATATGTACACTCTGCTGTCAGAGCTCAAGGAGGAACACAGCGTTGATCTGTTTTTAATCTCCAATCAAGACCAGGCTCTGGATCTTGCGGATACTCCCCTTCCCCTCCCCCTCGGGATCCCAGAATGGCTCACACCCATCGTGGGCATACTGCCCGCCCAGCTGTTCTGCCATCAATTGGCAAAAGAAAAAGGTTTTGACCCAGATAAACCCAGAGGGTTGACAAAAGTCACCCGCACCACCTGATATTTCTATTGAATAAGACCCTCCATCCACCCATGGGGGGATGGAGGGGATATAATAAGTGTCTCCATAACACAAGGTCCAAAAAGGATATGCATTTCTAGATGAAGACAAGTAAACGTGCCCATCAAATCAACCGATCCCCTACCCTGGCGTTAAATGAGAAGGCACAGAAACTGACGGCGGAAGGGAAATCAGTCATCCATCTCGGCATCGGGGAGCCCTTGAACAACGCCCCTCGCAGCGCGATCCGCTATGCCCAACAAAAACTGGATACGCAGCAAATTAAATACGGCCCTACAGCAGGCCTTCCCGACCTCAAAAAAAGCATCCAGGCCTATACAAAGAAATATTATGGGCGCAAACCTGAGCTCAAGAACATCATCGTCACCGCTGGGGCGAAACAATCCCTTTACAACCTTCTCTATTCCATCCTCAACCCGGGGGATGAGGTCCTCCTCCTCGCCCCCTACTGGGTCAGCTACCCGGAAATGGTGAAACTGGCCGATGGGACCCCCATCCCCATCGCCCCGGATGAAAACCTCCTGCCCGATATAGAAACCGTTTCCCAGGCGGTTACCCCCAGAACCAAAGCGATCATCCTCAACAGCCCCAACAACCCCAGCGGCGTGGTCTACCCTCCGGAGATCATCGCAGCCTTCGTGGATTTTTGTGAAAGCCAAGAAATTTACCTGATCATGGATGACATCTACCACCAACTGGTGTTTGATGATCACAAATGGGTCCCGGGGTATGTCTTTACCTCCCAACCCCTCGACTCTTCCCATGTCATCGTCATCAACGGGATCTCCAAAACCTTTGGTATGACAGGCTTTAGGGTCGGTTGGACGATCGGACCGGAGGAACTGGTCCAGGCGATGACGAAAATTCAGGGTCACACCACATCAGGGGCTTCCGTACTGCTCCAGGAGGGGGCCCAAGGCGCTTTGGCGGACGGTCAGGGAACAGTGGATGAATTGAAGGATTTCATTCGCAAAAATCGCGCTCTGATGCTCTCGGTGTTAAAGGAGATCCCCGGCGTGAAAACGGTCCATCCGGGAGGGACGTTTTACTGCTTTCCAGATTTCAGCGCCTACCAGGAAAGCTCGGAAAAGCTCGCTGAACTGCTCCTCGACAAAGCCTATTTGGTCACCATCCCCGGCACAGCGTTCGGCGTGGATGGGCATCTGCGTCTGAGTTATACCTGCCCGAGCGAACAAATCGAAGAAAGCATTCAACGCATACGCTGGGTGATCGATGACAGCGCACCCAAGACCATTGTCATCGGAGGTGAAGAACATGAATGCGATTGGGAAAGGAAACGGATCTAAGACAGACGAAGGGAACTTATGACTCAACAACCATCACCATACCAGGAATATGCTCATCTTCGCAAAAGCAAATTTGGATTGGACCGTCACGGTCTGCAAAGATACAAAAAGGCGTACTGGAACCTTCCCACTGAAGCGTATTATGAAGAAAGCGTCTTTCGGGGAGAAGGAAAACTTACCAAGGGTGGACCTCTGATCGTACGTTCAGGTCAGCATACAGCACGGGCGGCCAGCGACAAGTTCATCGTGAAGGAAGACACCAGCCAGGATGATATCTCGTGGGGGGAGTACAATGTCCCCTACCCGGAAGAGCAATTTGGGCAAGTCTTTCAGCAGCTGGAAGCGTATTTGCAGGGCAGGGACCTGTTCGTGCAAGATGGGTTTGCAGGGGCGAGCCAAGCGTACCAACTCCCTCTCCGAATTATCAGCACGCATGCCTGGCAGGGATTATTCTCCCGCAACATGTTCATCACCCCGGACACCCTCCAAGGATACCAGGATCATGTCCCGGAGTTTACGGTCATATCTGCACCAGATTTCAAGGGAAACCCTCAAGAGAACGATTTGAACAGTGAAACGTTAATCCTGTTGAATTTTAAGAAGGGATTGGTGATCATCGGAAACACAGGATATGGGGGAGAAATCAAGAAATCAGTCTTCACAGCCATAAACTACCTTTTACCCAAAAAGGGCGTCTTGACCATGCACTGTTCCGCGAACGTGGGGGCTGAGGGGGATTCAGCCTTGTTTTTTGGGCTGTCCGGGACAGGAAAAACCACCCTTTCCGCGGACCCCCACCGGAAATTGATCGGCGACGATGAACACGGCTGGGATGATAAAGGGATCTTTAATTTCGAAGATGGCTCCTACGCCAAAGTCATCGATCTCTCCCCAGAAGATGAGCCAGATATTCACGCCTGTACGCATAAATACGGCACCATCCTGGAGAATGTGATCTACGATCCAGTGACGCGAGAAATCGACCTTTTTGATGACACCATCACCAAGAACACCCGCGCTTCGTATCCCTTACATTACATCGACTATTCGCTGCCGGATAAGCGTGGGGGCCATCCCAAGAACATCGTTTTCCTCACCTATGACGCCTATGGTGTGATGCCGCCTTTAGCAAAACTCTCCACCGAACAGGCCCTGTACCACTTCATTTCAGGTTTTACATCAAAGGTGGGGGGGACAGAGGCGGGTGTGGGGGAATCACCTGAGGTGACCTTCAGCGCGTGCTTTGGCGCGCCCTTTATGGTCCATCATCCCGCTTACTATGCAAACCTGCTGCAAGAGAAAATCGAGCAGCATGATGTGCACACCTGGCTGATTAACACGGGTCTGGTGGGCGGCCCCTACGGTGTGGGAGAACGGATCAGCATCACCTACACTCGAGCTTTGCTGACGGCTGCCTTGAACGGAGATCTATTGAATGTCCCTTTCCGTGAGGACCCCTATTTTGGATTCGGCATTCCGGAAAGTTGTCCGGGGGTGCCTAAAGATATCCTAAAACCTGAATCCCTGTGGGATGACCAGAAAGCGTACCACCGGAAATACCGCGAATTGGTGAACAAATTCCAGGATAATATCCAACGCTACGCAGAAAATATCCCCCAAAAGATACTCAACGCCGGGCCCCACATTCCATCCTGATAGCCCCATGATCCAACGCTCAGCCCCTCTCAATGATGTAGGGCTTATATTTCGCGACGTGTCTTAAGGGGATCCGGCCTTGAATGAACACACCCTGATATTTATTCTCCACCTGCTCAACATGGCCCTCTTCATGAAAAAGTGAGATCAACTCCCCCTTTTTATAGGGCAGTTCAACCAGGATAGGCTCGAAAGATTCATAGAGCCTGTTCTTCACCGTTTGGAGCAAATCCTCTATACCGTCTCCTCGCAAAGCTGATATCGCCACCGCGTTTGGAAAGGTTTCCAGATTCCGTCGGGCGTTGTCGGGGTTTTGCAAACGATCAATCTTGTTTAATACGGGGACAACAGGGATGTGATCAGCATGGATCTCTTTCAACGTTTGATGGACAGCTTCCGCATGCTGGTGCACTTGAGGATGGGTGATATCAAGGATGTGAAGGAGAAGGTCAGCTTCTGCGATCTCCTCCAAGGTGGCTCTAAAAGCAGCCACAAGCGTGGTTGGCAGCTTCTGGATGAATCCGACGGTATCCGTAAATAACGCCAAGGAACCGTCAGGGAGCTCCACCCGTCGGGTGGTGGGGTCAAGGGTGGCGAAGAGCTTGTTTGCCACATAGACATCCGCATCGGTTAGCTGATTTAGCAGGGTTGACTTACCCGCATTGGTATACCCCACCAGGGATACCACAGGGATCTTGGATTCTTTCCTGCGGGATCGGTACCTCTTCCTGTGCGCCCGGACCTTCTCTAATTCCTGCCTGAGATGGCTTATCCGGTTCCGGATGACACGCCGGTCTGCTTCGAGCTGGGTCTCACCCGGTCCCCTCAACCCCACACCAGCTGTGCCCCCCGTCCGTCCTCCTCCCCCACCCGCCTGTCGGACGAGGTGCGTCCAAGCTCTCGTTAAGCGCGGCAGGCGATACTCATACTGGGCCAATTCAACCTGAAGCGCTCCCTCTTTCGTGTGCGCGTGTTGTGCGAATATATCTAAAATCAGGGCCGTTCGATCAATGACCCGAATCTCTTCACCGAGTATTTCTTCTAATTCCCTCTGATGGCGGGGGGATAACTCGTCATCAAAGAGAATCACATCCACCTCTAATTCTTGGGCAACTCCTTTGACTTCGTTAACTTTTCCTGATCCGATAAATGTTTTCGGATTGGGATGATCAAGCTTTTGTGTCACCTGACCGGCAATTTGAAAACCAGCAGTGTCCGCCAATCGCCGCAACTCTGCTAAGGAGTTCTCAAGCGATAGCAACTTCTCCTCCTGAAACACATCAACGCCTACCAGTAAAGCCCTATCTGTCCGCAACCGCTCTGTTTTTACTGTTTCTGTCATGAATCTTCTCGTTTGCACTCCTTTTCAACTTCATAGCGAAACTTATTAAACCTTAGATATCCCCGCACCGCATATATAGTGTACGACAGGTTGTCGCATTTGCCAACTCACTCAACCTCGATAGAACCCTGCTCCATTAATCATTTCAAATCTGTCTCTCCCACTTAGGAGCCGAAGGACACCCGTTTTTTTACTTTTTGTCTGCCATGTGATGTTTGAAGTCGACATCAATTTGATCTTGAGGTCTGCGAGAGCTTTTCCATCATGGAGTGAGGAAGAAAGTGAGAAGTTTTTTATATTTTATGGGTATTTTATTGGGGGAACGAATTAATGTGTTATTGACTATACGCAATTTATGGGGCCTTGCGACCGCTTTGCACCCTTGACCCAGAACCCAACGCTTTGAGTGTCCCCTCTGTCCGCCGCAAAAGGCGCTCTAAGCACCTCACTCACCCCCCTCACGACCGCTGACCTGCTCTCCTTCAGCCCTGAAGATAGTCAAGAACGCCGCCGATATTGGGATTGGCATATGGCTTGCAACTTATTTGGCACACTCCTTGCAACTTAATGCAAACCAAGCTATACTTCAGAGGGAGGACCCCATGTTCCAGATACAAAACCAAGAGCTCCGCCCCCAAGTCACAGCGCATCTGGCGCAAACCATGTCTTTGTTGGAAATGACCTCCTATGAAATCCAACAAAAAATCGAAACGGAGCTGGCCAACAACCCTGCCCTGGAGATCGTCGAAGAACGCCGCTGCCCTAACTGCGGGCGGATCCTCACCACCCCGGGACCTTGCCCGGTCTGCAGCCAACCCTATGAATTGACCGTTGAGGATCCCATCGTTTTCATCTCCTCCCAAGACGATTTCCCATCTTTATCAGGCAAAGAAAGGAACCGGTCCTCAAGCGGGAACGGGTATTCACGGGACAACTACATCCCCCAGGTGGACGATCTGCCCACCTATGTGCTCCGGCAAATCGCTCCTGAACTGAGGGAAGACGAGCGCCTGCTCGCCGCTCACATCCTCAATAATCTGGACGAGGACGGGCTGCTCACCGTCCCCATCACGGAAATCAGCCAGTTTTATCATGTCCCGGCGTCCAAAGTCGCCGGTGTCGCGGAGATCATCCAACACGCAGAACCCCTCGGCGTGGGCGCATCTTCCCCTAAGGAAGCTCTTCTGGTGCAGCTCAACGCCCTGAAGGAGATCGCCCATGTGCCCCCCTTGACCGAAGAAGCGATCAAAGAGGGCATAAAAGACCTCAGCAAACACAGCTATCGCAAGTTGGCCAAATTGCTGGACACAACCCACCAGCATGCGGAGGAAATCGCCACATTCATCCGCGACAACCTCAACCCCTATCCGGCCCGAGCTTATTGGGGGGATTACCGCCAGAAAAGCGAAACCCCTCCCCAGGCATATCACCAGCCTGACATCATCATTAAAATCCAGGAAAATTCCCCTAAAAAGCGCTTAATCGTGGAAATCATCAGCCCGTACCGCGGTACACTCCGCGTGAATCCCCTCTTCAGACAGGCCCAGAAAGAAGCCCCCCAGGACAAGAAAGAAGCCTGGGGAAAGGATCTCGAGGGCGCTTCTCTTTTGATCAAATGCCTGCAGCAAAGAAACCACACCATGGAGCAGCTGATGAGCGTCCTTGTAAAAACGCAGCGCCCCTTCATCCTCAGCGGAGATCCCGCAAAGCTTCACCCCCAAACCCAGGCTGAGATGGCGGAACTCCTTGACGTCCATGAATCGACCATCTCGCGAGCTGTATCCGATAAATCCGTCCAATTACCCAACAACAAGATCATCCCCCTGCAGCGGTTTTTCGACCGCAGCCTTCCCATCCGCACCATCCTTTGCCGCCTGGTAGAAGAGGAAAAGACCCCTCTTACCGACGCGGAATTGGCAGATGAATTAAAAGAAAATGGATACGACATAGCCCGCAGGACGGTCGCCAAATACCGTTCCATGGAAGGCATCCTGTCTTCCCGGCTTCGGAAATAATTCAAACCCATGGTCTCTTTACTATCCAACCCGGGAAACCCCTCAGAAGATGTGGAATTGAACACCAGTGAGATCAGTCATTTGCTGGATATCACCTCGGATCCGGCGGTCTTGGTGTCCCTTCCCAAGTTAAAAATCATCGCCTCAAACCGGCATATGGCGGAGCTGTCAGGCTACACCCGGGAAGAATTGCTCAACCTCCACCTGGAAACGCTTCTACCCCAGATCGTCCAGGTCAAAGAAAACGAATCCTCAACCCTGGAATTGCACAGCATTCAGGGGCATGAAATCGACTTTATCACCCGGCGGAAGCAGAAAATCAATACCAATGTCCAGGCTCATAAGATCGGGAAGGGAAAACAATTCTCGCTTTATAAAGTCCGCCCTGCCTCCCGGGAACGGCGCAAGAAATTAGACGCGGAGAGCGAAAAAAAGCGCTTAGAGGCGATCCTTGAGTTATCCCATGCCCTACAAGGAAAGCGGATCGAGGATGCCCTGAGCGAGATCGTCCTGGTGGGGAAAGAACTCCTCACCGCAGAATCCCTGGCGATCTACACTGTGTCTTCCAACCACCCGCAATTGAAAGTCATTGCCAAGGATGGCCAAGAGGCGCCTCTCCCGGAAACCATCTCCACCGCGGATTATTTTTCACACTACCAAACATATATTTTTTCGCCCCCTTTCAAACCTCCTCTGTCCCCCTTGCAGGAACTGGGAAAGGAAAACCAATCCTCTTTCCTGGCTGTCGCGCCGTTAAGCGATACCCAATCCGTGACAGGTCTGATTGTCGCTTTGGGACCCAGGGACACCGCTCCTCCAGGCGAGGAAAAAACGATCACCTTGATGAAACTCTTGGCTACCGTGACCCAAGGGGTCTTGAACACATTCTTTTTGACCACAAACCTGCAGGACAGGTTATCTGACCATGAAGCTCAACTGGCTATCGGTTCCACCATTCAAAACAACATCCCGGAAGGGGTAATTTATCTGAAGCCAGACCTGACCATCCAAGAGGTAAACCCGGCGGCAGAACAAATCCTCGGCTACGCTGAAGAGGAGATTTTGGGACGACATATCGACGATGTCATCATTGGGGCAGACCGATTGCCCTCAGCCCTGCAGGACGCCTTGGACGGGATCCCAACCCATGACCTGGGACAACTCGAAATTCACCATCGGGACGGAAGCGTATTTCCATCTCAGATCAAAACCTTCCCCGTGCTTGCCCCTCAAACCCGTGATATTCAAGGGATATTAATATTTCTCCAGGACATCAGCAAAGAAGAGAAAGTGCGCATCCGCACCCAACAATTGGAAAGGCGGGCATTGGTGGGCCAAATGAACGCCATTTTCGCCCACGAAATCAGAAACCCGATCAACAACATCACCTCCGGCATCCAATTACTGGAAAAAACACTCCCGGAGGAGTATCCAAACCGTAAGGTGATTGAGGGATTAAACGACGATTGCGACCGCCTAACCCACATCGTGGATACCGTACTCACCTTTTCCAAATCCCAGAGCTACCACCGGACGCCGATCGATCTCCCCGCTCTCATCAACCAGATCCTAAATCGCTGGTATCCCAGGATGAAAAGGACGCGGGTCAAACATGTCACGAAAGTCGAAGACGACCTGCCCAAAGTTCTGGGGGATTATCGGGCTTTGGGCCAGGTTTTCAACAACTTGATCAGCAACGCGGTCCGGGCTATGGAGGAAACGGACGGTGGTGTGCTATCCATCCGCATGAAACCCTACCGTAAACTGGATGGAAAACCGGGCGTTCAAGTCGATGTCCTTGACACAGGACCTGGCATCCCAAAAGAGATCCAAAAACACATCTTCGAACCTTTCTTTACCACCAAACCAGACGGAACGGGGTTGGGCTTATCGATCACCAAACAGATCATCACCATGCATGAAGGGACGATCAAATTAATTCCCCTGCCTGAAGGGACCTCGTTCCGCATCGTCCTGCCAGGGGTAAACGCCGAGGAGCAAAGCGAATGACAGCAACCATCTTACTTGTTGACGACGAAGAAAACGCCCGCAACAACATCGGAAGCTATCTGGAATCCGAAGGTTATGAGGTGCTGCTGGCCGCCAATCTCAAGAAGGCCAGAGAACATCTAAGCGCCCAGGAAGCGGATATCGTCCTCCTGGATGTGCGCCTGCCCGATGGGTATGGGCCCGATTTGCTCTCCGAAACCCAACAATACCCCAGCAGACCGCCCATCATCATGATCACCGCGTACGGGGATATCGATATGGCGGTGGAAGCCATGAAAAATGGCGCCCACGACTTCATCCAGAAACCGATCAAATTTGAACGCCTGGAGCAATCCATCAAGCGCGCTCAGGACATCGTGGAAATGCGTGAAGAATTGAACCATTATCGCAAAGCCCAGCGAGAAGAGCTGGATTCCATCGTCATCAACTCCGAGGCCATGAAGGATGTCTTTCGAAAAGCCCAACGGGCTGCCAAACGATCGACCTCGATTTTGATCACTGGAGAAACGGGGACGGGAAAGGAAGTCTTGGCCAAAGCCATCCACCGCATGGGATCGCGCTCGGATAAGCCGTTTATCGACATCAACTGCGCCGCGGTGCAAAACACGATGCTGGAATCTGAGTTGTTTGGCCATGAAGCCGGGGCTTTCACCGGCGCTCAAACGCGGAAACGCGGGCTGATGGAAGTCGCCGACGAAGGGATTCTATTCTTGGATGAGATCTCATCCATGTCCCCGGATATGCAAGCTAAAATCCTCCGCGCCTTGGAAGAGCGGACATTCCGCAGGGTGGGAAGCACGACATCCATCCACGTCGACGTTCAAATCCTGGCTGCCTCCAACAAAAACCTCCCGGCATTAATCGAAAAAGGCGCCTTCCGGGAGGATCTGTATTACCGTTTGAAGGTGCTCAACCTCGAAATCCCCCCGCTCCGGGAACACCCCTCAGATATCCCGGGTTTGGCCGGCCATTTCATCAAACAATACAACCCTCAAATGGGTCTCAATGTGGAGGGGATCACGCCGCAGGCATTGAAGCTGCTCAAATCCTACACATGGCCGGGGAATATCCGCGAGCTGCGAAATGTGATTGAGCGGGCGATGATATTTTGCGATGACGCCTTAATCGATGTGCAACATCTCCCGGCCGCGCTGCAGGGTTAACAGTCGGTGAGAAGAACCTTCACAATCCAGGAAAATTTATTACAATCTCCTCACCGATGAACTCAAGCAGCTTCCGCGTTCTCCTTCTTATATCCACCCTTCTCCTGCTTTGCGCCCTCCCAAAGCCCATATCGGCAGTGGAAGAGGACCAAGAAACCAACCCCCTCTGCCCTCCCGGCGTATACATGAACGGGCGCCTGGATTGTGCACCGTTAGGTCCTTCTCAGTACCTCACTGAGATGGCGAAGAAGGGCATCACCTTCCCTCAAATCCCCTTACCGATCAGACGACCTGACCCCGCGTTAAACAAGATCATGTACGAATACGCATACGTGGACGAAGATCGGGCCCCCATATATAAAACGCTTGAAGACGCGGTCAAATCAAAGCAAGGCAAAGTCGTTCGCAGGATCCTGCCCGGATTCAATTACGTATCCTACACGGAAAGAGTGTATCAGGGAGGGAAACATTATTTTAAAACCAAGGTGGGCTGGATGTCGGCGAATGATATCATCCCCACCAGCATCCCTGAATTTCAGGGTGCCGAATTCACAAGTACTCCATCGGAACCATTTGGCTGGGTCTTGAATTACTTCTCCCAAAAGGGGAAAGTGGAAACCAAACGGACACCAGGATATGACAAGAGTGATTACACAGGTCATGTGTTAAACCACCTGGACATTGTCCAAATCTTCGACGTCCAGAAAGCGGGACGCTGGAACTGGTATATGGTTGGACCGGATGAATGGATTGTACAAACCGCGATCGCCAAAGTGACACCCGATCCTACTCCACCCAGTGGGAACCACTGGGATCGCTGGATAGAGGTCAATTTGTACGAACAAACCCTCTCTGTGTATGAAGATGGAGAATTGATATTTGCCACCCTGATGGCCACAGGCGTGGATCCTTACTGGACATACCCGGGCACGTTCCGTATTTACGAAAAATTAAAGTATACAGACATGCGGGGCAGGTTTGCAGAGGATAAGTCTGATTGGTACTATCTGGAAAATGTGCCCTGGACGATGTATTATGACGACCGAAGGGCTCTTCACGGGGCTTATTGGCGGGCCAGGTTAGGATATCCTCAATCCCACGGTTGTGTTAATTTATCGGTAGGGGATGCCCGGTGGCTATACGAATGGTCAATGATCGGGGATATCGTGTACGTCCATGACCCCTCTGGAAAAACGCCCCCCCATCCCGATTTCTAACCCTCTCGAACCCCCTCCCTTTTCTGAGGAACTTGAGCCCTTCCAACCCGAAACAACACCCCATCACCCCCCTTCCTCACTTGTCGGATAAAAGGGATCATACCTATTATCTGTTTTGTTCCCCAGCGTCAGATATTTTCGATCACATTACTGAAGACATTCCCAATTTCTGGCGCAAAAAATGTCAATAAAATGATGATAAGCAGGACAACAAAGACAAATAATAGCGCGTATTCGGTTGTTCCCTGACCTTTTGGAGGCAGCATTTCCTTCCTCCTTCACCTTTCCACCCGGATGATAAATCCTTTTAAGTATGATCCTTCGGGAAAGTTCAATCCTACGGGATGATCCGAATCCTGCCAGAGCTGTGTAATTATTTTAGCACGAACGCCAGCATCCAACGCGGCATCCGCGACGATCTTCTGGAAAAAGCCCCGGTCCACCCCTCCAGAACAGGAGAAAGTGCACAAAAATCCCCCTGTCCTTACTAATTTGAAAGCCCATAAATTGATGTCTTTGTATCCCCGGGCCGCTTGAGCGGCATGGGATGCAGTAGGAGCGAACTTGGGAGGATCTAAAATGACGCCGTCAAAGCTCCTCGCCTTATCCCGATAGGTCCGCAATTCCTCGAAAACATCCCCCACTATAAACTCACTTACATCCACTGGGAAACCATTGAGCTGGAAATGTGTTTGCGCCATCGCCATCATCTCGGGGGAAGATTCAATCAGCGAAACGGACCTTGCCTTTCCCCGTAAAGCATGGAGGGCGAATCCGCCCGTGTAGGAGAAGCAATCCAGGATCTCCTTCCCCTCCGCCAGGGAGCCAACCAAAACCCGGTTGGCCCTCTGGTCCAAGTAGAATCCCGTCTTGTGACCGCTGCGCACATCCACCTGGAAGGTCAGGCCGTGTTCATGGATCTCGACATAATCCGGCGGCTCTTCTCCATAAAGAAGCCCCGTCCGTTTATCCAATCCCTCCAAGGCCCGAACTTCCACATCCGAGCGTTCGTAAACGGATCTCGCATCTGTCAACTCTACTAAAAGCCCCACGATTTCTTCGCGCCAACGCTCGATGCCCGCGCTCAGTATCTGGACCACCAATATGTCCTTGTACTGATCGACGATTAAACCCGGAAGACCATCGGATTCCGCATGCACCAAGCGCAGCGCGTCACTATCGATGTCAACTTTCCTCCGGTCCGAAATGCTTCCTTCTAATTTATTATTAAAAAGAGAAGGGCCGATCGTTTCTGATTCGGTCCAACTTAAAATACGGGTTCGTATTTGGGAATGAGGGCTGAAAGACCCCCAGGCCAGAAATCCCCCATCAGCATCTAAGACCCGCACCGTTTCCCCCGATGCAGGCTCTCCAAAAACGTCTTTTACGGATCCCGAAAAAATCCAGGGGTGGCGTCGTTGAACCGGTTTTTCTCGCCCCCTCTTGAGGGTTATGCTGGGGATATTTTTCAAGCGATCATCCTTTGGGCACACGCTCCATGCTTCACTCTACGGTTGACTTACCGGCTTTCTTGGCGCGCAGTAATCTATCCTGGTCCACGGGCAGCCTCTTGACCCGTACGCCATAGGCGTTGGCTATGGCGTTGGTGATCGCAGGTGAAGTGGGGATGCTGGAAATTTCGCCCACCCCTTTCGCGCCGTAGGGTCCTTCCTCCGTCTCCTCTTCAATGACGTGAGTCACAAACTCGGGCATGTGCTTGATGCTGGGCATTTTGTAATGTCCCAGCCTATCTGTGTAAACCTGACCGTCTTCAGTGATGAATTCCTCGGTAAGGCAGTTCCCTATCCCCATGGCCGCGCCCCCTTCAATCTGCCCTAAGAGAGCCATGGGATTGATCGCCCGGCCGACATCAAAAGCACCCACGATGCGCAAAACTTTGACCTCGCCGGTCCCGGTATTGACCTCGACCAGGGCCGCTTGGGAAGCGTAACTGTACGCGAAGTGCATATCCCCCGGCTCTCCCAACGGTTGGGTCTGAGGGGCTTCGTACATCACACGCGCTTTGGCTTCCAGTCCCTCCTCCTGAACCCATTTGACTGCCTGACCCAAGGTAACGCTCTCTCCATTGCCAGAAATGACACCCTCCCTGAAATGCAATGTATTCGGGGAAATGTCCAGCCGCTCACTGACCACCCCGAGCAAGATGTCCCGCACCTTCCCGGCCGCCAGTCGAGCTGCATTGCCGCTGGTATAGGTCTGCCGGCTGGCTGTGGTCGGCCCTCCATCCGGGGTGAGATCCGTGTCACTCATCAACGCTTTGACTTTCTCGAAAGGCAGTCCCAATTCCTGCGCTGTCACCTGGACGACCACGCCGACCAGGCCCTGGCCGATCTCGGCACCGCCCGCCCTGACTTCTGCCGTGCCATCTTCGAACACTTCAACTTCAGCACCGCTTTTATCGGGAGCACCTCCCCCCAGTCCCGTGTTCTTGTATGCGGACGCCATCCCCCAGGCGTAAACCTTTTCCCCCACCTGCAAAGGTTTCCAGGGGTCCTCAAAGCGATACGCCACCCCATCCACATCAAAGGGTTCCTTCAGCTCCTCCTCAATAGCGTCGATGGATTTTTCCATCCCCACGCTTTCTTTCAACACCTGTCCTGTAGTGGTCTTGGTCCCCACCCGGAGGGCGTTGAGGCGGCGAAATTCCAGAGGATCTATGCCGATCTCCTCCGCGAGGATATCCATGTTGCTTTCCACAGCAAATGCGCTCTGGGTCACGCCAAAACCGCGGAAAGCGCCAGCTGGCGGATTATTGGTATACATGGCGTAACAATCGATCTTGACGTGGTCCACATTGTATGGGCCCGCGGCATGGGTGGTGGCCCGGGTCATGACCTTGTCCCCCAGGCTGGCATAGTCCCCGGTGTCTCCGTACAACTCCGCTTTCACCGCTGTCAAGGTGCCATCCCGTTTCGCACCGGTCTTGATGGTGATCACTGTGGCATGTCGTTTCGGGTGGGCGAGCAAGGATTCGCGTCGTGAGTAGAGGATTTTAACAGGTTTACCCGTCTTCTGGGTCAGCAAGGCAGCGTGAATTTGCCCCGCGATGTCCTCCTTGCCTCCAAACCCTCCCCCGATCAATGTCCCTCGAACCCGGACCTGTTCCTCTTCCAATCCCAGGGATTTCGCGATTTGCCGCCTGTCCTCAAAGGGAATTTGGGAACCAACGTAAACCTCCAGCTTCCCATCCTCCCCGTAACGGGCGATGCTGCACTCCGGCTCGAGGAAGACGTGGTCCGTGGTCGGGGTATGGTAGGTGTTCTCCACCACCACATCCGCCTCGGCAAAGCCTTTTTCAATGTCACCCCGGCTGACATGGATGTGTTTTAACAGATTTCCTTTCGCATGGATCTGGGGCGCATCTTCTTTGGCAGCCAAGACGGGATCGGGAACCACCTCCAATTCCTCGTACTCGACCTCAATGAGCTCCACTGCTTTCTTGGCGATCTCCGGCGTGTCCGCCGCTACGATGGCTACTGCGTCGCCGACATACCTGACTTTGTCAGAACACAACACCGGCCAATCATTGTAAATCAAACCGTGGTGTTTATCTCCCGGGATATCCTCCGCGGTAAGCACGCCGTGGACCCCGTCCAGCGCTTTCGCTGTTGAAACATCGATATTCAGAATCTTGGCATGGGGGACCAAAGCCCGTTTCGTCGCCCCATACAACATCCCAGGGAAGCTGTAATCATCCGCGAACTTCGCGCTGCCGTCCACTTTCTCAACCGCGTCTGGCCTGGGCAGGGGTTGCCCCACTGCCGATAAAGGCTGTTTCGTCTTTGGGAGAAGGACATCATCCAATTGACCGCTGGCCTGTTTCACAGCATCTAGAATGGCACGATATCCCGTGCAGCGGCAGTAGGTGTCTTTCAAAGCGGTTTTGATCTGCTCCTCTGTTGGCTTGGGTATCTTGTCGAGCAAGGCCTTAGCGGTCATGATCATCCCCGGGGTGCAGAATCCACATTGGGTCGCCCCTTGATCGATAAAGGCTTTCTGCAGGGGATGTAAGTGAACACGCGCCTTTTCTCCATCCTTCTGGTGTTCAACCACCTCCTCTTCATCGCCTTCAGCGGCCATGGAGGACAATCCTTCAATGGTCGTCACCGCAGCACCCTGAGCTTTCAAAGCCGGATAAACGCACGAAGTGATCGGCTCTCCATCGATGATCACCGTACAGGATCCGCACTCCGCTTCATTGCATCCTATCTTCGTACCCGTTAACCCCAGGTCATAACGCAGCACTTCAGCCAGGGTTTTTGAGGGATCGATCTCCAGGGATGTTTCCTCACCGTTGAGTATGAATGTCAATTCTTTCTTCTTGGTATCTTTCGCCATTGTGATGTTCAATCTCCATTATGAACCCGATAAATATCTCTCCCCCTTTGATCAAGCGCTCATGCTCGGCCGCACGCCGCGTTCCCCAATAAAAGGTTGATCAATGAGGATCTCCCCTGTTTGAGCGCGGCTGGCTGCCGCCGATAACGCCTTTCGCATCAGGCGCGAAATCATCCATTTTCGATATTCAGAGGTCGCACGGTGTTTGCTGGTGCGAGGATGGCATTCCTCCCAAGCGATTTCCTCCGCTTTCCGAAAGACCTCCTGATCCACTCTTTCACCGACCAAAACCTCTTCCGTTTTCACCGCCCGTGTGGGAACCGGAGCGATGGGCCCGGGAACGATGCGCGCCTCCTGGATGACCTCTTTTTCATCATCCAAAACAAGCTTGCAAGCCAAACCCATGATGGGTAGAGCGATCCCCTGCGGCCGCATGATCCGCCGAAACGCGCTTCCTGACCCGTCTTCTAAAGCCTCAAACCGGAAAGAGATGATCAATTCACGGTACGGGACCAGGGTGTTCTTTCCGGGACCCGCAAAGAGCGATTGCAGTGGAACCCAGTGTTTGGTGACATCCCCTCCCTCCGTCAAGGTGGCGATCTGCGCCTCGGCGTCAAACGCCAATAAGCCTAACATACTGTCCGCTGCTGGCAGCGCATGAGCGACGTTCCCGCCAATGGTGGCCACATTGCGCACCTGCGGACCGCCGATCACCTGACATCCCTCCACAAGCGCAGTCGCAACCCGCCTTAACTCCTCGTGGGAGATGACCTCTGCATGTGTCGTAGCCGCCCCTAAAGTGACCTGACCTTCTCTGATATGGATCCCCTGCAAGTCAGGAATCGCCGTGACATCGATCAGCAGCTTGGGCCTTTCTTCCACCCCCTCCTCCTGAAGGTCGATCAGCAAATCTGTCCCTCCAGCTACCAAAGCCGCGGAATCACCTGCCTTAGAAAAAGTCTCTAAAGCCTCCTCGATGGTCTCCGGTATGGCATAGTCTTCCCACAAGTTCATATCTCTACCTCCGAGAACGGGAATCTAAGAGCCCTGACGTCTGATCCTGTCATACACACGAGGGTTCCTATGTCCCACTATATCCATTAAGGTCGCTTAAAAGGGTCAGTCAGTGTCTGATTTATTTTAGGATAAAAGTCAAAAATATCCAATATATTCACCTTAAGAGGATATTAATCCCGGCAACGCTTCCTCACCGATCACGTCCACGCCCAATGCCCGGGCTCGGTCCAACTTTGACCCCGGACCCTCCCCTACCAGCAGGTAATCCGTACTGCCGCTGATGGATCCCGTCACCCGTCCGCCATGGTCTTCTATATAGTCTTTGATCTCCCGGCGGGTGAAACCCTCCAACCGGCCTGTGACCACAAAGGTCAGGCCCTCTAGCGGCTTTGGCCCTCGATCCTCTTCAGGGACAGCCCTGGGCCAAACCCCGGATTCTCTTAATTTGCGGAGCACCTCCTGGTTTGCAGGGCGCGAAAACCAGTCTACGACCGCTTCAGCGATATTGGGGCCGATGCCTTCAATGCCTTGCATTTCCTCCGCTGTAGCCTTCCCCAATTCATCCAGATCCTGGTAGGCACCAGCGAGATCGGACGCCACCACCGTCCCCACGCCCCGAATACCCAAAGCGGTGATCAACCTTTCCAAAGATCGATTTTTAGACGCCTCAATGGCCCTGAGCAGGTTGTCTACCTTCTTTTCCCCAAAACCCTCCAGGGACAACAAACGATCTCGCTCCAGGGTGTACAAACTCGCCACATCCGCCACCAAGCCTTCAGTGACCAGTTGCTCTACGATATTGATCCCTAATCCTACAATATCCATCGCCCCTCGCGACACATAATGTTCCAAATTCCGAATCACTTGTGCAGGACACGAAGCGTTGACGCAATACCACGCCACTTCCCCTTCCAGGTTTTCCACCGGCTCGTTGCATACCGGGCAACGTCCTGGAGGGGTGTAAGGCACCTCCTCTCCAGTCCTTAAAGAATCCACCGGTCCAATTACATATGGGATGACATCTCCCGCCCGTTTGACACGGACGCGATCTCCCACCCGGATATCCTTCTCCTCAATGAAATCAAAATTATGGAGTGTAGCTTGCTTGACTGTGACGCCCCCGATCTCCACAGGCGAAAGCACTGCGTAGGGAGTGAGCACGCCCGTCCGTCCCACATTGACCTTGATCTCTTCCAATTGCGTCGTCACCACCTGGGCTGGGAATTTATAGGCAATGGCGCTCCGGGGGTCTTTCCCGACCACACCGAGATCATCCGCCAAAACCAAGTCGTCTACTTTGATGACCACGCCGTCGATCTCATAATCAAGCGCTTCTCTGCGCTCCTCCCAGGCCTTACAGGCTTCCATGACCTCCTCAAGATCCCGGCAAACCTCATATTCAGGCACAGGGAAACCCAAGGAACGGAGATATTCGACCGCCTCTGATTGTGTCCCCGGGAGTTCGCCGCTGCCTGTGACGATTTGGTAGACCATCAATGTCAAGGGACGTTCTGCAGTCAGGGAAGGGTCAAGCTGGCGCAGAGAACCTGCTGCTGTGTTCCGGGGGTTCACGTAGGTTTTCTTGCCTTCATCCTGTAAACGTTGGTTAAGCGCTTCAAACTCAGAAATCTTCATAAAGACCTCCCCGCGGACCACAAGTTCTCCGGGCGGTTCAGGTCCGCTCGGATCCGCAGGGATCCGCAAGGGAAGCATTTTTATGGTCCGCAGGTTCTCCGTGATATCCTCCCCCACCTCGCTGTCACCCCTCGTCGCCCCCAGGGCAAAGGCTCCGTCTCGATAATGAAGGACAACGGTCAGTCCATCAAACTTGGGCTCGGTGCAGTAATCAGCATTTTCTACACGGGGATCCAGTTTTGCGATCCGGTCGAACCAAGCTGTGATCCCTTCCATATCGTAAGCGTTATCCAGGCTGAGGATGGGAGCAGGGTGTTCGACGCGTTCAAAGGATTCAGCAGGAGGGGCCCCAGCGCGTTGAGTGGGGGAATCCGGCGTGATCCAATCCGGATGCTCTCTTTCTATCTCCTTTAACTCCCCCATGAGTCTGTCAAACGCATGATCACTGATCAGCGGTTTGTTAAGCACATAATAGCGGTAATTGTGGTAGTGAATTTTCTCCCGGAGTTCTTCGATTCTGTCTAGTGCTTTTTCTTTATCCATAGCTGGTATTATAGCCTAACTCCCCGACACCTTTTGAATCCCCTCCTCCCATTTGAAGCCTAAAAATCCCCCCTTTCGTGCTGGGAGGTGGGTAATAAATTGGTATAATGAGGGAGATTAAAAGGTACATGATGTGCAGTTCCCGAAAGATAGGATGTCGATCTGCAAGCCAACCATTTAGAATTTCATTTCACAAACGGCAGGTAAAAGGAGAATCTATGAAAGCCGGGAAGATCATCGGGTACATTTTTGCAGCCATCGCGATTTTTTTTGGCATCCTATTCATCTGGGGTGCTTTTAGTCCTCAAGGAAACCCTGCCTGGATCTTTATCGGTGGGCTGAGTGTTCTAATTGGATTTGGGTTGATCTGGTTCTTGGGCAGAAAAACCACGGCGGAAAAAGAGGAAGTCACCATGAAGATCGACCTCTCCGGCGATGTCGATTTGGACACGCTGAGTTGTAAAGCCTGCGGGGGTCAGCTGAGCTCAGAAAACATTACCATGGTAGCTGGCGCGCCCATGGTGGAGTGTCCCTATTGCGGAACGAGTTACCAGCTTACAGAAGATCCCAAATGGTAAAAGGTGGAGACGCGCAATGAAGAAAAAGCTGTTCTTATGCATCCTGCTGATCACGCTCATATTCCCCAGCACGGCCTTTGCCCAGGATTATTATTTCAGTTTGGATCAAGAGGTTGTCCACGTTTACTGGAACGAAGACGGCACGTTGACACTTGACTACACTTTTGTCTTCACCAACCAACCTTCGGGGCACGCCATCGAATATGTGGATGTGGGTTTGCCCAATGGGAACTTCCAGGTCGACGAGATCACCGCTGAAGTTAACGGGCGATCTTTGGGTTTTATCTCCCGCAGCGAGTATCAGGGCAGTGGGACGGGCGTTGCGGTTGGGTTGGGACAATACGCCATACCGCCGGACCGTCAAGGCACAGTCCATGTCCGTATTCCCAATATCTCCGGCGTCCTCCGCCCGGACACGCAGGGAGATGAGTACGCCAGCGCGGTCTTTGCCCCCACCTATTTTGGAAAGGAGTATGTCACCGGGACAACGGACCTAAAAGTCGTCTTCCACCTCCCTCCCAGTGTGGAACCCGAAGAGCCCCGCTGGCACAGCTCGCCAAGCGGTTTTCCCACCTCCCCGATCGCCAGCATCGACCAGCAAGGCAGGATTACCTATACCTGGCAAAACAGGGAGGCTAATGCCTATACGCAGTATAAATTCGGGGCCTCCTTCCCCAGTGAATATGTCCCCCCTTCCACCATCTCTAAACCCGGCCTTTGGGAATCCCTGGGTATCCAACGGGAAGCGGTGATGACCCTGTTGTGCTTCGCTTGGATAGGTTTTTTCATCATCCTGACCATTGTCATCGCGGTGTTTGCCTCCAGAAGACGGAAATTAGAATACTTGCCCCCTAAAATCGGCATCGAAGGACACGGGATCAAGCGGGGGTTGACAGCTATCGAGGCCGCTGTCCTCTTGGAAAAACCCGCCGACAAAGTCCTCACCATGATCCTTTTCTCCATCCTGCAGAAAAACGCCGGCGAGGTGACGGCCCGCGATCCCCTCGAAATTGAGTTCTCAGAGCCTTTGCCTGACAACCTACGCACCTACGAAAAACAGTTCATTGAGGCCTTCAAAGAAGATTCGAAAAGCGGACGGCGCACCAAACTGCAGGACATGATGATCCAACTCATCGAAAGCGTATGGGAAAAGATGAAAGGGTTCAGCCACCGGGAGACAGTCAGATTTTACCGGGATATCATCAAACGAGCCTGGCAGCA
Source organism: Anaerolineales bacterium (assembly GCA_041686005.1). Taxonomy (GTDB): domain Bacteria; phylum Chloroflexota; class Anaerolineae; order Anaerolineales; family UBA11858; genus B10-G9. The sequence goes on along the minus strand of JAWLER010000003.1, from coordinate 49,890 downwards.
AGTCGAAAGCGCAGATACTCCAGAAGTGAAAAGTGAAAAATTCAATGACCACATCGGATGGACCATGCTGGATGAGGATTTTGAGGACAGGACGCAGGAGGTGTTTCGCCGTGGCCCGGTGTATGTCCCCATCTGGTGGCATCGCTATGACCCCACATTTAGCGCCGGCCGGTCATCCACACAACCCAGCAGGCCCAGTCCCCAAACTGGAGGGGGAAAAGGGATGACCCTTCCCAATTTGCCGGGAGGTGAGTTCGCCGCTTCCATGGTTAATGGGATTGAGAATTTCTCCAGCAACGTGGTGGGAAACATCACCAGTTTCACCAGCCGGATCACCCAAAAGACCAATCCCATACCAAAGTCCACTTCTTCCTCTTCCTTCCGTGGCGGTGGAGGTGGTTCTTGCGCCTGCGCCTGCGCCTGCGCTGGATGCGCCTGTGCCTGCGCCGGAGGGGGACGATAATCCGTATGTTTTCACAACGCTGGGATCGTTTGAGGGATTTATTCCAGGATCTCGTCGGTTCACCGCAGCTCGATCCCCCCGGTGAGGGTTTACACCATTTTCCACATCAAGAGAACGGACAGACCCATCGACTCCATCTGCGCATCGAAGGGAGCGGTCATGGGACTTTGCTGGTCAACGCCAACCGCTTCCTGCATCTCAACCCAACCGCCGCATTGATGGCTTACTATCACCTGAGTGGATACCCCGTCAGCAGAGTCCTTCCCTCATTAAAAAAGATGTTTCATGTTTCCAAGCAAAAAGCGGAAAAGGATTACCGGCACCTGACGACCGACATCGAAAACTTCCTTAATGGACAGGGAAAGCCGTTCTACGCATTCACAGAACTGGAATTGAAAAAGCCCTTCAGCCACACCCCGAGCGCTCCCTACCGGATGGATCTCGCGGTGACCTATCGCTGCAACAACGATTGCCCCCATTGTTATAACGCCCGGGAAAGGACCTTTCCCGAACTGCCCACCTGGCAATGGAAGCGGATTCTGGACCGCCTCTGGGACCTTCATATCCCTCATGTGGTCTTCACGGGAGGGGAACCCACCCTGCGAGAGGATCTCCCTGAACTCATCCGATATGCAGAAGGGTTGGGACAAATCACCGGGCTTAACACCAACGCCCGTCGCCTAGCAGATCCTTCCTACCTGAGCGCATTGGTGGATGCCGGACTTGACCACATCCAAATCACACTCGAGTCCCATGACCCCCGTATCCACGATGAAATGGTCAACACACATGGGGCTTGGAAACAAACCACAACGGGTTTAAAAAACGCCTTGGACAGCCCACTCTATGTGATGACCAACACGACCATGCTCAAGAACAATCAGGATGTCCTTGGAGATACCCTAGACTTTTTACATAAAACCGGGGTTCCAACGGTAGGGTTGAATGCCCTCATTTACGCAGGAAAAGGAAAGGAGGTTGGAACAGGGCTAAACGAAAATGAACTCCAACATCTTCTGGAAGTGGCCAAGAGGAAAACAGAATCCTCAGGACAACGATTGATATGGTACACACCCACTCAATACTGCCGGTTTAACCCCTTAGATATGGGTCTGGGCGTTAAAGGGTGCACCGCCGCCCTTTATAATATGTGCATTGAACCGAACGGAGAAGTGCTTCCCTGCCAATCCTACTACCAATCCTTGGGACATATTCTCGAAGACCCTTGGGACGATATCTGGAACCACGATCTGGCAGTGTATATCCGGGAAAGGAAATACGTCCCAGCCGCCTGTCAGAATTGCAGTTTGCTTCCAGAATGCGGAGGAGGTTGCCCGCTGGCGCTAAATGAACATGCTGAAGATGTCCATCCCGAAAATTTAATTCCGGCAGCTACATAATCACACTTTAAATTCACCATGGCCAATCTCATTACGCTGTTAAGATTTCCATTTCTGTTTATTTACATCCTGTTTTTATATTTCGGCAATACGAGCCTCAAACTTTGGTCCGTGCCCTTCATCATATTCATCATCTTCATGGACACCTTGGATGGGATCATCGCCCGGGCAAGACAAGAGACCAGCCTATTGGGAAGCGTGCTCGATATCGCCACCGACCGCACCCTGGAAATGCTGCTCTGGGTTGTATTCGCTGATCTGGGACTGATTTCCATTCTTGTCCCCCTGATTGTCATCACCCGGGGGACAACGGTAGATGCTGTCCGGGCGGTGGGGATGCGGCATGGGAGGTCCGCTTTTGAACAGTTGAGGTCCCCCTTGAGCAATTTCCTTGTCTCCTCCCGCATGATGAGGAGTACCTACGGCGCTCTAAAGACCATCTCCTTCTCACTGCTGACCCTGACCTTGGCCCTGGAGTCGATGCAGTCGGCATTTACCGATCAAATTCATATACTCGCCGTCACTTTTACCTGGATCAGCGTTGCTGTCTGCCTGCTAAGAGGCGTCCCGGTGCTTATCGAAGGGTATTCGATCTTCAAAACAACCCCTGAATAACGGAACATCTTCGACTGCGTTGAAGCCGGTTTTCCGGTAAAAATACGGGTAAACATCATGGGTGATAAAACGTTTCTGAACAGCAAATTTTTCGCAAAATTCTCCATAGCGCTGGGGAAACATTTACCCCCCTTCCTTGGTTACGGGATAGGTCATCTCATATCCAGCATTTTAACCCTGAACAAGCATTCATGGATGAACAGATCCATCCGCTCAAACCAGTGGGTCATTCATGACGGGTCAATCACTGAAAAAGAACTGCATCGTAAAAACCAGGCGGTTTTGAACCATGCAGCGAGATGTTATTACGACTATTATCACACCCTTTCTGACGAGGAGGCTGTTCGCGAATTGGTGCCCAAAACGCAGGAAATCGAAACGTTCCTCGAACTGTCCAAAAAAGATCAAGGTGTCTTTGTGGTGGCCCCTCACTTAAGCAACTTTGATCTGGTGGTGCGAGCCTTGGTGATGTATGGATTGGAAACGAAAATCCTCTCTTATGAGAACCCGACCGGTGCGTATCATATTCAAAATGAAATCAGGGCATCCACAGGTCTGGACATCACCCCCTTTCGAGATGGCGAAGCATTTACAGAAACCACCCAGTATCTAAAGGCCGGCGGTATGGCAGCGACTGGGGTGGACCGACCTGTGCAGATAAGGAAACAAAAACACATGCTTGAATTTTTCGGGCGACCCAGTGCCCTTCCGGTCGGCCACATCACCATCGCCTTGGCAGCGAATGTACCCATCTCCGTTGTGGCTGTGAACATGTCTGCGGATGGCACATACAAGTTTCTTCACACCGGTCCTTTGCCTTTGCAAAGGCATCCCAACCGGATCGAAGAGATCATCCTCAACGCAGAGATGGTCAACGAGGTCATGGAAAGATACATCCGACAAGCTCCCGAGCAGTGGTTAATGTACTACCCCGTCTGGCCTCAACTTTTGGACGCAAAGCCATGAATATCTTCCTCATCGGTATCATATGTTTCACCCTCGGGTTTATGTATTGGATAGATCCCATCCATAAGTTAGACATTAAATTGACCCGATTCCTCTATCGTGCACTCCGCATCTTCCCAGGGATCTCTTTCTTTCAAGAGGTCTGGATCTTTGGGAAAACGCCTGTTGCGATCCTTGTCATCTTGTATTTGATCGGGACCAATTTTTGGCTTGGTGTGACTGCCCTGTTGGTCTTTGTCATCAGGGCTGGTATAGAACGATTTCTGAAGGTAAGCTTGGGTAGGCCCCGACCTTTCCTCGCCCTACAAGATGTGGAGATGACACAGCCGAAAACGCCCACCGACCCATCCTTTCCCAGCGGTGATTGTGTAAATGTCTGGTTTCTGATCATCGTGCTCCATGGCACATTAAACACAACTTGGCCAGTGGAAATACTTTTCTATCTCGTCGCTCTCTCCGTTTCCTTGGGACGCATGGGCTTGGGCGTACATTATTTTTCCGACGTTCTCTCCGGAGCTGGTTTGGGTCTTTTGGCAGGAAAAGCGACGACCCTCATCTGGCAAACGATCCCATTTCCAGTTTTCGGGATCCCTTAATCAAAGCGACCAACGGGAGGCAGATATGGATTTTTCTAAACTCATCACCCAGCGATTTAGCTCTCGCAGCTACCAGGCAAAACCTGTAGAAGACGAGAAATTAGATCAAGTCCTGGAAGCCGCCCGGTTGGCTCCCACAGCAGCCAATCGACAACCGTTCCAACTGATCGTCATCCACACCAAAGATCGAAAAGAAGAGCTGTTGCGCATTTATAACCGGGATTGGTTCGTGGAAGCGCCTTACGTGATCTGCGCCTGCGGCCTACCCCAACAAGGCTGGGTTCGACATGCATACGACGACAAGAACTACACTATAGTGGATGTAGCCATCGTCGTTGACCACCTCACCCTCCAAGCTGCTGAACTGGGATTGGGGACATGCTGGATCGCGGCTTTCGACCCGGGGGCTGCCCGGGAGATCCTCGGACTCCCTGCAAATGTCGAACCCATTGCTTTCACCCCTCTGGGATATCCGAAAGATAAACCAAAAAAGAAACAACGCAAACCACTATCCGAACTCGTCCGCTATGACCACTGGTAATTTCAACCCCTTCATGAGAGAATAAAAGGTATCCACTTCACCTATTGGAGCGCCCCATGAACAAGTTTTACGCCAGCCTTAAGGAGCTATTTTCATCACCTTCCTTGATCCCTCCCGGCGTCTATCATTACCAATCCCCACCAACAGCTGACGAACAGTACCGTTTGCATCTTCGGATCGAGGAAGACGGTCACGGGCTGCTGATCATCAACGCCGCCACTGTCCTTCACCTCAACCAGACAGCTGCGGAGTACGCTTATCACATCATCCGACAAACACCGGAAGATGAGGTGGTCAGGATAGTTTCGAACCGGTATGAAACCGAATCCGACCAAATTCTGAAGGATTTCTATGAGTTCAAAACCAAGATCCAGACTATGATCGAGATGCCGGATCTGGACCCCGTCCACTACCTGGATATTGATCGAACAAAACCTTATGCTGGCGCCATCACCGCTCCCTACCGGATGGACTGCGCTCTCACCTACCGTTTACCGGAGGACAGAAATCCCGATTTAGCCCCCACACGCAGGGTTGATCGAGAATTGACCACGGAAGAATGGAAGACGATCCTCGATAAAGCCTGGGAGGCAGGCATCCCCCATGTCACATTCACGGGGGGAGAACCCACGTTACGAGAGGATCTCATGGATTTGATCACCTATGCGGAGAAGAAAGGTCAGGTGACCGGTCTCCTCAGCGATGGTTTTCGCTTCTCAGAAGACAATTTCTTCCAGGACCTGCTCCTGACAGGACTCGATCACCTGATGTTCGCCCTCACACCCCTCCGGGAGCGGTCCTGGGCCGTGCTTCAGAAAACACTTAAAGAGGATATATACACCACGGTCCACATCACCATTCACCCTACATTCGTCCAGCACCTGGAAGGCATGATCACCAATCTCAAAGAATTGGGTGCAAACGCTTTATCCCTCAGCGTCAGTTCCCCGCACGATCCTGCGTTGGACAGGGCTTTGAAAAACGCCAGAACCCACGCCGCTGAGATAGGGCTGCCGTTAAAATGGGATATCCCCGTCCCCTACTCCGCCCATAATCCAGTGGCCATGGAGGTGGAAGCAAAGGAGACCCCCAAGGGCGCCGGGAAAGCATGGATCTACGTTGAGCCGGATGGGGACGTTTTACCCAGCCAGGGAGATAATCGGATCCTCGGTAACTTACTACACGATCCCTGGGATGAAGTGTGGTCAAATAGACCCTGATCCTCTCCCAAACCCAGACCGGCATAGAACACCAACACCTCAGTGACCAAAATGGCTGATCTGGGCGCCGATGCTGTGCTCCTCTTACTTACTCAATCAGGTCTTGATACCAGCTATGTCTTTGACGAGTGAAGAATGGCACCAGCGTTTCCTTCAACAAGCGCAATGGACGAAAGGTTTCCGAGCGTACATCTTCCCTCGCATCGGGTTCTCTCGCGCGGATCGGATCCTGGACATCGGCTGCGGGACGGGCGCTCTGATGGAAGAATGGAACCCGCGGGAGCGGCAGGCTTTAGTGGGTGGGGACCTGAACGAAGCATTCCTTAATCTGGCTATGCGCAATTACCCCGGGGGCACATTCTTTTGCGGCGACGCCCACCATCTGCCCTTCCCGGCTGAAACCTTCGAGATCAGTTTCAACCACTACCTCCTCCTCTGGGTGGAGGACCCCGTGCAGGTAGTGGAGGAAATGAAACGGGTCACCAAATCTGGAGGAGTGGTCTTGGCCTTGGCTGAGCCTGATTACGGGGGAAGGATCGATTATCCACCTCCCCTGGACACGATCCAAGACAGGCAAATCGCCTCTCTGGACGCCCAAGGCGCTGACCCGAAAAGGGGCCGTAAACTGAGGCGTATTTTTCACGAAGCCGGGGTGAAAGAAATCAAAACCGGGGTTTTTGAGGGCCAATGGGCAGCCCCCCCTGACCAGCGAGATTGGGAAATGGAATGGAAGATTCTCGAAAACGACCTCAAAGAACTAATAAGCCCGGAGATGCTCAATGCTTTGAAAGAAGCTGACCTGGACGCCTGGAGGAAGGGACACCGGACCCTCTTCCTCCCCACATTTTACGCCTGGGGTAAAGTATAATTCAAACGTAAAATATCGCCCCGGATCACAACCCCCATCAACACCGGAAAACCTACTATGGACTCATCACCCCAGGACAGATTCACAGACCGCTTTCTATCAGCGCTCAAATATGCCTTCCACCTTCATAAAAACCAAATCAGGAAAAGCAAGGACATCCCCTATTTCGCTCATTTGATGAGCGTGACGGCGATGGTGCTGGAAGCCGGCGGGGACGAAGAGGAAGCGATCGCTGCCTTGCTGCACGACGCGGTAGAAGATCAAGGAGGTCGATCCAGATTAGCCGAGATCCATGATTTGTTCGGTAAACGTGTCGCGGATATCGTCGATGGGTGCACCGATGCCTATCAAACCCCGAAACCTCCCTGGCGGGAAAGGAAGGAGGCTTACCTTAAACACCTGGAAAACGCCTCCCCTTCGGTGATCCTGGTCTCTTTGGCGGATAAAGTCCACAATGCACGAGCCATTTATCACGATCTAAAAAGAGACGGCGACCTCGTTTGGGAGAGGTTCACCGGTGGAAAAGAGGGGACGCTGTGGTACTATCGCCAATTGGTCAAAGCGTTCCACCCCCACGCTGACCAATATCCAATCCTTACCCAAAACCTCGTCCGTCTGGTCGAGGAAATCAACCGCTTAGCAAACAAAATGGAGTGAGAGAGGATGTCAAATTCGCTGACTCTGAAGGAATATCAACGCCTGGCCAATCGCACAGCAGGAGCGGGGGGAGATGGGGAGCAACGCATGATGGTATCCGCCCTCGGGCTTGCCGGGGAGGCGGGTGAGTTCGCCAACCTCATCAAAAAGATGACCGCCCACGGCCATCCCCTGGACAGGGAAGCATTGGCGGATGAATTGGGGGATGTCCTCTGGTACCTTGCAGAAGCGGCCACCGCTTGCGATCTGGATCTGGAAAAAATTGGCGAGGACAACATCGACAAGCTGCAGCAGCGCTACCCAAATGGATTTAACGAAAAAGACAGCCTCTATCGGAACCAGTAGGATCTTGATCCTATTGAACCCTGTGGTGCATAGCTCTTTAAATAAAATACCTTCCTTTGGCCAATCAGGCCGGGGAAGGTATTTTGATGTGTCCAAAGGATGGACTGGAATGCCTAGTCTACCACCTGAATGACCATATATCCAATCGCCTGTTCAAGGTGGATCGTAATCCTCTCCGACATCTCCTCAAACCCTGGGGACGTATATGTATGTCCCTCCAGCTGATACGCCTCAGGGACATCCAGGCGGGAGATGGCTTTATCAAAGTGGACTTTTATGCCCGTCTCCTCCGGGACCAGGATCTGTATGCGTCCTACCGCTTGATCGATGGACACCTCACCTTCCACCCCCTGGGGCAGCCGGACGACGATGTCACCCACTCCCTGTTCCACGCTGAGCATCTCCAGTTCTACTCGTTCTAAAGCGAGAAATAACTCCCCCGCACCGTTCTCCACATGAAGGGAAACAGGAAGCGATGTAAGCAATCCCAATTCCCACTGGGTGGTATTGGGGTAAAACGCCGGGAAACCGACTTCCAGTGAATATCTGGCAATCCCCCCCGATGCCGAATACGTCTCATCTGGCTTCTCCGGATAGGCCGTACCCGCGATCAACATATCCTCCCCAGAGAGTTCTCCCACGATCAGTTGTCCGGCGCCCAGTTGATATCGGATGTCTGCTTTTTGGACCTCCGGAGAGAGCGCTTTCTCCACCGGGTAAGAGGCACCGGGGGGTATAGATCCCTCAAAACCGATCCACATTACGGCCCCTCCCACAATCATTAGGACCAAAACGATACTGATGGCTATCCCCCACCAGGTCCGGGATCGAAACAACAAATCGATCCCGAAGGCGATCAGGATCAGGGGCCATAGTTGAACGATCTTCGTCCAGGTTACGTAGGTCCTGGGTCCAAAATTATTCAGCAACAAAAAGGTGCCCGCGCCAACCAACAACACCGGCCAGGCAATCCCCTGTCGGCGGATGAGTTCATCCAATCCAGCGATGATCAACAACGCCGGCCACATCTTCACCAACATCTCCCAACCCTGACCCGGGATGAGCCCCAGGTTATGGGCCAGGAAGATGACGCCAATCACAATCAGTAAAATCGGCCCAAAATAACTCCCCCGTCTGGGATGTTTTCTTTCTTCTTCCATACGCACTCCCTATGCCCGCAATTGGCGGATTAACAAACTCACCCCACCGATGATCAAAATCAAGGGCCACAGCATATCCAGGTCCAACCAAGTCAACCAGCGGATATTCATTTGATCCAAAAACAAGATCCCGCCGATGATGATCAAACCCGCTCCCAACAATATCCCTGCCTGGGGATGAGGTTGAGCCACCGCCTCTTGAATGTCGTCTCCCATGTCACGGAAACGGTCCCCAATCCCCCTTTCTTCGCCGGTGAGCTCACGGCCTTCCTCGGGAACCAGGATCCACAACACGATGTACAGTAAAAACCCAAAATCACTGCCGAACAAAAGCAAAATGAACAAAAGCCGGACGATGGTGGGATCGATATTCAGGTAAATCCCCAGCCCCCCGCACACACCCCCCAGCATGCGGTTGGTCCGGCTTCGATAAAGCTTTGTCTTTTCCATGATTAATGCCCTCTCGATGCTACCTGCGCAAAGCCTGGATCAAAATGTAAAGACCCACAACGATCAGTATAGCGGGCCAATAATTCAGGATCTCCTCTCCCAGTTCCGTCAACTGCGTGAATCCCAAGATCAGCATGACGGCCGCCGGGATAAAGGACCAGCGTGTATCCGCATGGGGGGAGGGCAACAAAGCGACGAGTACAAACGTTAAACCCAATCCCAAAAAAAATATCCCCCCGCCATAGTCCACCCCCACACTATCCAGACCGGCGACGGCTGCCAATGTAAGCAGCACACCACCGGGGATGATGGCCCACCAATGGTCCTGGCGTCTTGCGTAGATCAGCCAAAATGAAAGACCCAAACTCCCCAAAAAAGCCGGTCCCCCCACATCAAAGCCAGGGAACAGGTTCAGGGCATCCTCCAAACTCGCGACAGATAACCCCAAAAGGGCCAACCCGGGTATCGCCGCCCACCAGTTTTGCTGGTTGCTGGCAAAGGTCCACAGAAATGCCACCCCCGCTCCAAAGGAAACGATGATCCATAAAAATTGGAAGGCGCTGCCCACCAACTGGAGTTCTTGCAACAGGAACAAGACCCCTAAGACGATGAGGATAACACCCCATACTGCTCTTCCGCGTATGTTCTTCATAACCAATATTCTCTCCTTTATGATCTTCATCATGAATAATAATCAATATTCAACCGGGCAAATAGCTTCTTGAAATGGTCCTTCCCTGTCACCACTCATATTTTATATACGAAAAATTACCCCAAAAGTTTCACTCCCCTGTGTTGCACCACCTATGCTCCAAATATCTCTCCCCGCAGTTTGAAACCCGCTGACTCCAGTTGAGGTGTGAACACCGGCCTCAAACCTGTAGGTTCCATCTCCCCCTCTATTTTCCCATCCTCCCCCACACCTGTCTGATTGAAAAGGAAGATGTCCGATAAGGTGACGATATCGCCCTCCATGCGCGGCACCTCGGTGATGCGGGTCACCTTCCGGGCACCGTCAGAAAGACGTTCCATATGGACGATGAGATCGATGGCAGCCGCGATCTGCGTGCGGAGCGCGAGCAAAGGCATCTCCAACCCCGCCATCATGGCCATCGTTTCCAGTCTTGAGATCGCATCCCGCGGCGAATTGGCGTGCAATGTGGTCATGGACCCATCGTGACCCGTGTTCATCGCCTGCAGCATATCCAACGCCTCTCCACTGCGAACCTCCCCCACCACAATGCGGTCGGGGCGCATCCGTAAGGCATTGCGTACCAGGTCTCGGGTAGAAACCCCTCCCTCACCATCCACACTGGGCATCCGGGTCTCCATCCTGACCACATATTTTTGTTTTAAACTCAACTCCGCTGCATCTTCAATGGTGATGATGCGCTCATTTCCGGGAATGGCCCCCGTTAATATATTCAACAATGTGGTTTTCCCAGAACTTGTATTCCCGGTGATCAAGATGTTTAATTTGGTAACCACGCAAGCCTCCAGGAACTCGGCCATGTGAGGCGTTAACGTCCCCAGTTTTATGATCTGCTCCATGGTCAATTTGCTTTCCAGGAATTTACGGATGGTCATCGCTGGCCCATCCACAGCGACCGGGGGGATGGCGATGTTCACCCGGGACCCATCCGGAAGCCGGGCATCCACCATCAAATGAACATTATCCACCCTGCGCCCTAAAGGGCTTAATATGCGGTTGATGATCCGCATCAGATGCGCTTCATTTGCAAAGCGGATATCCGTGTCCTCAAGTCTCCCGTCCCGTTCCACGTACACTTGACCCGGGCCAGAGATCATAATCTCACTGATATCAGGGGCTTTCAGCAAAGGTTGAATAGGGCCAAACCCAAGGATTTCATCCACGATCTGTTGGATGAGCCGCTGGCTTTCAAATTTCGACAGTTGATCATATCCATCCACTTCCTGAAGCGCTTTTTGGATGAGCATGACCACCTCCCCTTCCCCTTCTTCCCCCGCCGGAAGGGGGGCAGCATCTATTTCCCGGGAAACAGCGTCAACTAGGCTTCGCTTGATCTCTTCCATACGCTCTTCGGACAATTGATCTTCGGGGAGTTTGTAATGGCGCAGCATGGTTTACCAATCCATTTTTCCTTCCATAATAGGGTATTCAAAGATTCTTTTTTGGGATTGCTTTCCTCTCTGTATACGGCACCCGATTATTTTAATCGATATTTAATTCAGGTTTGAGGGACTTTATAAAGCCCATTTCGTTTTTACTCGTTCCAGCGCGTCTTTCCAATATTCCCTCTCAGGTTGGGGCGACTTTCCCAGGGGATCTTCCCACGGCTCTCCCAACAAAGTCTTGATGATGCCCTGCGAACAGGCTTTCCCGGCTTCCAAATCATACCCCCCTTCCAAAAACAAAGCGATCCGTCCCTGGCAGTGTTCTTTTGCATAGCGCCCCAAGCGACCGATCACCTCCGCATATACGGACGCTGACACGCGGAATCCCCCCAATGGATCCCGCCAGTGGGTGTCGAACCCATAGCTGACCAGGATCATCTGGGGTGCGAATCTATCCAAGAGCGGGGGGATGATCTCCTCACTGATCACTTGAAAAGCCGAATCACCGCTCCCAGCAGGCAAGGGGATGTTCACCGTCTTCCCTTCCCCATCGCCTGTTCCAGTGTCCCCCACATTCCCCGTGCCCGGATAAAACGGGGATTGATGCGTGGAAAGATAAAATACATCCCCCCGCTCATAAAAGATATCCTGCGTGCCGTTCCCGTGATGGAGGTCGAAATCGACAATGGCCACCCTCTCCGCGCCTTTCTCTTCGACCAGGTATTGAGCGGCGAGGGCGATATTGTTCAGCAAGCAAAACCCCATCGCTCTGCTGGCAGTGGCGTGATGCCCGGGCGGTCTTGTCAAAGCGAAACCCGCCTCAGCGTTCCTCTCCCAAACCGCGTCCGCGACGGCGATCCCTCCGCCCACTGCGTTGAGCGCTAATGGCCAGCTTTCCTGTGTGGTATATGTGTCCAGGTCCATCGCCTGGCCCTGTGAACAAGCCTTTTGGAGGTGATCCAGATAGGAGGGTTCGTGAACGCTCTCCAAGAAGTCCTCCCCCAATGCCAGGGGTTCGAGGTGGGGATAGTCCTCCCAGCGGTTGAGTTCTCTTAACCCGTCACGGATCTTCTCCACCCGGTCCGGTCGTTCAGGGTGGCCGGGCTGGAAATGAGCCCGGTGGCCTGTAGGGTAAAAATAAGCAATGGCAGCCATCAACCCTCCTTCCCTTGTTTCGTTAATCTATCCCACTCTTTTACATATTATACTTAGAGTGGTTGAACGAAAAGTGAAATTTACACTATCCATCACTCGAAAGTAGGGGAACGAAATCGTACTTCCCTGACCTGCCAATCAAGATAGGACGGCAAATATGTCAGAAAACATCACCCATACCGACGGTACATTCATGGGGCCTTACGGCAAAAAGATCTACCACCAGGCCTGGATACCGGAACGAACCCCCCGGGCTGTTTTGCTGCTGACTCATGGATTGAAGGAGCATAGCAGGAGATATGGGAACCTGGTCCAGTATTTCACCCCCTTGGGCTATGCCATCTATGGATATGACCAACCCGGACACGGTCGATCCGGGGGGACAAGGACATACATCGATGATTTCCAGGAGCTTACCGACATATTGCAATTGTTCGTCGAGAAAGTACAATCATGGCAGCCGGACATCCCCCTATTCATGTACAGCCACAGTTTTGGAACGCTGATCTCCCTTACGGTCCTTCCTGACCATCAAAAAGATTTCCGGGGTGCGATTTTCTCCGGGACGGTCTTCAGCATCCCGGAAGGGACTTCCCCACTGTTCATCATTGTGGGGAAATTTTTTTCAAAGATCCTTCCCAAATTACGCATCCTTCCCATTGATGTCGAAGGTATCAGCCGAGACCCTCGGGTCATCCAGGACTACCGGGATGATCCCTTGGTCTTTCCTGGAAAAACGACAGCCCGTCTGGGCGCGGAAATCATCAAAGCCATAAAGCGTGCTCGAGTTCGAGCCAGCGAGATCGGGCTGCCGACCCTGATCCTGCAAGGGAGCGAGGACCGTGTGGTAGATCCCCAAGGAGCTCATGATTTATACAGGATGATTTCCTCCCCCGATAAAACCCTGAACGTTTACCAAGGGTACTTCCACGAACTCCATAACGAACCGGAACCAGAAAGAAAAAAGGTCTTTGAGGACGTTGAAACCTGGCTGGAGAGGCAGTTGTCGACCCTCTGAGATACATTCCCCCTGCCAGAGCAGATATTTCTCTACCCGATCATTTTCTTTCCTCCCCAAAAAGTTTCGGGGATAGGGTAGGTGCTTCCCCCACTCCCCTCCCTCCTGACCACAGCCAGCAGGACCGAATGGGGTGGACAGTCAGATTTTTTTTGTTAAAATATACTTAGATAATTATCTAACTTAGATATATATCAAACAATTATGGTGACACCTACCCTGAATTGGGACTGGGGCACGGGGTACGATTTCTTCGTCAGCCTCCACGTCCTCCACAACGCAGATACCTTTGGTTTACGTTCCTCTTGGGCGGCAGGCGTCCGTTCCCGCCTGGCTGAGACGGACCGCCATTTCCTGGAAGAGGTCCAAGAAGTGATCTCCTTTCCCCTGCAATGGATTTACAACCTCCCCGAACCGAAGGACTCGGAAGCGGTCTTCACGAATCTGCGCCACCTGGCACCTCGGGACCGCTTACCGACCCTCGCCCAGGGGATGAATACACCCCAAGCAGCCTTATCTTTATTGAAAAGGGTGGCGGATCGCGGTTCATGGTCCCCAGAAGACGTCGCGGTGCTCAAAAAAACCTACCAAGAATCCAACGCATCTTCTCGTAAGAAAGACTACGAGTGCCTCCTTGAGTGGTGGTCCAAACCGGGCATTTTTGGGGAACGGTACTTACAATCGCTGCAAGCTTACTATGACGTTTTCTTTGCAGAAGAGGAAAAAAGGATCGAACCGCGTCTCCGGGAAGCCCTGCTGGATGCCCAGCAGAAGGCGGAAGACCTTCCTTTTGATCAACTGATCGAAACCCTCTCCCGCGGATTGCGTTTTGGGATGGAACTTGAAATTGGGGAACTGGTCCTGGTCCCCTCCTACTGGATAACCCCCCTGATCGTGTACCGGCAGCTCAGCGACCAAAAAGGACTCTTCCTTTTCGGGGGCCGTGCTGAAACCGATTCTTTGGTCCCCGGCGACCAGGTTCCCGATGCCATGCTGCAATCGTTGAAGACCCTGGCTGACCCGACTCGCCTGCGAATTTTGCGCTACCTTTCCGAAGAGACCATGGCGCCTTCCGAACTTGCCAAGCGACTCCGCTTACGGGCTTCCACGGTCACCCATCACCTAAACGCCCTCCGTCTGGCAGGTCTGGTTTATCTCACCCTAGAAGACAAGCATAAAAAGCTCTACGCCACCCGGGACGAAGCCATCCTCAAAACCTTCTCCTCCTTGCAATCCTTTATCAGGGAAAATAACCAAAACCGGAAGGGAAAGGGACAAGATGAGACCTAATCTGCCCCCGCTCGTCACCCATCCCTTACGCGATTATTGGTCGAAAATCAAAGCATTTCGGCCCAACGCGCGCCTGTATCTGGTGAATGTGGTCATCAGCGGGATCTCGATGGGTGTCTTCCGCCTCCTGCTGAACTTTTATGTCCTCAGTCTGGGATTCAACGAAGCCCTCCTAGGGCGCCTGATCACCACCAGCAGCCTGACCTCATTGATCATCGCTTTGCCCGCCGGTTATCTGGCGGATATCATCGGCCGCAAAAGGTCCCTGTTAACCGGCGGCATTCTCACCAGCTTGTCCATCGCCGGCATGGTGATCTGGCCATTGGTTCCCGTTTTCTACGCCTTGAACGTGGTCAGGGGATTCTCACAAAGTTTGTGGAGCATCACCATGTCCCCTTTCCTGATGGAGAACAGCGGTGAAGAAGAGCGCACCTATTTGTTCAGTTTTGGTTTGGGATTTCAAACCCTCTCAGGATTCGTTGGCAACTGGGTGGGGGGCTATCTCCCCTCCTGGATCGGAACCCGCATGGACATCTCCCCCACGGGAAGCATGGCCTACGGGACATCCATCGCCATCGTGGCCCTGATGTTTGGCACAGGGTTGATCCCCCTTTTCTTCCTCCGAACCCGAAGACAAGAAGGGGATGAACGAACTGTGTTCGCTCCCATTGCCTATGCCATGGAACATCCCGGCTTATTAGGGAAATTGGTGGGACCGATGTTAATCACAGCTCTAGGCGCCGGGCTGGTCATGCCTTTTATGAACGTGTTTTTCCGAAATGTCCACAACCAACCGGATCAAGTCATCGGTACGCTCTTCGCCTGGGGGTCTCTGGCCATGGGATTGGGATTGCTGGTCGCACCTGCCCTGGCTGACCGCTTTGGAAAAATCCAAATCGTCGTCATCACCCAAGGTCTTTCCATTCCCTTCTTAATCATGCTCGGATTCTCCCCTTTCTTCTGGATGAGCGCTGCCGCGTACTATGTCCGCCTGGCATTGATGAATATGAGCAGCCCCGTATACGAGACCTTCGTCATGGAACATGTCGAACCCTCCGCACGAGCCATGGTGGCCAGCTTGACAAGTATGGCCTGGAGTTTTGGTTGGGCCTTCAGCCCCTCCATCAGCGGCAGCCTGCAGGTGAAATACGGATTCTCCATCCCCTTCCTGGGCACGATTTCCATGTATACCGTAGCCATTTTCATGTACTGGCTCTTCTTTTGGAAAAACAAAGCCCCTCAAGGGTCTTCGGAACCCTCAACCCCTATCACACCCTAACCAAACGATGATTTCTGACCTTGTTGAGAAGTTGAAACCAACCCTCAAAGAGTATTTCAGCCGCGTCCGGATGTTCCGTCCCAACGCGCGCCTGTATTTGATCAGCGCCCTCTCGAATGGCATTGCCATGGGCGTTTACCGTGTCTTATTTAATTTCTACGTTTTGAGCTTGGGCTACAACGAAGCTCTCTTGGGTCGGTTGATCACCACCAGCCAACTCACAGCCCTGATCCTCGCATTACCCATGGGCTATCTGGTGGACCGTTGGGGGCGAAAAAATGCCCTGGTCACCCGGACCCTGCTTCTAGGGTTTTCCATTGCCGCTATGGCCCTGTGGCCCTCCATGGGCGTATTTTACGGCATGAATGGCCTCTTTGGTATTGTAAGGAGTATATCGTCCGTCGCCATGGCTCCCTTCCTGATGGAAAACAGCGGCGAGGACGAGAGGACCTACCTCTTCAGTTTCAGTTCCGGTTTGCGTATGGGGTCGATTTTCGTTGGAAACTGGGTGGGAGGATATCTGCCCACATGGCTGGGGAACCTTCAGGGGTTGGCACCCACCAGCAGCGAAGCCTACGGCAGCGCTTTATTGGCCATGGCTTTCGTCACCCTCCTCGGCCTTATCCCCCTTCTGCTTTTAAAACCGGTCATCAAAAAAGAAGGAGACCTGGGACCTGGTTTTGCACCCATCACCTATGCCACCCAACATCCGAAACTGCTGGGAAAACTGCTCTTCCCCTCTCTGCTGATCTCCATCGGTGCGGGGTTGTTTATGCCCTTTATGAACATCTTCTTCCGCACCGTTCACAACCAGACGGACCAAGTCATCGGCACCCTCTTCGCCTGGGGTTCTCTGGCCATGGGCATCGGCCTGCTCATCGCCCCTCCTATCGCAGACCGCCTGGGAAAAATACAACTGGTGATCATCACCCAGGGTTTATCCATCCCCTTCATGGCCATGCTCGGATTCTCACCCCTCTTTTCCCTCAGCACAGCTGCTTACTATGTGCGTTTGACTCTGATGAACATGAGCAATCCCATCTATCAAACCTTCGTGATGGAAAAGGTCGATCAAGCGGTCCGCTCCACGGTAGCAAGCCTGGTCAGTTTAACCTGGAGTTTCGGGAGAGCCTTCAGCCCCACCATCAGCGGCTGGCTTCAGGTGCAATATGGCTTCGGCCCACCCTTCGCGATCGCCATCACCCTCTATTCCATTGCCATCCTCCTCTATTGGCTGTTCTTTATCCGCCTCAAAGAATCCAGGACGCTTTTCCCCACTGATGAATCCTCCCCTGCGAGCGAATAGGCACACTCCCCTTTCAAACCTCCGAGGATAATCAGTTCTCAAATCCATTGAAAACCTTTAAAATGGTATTTGTATTCCGAACAAGGCCATAACCGGAAAGGATTCTTATTGACCATGACATCTTCCAGATTGCGTTCTCTATCCCAGGCATGTCAAGAGGCACAAGAAAGCGGCGATGAAAGCAAGCAAGCCCAAGCCCACGCAAAATTGGGGAAGTATTTTCTGTCCCGCAACAATTACCGGGAGGCTTCCCAGCATTACCAAAAATCGTCCCAAATCTACACCGAGCTGTGTATGAACCGGCATCTGATCAGGGTCTTAAATCACCTCGGTGTTTGTAAAACCATGCTGGGGCATCCCGGAGAGGCGATCGAGGATCTCCAGCGTGCTTTGAACCTCCAGGAAGAGGGAGAGCCAAACAAGCACCTGCAATCCGCCATCCTGGGGAATTTAGGCTTGGCTTACAGCAGGTTAAGTGACTATACGAAAGCGCTCAAGTACCACCGCAGCGCCTTCGATTTGAGCGAAGAACTTCAGGACCCCCAACTCCAGCTCCAGGCCCAAATTAATCTCGCGGACGTGCTCCTCCATGCAGGACATGCCGATCAAGCCCATAACACAGCTTTAAAAGCCCTGGCTTTGGCTGAGGAGATCGACGCCAAACGGTCGATGATCTCCACGCTTGATCTCTTGGGCATGATCTCCACCCGCCAGGGAGACCTCCGAACCGCGATCGACTACCACGCGCAAGCTGCTCAAGCCGCTGAAGAGCAAGGAGATCTCCACCGTCAGGGCATCGCTCTGGCCAACAAAGCCCTCGCCCTGGAGGGGCTTACCGAACTCCAAGAAGCCCAGAAAACCATGCAGAAAGCACAGGAGATCTTCACGACCCTGCAGTCAAATTACCGCAAGAAAACCCAACAAGACCTGCAGCGAATTAAAAAGGGATTAGAAAAACGTTAACATGTGCAAAATATCACATTCTTCCATATACGAGTTCGGTCAAAAGGACTATAATTTCCATACCTGGGCATTCAAAAAATGAACCCCGAGAGGTTGTATGAAAGTTACACGAAAAAAGGTATTGATAGCACTCGTTTTATTGGCACTGTTCTGCGCATCTTTCCAGCCTGTTCACGCAGAAGAACCGGTGGTGAGGGCTGTCTTATTCTATTCTTCTAACTGCCCCCACTGCCTGGAAGTCATCAATGACGTACTGCCCTCCCTGGACAAACAATATGGAAGACAACTCCAGGTATTCGGTATCGACGCTGGAACCGAAGAAGGGTCCCGCATATACAACGCTGCGATCGAGGCCTTCAATATCCCTGAAAACAGGGTGGGCGTACCTACCTTAATCGTCGGCGATCATGTCCTGGTGGGTTCCAATGAGATCCCCCAACAGCTGCCCACTATCGTCGAAGAGGGTCTCGCTTCGGGGGGGATCGATTGGCCTGCCATCCCGGGTTTACAGGAAAGAATGGAAGAAGTTGAAAAAGAAAGGAAAGAGAAAGATAAGGGCGAATCCGAACAGATCGTAAACGGGAAGAAGGAAATCACCCTCATGGACAAGTTCCGGGCCGATATGCCCGGCAACTTCATTTCCACCGTGATCCTCGTGGCCATGATCGCCACCGTGTTCTTTGTCAGCGCCACCATTAATAATCCGAATGTCTTGAGAAATCCGCCCGACTATACATGGGTGATACCCTTATTGTCCCTTTTTGGGATCGCTGTCGCTTCCTACCTCTCCTATGTGGAAATCACCCAAACGGAAGCTGTGTGCGGTCCGGTGGGACATTGCAACACGGTTCAGCAAAGCCCTTACGCACGCGTATTCGGCTTCCTCCCCGTGGGCGTGATCGGTGTTTTAGGGTACATCGCGATCATCGCCGCTTGGGGGATCATGAAAATAGGATCTCCACCCTGGGCAGATATCGCAAAAATCGTCTTGTGGATTTTCACTTTTATCGGCACTCTTTTCTCCATCTACCTGACCTTTTTAGAACCCTTTGTCATCGGTGCCAGTTGTTCCTGGTGTCTTTCATCCGCCGTGACCATCACCGTGCTGTTCATCATCGCTACCCAGGAGGTCAAAACCACATCCAGGTATAAAAACCAGACACCATCCTTAGAAAATTATGCATGAACTCTCGATTACCAAACAGATAGTAGACATCGCCACCCGTCACGGGGAAGAGAATGATGCTTCACAAGTCACGGACCTTTACCTGGTAATCGGAGATTTATCCTCTGTCGTCGATGATTCTGTTCAATTCTATTGGGATATCATCGCAGACGGCACCATCTGCGAGGGAGCAAGGCTCCATTTTAAACGCATCCCTGCCAAACTCCGCTGCCGGCAATGCGGCCATGAATATACGCTTCAGGGAGGGGAACTGACCTTTTGCCCCCAGTGCAACAGCAGTGACGTTCAGGTCATTGAGGGAAAAGAATTCCAACTGGAAAGCATCAATATTGAGAAATGAGAGGTATCTATGACTGAAAAAGTGACCATTGTCGAAAATATCCACAAAACAAACGACGAAATCGCCCTCAACAATCAGCAGAAAATCAGGGAAGCAGGGGTGTTCAGTTTGAACTTGATGGCTTCGCCAGGGGCTGGGAAAACGTCCCTTATCGAACACACCCTTCACGCGCTGGGTGATGAATGGCAGATCGCGGTGATCGATGGGGATGTGGCCTCCAGCATTGACGCAGACCGGGCTGCAAAGGCGGGTGCCACCGCGGTGCAGATCAATACCGGGGGGACCTGCCACATCGATGCGAATATGCTCCAACAAGCCCTCGAAAAATTATCGTTGCAAGAGTTTGAACTGCTTTTGGTGGAAAATGTAGGCAATCTCATCTGCCCCGCATCCTTCACATTGGGTACGGATAAAAACGTCCTCATCGCCTCCACTCCCGAAGGGGATGACAAACCCTATAAGTATCCCAAAATGTACCGAGATGTGGACGCTCTGGTGATCAATAAGATCGATTTACTCCCCTATATCGATTTCGATATGGAGTATTTCAAAAAGGGGGTGGAAATCCTCAGCCCGGGGTTGATCTCCTTCCCGCTCTCGTGTAAAACCGGGGAAGGGATCGACGCGTGGTTAGACTGGCTGCAGGGAGAGATAAGAAACAACAGGTAGGGTTATGCCGGAAGAACAAGGACTTTCCATACATATTGAAGGGATTGTTCAGGGTGTGGGATTTCGACCCTTCGTGTATGGGTTAGCGACCCGCTTCGGACTCAAGGGGTGGGTCAGAAACACCTCAGCCGGGGTTGAAATCGAAGTCGATGGGGCCCCTCCCCAGTTAAGATCATTCCTGGAAGCCCTTTCCGAAGACGCCCCTCCTTTGGCGAAAATCGACGCCATTCACACGGAACGGAAACCGGCCAATAATTTCAGCGCATTTAAGATCATCCATTCCCGGGCCTCTCCCCAAGGATATCAACCCATTTCTCCGGATGTCAGCATTTGCGATGACTGCCTGGCGGAATTATTCACCCCCACAGATCACCGCTACCGCTATCCCTTTATCAACTGCACCAACTGCGGTCCCCGCTTCACGATCATCAAAGACATCCCCTACGACCGGCCTTTGACCACCATGGCGCCCTTTGAGATGTGTCCCACCTGCGCCGCGGAGTATGAAGACCCTCTGGACAGGCGGTTTCATGCTCAGCCGGTCGCCTGCCCCCAATGTGGCCCCAGGGTGTGGTTAGAAACGGGAACGCCGCCCTACCATCTGGAATCGGGTGACGATCCCTTGACCGGCGACGAAGCCATTTACGAGACTCAAAGACTGCTCGCGGAGGGGAAAATCGTCGCCATTAAAGGCCTGGGCGGATTCCACCTGGCGTGCGACGCCCAAAACCAAGCCGCAGTCCAGCGGCTGCGGGACAGGAAATCCCGCCCCTCCAAACCGCTGGCTCTGATGATGCCTGATCTGGACACCGTCTCCAGCTTCTGTACCCTCAGCGATGGGGAGCGAAGTTTATTGACTTCACCCATCCGGCCGATCGTCCTCCTCCAGGAAAGAAAAGACAGCGGCCTGTCCAAAGCTGTTGCACCTGGTCAGCACAAGATTGGCGTCATGCTTCCGTACACCCCCCTGCACTACCTGCTTTTTGCCAAGGAAGATCGGTGCCCGGATGCAGCCTATAACGCATTGGTGATGACCAGCGGAAACCGCAGAGGGCAGCCCATCATCACCACCAACTCAGAAGCTCTGCAAGAATTGAAAGACGTCGCGGACGCGTTTTTACTTCATGATCGCGGTATTTATATGCACTGCGATGATTCGGTCACCCAGATTGTGGGTAACCAGCCCTATCCCGTCCGCCGCTCCCGGGGATATGTCCCCTTCCCGATCCAGTTAATCGATAAAGGGCCCTCTGTGCTGGCGGCGGGCCCGGAATTGAAAAACACCTTCTGCTTCACCAAAGGGGATCAGGCCTTCCTCAGCCAACACATCGGGGATTTGGAGAATTACCGGACTCTGGAAGCCTATCAAGAGTCCGTGGATCACTTTGAGGATCTATTCCGCATCGAAACCCAGGCCCTGGCCTACGACCTGCACCCTGATTACTTAGCAACCCGCTACGCCCTCCAGCGCTCGGAAGAGGAAGGCATCCCTGCTGTGGGTGTCCAGCATCATTACGCCCACATCGCCTCCTGCCTGGCAGACAACCAGTACCCAGGACAGGAGCCGGTGATCGGGTTGTCCTTCGATGGCACGGGGTACGGGGACGACGGGCATATTTGGGGTGGGGAAGCCTTCATTGCGGATTACAGTGGTTACCACCGTGCTTATCACCTGGCCTATGTGCCCTTACCCGGCGGCGAGAAAGCGATCAAAGAGCCCTGGCGGTTGGCGCTGGCCTGGCTGCACCAACTGGGGATCAACTGGGACCCCTCCCTGCCTCCCGTGCAGTACGGCGGGCGACAAAAGGCGGATTCAGACTACGATCCCTTGCAAATCTTGCACAGGCAGATCGAATCCCAAACGAACACCCCCTTGACATCCTCCATGGGGCGCTTGTTTGACGCCGTTTCAGCCCTGGTCGGCATCCGCCATAAAGTGGATTACGAAGCCCAGGCGGCCATCGAATGGGAAGCCTTGGTCGACCCGGGTGAAAGCTCGAGGTATGATTTTGAAATATCAGAGGGGTTGATCCATCCGGACCCCATGATCCGCGGCGTCCTGACGGATATCAAAAACGGGACCCCTGTGGAGGCGATCTCCGCCCGTTTCCACAACGGCCTGGCAGAGATGATCCTCCAGGTTTGCAATCGACTGCGGGAGAAACACGATCTGGACCAAGTGGCCTTAAGCGGCGGTGTGTGGCAGAATATCACCCTCCTCAATAAAGCCAAGGTTTTACTGGAGGATGAGGGATTCACAGTGTACACCCATCACCTTGTCCCCCCCAACGACGGCGGTTTGGCGCTGGGGCAGGCGGTGGTTGCTCAACGGTTTTTATTGACGAAAGGAGAAAATTAACATGTGCTTAGGCGTCCCAGGCAAGATCACTGACATTTACCAAGCACAGGGTTTGAGAATGGCAAAAGTGGATTTTAGCGGTGTGACCCGTGAAGCTTGTTTGGAACATGTTCCGGAGGCCGAGGTAGGCGATTATGTCGTCGTCCACGTTGGCTTCGCGATCAGCAAATTGAGTGAAGAAGAAGCTTTGGAATCCATTGACCTTTTACGAGAAATTGTGGAAGCCGGGGAAAGGTCCCAAGAGGTAGAGGACCGACCTCCCCGGAAAACTTAACCATGAAATTCATCACGGAATACCGAGACGCGGATCTCGTTAAGAGTACCCTCAAAAAAATTGAAGAGACCATTTCCCAGCCCTGGACGCTGATGGAGATTTGCGGTGGACAAACCCACGCCATTGTCAAACACGGGTTAGATCAGCTTCTTCCAGAGGAGATCGAATTGGTGCACGGCCCGGGATGCCCTGTATGCGTCACCCCCCTGGAATTGATCGACAAAGCCATGGCCATCGCTTCCCAACCCGGGGTCATCTTCACCTCGTATGGCGATATGCTCCGCGTCCCCGGGACGAACGGGGACTTATTCTCCATCCGCGCTCGGGGAGCGGATGTGCGGGTGGTGTATTCCCCGCTGGATGCCATGAAGATCGCCCAGGAGCACCCCGAGCAGGAGGTCGTCTTTTTCGCCATCGGCTTTGAAACCACCGCCCCGGCAAACGTGATGAGCGTGATTCAGGCCCAACGGCTGGGGTTGGAGAATTACAGCATCCTCGTCTCCCACGTCCGCGTCCCTCCCGCCATCCGTACCATCCTCAGCACCCCAGAAAACCGGGTCCAGGGTTTCCTCTCTGCCGGGCATGTCAACGCGGTCATGGGTTATTGGGAATATGAGCCCATCGCCGAAGAATTTCAGGTCCCCATGGCGGTGACGGGCTTTGAACCCCTGGATATCGCCCAGGGCATCCTCACCTGCATTGAGTCCCTCGAAAGAGGGGAGTATGTGGTCAAAAACGCCTATCCCCGTGCCGTCACCAAACAGGGCAATCAATCCGCTCAAGAGGTGATCGACCAGGTCTTTCAGGAATGCGATCGCAAATGGAGAGGGATCGGTATCATCCCGGGAAGCGGATGGTGCCTGCGCCCGGACTTCCACGACTTTGATGCGGAAAGACGATTTGATGTGGAGTCCATTCAACCCGAAGAGTCCCCCATTTGCATCTCAGGCAAAATCCTTCAGGGTTTGAAGAAACCCCACGAATGCCCCGCCTTCGGAAAAGAATGTACGCCTGAACACCCCTTAGGAGCCACCATGGTTTCCGACGAAGGGGCCTGCGCAGCGTATTACCGCTACCGCGGTCATCTCACCAAGCAAGGAATCGAAACCTCATGAGTGAAGAATTCCCCTCCATGCAGGGGCCGGTTTGCCCTCTTCCCCACGTTGAGACAGAACGGGTCGTCATGGGCCATGGGAGCGGCGGGAAGATGATGATCGACCTCATCCGGGGTGTCTTCCGCCCTCCGCTTTCCAACCCCATTTTAGAGTCAGAGAACGACGCTGGCGTGGTCCAGCTTACACCCACCACAAACCTTGCCATCAGCACGGACGCTCACGTCGTCTCCCCCCTCTTTTTCCGGGGCGGCGATATTGGAAAATTAGCTGTGTGCGGCACGGTCAACGACGTGGCCATGGTGGGCGCAGATCCCAAATACCTCACCGCCAGTTTCATCCTTGAGGAGGGATTGGAGATCTCCACCCTCCAAAAAGTGGTGGCTTCCATGCAGGCTGCGGCAGAGGAGGCCGGCGTGCAGGTCGTGGCTGGGGACACGAAAGTCGTCGCCCATGGAGAGGCCGACGGGTTGTACATCTCCACCACCGGAGTGGGCATCCCCCGGCCCGGCATCACGATTGGAAGCGATCAAGCCCATCCCGGGGATGCAGTCATCCTTTCCGGGACGATGGGAGACCACGGCATCGCTGTCCTGGAAGCGCGCGGTGAATTAGGGATTGAGACCGAGGTGGAAAGCGATATCGCCCCCCTCAACCATCTCGTGGCCGCCATGCTGGACGTCAGCCAAAACATCCATGTCCTCCGGGACCCCACACGCGGCGGCGTGGCTACCGCCCTCAACGAAATCGCCCAGGGATCGAATGTGGGCATTCTCATCAAAGAAGACGCCCTGCCCCTCAAACCGGCCGTCCAAGCTGCGTGCGAGATCCTGGGATTTGACCCTCTTTACATCGCCAACGAAGGAAAACTGCTTGCCATCGTCGACAAAAACGACGCGGATGAGGTGTTATCGGCTATGCGCAAGAATCCCTACGGGGAGGGGTCGGTCATCATCGGGGAGGTCAAAGACAACCCTCCAGGCAGACTGCTGATGGAAACCGGGCTGGGATCCACGCGCATCATCGATATCCTGGCGGGGGAAATGCTCCCCCGCATCTGCTGAGCCCAGCAACCTTCTCTCCCCGGGTACCCCACCCCCATCTGAACCATTTCCCTTTCCCAATCCGTTCCCATGGTTTCATCCCCTCACCCTGGGGAATATGAATTATACTTAGGGATATAAACTCTACACTCAACCAAGGGACAATGATATGACCACCAAACAATATCCCGTCCTCGTCCTCTGCGGCAGCGATAAAAAGCGTCGAAAACTGCTCGAAGAACTCGATCCAGAGCGGAAATACAAATCAAAAGCACTGCTCCCTTTTTTGGGAAAGCGAGTCATCGATTGGCAACTGGAAGCCTTTCAGGCTTCCCCTTATGTGAAAGACATTTACCTTCTGGGGTTGACGGAAGAGGATGTCCAATTTAAGACACCCGTCCACTACATCCCCGTAGCAGCCACTTCCCGGATCGACGAAAAGCTGATCGCCGGGCTCAACTACCTTTCAGAACACAACGAAGATACAACAACCATCATCGTCACCACCTCCGACACCCCCGGGTTGGAAACGAAATCGATTGATGTGTTTTTTGACGCCTTGGAGAAGATGGATGGGATGTACGACGGGGTGGTGACCGTGGTCCCCGAACAAGCAGCTCTGAAAGAGTTTTCAACCAGGAACCGCGTGGTGGCCCGTTTCCGCGATCACCAGGTCTTCCCCGGTGAACTCTTCGCCCTCAGCGAGAGAGTGATCATCGGCGCCCAAAAAGAGATCCGGGATGTGAGTCAAATCCGCAGGTTATTTAACCGTCAAAAACAGCATGTCTCCCTGGGGCCCATCTTGAGATATATCGCCCGCAAACCGGGATTATGGGTCATGATCATCAAATACCTCCTCCGCACCCTTACCCTGGAAGAAGCGGAAGCAGCATTATCCAGGGCTTTCCAGTTTCGATTGAAAGCGGTCATCATCCCGGACCCGGGCTTCGGGATGGATATGGACCTGCCGGAAGATTACCAAAGCCTGGAAACCTACGTCCGGAGGACAAAATTAGCTGGAAAAAGCCCTCTCCAGCTGTGAACGAAACCGGACACACATTCACCTTACCTAGCATCCAAGCTAAATACCCAGCGTGACCGCGCCGTCTTGAACGCGATCTGATACCGAAACGCACAAAAATCATCCAGGATAGAAAGAGACCACTATGGCAGATCATGACATCAGGCAATTGCGGGGGGACGAAAAATGGCACGTTCTTCGCACCTTGACCAATTACGCCTTCCGTTCTTCCCCACCGCTGATGGACAAAGAAAAATGGATGGAAAAGGTAAAAGACCGCGAGGAGGACATCGTCTGGGGCCTTTTCGAAAAGGGGAAACCCGTGGCGTGCACCGCAGAGAGCGTGATGAGACAGCATGTCCGGGGCCGAATGCTTTCCATGAGCGGGATATGGGGCGTGGCCACACACCCGGCTGCCAGACGCCGCGGATTTGCGAAACAGCTTCTCAAAAAGATCTTATCTCACGCCCAGGAAAAAGGCCGGGCGGTGTCCTGCCTTTACCCATTTCGGGAATCTTTTTATGAACGCTTAGGATATGTCACCTTCCCCCAACCCAAAAAGGTGACCATGGACACCCAATCCATGGCATCGGCCTTGAACTTGGAGTTGGAGGGGACCGTGGAGATGGTGGGGATCAAAGACGGGTACGAACGCTACAAGGACTTTTTAGCCAGCTATCAATCACAGGTCCACGGCATGTCTCTCTCAGAATCCGGCCACCGCCATCGCGCCCAAGAAAATGAATGCTGGCTGGCGTTCGCCAGACATAAAGATCAGGACATAGGTTTGATGGCCTATGCTTTGAAAGGCGAGCATGTCACTCAATTCAAAATGGAAGTATCCCGGTTCTACTACCTCAACAGCTTGGGAAAATATCTCCTCTTGAATTGGATGGCCCGGCACATCGACCAAGCAAAAGAAATCGAAGTCTGGCTACCGCCTGATGAGCGCCCGGAAACATGGCTGTCCAACCTGAATCTCTCCACACGCCAGCTGTACATTCCCCCTATGGGGCGGATTTTGAACGTGGCGGATTTGGAGGGCATCGAGGTCGGCTCCGGGCGTATCCAGGTCCATGTCCAAGACCCATTCTGCCCCTGGCAGGAAGGGATGTGGGTTTTCCAATCCCAGGACGGCAAATTGACCGTGCAGCCTTCATCGAAGGCTGATTTTACCCTCACCATCCAGGGTCTATCCGCCCTGCTCTACGGGACCCATGCCGTCGAGGACTTCCCGTACCGGGCCTGGGGGGATCCCTCTCCCGAATTGATGGATACGCTGAAGAGGATGTTCCCAACACAAAACCCCTACCTCCATGAATTCTTTTAATCCTTATCGCTCCATCACAAACATACTCTGAAGCGACAACATGCCCATGGATGGGAAGATTACGCTAACTAATCCGGTAAAAACGGAGGGATCTCCAAGCATAGCCAAGCACCGGTGCGCTTACTGATTTTCCTCTTAAAAACCCCCTTTTCGCCCATACACAGAGCAAATAGTAGGTCAGGTTAGCTTTGTCACATAGATAAGGTGTCATGTGTCCCCTCATTTTGATTGACACCGCCAAACCACCTTGTTAAAATCAAACTACAACGTTATTCAAATATCATCCGCGCTTCTTTAAGATTGGAAAACTGAACCATTCCGTGTCCAGCGTTCAGAGAGTCAATAATCCTCCAACACTGCCGCCCTAGCGCAGCATATGGGCGGCTAGTTGTATATATTTACCGGGTTGTAAAGCTTTAAACTGGCTGAGGTTCATCCACTGCGATCTCCCGTTCCCGTCTTGACCCTGCCAGGCAGGAGGGCGGTGCTGTCATTTAACAGTGTGTAAACCCAAAACCTTCTCAGCACAGTACTAAGGAGCGATTCACATGGCCCTCAGTGCCCCTCTGGAAGCTTCAGGAAGTGACACGATTGGCGCTGTATTGGTTGTAGGGGGAGGCATCGCTGGCATGCAGGCCTCCCTGGATCTAGCTGACCAAGGATACAAAGTTTACCTGGTTGAAAAGGAATCTGCCATCGGGGGAAAGATGGCTCAGCTGGATAAAACCTTCCCTACCAACGATTGCTCTATGTGCACCATTTCTCCCAAACTGGTAGAAGTGGGACGACACCCAAATATTGACATTCTGACCACCGCAGAGGTCATGGACATCTCCGGGGAAGCTGGCCATTTCACG
Organism: Anaerolineales bacterium; assembly: GCA_041686005.1. Lineage (GTDB taxonomy): Bacteria > Chloroflexota > Anaerolineae > Anaerolineales > UBA11858 > B10-G9. The sequence continues at coordinate 21,310 of JAWLER010000003.1, read as the reverse complement.
GCCCGGATCCATCAAAGGCCCCGCTATGTCGATGTTGAGAAATGCGTGTCCTGCGGCGATTGTATAGAGGTCTGCCCGGTTTTGATCCCTGACCCTTTTAACGAGCATCTGGTCGATAAGCACGCGGTCTATAAACAATATCCGCAGGCGGTTCCCAACGCATTTGCCATTCAAAAAGCGGGGGTCGCTCCCTGTCGTGACGCCTGTCCCGCCGGGCAGCGCGCCCAAGGCTACATCGCCCTCATCCGCGAAGGAAGGTGGGACGATGCCCTGCGCGTGATCAAAATGGACAACCCCTTCCCTGGGATCTGCGGACGGATCTGCAACCACCGCTGTGAGACAGCCTGCAACCGCGGAAAGGTGGATGAACCCATCAACATCCGGGCTCTGAAACGATTCGTGACCGACAAGGTATACGAAAACCCCCGGGAACCGGTGGAACCGGTGGAAATCACCCACCCAGATCAGGAAGTAGCCGTCATCGGCGCGGGCCCGTGCGGTTTGACTGCAGCGCAGGATATCATCCAGGCTGGCTATCCCGTGACGGTCTTTGAAGCCATGCCCGTCGCGGGGGGGATGCTCCGTCTGGGCGTCCCGGAGTACCGCCTGCCCACCGAGATCATCGAACGAGAAGTGCAGGACATCATCGACCTGGGTGTGGACCTGGAGCTGAACCATCGCGTGGATGATCTGGATCGCCTTTTCGAGGAAGGGTTTAGCGCGGTGCTGATCGCTGTCGGCGCCCACGAAGGGGTGAAACTCCCCCTCCCCGGGGCAAATCTGGACGGGGTGTTAATCAACACCCGCTTTCTGAGGGATGTGCGCTTGGGGAAATACGAAAATGGGAAAGCGGAAAACGTCCCGCCTTTAGGAGAGCGCGTCCTGGTTCTGGGAGGTGGCAACGTGGCCATCGACTGCGCCCGAACTGCTGTCCGTTTGGGGAAAGAAGTCCATTTGGCCTGCCTGGAAAGCCGCCAGGAAATGCCGGCGCACGAATGGGAAATCGAAGGCGCTGAAGAGGAGGGCGTTCATATCCATCCCAGCCAATCCTTTGAGCGCATTCTCGGCAATGACGACGGCTATGTCCGGGGGGTGGAATGCGCGGAGGTCAAGAGTTTCCATTTCGATGAAAGCGGGGGGCTTCATGTGGAAAAGCGGGAGAACTCTCGACACACGATCCCTTGCGACACGGTCATCTTTTCCGTCGGCCAGCGGGCCGGCTTGGCCTTCATCCCCGATGACGCCGGCGTGGGCATCACCGATAAACAGACCATCGCCATCAATCCCAACACATTGGCAGCCACCAAGGAGGGCGTGTTCGCCGCCGGGGACAGCGTCTCCGGGACCGCGTTTGTGATCGAAGCTGTAGCGAGCGGACATACCGTCGCGGAATCCATCATTCGTTACCTGCAAGGGAAACCTTTGGAACCCTCACCGGAACCTGCTTTACCGGTGGTTGAGCTCTCCGATCAGGAAATCCAAGATCGACTAGCTCTAGGGGAAATCAAGCGCCAACCGCGCGTTCCCATGCCTGAGTTGTCGGTCCAAGAGCGAATTGATAACTTTTCGGAAATCGAACGTGGATACGATGAGGAAAGCGCCCGGGCAGAAGCCGCCCGTTGTTTGTCCTGCGGCATCTGCTCGGAATGCATGTCCTGCGTCTTTGAATGCGGGAAAGACGCCATTAATCACGACATGGTCGCCCAAGAGAAAACCCTTGATATTGGCGCGGTCATCCTCGCTCCCGGATACCAAACCTACCATGCTGAGCTCTCGGAAGAATATGGGTTTGGGCGTTTCCCCAATGTGATCACCTCCATCCAATACGAACGCCTGCTCTCCGCGAGCGGCCCCACCCACGGGTACATCCGCCGGCCTTCTGACGATAAAACACCGCACCGGGTTGCCTTCCTGCAATGCGTCGGGAGCCGGGATCAAAGTCACGACTACTGTTCTGCCGTATGCTGCATGTACGCCGCGAAACAGGCGGTCATGACCGTGGAACATACCAGGACGGAAACGAAAGCCGATGAGAGCCGGCCGGATGTGGAATGCAAAGTGTTCTTTATCGATACGCGAGCGTTCAGTAAAGGATACGAGGAATACTACCAGCGCGCGAAAGAAAAGTACGGTGTGGAATACACCCGCTGCCGAGTGAGCGAAGTGAATGAAAACCCGGTAAACCAGAACCTCATCGTCCGTTATTCGGATCCCTACCGGGATAACAACCGGATCATGGAAGAGGAATTCGACCTGGTCATCCTCTCGGTTGGCATGGAAATCTCGGAATCGGTGAAAGGCCTCGGCCGCCAATTGGGAGTCGAACTCGACGACTATGGATTCTGCCATACGACGTTATTTGACCCTCTTCAAACCTCCCAACCGGGGATTTTCGCGGTCGGTCCTTTCCGGGAGCCGAAGGATATTTCAGAGTCTGTGACGGAAGCCAGCGGAGCGGCAGCAAAAGCCTCCCAGTTGATCTCCACAGGCCGCCACACCCTGACCGTCCAGAAAGAATATCCCCCAGAGCGGGATGTCAGTGGTGAGGAGCCGAAGCTGGGTGTTTTCGTGTGCCACTGCGGCAGCAATATCGGCGGCTATCTCGATGTACCGAGCGTGGCGGCATATGCTCAATCCCTGCCTTACGTGGTCCATGCGGAAGACAACCTCTATACCTGTTCCCAGGACACGATCGCCCACATCATCGAAACGGTCAAAGAATTGAAACTCAACAGAGTGGTTGTGGCATCTTGCAGCCCCATCACCCATGAACCGTTATTCCAGGACGCCATCCGCCAGGCCGGTTTGAACCCGCAGCTGTTCGAGATGGCGAACATCCGTAACCAGTGTTCCTGGGTCCACAGCGACGATTGGGAGGGAGCGACCGAAAAAGCGAAAACTTTGGTACGGATGTCCGTGGCCCGCGCCACCAAACTCAACCCCTTGAAGATCTCCGAAGTCCCGGTCAATAACGCCGCGCTGATCATCGGCGGCGGCGCAGCGGGGATGACCGCCGCCCTCAACCTTGCAGATCAGGGGTTCCCCATTCACCTGATCGAGCGGGAAGATGCCCTGGGGGGGAACCTGCGCCGTCTGCATTACCTGGCCACCAGCAACGGGACAAAGGCGGACCCGCAGCGATTCCTCAAGGAGATCGTTTCGAAAACCAGATCCCATCCCTTAATTACCACTCATCTGAACACCGAACTCCGTGAAACAGAAGGCTTTAAAGGGAATTTCTCCTCTCAACTCCAAAAGGATGGGGAAAAGTTCTGGGTGGACCATGGGGTCATCATCCTGGCCACTGGCGGTGCGGAGTACCACGGTGACGAATACGGCTACGGGAAGAACCCTCGCATCCTGACCCAGCTGGAATTCGAAGACCTTCTCGCCAAAAATGACCCGGAAATTAATCAGGATCGAACGAATGATACCTCAGAGCATGACAGCCCACTGCCGGACCGGGTGACGATGATCCAGTGTGTGGGCCCGGCGGAAAAGTACTGCAGCCGGATTTGCTGTACAACTGCGATTAAAAACGCGCTAAAATTAAAAGAAATCCATCCCCAAGCTGAGATCACGATCCTGAATCGAGACATCCGCACATACGGGTTCAAAGAAAGGATCTACACCCAGGCGCGCCAGGAGGGAGTCCTCTTCATCCATTATGAATTCGATCGCAAGCCTGAGGTGATCCTGAACGGTTCGGATGGGAACGGATCATGGAAGGATGCCCCTCCTATCTTCGTGCGCACCCGTGATCCCCTTCTCAACACAGATTTCGAACTCTCCCCCGACATCCTCGTCCTCTCCTCTCCCGTGGTGCCTTCTCCGGGTTACAAAGACATCGCCAGCACACTGAAGCTTTCCATCGACATGAACGGATTCTTCATGGAAGCCCACGTCAAGCTCAGACCGGTGGATTTCGCAGCGGACGGGATTTTCATGGCCGGCCTTGCTCATTACCCCAAATTATTGGATGAGAGCATCGCCCAGGCTGAGGCGGCTTCCTCCCGGGCTGCGCTGGTCCTCTCCCAAGAAAACATGCTCACTAACACCCGGGTGGCGGTTGTGGACCAGACAAAGTGTGTCGGATGTCTGACCTGCGTGCGGATCTGTCCCTACGATGTCCCCGTCATCTCCAGTGAGTACAACGGGGTGGGTCAGATTGTCGGCGCTGCTTATATCGAAGAAGCCGTCTGCCACGGTTGCGGATCATGCGCCTCGGAGTGCCCGGCGAAAGCCATCCAGTTGAAACATTACACCGATGAACAAACCAACCAGAAGATCGACGCGTTTTTAGCACAGTTTGAGGTTATATAAGAAAGAGGATTATGAGCGAAAACGAAGACTTCCAACCCGAAATTGTCGCCTTTTGCTGCCATTATTGCGCTTACGCAGCTGCAGACCTGGCTGGATCGATGCGCCTGGAGTATCCGACATCGATCAAAATCATCAAAATGCCTTGCTCAGCTAAAGTAGACCCCCTTTACATCCTCCGCGCCCTTGAGGACGGCGCGGACGGGGTCATGGTGGCGGGTTGACTGCCCGGCGACTGTCATTACCTGGATGGTAATTTACAGGCCAGAAGGCGCGTTGAATTCACCAGGAAACTCGTCGAAGAAATCGGTTTGGAGAGCCAGCGGATCCAAATGATCAATGTCTCCGCTGCCATGGGCGGCCAATTTGCCTGGTCTGCTGCGGAAATGACCGAGGAGATCAGGAGACTGGGGCCCAATCCGTTAAAAGAGAATGGTAAGTATAAGGAGGTGAAGGAAGAATAGCATTGTCTTGATCAAGTGAAGATTCGCCATAGGAGCGGTATATGACAGAAAATGCCTATATCGTTATCGTAGATGATGATCCTGATATTCTTGAGGGGATCATCTCCATCCTGGAAACTCAAGAATACCGATTAGAGACGGCTCGGGACGGCATCAAATGCATGGAAATCATCAAAGAGGAAAAACCCGACCTGCTGATTTTGGACCTGCTCATGCCCCGCATGGATGGTTGGGGCGTCATCCGGGAGGTGCGGAATGACCCCCATTTCTCGGACATGCCGATCATGATTTTGACCACGGTCATCGAAGATGCCAGCCGCAGGCGTTATGAACTGGAGACCGGTGTCTCCATGGACGTTCAGAAATATATTGAAAAACCGGCCAAACCCACCGAGCTGCTCCAGAGTATCGAGAATCTTTTACAATGGAAAAACAAATAGACGAAACCCTCTCTGTTATAGCAGACCGCCTCAGCAGATCAGAAATCTTCAATTCCCTTTCTGATGATGATCTGTACGCCATTGCTGGGCTGTGCCAAGAGGTAACCTATCAAGATGACCGCGTTGTGTTCACGGAAGGAGAACCTGCGACTGATCTATTGGTCGTGGAACGTGGCAAATTGACCATTGAAAAGAAAATCCAAATTGGGAGGCATTCCACACCGCGGAATGCGACCCTGGCCTACGTCGGCCCTTACCAGGTGGTCGGTTTTTCAGCGCTGACATCTCCCCAGACCCATTCCGCTTCCGTCTACAGCATGGAACCCACCCGCGTCCTGAAGATCGATGGCCAAAAGCTCCGGGAGTATCTGGCCGACCACCCTGAAGCCGGATACCGGGTCATGAGCGAGTTGACCAATCTGGTCCGGGGCCGCTATCAAAACGCCACTCACACCCTGACCTACTTCCTGTCCATCGTCTCTCACGAACTACGCTCCCCGCTGGCGGCAATCGAAAATTATCTGCGCACCATTTTGGGCGGTTTTGCCGGGGATTTGAATGAGAAACAGGAACGGATGATCAAACGATGCATCCTGCGGGTCACGGATCTCTCCGCGCTGATCAGCAATGTCGTGGATTTGGCCCGCATGCGGCCGGAACAAATTCAAGCGGACTTTGAATGGTTTGATCCAGGTGAAGTGGGCAGGGAATCCATCGATGACGCCCTCCTGGCCGCAACGGAGAAAAACGTCGAGATTAAAATCAAACCACCTTCCGATTTCAAACCCATCGTGGGCGCCCGGCGCCGGATGCGGCAGGTGTTCACCAACCTGCTCCACAATGCGATTAAATTCTCACCGGAAAATTCAACAGTGATTTTCCGGGCCTGGTACGAGGACGATGAAATCGCCTTCCAGGTGGAGGATCAGGGCCCCGGTATCCCACCTGAGGAACTGCCTTATATCTTCAAGGATTTTTACCGCGCCAGCAACGTGGAAGATTCTCCGGGGACGGGATTGGGGCTCTCCATCGCCCATAAAATCGTGGAAGCCCACCATGGGAGCATCGAGGTCAGTAACATCCACGGCGAAGACGGAGAGATCAAAGGCACGCGCTTCACCATCCGCATACCCACCGACCTGAAAACACCTGACATGCAAAGAAAGGAGTGGATGGAAAATTTTGAAGGATAACCTCTGCCGGCCCGGCATGATTTCCGAGGACGTTTGACATGAACAGCGGTTCAGAAGCAGCGCCCAAATTGAATAACCACCCCGCCGCAGGACAGCGACCTGAGGTCCTTTCGGATCCTGTCGGCGCGGTGCTGGTGGTGGGCGGGGGCATCGCCGGCATGCAGGCTTCCCTCGACCTCGCTGAACAGGGCTTCAAGGTCTACCTGGTAGAGAAGCAATCCGCCATTGGGGGCCGGATGGCCCAGCTGGATAAAACCTTTCCCACCAATGACTGCGCCATGTGCATCATCTCCCCCAAACTGGTGGACACGGGACGGCACCAAAACATCGAAATCCTGACCAACACGGAAGTCCAGGAGGTCAGTGGGGAAGCAGGGGATTTCACAGTGCATCTCCTTCAAAAACCGCGCTACATCGACCTCGAGTCCTGCGTGGCCTGCAACAAATGCGCGGAGGTCTGCCCTGTCGACATCCCCAATCAATACAACGAAGGGTTGGACACCAGACAGGCAGCCTTTAAACTCTATCCCCAAGCTGTGCCCAGCGCTTATGCCATTGAAAAAGCGGGGATCGCCCCCTGCCGGGATGCCTGTCCAGCGGGGCAGCGGGCCCAGGGATACATCGCTCTCATCGCCCAGGGACGATATCAGGAAGCCCTCCGGGTCGTCAAGGAAGACAACCCCTTCCCCAGCGTGTGCGGACGCACCTGCCACCACCCTTGCGAGAACAAATGCTCCCTCAACCAGGTGGACGACCCCGTGAACATCATGGCTTTAAAACGCTTTGTCGTGGATTATGCTCTGGCATATGGACGCGAGAAAGTGGAACCCGCCCCCCGCACCCGGCCGGAATGGGTGGCCATTGTGGGCGCGGGACCTGCTGGGCTGACAGCCGCCCATGATTTGGTCAAGATGGGCTACGGGGTCACCGTTTATGAAGCGTTACCGGTGGCCGGCGGCATGATGCGGGTCGGGATCCCCGCCCATCGCCTGCCCAAGGGCGTCCTGCAGCAGGATATCGACGATATTTTGGCCCTGGGTGTGGTGCTGAAAACCAACTCCCCCATCGAGGACCCGACAGAGCTGCTGGAGGACTATGATGCAGTGTGCTTGGCGACGGGCATCTCCACCGAGGATCACTCCCTCGGTTTGGAGGGGGAGGACGCCAAAGGCGTGATCCCGGCTGCCACATTTTTACGCAAGATCAACCTGGGGGATTCGGTGAAAATCGGGCATCACGTGGCGGTGATCGGCGGCGGGATCACAGCCTTGGACGCCGCGGCGGTCGCCCGGCGCTTAGGGAGTGAGACCGTCCACCTTGTCTTACACCGCCCCCGGGGAGAGCTCCCCGCCTATCAATGGGAGATAGAAGCCATTGAAGCGGAAGGGATCCACATTCACGAGCGCACCACCGCCACCCGCATTTTGACGGAAAACGGCCGGGTGGTGGGCATTGAGCTGGCCGAGACGACCGGGGGGAGGGTTGTGGATGAACATGGGCGTTCCCATCCCAAAACCAAAGAAGGCACCGAATACATCCTCAATGTGGATACGGTGATCGGCACGGTCGGCCAATTCTCTGACTTAAACTACCTCGATCCTACCTATTCAGACCTTGAAGTGGATCAGGATACCCTGGCGAGCAATACCCCCGGGTTATTTGCTGTGGGCGGGCGAGCCACCGGCGCCAGTTATATCATCGATGCCATCGCCCTTGGGCACAAAGTGGCCAAATCCATCCACCGTTATGTACAGGGCCAACCTCTTGAACCGCCCAGCACATCTGATCCTACCGTAGCGAAACCCACCCAAGAAGAATTAACCGATCGGATCCATAAGGGTGAACTGGAACTCAAACCCCGAAACGAGCCGGCCATGCTCTCCATGGAAGAGAGGGTAACCGGGTTCCGCGAGGTCGTGCTGGGATTGACGGAGCACCAGGCCCGGGCGGAAGCCCAGCGCTGCCTGCAGTGCGGAATATGCTCCGAATGCCTGGCCTGCGAATACGCCTGTGATGTGGACGCCATCGACCACAACATGACAGCCCAGAAAAAGGAGCTCCGCGTGGGCGGGATCATCCTCGCCCCCGGATACCAGACCTATCAACCCGAACGCTCCCAGGAATACGGGTTCGGGCGTTACCCCAACGTGGTCACCTCCCTCCAATTTGAACGCTTGCTCTCCGCATCGGGTCCCACCTTCGGAAAGATCAACCGCCCTTCCGACGATCAAGAACCCCAGCGCATCGCCTTTCTGCAGTGCATCGGCTCCCGGGACCAGGAACACGATTATTGCTCCTCCGTGTGCTGCATGTACGCCACCAAAGAAGCCATGATCGCCAAAGAACATCATCCGGACCTGGATGTGCACATCTTTTTGATGGACATGCGAGCCTTCTCCAAAGGTTATTTAAGCTACTTCGAACGAGCCCAGGAAGAATACGGGATTCATTACCATCGCTGCCGGATTTCAGACCTCAACGAAGACGCACAAAGCCATAATTTGCTCCTCCATTACGTGGAGGAGGGCCATCCCAATCAAATCTTAGAAAAAGAATTTGAGATGGCGGTGCTCTCAGTGGGCATGGAAATTTCTGAATCAGTCCAAACCCTGGGTCATCAATTAGGTATTGAACTTGACGAGTATGGATTTTGCCACACGCCCCAATTCAACCCGGTGGAGACCAGCCGATCTGGGATCTACTGCGTGGGTCCCTTCCGAGAACCGAAGGACATCCCGGAATCCGTCATGGAAGCCTCCGGCGCTGCGGGCAGCGTGGGTGCCCGCCTGGGCGCTTCCCGGTTCTCATTGACCACCACCCGCGAATTCCCCCCTGAGATCGACGTCAGTGAGCAAGAGCCCCGGATCGGTGTCTTCGTGTGCCACTGCGGATCCAACATAGCCGGATTCTTGGACGTCCATCAGGTCACGGAATACGCCCGAACGCTCCCCCATGTCGCCCATGCCGAGTCGGACCTTTACGCCTGCTCCCAGGACAACATCAAACACATCACAGAAACCGTAAAGGAGCAGGGCTTGAATCGGGTCGTGGTGGCCAGCTGCACCCCTCTGACCCATCAGCCCCTTTTCCAGGACAGCATCCGCGCAGCAGGTTTGAACCCGTATTTATTCGAAATGGCCAACATCCGCAACCAGTGTTCCTGGGTCCATTCCCACGATTGGGATCAGGCCACCCAAAAAGCAAAAGACCTGGTGCGGATGGCTGTTTTTCGCGCCGCACTATTGGAACCCCAAAAGACTGTCGATGTCCCTGTAAACGACGCCGCCCTTGTAGTAGGGGGAGGACCGGCGGGGATGACGGCAGCCCTCACCTTGGCTGAAAGCGGCTTCCCGGTCCACCTCGTAGAAAAAAAAGGCCATTTAGGTGGAAATTTGCGCTCCGTTTGGATCGGACACAATGGGGGGGATCCTCAGAAAATATTAAAAGAACTCATTGAACAGGTCCAGTCCCAGAAGAATATCGATATCCATCTTCAATCTCAGGTCGTGGATACCAGCGGATTCAAGGGAAATTTCGCGACCGAATTAGAAACGCGCGCCGGGGAAAGGTGCACCATCCAACACGGTGTGACCATCTTGGCAACCGGGGCGGAGGAATACCGGGGGCCGGAATACAGTCACCATGAAAGCCCCTTGATCATCACTCAGGGTGATTTTGAAGCCATGCTCACCGGCCACAAACCGTTCCCCGGGGAGAAAAACCCCACACATGTGGTCATGATCCAATGCGTGGGCCCCGCGGAGAAATACTGCAGCCGGATCTGCTGCACGACCGCGATCAAGAACGCCATACATCTCAAAAAGCAAAACCCCGAGGCGGAAATCACCATCCTGCACAAAGACATCCGCATGTACGGCTTCAAAGAGAGCCTCTACACCGAGGCCCGCGACCGGGGAGTGAATTTCATCCGCTACGCCGATCAAAAACCCCCTCAGGTCCAGGTCAACGGCCGCGCCATGCACCAGCATGTTGGCCCAGGCCCGGTATCCGTCAAGGTTTACGACGCCAGGCTGGGGCGGACCGTGCAAATCCATCCTGATTTGTTAGTCCTCTCCATGCCCCTGGTGCCCAATCCGGACACCGCTGATCTGGCCTCCCTCTTCAAGGTTTCCATCGACGAAGACGGGTTCTTCATGGAAGCCCACGTCAAACTCCGCCCGGTCGATTTCTCAACGGAGGGCATTTTCATGGCCGGCATGGCCCATTATCCCAAACTGCTCGATGAGGCCATGGTCCAGGCCAAGGCAGCAGCCTCCCGAGCAGCCCGGGTGTTGAGCCGGGAGACTCTCACCGCCGGGGGCCGGGTGGCGGTGGTCGAGCCAGAGAAATGCACCGGCTGCTTGACCTGCGTGCGCATCTGCCCCTTTGAAGTCCCCCTCATCCTACCTGAAAAAGCCGGCGCAGGACAGATCATGGGGGCGGCGTACATTGAACCATCAGTGTGCCAGGGGTGTGGAATTTGTGCGGCTGAGTGCCCCGCCCATGCCATTGAGTTAATGCATTACACCGATCAACAAATGAGAGCCAAGGTCAGAGCTTTATGTGCCCCACAGATTCCCGTTCCCAGCTGAATGGATAGGTATATGGATGGGGAGATCAGCTATGATCGCCGATGAAAAAGAAAAGAATATTCAAATCGTAGCCTATTGTTGTGAATTTTGCGCCTATGCCGCTGCGGACCTGGCTGGAGCGTTGAGGATGCAATACCCGCCGGAGGTGAAAATCGTCGAAGTCCCCTGCACCGGGAAACTGGACGTCTTGATGGTCCTGCATGCCATTGAAGACGGGGCCGACGGCATCATGGTGGCAGGTTGACTGCCCGGCGAATGCCATTACCTGGAAGGTAATACACACGCCAAACGCAGGGTGAATCACATCCGGGATTTGCTGGAGAAAATAGGCATCAACCCCCAACGGGTGCAGATGTTCAACATGTCAGCAGCCATGGCGGGAGAATTTGTAGAAAAAACCAAAGAGATGACGGAGTTGATCGCTGAAATGGGGACGAACCCCATGAAAAAGTAACGTGATGCCAGCGTAGACCTATACCGTTTGGAGGTAGAGATGATTGTCGCTGAACAAAAACCATTAGAGGAAATCAAAGAGCTGATAGGAGATGCCCAGAAAGTGCTTGTCGTGGGCTGTGGTACATGTGTCACCGTGTGTTTTGCAGGAGGAGAACGGGAAGCACAAATCCTGGCCTCCTCCCTGCGCATGTCCTCCAAACTGAAAGGCCATCCCCAGGATGTGACCGACATCACGGTCCAGCGCCAATGCGAGTGGGAGTATTTGGATCCCATCGGCGAAGAGGTCAAAGAGGCTGATGTCGTGGTCTCCTTGGGGTGCGGCATCGGCGTGCAAGCCATCGCGGAGCGCTTCCCCGACACATGGGTGGTTCCAGGATTGAACACCACCTTCATGGGTTTGCCGGAGGAACAGGGCATATGGTCCGAACGTTGCGCTGCCTGTGGAGATTGTTTGTTAGGTCTGACAGGCGGCATCTGCCCCATCGCCCGCTGTTCCAAATCGCTCCTCAATGGCCCCTGTGGGGGATCCGAAGACGGGCACTGCGAGATCGATCCGGACACGGACTGCGCCTGGCAATTGATTTACGACAGACTGGAACGATTGGGCAAGCTCGAATTGCTGATGAAGATCCAGCCCCCAAAGAACTGGAGCACATCCCGGGACGGTGGCCCCAGGAAAATCATCCGCGAGGATCTGCGATTAATAGAAGAGGAAAGTGCAAGCTAAGGAGGAGAGATCATGAACGACAAAGCGCAAAAAACCCTGGTTGGTTCCAATTTGGAACACATCCTCCAAGACGGTCAATTCGCTGTCACCGGGGAATTGGGCCCCCCACAGAGCGCGGATGGAGAGGTCATCCGCGAGAAAATGATTTTGCTGCGAACCTATGTGGACGCGGTCAACATCACTGACAACCAGACCGCCATCGTGCGCATGTCCAGCATCGGTGCCGGCACCATCCTGGTCAATGAAGGCATGGAACCCGTGATCCAAATGACCTGCCGGGACCGGAACCGCCTGGCCATTCAGAGCGACCTCCTGGGCGCATATGCCCTGGGGATGCGAAATTTACTCTGTTTATCCGGTGATCACCAAAACTTCGGCAATCACCCCACTTCAAAGAACGTCTTTGATATTGACTCTATTCAAATGGTGAAGATGGTCGCTGATATGCGTGATGAGGGCATTTTCCAGTGCGGAGATGAATTTAAAGGCGAGAAACCGTGCTTTTATATCGGGGCAGCGGCGGCCCCTTTTGCGGACCCCATCAACTTCCGCCCCTACCGGCTGGGAAAGAAAGTCAACGCCGGGGCGGATTTCATCCAGACCCAACTGGTGTACGATGTGGAAGCCTTTGAAGAGTACATGGAGAAAGTCCGCGAACTCGGGCTTCACGAGCAGACTCATATCCTGGCCGGGGTCGGCCCGCTGAAAAGTCCGGGGATGGCCAGATATATGAAGAACAATGTCCCCGGCATCCTTGTCCCGGACAAAATCATCGACCGCATGAATGAAGCGGGAAGACCATGGGCTGATATCAAGAAAGATGAGATGACCAAAGAGGATAAAAAAGCCCGCTCCCAAGCCTGGCGGGAAGAGGGGATCCAGATCTGCATTGACCTCATCAGAGAATTGCAAGAGATCGAAGGGGTTCACGGTGTCCATATCATGGCCATCGAATGGGAAAAAGCCATAAAGCCCATTGTAGAAGGCGCAGATTTATACCCCCGCCCCGAGGTGAAAGTATAGACTGTTTATCAGGTAAATGAAAAGGTGTCCCCTATGACGAAAGAAGACCAATCCTCAGAGCCAAAAACCATCTCCTTGGACAGCAGTTTGGCTGAGATGATCAAAGAAGAACTGGGAGAGAATGTCTACCTCTGTTACCAGTGTGTGAAATGCACCAGCGGCTGCCCGGTCGCGGAGTTCTTTGACTGGCAGCCCAACCAGATTATGCGCGCTTTACAGTTGGGGCAGGAGGACATCGTATTTGAATCCAAAACCCCCTGGCTCTGTGCGTCCTGTCTGACCTGCACCACCCGCTGCCCGCAGGGGCTGGATATCACCGCCATCATGGAACTCATCACCCGGGAGGCGACCAAAAGAGGCTACAAACCCCAGGTGCCGGTAACGGAACACTTCAACCAAGCTTTCATGCGCGAAGTGAACCTCTGGAACCGATCCTATGAACCCGGTTTGATGGCGGAGCTCATCCTCCAGCACCCCAAAAACGCTGTTGAGGACATCGAACTGTACCTGAAATTTTTTCAGAAAAGAAAGGTGGCTTTCTTCCCGCACCCCAAACGAACACCGAGTAAAAGGAAAATAACACCGCACCCGAAAGCCGCCAGCGCTGTGGCCTATTACCCCGGGTGCTCGCTGGAATCCACAGCCACCGAATTTAACATCTCCGCCCAAGCCGTGTGCGAGGAGATCGGTCTGGATTTGATCGAGCCGGAAGGCTGGGTTTGCTGCGGCAGCTCCGCTGCCCACCGCGCAGATCCGGAAGCGGCCTTCCGCCTCCCCATGGAAAATCTGGCCCTGTTTGAGAGGATGGGGTTTTCCGAGGTGACCATGCCCTGCGCAGCCTGTTACAACCGGCACAAAACAGCGGTGTATGAGGTCCATGAAAAACCCCACCACAAAGAAGCGGTCGATCAAGCCATGGGATACACCTATCAGGACAGCGTCCGGGTCAGCACGATGATTGAATCCATCTACGAGCATATCGGCCCTGAAAAACTCGCTTCCCTGGTCAAAAAGCCCCTGGAAGGGCTGAACGTGGTTTGCTACTACGGCTGCTTGCTGACCCGCCCCCCCGATGTCACCCATGCTGAACACCCTGAAAACCCAACGGATATGGACGAATTAATGAAAGCGCTGGGCGCAAATGTGCTGGATTGGTCCTACAAAACGACCTGCTGCGGCGCGGCTCATTCCCTCACCCGACCGGACATCGTCATCGAATTAAGTGGAAATATCATTAAACACGCCCGCGAAGCGGGTGCTGACGTGATCGCTGTCGCCTGTCCGCTGTGCCATATGAATTTAGACGCCAGGCAATTCCAAATGGATTTGAAAAAGCCGATGCCCATCCTCTATTTCACCCAATTGATGGCCATCGCCCTTGACCTGCCCCCCAAGGCATCGGCATTAAAACGAAATGTGGTGGATCCTTTCCCCCTCCTGCGGGAGAAGCAACTCCTCGATACCTCCTGAACGGATATACCAGGGAAAGGAGCGGCCTCCGAAGTCAGCTTGTCAGCGACGAAAATGGGAGGTTCTATGAACCCGAAAAAGAATGACTCCAGTGACTCATTAGGGTATTTTGACACGGTCGTCGATACGGCATGGCACAATATCACAACGACATATGACGTCCACGCGCCATGTCCCACCATCGAAGCGCTTTTTCGGAATGTCAACATCAGCTCCCCCAGTGAAGCGGCGGAAGACGTGGTCACCAACATGCTCCTGGAAGTCATCGAGAACGTGGACCGCTTTTCGAACTGGTACACAAAACCCGCCTGCGAATTCGGTCTGACCTCGGTCTGGAATTGCGAGGAAAAATGCCATCAATGGATCTTGACCATGGAAGCTTACATCCGCTGGATAAGTTTGATCCACAACATCCAATCCGCCATTGAAAAGAACAAAGCAGTCTTGCAAGGTATACTGTTTGTCGATGAATTAATGAATGGAGAGAAGGAAGAAAAATGCGTTATCGCCCACTGCGGGTGCGACCCCGCGCGCTACATCAAAGTGAAATTGTCCATGCTGGAGAAAGCAAACATCATCTGTGATGCTTGTTTGCAACCCTTTGTTTATTGAATCCCCCGGAACAAAGCTGTCAAGAAGGACGGCCCAGAAAGCTGGTCCACGTAGGACGGCCAGGAGGCTACTATGTTAGTCAAAGATCGCATGACCCCGGATCCCACCTGCGGTTACCCCGATATGCCCGTGACCGAAGCCCAAGCCTTGATGAGAGAAAAAGGCGTCCGGCACCTTCCCATCCTTGATGGCAAAGGGAAGCTGGTCGGGTTGATCACGCAGCGCAACCTGCTTAGTGCCCTGCCCTCGGATGTGAGCAACTTCAGCCGTTTTGAGATCAGCTACACGCTCGCCAAAATCAAAGTGGACAGCGTGATGGTCAAAGACGTGATCACCATCGAAGAGGATACACCGATCGAATCTGCGGCGCGGGTCATGGCAGACAACCGGATCGGCTGTCTCCCCGTCATGAACGGCAAGGAATTAACCGGGATCATCACGGTCAGCGACCTCTTCAACATCATGGTCTCCCTCCTTGGGGCCCGGCGGAAAGGGACCCGGGTGACCGTCCTCCAGCCGGACCGGGTAGGAGAAGTGGCGCGATTGACCAACGCCATCGCCGCAGAGGGCGGGTATCTTTCCGTGTGCGTAGGGTATTATCCTGAAGACCTGACCGATTCATGGATATCTGTTTGTAAAGTGTTAAACCTGGAGAGGGATCGTCTTCAAGAGGTGATCAACAACTTAGAAGGCACAAGAGTACTGGACATTCGAGATATTTAACAAGGAACGCTCATGGTAGATGAACGGAAAAATCCACAAGGTGCAGTCCTGGTCGTCGGCGGTGGAATTGGGGGGATGCGCGCGGCCATAGACCTCGCTGAAGCAGGCTTACGGGTGTACTTGATCGAACGCGAACCCGGTTTAGGAGGGAGGGTAGCCCAGCTGGGATATATGTTCCCCACCCACGACTGTGTCCTCTGCCGGGGCACCTCGGATCACGGCTATGGGTGCACGCGCCCGGCCATCTCTCCCGCATTAATGGACCACAACAGGCACCCCAACATCGAGGTCATGACCCGGACCGAAATGGTCGATGCCTCCGGACAGGCCGGCGACTTTCGTGTCACCCTCCATCACCTACCCCGCTATGTGGATGTCGATCGCTGCACAAACTGCGGCCTGTGCGCCATCACCTGCCCGCAGCGTCTGCCCAGCGAATTCCAGGAGTCCCTGGTCACGCGGATGGCCATCCACAAAAGCGCACCCCGCTCTTTGCCCAACACTTACTACATCGACAAAGGCGATTACTGCGACAATTGTCGTAAATGCGTCGAGGTATGCCCCACAGAGGCCATCAACCTTGATGAGGAACCCTGGCAGGAGACCATCGCCGTGTCCGCCATCATCCTCGCCCTGGGCTATAAACTAACTGATCCCCATGAACTGGCAGAATTCGGTTACGGGCGTTATCTCAACGTGGTTCACAGTATGCAGTACGAACGCTACGTCAGCCGTTCCGGACCCACGGAAGGTCTGGTCCTGCGCCCCTCCGACAACAAACCCCCGAAACGCATCGCCTGGCTGCAGTGCATCGGCTCCCGGGATCAGGATCATCCTTACTGCTCCTCTATCTGCTGCATGTATGCCACCAAAGAGGCTGTGCTGGCCAAGCAGCGCTTGGACGACGTTCACTGCCAAATTTTTATGATGGATGAGCGAGCGTTTAACAAAGAATACAACGCCTATTTTTACCGCTCTTATGAAGAATACGGGGTACAGTACACACGCTGCCGCGTCTCTGAAATCAACGAGGACCCGGGTACGAACAATCTCATCCTGAAATACCCCGACCCCGATCAGAAGGGGGAAATCACCGAGCAAGAATTCGATATGGTCGTGCTTTCCGTAGGGGTGCGGCCCCCTGCCGGGGCCGAGGTGGTCTCCGAACAACTCGGTTTTGATCTCAACCAATACGGCTTTTGCCAGACGGATAAATTCAACCCCCTGGAAACCAGCCAGCCTGGGATTTACGTCTGCGGCGCCTTCTCCACCCCCAAAGAGATCGCCGAGACGATCATCGATTCCGCAGGAGCTGCGGGGGACGTCATGCGCCTGTTCCACAACCAGCTCGGAGAGACGCCTTTCAGCCGCGAATTCCCCTTCCTGAGCCGGGGTGAATTTCCCCCGGAGAGAGATGCCAACGGGACACCCCGTGTCGGGGTCTTCGTCTGCCGCTGCACCCCATCCATTGAGGGGGTCATCGATCTGGACCAATTGCTGCATCGTGCGGAAACCTTCCCCAATGTGGCCCTGGTCCAGGACATCGGGTACGGATGTTTCCCGAAAGGCATAGACGCACTCAAGTCCGCCATCGAAGAACACGACCTCAACCGGGTCGTGATCGCAGGCTGCAGCCACCGCACGCACGAATCCCTCTTCCAACGGGCGGTCAGGGAAGCGGGATTGAACGCTTACCTGATGGAAATGGTCAATATCCGCGGATTCTGCGCCTGGGTGCACACCCATGAACCCGAGAAAGCGACCCGCAAGGCGATCGAATTGGTGCGCATGGGCGTGGCCCGGGCCAATACCCTCACCCCCATCCACCGCTCTACCCTCCCCCCCACAAAACGCTCCCTAGTGATCGGGGGCGGTGTATCGGGCATGACAGCTGCGCTGGCGATCGCCGATTCCGGATTTGATG
The DNA here is from genome assembly GCA_041686005.1 of Anaerolineales bacterium. Classification (GTDB taxonomy): domain Bacteria; phylum Chloroflexota; class Anaerolineae; order Anaerolineales; family UBA11858; genus B10-G9. Next base: position 3,366 of record JAWLER010000003.1, on the reverse strand, counting down.
TGGCCCTTGTGGAACGGGATGATGCCTTGGGCGGCAACCTCCACAAAGTGCAGTACCTGGTCGAGGGGGACAACCCGCAGCAGCTTCTCCGCGATCTCGTCAACCGGGTCCGCGTCCATGAGCGGGTCACGGTGTACACCCGAACCGAAGTGGTGGACCATTCTGGTCATATCGGCGCGTACCATGCAGTGTTACAACACCGGGATGGCAGGAAAACGAACATCTCCCACGGGGTGACCATCGTCGCCACCGGCGGTGAGGAAGCGCGTGTGGACCAGTACCTGCTGGGGAAACACCCCAAAGTCATCACCCAGTTGGAGCTGGAAGATAAGATCACGCACCGCACCGAAGAAGTCGCTGATGTAAACACCCTGGTCATGATCCAATGTGTGCGCCCTGAGGGTGAACAATACCAGTACTGCTCTCGTATTTGCTGTACCAGTACGATCAAAAACGCTATCCGCATGAAAGTCATCAACCCCGATTGCCAGGTGATCGTCCTCTACCGGGATATCATCACCTACGGATTCCGGGAGCAATATTACACCGAAGCCAGAAATCGAGGGGTGGTCTTCATCCGCTATGATTCGGACAAACCTCGCGTGGAAAACGTTCACGGGAAACTGAGGATCCACATCCAGGAGCCCATGCTGGATCGCCCGATGATCATCGACCCCGATCTCCTGGTGCTCAGCACCTCCATCGTCCCTTCAGAAGGCACGAAGAAACTCGCTGAGATGCTGGAGGTGCCCCTCTCGCGGGAGGGGTTCTTCCTGGAGGCGCACATCAAGATGCGCCCCATGGACTTCATGGAAGAGGGTATTTTCATGTGCGGTATCGCTCACTACCCGAAATTCATCGAAGAGAGCATCAGCCAGGCGCTGGCCACCGCCGGTCGGGCGACCACCATCCTCTCCAAACAACCCTTGCATTACGGAGGGACAGTGGCGGTGGTGGATCCGGATCTGTGCGTGGGCTGTTTGACCTGCGTCCGGACCTGCCCCTTCCACATCCCGAAAATTGACCAAAGCAAGACCGGAGTCGGCGAACTGGGGGGCGCGGCGACCATCGACCCCACCCTGTGCCATGGATGCGGCACCTGCACCGGGGAATGCCCCGCCAACGCCATCCAATTACAAAACTACACCGACGAACAAATCATGACCCCCGAAACACCCATCCTTGGGAAATGGATAGAGGTATGAATCAAAATCAAGAACCCTTCGAACCGGAAATCACAGCCTTTATGTGCATTTACTGCGGGTACATGGCTGCGGATACAGCCAGCGCGCTCAGGATCCAATACCCGGCCAACGTGAAACTGATCAAACTGCCCTGCACCGGAAAAACAGACCCCCGCTATATCCTGAACGCCTTCGAAGAGGGGGCGGACGGGGTCTATGTGGTCGCCTGCCCGATGGGCAACTGCCATCATGTACGGGGCAATGTGCGGGGGCTGGCGCGGGTGGAGAGAACAAAAGAATTGCTGGATGAGATCGGCCTTGACGGGGAACGTCTGGACATGTTTTTCATGTCAGGGGGCCAGGGGAAAACCTTTGCGGACGCGGCCCGGGAGATGACAGAACGCATCAAAAGACTGGGCCCTAACCCCCTGAAAAACGGGGCCTCCATCCCTACCTGAACAAACGGCGAGAAACCAAGATCTTCTCCCCCTCGCTTGAGATCATAAAACGCCATCGCTGGTCTAGACAGGACACCAGCCGGAGTTGCTTCCCAGATGACTGGACTGCTTTCTTACACCAGCTTTGAGGATACTCCTCACTACCCTCATGAAAGTTGCCTCATGTATAATACTTCACAAACTTGTTGACACTGAAAAGTGCATACTTTATACTAACCAATGCAATGATTGTGTGCTGACAATTTCCTTTGCGTATTCCAAAGTTTTTTACCTTTAGGAGGTACTGATGTATAAGAAGCTTTTCATTCCCGGACCAACCCATGTGGACGATGAGATCCTGGAAGCGATGGCCATGCCCATGATCGGCCACCGCGATTCCCTCTACTCCGATTTACATGGCGCGGTCGTTGCCAAACTACAAAAGTTCTTGCATACGGATGATCGGATTTACCTGTCCACTTCTTCTTCCACCGGGATGATGGAAGGGGCGCTTCGGAACTGCGTCAAAAAGAAAGCCTTGATGACCAACTGTGGGGCCTTCTCCCGCCGCTGGGCTCAGATCGCCGAGGCCAACGGCAAGGACATCGAGGTCATCGAAGTGGAATGGGGCAATGCCATCACCCCGGAGATGGTCGATGAATACCTGGCCAAAGGCGGGTTTGACACATTGTGTATCACTCACAACGAAACCTCCACTGGGATCATGAACCCCCTGGAAGAGATCGGCAAACTGGTCAAAGAGAAATACCCTGACGTGCTGGTCCTGGTCGATGCGGTTTCCTCGATGGCCGGGGTGGATATCGATGTCGATGAGTGGGGTCTGGATGTCGTCCTGGCCGGGGTGCAGAAAGCTTTCGCCCTTCCCCCGGGTCTGTGCGTGGTCACGGTCAGCGACGCAGCCCTGGAACGCTCTAAGGGTGTCGAAAACAAAGGGTATTATTTCGATTTTGAGGTCTTCGAGAAGAAGGCTGTTAAAGACCAGACGCCGGCCACACCCTGCATCTCCATCATCAACGCCCTTAATGTCCAGATGAACCGCATTTTCGAAGAAGGTCCTGAAAACCGCTTCCAGCGCCATCTGGATATGGCGGAACATGTCCGCGATTGGGCGCGGGAGCACTTTGAACTGTACAGCGATGAAAACTATCTTTCCAACACCGTCACCAACGTTCACAATACCCAGGGCATCGACGTCGTCAAGCTCAATGGGGAATTGGCGAAGCGCGGGGCCATGATCTCCAACGGGTACGGGGACCTCAAGGGCACCTGCTTCCGCATCGCTCACATGGGAGATTTGCAGCTTAAGGATGTAACCTGGCTCATCGATCAGATCGACGATATTCTCGGATTCTAACCCATACCAAGGGCATTGCTGGCCAAAGCAGTGCCCTTTTCACAAGCTAAAACGCTCAGAGGTGATTATGAAAGTGTTAATTTGTGATCCAACAGATCCCGAAGCTTTAAAAACCATCGAAGAAGCGGGGATCGAGGTCGTCAACCAGCCGGATATCACACCGGAGGAGTTGATGGACGTCATTCCCGAGTATGAATGCATGGTCGTGCGCAGCCGGACCAAGGTGCGTGAACCGCTGATCGACAAAGCGGAAAACCTGAAAGCCATCGTCCGCGCCGGCGTGGGCCTGGACAACATCGATGTCGAATATGCGGAATCCAAAGGCATCCAGGTTCTGAACACGCCCAGCGCGTCCACACGGGCCGTGGCG
>JAWLER010000106.1:0-3967 GCA_041686005.1 Anaerolineales bacterium | reverse complement strand
TATTTATCACATAAACAGAGCAAAAATCACCCAGGTACCCTTGCCGGCATCGGACCCAAAACACCCCTCAGCCAAATGCTGTCCCTGCATCCGTCCCAGCCCACCAGGAAACAAGAAAAGGCTTGCTGAGCCCCCTCTCAGAAAAGCTCCTATTTTCTCGCCATTGTCTTTTCCAAGCCTTTGTTGTAAAATCCTCCCACAAAGGAACCTGCCCTCGTAGCTCAGTGGATTAGAGCACTTGCTTGCGGAGTAAGGGGTCGCGTGTTCGAATCACGCCGAGGGTGCTGAGGGAGGAGCGGACCGTTCCGCTCCTTTTTTACGGTAAGATCAACAATACACCGTACCAACTTTACCATCAGGAGGGTCAATAATGATGAGCCCGGTGCGTGTCATCACAGATAGTACAGCTTATATTCCTCACTCGCTTATCAAGCGATATCACATCACCGTGGTCCCTCTTGTCCTGATTTGGGGGGATGAAACATTTCGCGACGGGGTGGATATCAAACCCCAGGCCTTCTACGAGCGTTTAGTCAAAAGTGATTCTCTCCCTAGCACTTCCCAACCACCAGTTTCGAGTTTCACAGAACAATTTTTGAAATCCCTCGATCAGGGTCAGGATGTCATCGCTATTCTGATTTCCTCCCAGATTTCGGGCACTGTGGACACCGCCCAGCAAGCCAAACAGGAACTTGGAAAGGGGCCTATCGAAATTGTGGACTCCGAAACATCAGGGATGGCCATGGGGCTCCATGTCCTCGAGGTCGCTAAAGCTGCAGCGAAGGGAGCCAGCTTATCGGAATGCACATCCATTGCTCAGCGAGCAAAAAAACAGACCGACGTTTTCTTCGCGGTGGACACCCTGGAATTTTTACATCGCGGGGGTCGAATTGGGGGCGCAAAACGCTTTCTGGGCTCGATGTTGAATATCAAACCCATCCTGGAAATGCGGGACGGACATATCGATGCCGTCGAACAGGTCCGGACCCAACACAGAGCTACCGATCGGCTCATTGAACTCATGAAGGAAAAAGTCAAAGAGGAAGAACCAATCCGTATAGCGGTGATGCATTCCAACGCCCCCGAGAGAGCTCAGGCATTATTGGAGCGTGCGGGTCAGGTGTTCGGTCCGGATCAATCCCACCTGGCGGAATTAAGCCCGGTCATTGGCACCCACGTTGGTCCGGGCACCCTCGCCCTTGCCTGCATGCATGGCATGTAAAACGAATTGCCCTCGCTGTTAACCCCGCATTCATCAGGGAGACCTCCCGTAACGAACTAAAAAATCATGTGTTTTAGAACGTGACTCAATCACCTCTATTCACGGGAGTTGTGCCATGTCAAAAGTAGCGATTGTCACAGATAGTTCTCCATATATTCCCCAAGATTATTTGGAGCGATACCAAATCCACGTTGTCCCCCTGAACGTCATTTGGGATGATGAAACATTTGCGGATGGGGTGGATATTTTGCCGGAGGCGTTTTACCAGCGATTGAGCGAAAGCGACACCATGCCCAGCACGTCCCAGCCCTCCGCGGCGATGTTCAAAGAGTCATTTGAAGCCCTCCACCAATCCGGATACGATATATTGGCTATCCTCATTTCTGATAAATTATCAGGGACCATCGCATCAGCCTTGCAAGCCAAGGAAGAATTGCCGGGCGTAAAGATCGAAATCGTCGACTCCGAGAGCACAGCCATGGCCACAGGATTTCAAGTATTGGCGGCGGCAAAGGCAGCTCAAAACAGCCACTCTCTTGACCAATGTACAGAAATCGCCCTCAAAGCCCGGGAGCACTCAGGGGTCATATTCGTCCTGGACACCTTAGAATTCCTTCACCGTGGCGGCAGGATAGGCGGGGCAAAACGTTTTGTAGGCACTTTATTGAACGTCAAACCCATCTTGGCTATTGAGGATGGGGAGGTCATTTCGATCGACCAGGTCAGGACCCATAAAAGGGCTTTGGATAAGATTGTCGACATCCTGGAAGAGAGGACCAAAGGCGCCACCTCCATCCGCATTGCCAGCCTGCATGCGAACGCCGAAGAAACAGCCTCGGCCATCCTCCAGAAAGCGAAAGATAGGCTGTCCCCCCAGGAAACCGTTTTCTCCGAAGTCAGCCCGGTCATCGGCACCCACGCCGGCCCAGGCGCTGTGGGGTTGGCTTACTTAACAGATATGTAATATCCCGCTTCATCTCCCCCCATTTCTCCTTAGGAAGAAGGTCCGATTGATAAAACATCGGACCTTTTCCTATTGGGGATGGTACACTAAGAAAAGGTTTCTTAGAGAGCGTTCACCACAGGCAAAACGGGTTTTCACCGATCGATCCTCTACACACGAATGGTGCGAGAAGTCATGAAAGAGATCTCTTTGTCGGACGCATCCCAAATCCCCCTGCCCCCGGATAAAATGGAGATCATCGACCTCCGGGCTGAACCGTATGAAGACGGAAAACGGGTGCTTGTGCATCTCATCTTCACCCCTTTTCAGAAAAATCCCAGCGCAGAAATCCTGGTCTACGATCCGGACAACCGGGAGGTGGCAAACGCAAGCATCATCGAAGCCATCGACCCCAACACAGAAATCACCCTCCATCTCCCCCCGGATAGCCTCCAAGGGGAATATACGGTCGCAGTAAAAGCATTTTACCCCCAGCAGGAGCTGCTGGAGGATGACACGGGGAAAATGGGCATACCGGAGAGGAAGTATTTCGGTACAGAAGAAACGAATTTCACCACAGCACAATGAGCGCATTCCCTCCTGATTTTGTTGAACGCATGAATCGCCTTTTAGGGGAAGATGCACCTTCTTTTTGGAAGGCATTAGAAGGTCAGCCACCTCAAAAGGGGGTGCGGATCAACACACTGAAGATCACGGTTGATGAATTTAAACCAATAACGAATACCACACTTTCACCTCTGCCTTGGACCGACATCGGATTCCTGGTAGAGGGGGAAGATCTGGGAAGCCATCCGTACCACGCAGCGGGTCTTTATTACCTTCAAGAACCTTCAGCCATGGCCGTCGCGGAGATCCTCAACCCCCAACCCGGGGAACTTGTCCTGGATATCGCAGCAGCTCCCGGAGGAAAAACCACCCACTTGGCTTCAAAAATGCGAAACCAGGGCGCTTTGGTGGCCAATGACCCCCACGGTGGCAGGGTACAAGCTTTGGCACGAAACTTGGAACGCTGGGGGACACATCATACCGTGATCACCCAAGAAAGGCCCCAACGCCTGGCGGATCATTTGGGGCCGATATTCGACCGCGTTCTCGTCGACGCTCCGTGTTCCGGGGAAGGGACCTTCCGCAAAGATCCGGGAGAGATCAAAAAATGGACCCCAAACTATGTCCAACGTTGCGCTGCCGTCCAAAACGAAATCCTCTGGTATGCAGCTCAATTGGTCCGCCCGGGCGGCTACCTTGTCTATTCAACCTGCACTTTTTCCCCGGAAGAGAACGAAGGCGCCGTGAAACATTTATTGCAAGCCCGATCCGACTTCAAGATCGTTCCCATCACCAAGATGCCCGGACTCTCACCCGGAAACCCTGATTGGGTGAATGGACCACGTTCACTGGAAAACACCGTGCGTATCTGGCCTCATAAAGCCCCCGGAGAGGGTCATTTCGTCGCCCTGATGCAACGGACACAGGAGGGCAGCAGGCATCCTGAAACCTTCAAGGCTACCTCCCAACCCCTGACCCAGAAACGCGCAGCTTACCGGGATTTTGTGAACGAGACATTCAATAAAGAACTCCTCCCTGCCCTGGCAGCACCCGAAGGTCGGCATTTGACGCTCTACGGGGACAGGTTATATGCCGCATCAGAATACATGCCTTCCTTGGAAGGCCTCCGAGTGAGACACTGGGGATGGTGGCTAGGGACATTCAACAAAGATCGTTTCACCCCTTCCCATGCCCTGGCCATGGGGCTTCCATCCCCATGTTTTCAAGATCGGTTG
>JAWLER010000105.1:0-3996 GCA_041686005.1 Anaerolineales bacterium | reverse complement strand
CGTCCACCGGGAAGGCGTCGGCGACAAACTTGCCCAAGGAACCTATGAAACCGGGAAATACTTCGCCGAACTGAAGGGCAATGACGAGATCATGGATTATGTCATGACCGCCCATCGCTACGGTCAGCCGGCACACGATGTCCGCAGCCCGGCGGATAAGAACGCCCTTGAGTACGTCACAGTCAACCGACCTTGTGCACATACCGGTGGAGGCACATCGGGTTTCAAACAAGGAGACTGGGAAACAGCCATTGCCGGGCAGAACAGCACTTCGGCAACCAACTCCATCACCCACTGCAGTTTCGCAGCTGGCAACTGGGGCGGCTTCACCTTGGACATCCTCAAGGCGGCCACCGGATGGGATGACTACACCGAGGAAGATCTCTACGCTGTCGGTGCCAGGGAATATGCGTTGTCCCGCATCTTTGACATCCACACCCAGCAGCTTAAAGACCCCAAAGAAGAGTGGGACAAGCAAGTCCCCCAGCGGTGGTTCAACGATCCCCTACCCACCGGCCCGCACAAAGGCGCTGTGGCTTATGAAGGGAACCCATCGAAGATGTTCGATGAGAACCTTCCAGCCTACTGGAAAGTTCGCGGTTGGACGGAGGACAAGGGTATCCCAACCCTGGAAACCCTCAAGGAACTGGGTATTGATGACATCGCTGCGGAATACGCAGAAGAGCATCTCTAACCCTTCTGAAGGGTCCATGGTACATCAATAGAGGCCCCAACTGAGCAACAGGGATTTTTACCAAGTTGGGGCCTCTCCTATAAACAAATATGAAACCTACCGACAGCACGTTGGTAGTTTGTTGCGTCATACATCACGTGAGGAAGTGGATCCCTCACGGAAAACAGCGTTGTACCTATTTCCTATTACAGGTTGTTATTGGTAACCCATGACTCAACTACCTTCTCACATTCCGGAAAACAGCCGACATAGAAACCAACCTGGATGTGCCCCTTGATAACAAGGGCAATGGAAGGGTTTGCGTCCTTGATGGAGGATACGGCCCGGTGTACGAGCAGTACTTTGAGCGCAATTACGGGATTTTGACCCCCAAAGAACAGGAGCGGATCAGACAGACCAAAGTGGTGATCGTTGGCTGCGGCGGGGTCGGGGGTGTCATCGCTCTGGCACTTGCCAGGAGCGGTCTTGAGAACTATGTGCTCTACGAGCACGACAGCTATCATCCATCTAACTTAAACCGCCAGATCGAGTGCTCCCTTGACACTTTAGGCGAAAACAAGTGCGCCGTCATCCACCAGGCGATGCTGCAAATCAATCCGGATATCCAGGCAGAAGTCCATCAACGCGCCCTGGAACCCGAAGAGGTCGATGCAGCCATTGGTCAAGGGGATATCATCCTCCCCGTCGCCGATGAGTGGCCCCTGAGCATCAATATGCTCGACCGGGCCCTTGATCTGGGAAAGCCGGCCGTATTGGCGTATCCGGTCGGCGCTTTAGCCCGGGTGAGCACTTTTTTCCCCGGCGGGCCGTACGCGTCGGAATGCCTGGTCATGCCCTACCGCGCCTCTTATGGAACATTGAAGGCTTTCATGGAGAACCCCGACAACCGCCGGATCCTGCACTATTATCAAAGCGAAGGCTCCTGGCGGGAGGATTGGTTTTCGGCCTGGTGTGAAGGTAAAAAACCCCACGCCCAGCTGTGCGCCCCGGTTTGGATCACGGGTTCACTGGCGGCCATGGAAGTGCTCAAGCTGGCTTCGAAAAAATGGGGGCCCGTTTTAGCACCGCGTTACTGGCACATTACACCGGGGGAGGCCCGGATCGCCAAATTCAGCCTGGCCCGGCGCCTGCTCTCCCGGGCCACCCAGTATCCCTGGGGGCAGGATCTGCTCCCCGCCCTGGCAAAACGTCCCCGGCTGGTCAGATTATTCACCAAAGCCATTGGGTGATAGAAGATGGGAAAGAGGATAGGCTATGAAAAATTATGAATTTGGGGTCAACATGTTGGCTATACTCGCCGTGGCTTTCATGGTCTATGCCATGTTCCAACCGTGGTGGAGCTTTAAATTAGAAGGCTCCCCACGGACGGATGTCTACCCTTACCTGATCGACGGCCCGGGGAGCGAATTCATCGGATACAGGCGCAGCTCCCAAATGGAACTCCTCACCGTTGTACTCGTGGGCTGCATTGTGTTCACCTTCCTGGCCAGTTTTCTGCCAGGAAAGATATCCAGGATCATGCTGGCGGTATCCGGTGTGTTGACGCTGCTGGGCACATGGCGTTTGTTGGTGCGCGTGTCCGGCGTGGCTGCCCGTTTTGAAATCCCTCTCCAAGGGGAAGGCCGCGCGACCTACCAGGGCTTTGCCCAGATCCAGGTCTGGACGCGGATAGGCTTGGGAACATATGTGATCGCGATTGGTGCTTTGCTGGCGATCCTGGCAGCTGTGCTCCATGCCACAGTGCGCATTGGAAAATAAACAAAACCACATCATCAAAATTCAATTGAGAAGAAATGGGAGAAAACCACGCTTAAGGAGATAAAAAATGAAAGGGGAAATCGTGTTCATATTAGTTCTCTTAATCTTCATTATGATCATCATGGGATGCAGTCAGGCCACCCCACCCGAGCCCACGGTAACCCCTGCCCCGACGGCCCACCCAGGCAAAGCGCTGGTCAACAGCAGATGTGTCGGCTGTCATGACATCTCCAGGGTGACCAATTACCGGAGCGACCGTGAAGGATGGGAGTTGACGGTGGATCGGATGATCCTGCTTGGGGCTGAACTCAACGATGAACAGCGGGAGCAGGTCATCGATTATCTGGCTGGCATGTATCCTGAGGAGTAAAAAGGCATATGACGGAGGAATCAGAAAGACAGGTCCAAGATCTGTTGCGTTTGTTAAACGAGCGCAAGATCAGCCGCCGTGAATTTTTACAGAAGGTGGCTTTGTTGGGGCTTGCTTTGGGTGCTGGGGGAGGGTTGACTTCCTGTCGCCCCACAGATCAACGAGAATTTAAGTACTGGAGGGGGGAATATCCGGGGGGAGACTTCGACTATATTACCGTCACTCCAGACCGAACAAAAGAAGTGGTATCCGCAAGACTCACCCAGCAGGCAGAAGCGAGACCCACCAAAACGCCCCGCCCCCCACAAATCAGCTGGTACTGCTCCCACTGCGGCCAGCGTTTTAGAACGCTGGATGAATATAAAAATCATGCTGTCAAAGAGCACGCCTGGCGGCTGCCAGAGATAAAACCCGTTGATGAGCCAACCTACGACCGCTTCCTGACGGACGAGATCGGACCCTTCAGCGAGAAGAACACCGTCTTCTCCCGCACCCGGTGGGACAAGGAGTACCAGGCGCAGGTGGCGAAATATACCGCCAAAGCCCCCCCACCTGACCGGGAAGGGGTCGAGGGGAACGCCCTCATCGCCGGCTCCATCTACGTGGACGCCACAGCGGGCTCGCTGCACCCCAATTATTACGGCTACTTCGGGCACGTTCACAACACCGGCGGGCTGTACAGCTGGGATGATCCTGTGAGCGATGTCACCTACCCGGTCTCCGATCCAGCCGCGATGACAGACCGCGTCAAACAGGTGGCCAGATTTTACGGGGCCAACCTGGTGGGGATCGCCCAGATTGACCAACGTTGGATCTATTCGCCCTACTATGAGTTGGTCACGGGGGAGTCCGGGGAGAACGACATTGATTACAAGTACGCCATCGTGATGGGGATCGAGATGGATTGGAAAGAGATCAACACCTCCCCTGATAAAGAAGCCAGCGCAGCCACCGCTTTGGCGTATTCCCGGATGTCGGATCTGTCGGCCTCCATGGCGAAATATATCCGCTCTTTGGGATACCCGGCCATCCCCTGCGGCAATGACACCGCCCAGAGCATCCCCTTGGCCATTGACGCCGGTTTGGGTGAATTAGGCCGCAACGGGCTCCTGCTCAGCCCTGAATACGGCCCCCGCCAGAGGATCTGCAAGGTCTTTACGGATCTGCCCCTGGT
>JAWLER010000037.1:5801-17662 GCA_041686005.1 Anaerolineales bacterium | reverse complement strand
CCCGCCACAGAACCCCTTTTCATCTCCACACCTACCCCGACTTCCAACCCGGAGTCCTTCGTCAACAAAGCGGAGGATCTCTTTAAGGAAGGGAAATTAGGCCAGGCCATCGAAGCCTACAAAGAAGCCATTTTCCATCAGCCCGAGGATTCTTCTCTTTACGTACAACTGGCCCGCACCCAAATCCTGGCCGGACAGCCGGAAAACGCCTTAGAAAACGCGGAACTGGCCTTACTCCGCAACCCGGAAAACCCCCTGGCCCATACCATGAAGGCCTGGGCGCTGGATTTCCTGGGAGAGGTGGTCAAGGCGGAAACCACTATAGAAAAAGCGCTTCAATTGGCGGACAAAAACGCCCTGGTTCACGCTGTCCATGCCGAAATTTTGATCGATAACCAGGAATATGAAGCAGCCAGCAACGCATCCATGCGGGCCTTGGAACTGGGACCCAATCTTTTAGAGACCCATCGCGCTCGAGGCTATGTGTTGTACTGGACCGGCAATTATGAAGAAGCCATCCGCGAATACCAAAGGGCGCTGAGCATCAACAACGCCATCCCCAACCTGCACCTCATGCTGGGGTATTGTTACATGGCCAATAAAGAATACGACCAGGCGGTGAAAGCCTTCAGCCAGGCGAACGCCCTCAACCCCGAAGACCACGTTCCAGAATTTGAGATTTCCCGCATCTATTTGCTGGAAGGCCTCTACAACAAAGCCATCCAATACGGGGAGTTGGCCGTGGAAGACGCCCCTTCCAACGCCATGATGCACGGGAATCTGGGCGTGTTATACGCCCGAAACGGGGATAACACGAAAGGGCTGCAGCACCTGGAGCTTGCCGTTCGAGGAGGAACCACGGAAGACGGGGATATCGTGGAAGGCATACCGCTCTCCTATAAACCCCGGGTGATCGAGATTTTCTCCTCGTACGGCTTTACCTTGGCCCGCACCGATCAATGCGATCAGGCGGTGCCCATCTTCCAGACCATGCTCAGCCAGGTCGCTGATAACGAAATCGCGGTCGCCAACGCCAACGAAGGTTTGAGCATCTGCCAGGAAAACCTGGAGGAAAACACCCCTGAACCTTGATCGGGACCCCCTTCCAAACCACCCCTACCTGGAGTACCCGACCCCGACAATCCTTGTAAGCTGGATAGCGTATAAAAATATCGTTCATGGACCAAAAATTACGCGGGAAACGCCCCACCTATCGCCGAGATAAAACCAATCTAAACCTGCCCCGGATCGGGCTCCTCCTTGCTCTCATCTTAGGCGGTCTGTGGTTTGCCTATGAGGTCTTCAACCCCGAGGGGCGCTTTGATCCCCTTTTCATGCCCACCCCCACCGCGACCCGAACGGTGAACTCCCTCCGTCAGGAGGCGCAAGCCTACTTTGAGGCGGGGAAGATCTACATCCCTGACGACGATGACGAGACTACCTCCGATGACAAAGACGCCATCGACGCCTACCGCGAGGTTCTCGAACATCACCCCGAAGACGCTCTGGCGAGAGCAGAGCTGGCCCGCCTTCTGACCTATTCCTCCAGCTTGCTTTCCACCACAGAGGAACGGGCCGAACGCCTGGCGCTCGCCCGTCAGGAAATTGAACAAGCGGTCCAAGACGCTCCCGACAACAGCACCGTGCAGGCCATCAAAGCCCTGGTGCTGGACTGGAGCGCCACTTCCACGGCGGCAACGGTGGAAGGACAACAAACATGGCTTGTCGAAGCCGAACAAGCCGCCAACCTCGCTATCAACTACGACCCCAACAACAGCATAGCCCTGGCCTTCTACGCGGAAGTCCTTCTGGACCAGGGTCAAAAAATTCAGGCCCTGGAAAACGCCCGGCTTGCAGTGGAGCAGGGGCCGGACCTGATGGACACCCACCGGGTCTACGGCACGGTGTTGGAGTCCTTGGGGGAGTACCGCAGCGCGATCGAAGAATTTAAAAGGGCCGCTGAGATCAATCCTAATCTGACCTTTCTCCACATCCGCATCGGGGTCATCTACCGGGCTCTTAAAGTCTATGACACCGCGCTGGAGTACTTCGCCAAAGCGATCTCCATCAATAAATCCAACGGCGTGGAGGACCCCCTTCCCTACATCGCCATCGCCAAAACGTATTCTCGTATGGGTGAATTTTTCATCGCCGCCCGCAATGCAGAGAAAGCCATCGAGATCAACCCTTACAACGCGAACACCTACGGACAACTGGGGGATATTTACGTTCGCTCCCGGAACTACGAGGGCGCGGTCCCTGTCCTGAAATGCGCCGTGGAGGGATGTACCGCAGAGGAAAACGAAGTGGGGGGCGTGGCAGTGGAGCCCCTGGCATTGACGAACTACGATGTCGCCTACTATTACGCCCGTTATGGATCCACCCTGGCCGCCTTAAGCCGCCCGGAGGATAACCACTGCCCCAAAGCGCTGGACATCTTGAACAAGCTTGAAGAAGCTTACGGGGGCGATCCGACCTTGATGGACATCATCAACGAGAACAAAGCGATTTGCGACATGCTCCAGGGCGCTTCTGCCCCTTAACCCGCAGCCCCTCCCTCCGCCGATGGAAACGTCAACTCGATCGAAGAGGTCACGAGCCCTGCAACATCCTCGCCGCGGGGCCTCCCCCCTATGCAGGCCAGCACCCAAGCCGCGCGGCCTTGCTTTCCTCAGAATTTTATAAGAATCATATAAATAAACTTTCTACTCGCTTGACTTTCAACTGGAAGCCAGTTATCATATTTTTCGCTGGTTAGCAGTCATGGACCATGACTGCTAAATTTTGGTCAGTGATCAGGTGGAGAACCGATCTTCATTGACCCACATCAGAGGAATAAAACATCATATACCAGACTTCGTTTAAATACTTAGTGTGAAGGAGTAGAAATCTATGGCTGGAAAGCGAATCGTCTTTTCTGAAGAAGCCCGGAGGAAATTACAAACCGGGATGGACAAATTGGCGAAAGCCGTTATCACCACCCTGGGGCCGAAAGGCCGCAATGTCGCCCTGGATCGCAGTTTTGGAAGCCCCACGATCACCCATGACGGCGTGACCGTGGCCAAAGAAATCGAACTGAAAAATAAATTTGAAAACATGGGCGCCCAACTTTTGAAAGAGGCCGCCACCAAAACCAACGACATCGCCGGCGACGGCACCACAACCTCCACCCTCTTGGCGCATTCCATTGTCACGGAAGGCATGAAGAACTTGGCCGCAGGGTTCAACCCCATGCTGCTCAAGCAAGGCATTTTGGCCGCTTCAGAGGCCGTCTCCAATGAAATCGGCGACAAAGCCATCGATGTCACCACCAAGGAGGAGATCGGCAATGTGGCCTCCATCTCCGCCCAGGATCGTTCCATTGGCGAACTGATCGCGGACGTGATGGACAAAGTCGGCAAAGATGGTGTGATCACGGTAGAAGAGTCCAAGACTCTGGCTTTCGAGACGGAATACGTGGAAGGTATGCAGTTTGACCGCGGTTACCTGTCCCCCTACTTCGTGACCAATTCAGAAGAAATGGAAGCCGTCATTGAAGAGCCCAATCTGCTCATCCACGATTCCAAGATCTCCGCTGCTCAGGACATCGTTCCTCTGTTGGAGAAATTAGTGCAGATGGGGAAACGGGATATGGTCATCATCGCTGAGGACATCGACGGCGAAGCGTTGGCCACCCTGGTCCTCAACAAACTGCGCGGCATGGTCAACGTGCTGGCAGTCAAAGCCCCCGGCTTCGGTGACCGCCGCAAAGCCATGCTGCAGGACATCGCCATCCTGACCGGCGCCACCGTGATTTCGGAAGAACTGGGCCGGAAACTGGACAGCGCCACCGTAGAAGACCTGGGTCAGGCGGAGAAAGTCATCTCCACCAAGGACGACACCACAATCGTGGGTGGGAAAGGTGACTCCAAACAGATCAAAGGCCGCGTGGAGCAAATCCGCAATGAGATCGAAGTCAGCACCAGCGACTACGACCGCGAGAAGCTGCAGGAGCGATTGGCGAAGCTCTCCGGCGGCGTGGCTGTGATTCGTGTTGGCGCAGCGACCGAGACGGAATTGAAAGAGAAAAAGCACCGCGTGGAAGACGCACTCTCCGCGACCCGAGCCGCGGTCGAAGCCGGGATCGTTCCTGGCGGCGGTGTGGCCCTGATCAACGCCATGAGCGTGCTGGACGGCTTTGAAATGGATACACCCGACGCACAAGTAGGCGTCAAGATCGTCCTCCAAGCGCTTGAAGAGCCCATAAAGAAGATTTCGGCCAACGCCGGGAAAGACGGCGCCGTCA
Source organism: Anaerolineales bacterium (assembly GCA_041686005.1). Lineage (GTDB taxonomy): Bacteria > Chloroflexota > Anaerolineae > Anaerolineales > UBA11858 > B10-G9. The sequence continues at coordinate 13,377 of JAWLER010000037.1, read as the reverse complement.
TCCTTGAAAATGTGCGGCGCTATCAGAAAGAGCAGGACGACAAATATCTTGGATACGACGTCCTGACGGAAGAATATATCAACATGATCGAGGACGGCGTGATCGACCCCGCCAAAGTCACCCGCGGTGCGCTTGAAAACGCAGCCTCCATCGCTGCCATGATCCTGACCACCGAAGCCCTAATCGCTGATGAACCAGAAGAAGAAGATGAAGGCATGCCCGGTGGGCCCGGCGGCATGGGTGGCATGGGCGGCATGGGCGGTATGCCCGGCATGTAACCCCGACCCAAGACGACTAAAAATGCATAGTGTGGGCTGGCACCCCGGCCCACACTATTTTTTTGATAGGGAACACAACCAGTCTGGAAAACGGGGTCCACATCCTCATCAAGAGGAGGGGTGGATCTCATACACCTTCAGAAGGGTGAGAAAACAACCCTTATCGGTCCGGACAATGCCCGACAGGCGTATGAGGGCAAAGACCACATTTACAAAACGTTAACGTGAAACCCTGTTGAGTTTTTGACAAAGATCCCTTTCCATGTTAGAATGCTCAAAGCATCAAAGGTAAACACGATCCGGCTGGTTGAAAACACCAGCGTATAGAGAACATGGTTTGTTATCGGATGTATTGAGAATTTCAAGAGCATTCCATTACGTTAGCACCAATCATACCTGTAAGATTCCCCGGCCGGCAGAAATCCGACCGGGTATTTTTATTCACTCCGCACCTTCAACGCTTTCTTGGCGAACATGCGGTTCGTGTGAACAAGACCAATCTTGAGGAAGAGGAGTTGGAGGTTGAAAGATTAGATTAGAAAAGAGGTACATATGAGTTCAAACGCATTAAAAATTATCCCTTTAGGGGGATTTGGTGAAGTTGGCAAGAACATGCTGGTCTACGAGTACGGCAAGAACCTCATGATCGTGGAAGCCGGCATCATGTTCCCCGAAAATGACATGCTGGGCATTGATTACATCATCCCGGATTTTGCATATGTCAAGGAACGCAAGGACCTCGTCCGGGGGATTGTCATCACCCATGGTCACGAGGATCACGTCGGCGCGATCTCCCACCTTGTTGAAGAGGTCAACGCCCCGATCTACGCCACGCCCCTCACCCGCGGCTTCATTGAAGTTAAACTCTCTGAAGCCCGCTCCCTCAACAAAGCGACCATCAACACGGTCAACGCAGGAGACGTGGAGCACATCGGACCCTTTGAGGTGGAGTTCTTTCACGTCAGTCACTCCATCCCCGACACAGTCGGGCTGGGCATTCACACCCCGGAGGGCCTGGTGGTCCACACCAGTGACTATAAGTTCGACCCCACCCCAGTGGACGGCTGGCCCAGCGATTTCGCCAAATTGGCGGAATTCTCTGGAGAGGGGGTGTTGGCTTTGGTGGCCGACTCCACCAACGCGGACAAACCGGGCTGGACCCCCTCTGAAAAAGTGATCAACGACGGATTAGACAAGGTCTTTTCCGAGGCCCCGGGGCGGATCATCATCGCCTCCTTCGCCTCCCTGGTTTCCAGGATGCAACAGGTCGCGGATACCGCCCAGCGCCACGGCCGCAAGATGGCCTTTGTGGGCTACAGCATGAAGCAAAATTCGCAAATGGCCCGTGATTTGGGCTACCTTGACATCCCCGGAGACCTATTGGTGGGATTGGACGAAGCTTTGAATATGAGGCCCAAGGATATCGTGCTCATGGCCACCGGTTCCCAAGGCGAGCCTTACTCCATCATGGGTCGCCTCTCCCGGGGGACGAATCGGCGCTTCGATCTCCTGGAAGACGACACCATCGTCCTCTCCTCGCGGACCATCCCGGGGAACGAGGAGGTCGTTTATAAAACCATCAACCGGCTCTTCCGCCGGGGAGCCCATGTCATCTACGAAGACCTGGCGGAAGTCCACGTATCAGGGCACGCCAGGCAGGATGAGATGAAGTTGATGATCAACCTCGTCAAACCCAAATATCTCGTGCCCATGCACGGAGAGCTGCGCCACCTGAAACAGCACGCAGCCCTGGCCGAGGAAATTGGTTTTCCAAAAGAGAACGTCCAGGTCATTGAGAACGGTCAAGTCCTGGCCTTTGAAAACGGCAGGATGGAAACCAGAGAACGCATCCCGGGCGGGTACGTCTTCGTGGATGGTTCCCGCGTGGGGGATATCGGGCCCAGCGTCGTTCAGGAACGGGAGAAACTATCCCAGGACGGGGTGGTTTTGATCAGCCTTCTCCTCAATCAAAACGGGCGCCTGTACGAAGACCCGGAGGTCATCTCCCGCGGCTTCGTGTACAAGCACGGAGACAAAGACATCATCGAGGAAACGAAAGACAAGGTCAGAGAGGTGGTGGACCGATCTCAGGGCGACCTGCACAACGACCTCATCCAAACCATCAAATCGTTCCTTTACTCCAAAACGAAAAAACGGCCCATCGTGCTGGTCACCATGAGCTGGGTCTAGAAACGACATTAAATCAAAAAACCCGTGGTGCCCGCCGCGGGTTTTTTATCGTTTAACAACATCCCTGGTGCCGGCGCCGTTTTTCGTCAGCCTTGCTTTCCCTTCCATGTTTAAGGCACACCCGGGGCACGCTCTGAAAAGTCGTAGGGGACAAAAAAGGTGAGGGAGCGCTGAGCCACCCTTCCCGCTACCATTTAGGAGCCGAATAACCGTGGTTTCCGATCAGAGGGACGAAGGCGACCGGCGAGAGGGTTTTCATGGAGATCTCCCCTTCTTGGCGCCGGTAGAGTTTCAACATCTGCCCTCCCCGGCTCCCAACCGGCATGATCAACCTCCCCCCCTCATCTAGCTGATCCAATAACGGCCGAGGCACCTCCGGTGCCGCGGCGGTGACGATCACCCCCTGAAATGGCGCATACTCTGGAAGCCCGTTGGTCCCATCTCCTTGGATGACATGGATGTTTTCGTACCCCATCTCCTGCAAACGTTGGGAGGCCGTTTCCGCCAACGCCTCATGTCGCTCAACCGTGTAGACTTCCGCCGCCAACTCGCCGAGGATAGCGGCCTGATATCCGGACCCCGTCCCCACCTCGAGCACCCGCTCCTCCCCTTGCAGATCCAGGGCATCCGTCATGTAAGCCACGATATAAGGTTGGGAAATCGTCTGGCCTTTTCCAATCGGTAACGGGCCGTCTGAATAGGCAAACTCCCGCCTGTTTTCCGGCACAAAGAGATGCCGGGGGACGGAGCGAAAGGCTTCCAAAACCCGCGGTGAGGTAATACCCCGCCCGGCTATCTGCCTTTCCACCATCCGTTCTCTAGCCTGTTGATAATCCATAGATCCTCTATTGAAGAATCGTTTCCATAAACGGAACAAGTTCATGAGGCAAGTCCTGCCTCCCCTCCCCCAAGATTATCGGGACGCTGTCACCTCCGTGATCAATTCACGCCAAAACCCTTCCTCTACCCCAGGTTGAAAGGGACGATAGAGATTGACCCGGTCCGCGATGCCGTGGTACCGCTTCACCAGGGCCCGACCTAAACCTCGGCCGTCATCCCCGGTCAGGAACGCCTCCAGCATCTCATCCGTGATCTGCTTAGACATCGTTTCCCAGTCCCCCTGTGATGCCAGTCGTGACAGCTGCTCCGCCGCTCCCTGCCACCCATGATGGGCCATCACCCGCCAGTAGGATGGGGTCGAGGCATAGAACGCGATCTGGTCCCGAGCAAATCTTTCCTCTTCTGCAGATTGGGCTGTAAAGGCTGTCACAGAGATATCCACATCCTTCAATGAGCGGCCCGCTGTCCGGGCTCCGATTTCAATGGCAGGGAGGAGCACTTCCCGAAGGTAGTCTGGGGTGTGGAAGGGATGGACGTGAAAGCCGTCCGCGGTTTCCCCGGCCAGTTTTGCCAAACCGGTATTCACGCCGGCGATGAAGATGGGTATATCAGGATGATCAATGGGGCCCGGGTTGAAGAAGGGGGTCATCAGGTTCAACTGGTAGTATTCCCCTTTGAAATCCAGCTTTTCCCCACTCTGCCAGGCTTTCCAGAAGGCGCGGATGGCCCCCAGCTGTTCTCGCAGCTTCGCCACCGGGGAGTCGGGCCAGGTCATCCCAAAGCGGCGGGTGATGTGAGCCTTGACCTGGGTTCCCAGTCCCAGGATGAAACGGCCTCCGGACGCAGCGCTCAAGTCCCAGGCTGTATAGGCGATGTCCGCCGGGCTGCGCGCAAAGCTGACGGCGATGGCTGTGCCGAACTGCACACGTTTGGTATGCACAGCGAGCAAAGCACAGGGTAGGAAGGGGTCATGGGTGGTCTCGCTGGTCCACACCCCGTCAAAACCCACCCCCTCCACCTCCTGCGCGAACCCTGGAACACGGTCCAAGCTCATCGCAGGCAATTGCGTATCCAATCGCATGTAAAGCCTCCTAAGCCAGTTCAGGAAAGGAGATATGCCAAGATCCATTGGGTGGTGGCCAGCAGAGCTTCCATATGGGTGCGCTCGTAGTTATGGGAGGCATCCACACCGGGGCCGAGGAGTGAGACGGCCACATCCCCACCCGCCCGCCAATAGGCTTCGCCATCCGACCCATAATGTGGGTAAATGTCCACCTTATACGGAATCTCGTACCGATCTGCCAATTCCCGCAGCCGCTCATTCAGGCCAAAATGGTAGGGGCCGCCGGAGTCTTTGACACACAGCGTGGCGTGGAACTCATCCGAGGCCTGCCCCTCCCCCACCGCCGCCATATCCACAGTGATCAACTCCTCCAACCCCTCCGGGAACCCGCTGGACGCGCCGTGGCCCACTTCCTCGTAATTGCTGAAGTGGAACACAATATTTTGGGCAGGCTTGAGCCCGGCTTCCTGCAAAGCCTGGATGGCCGCTACCATACAGGCCACGCCCGCTTTGTCATCCAGATGCCGGGAGCGGATGAAACCGTGATTGATTTCCACCCGGGGATCAAAGCACACGAAATCCCCCACCCGAATCCCCAGCCCCCGGGTCTCCTCCGCCGAGGTGGTGCGGGCGTCCAGCCGCACTTCCATGTGATCCCCATCCCGCTTCGTCTCACCGACTTTCTTGCCGTGGACGTGAATCGAGGCCGTATCGATCAAGATCGATCCCCGGACCTCCTCCCCCTCGCTGGCGAGCACGGTGCACCCTTCCCCCTCTATTGAGTTCCAAGGGACGCCCCCCAGCCTGCTCAATTTCAGACGCCCACTGCTTTTAATTTCTTTCACCATCGCACCCAGGGTGTCGACATGGGCGGTCAGGCCGCGGGTCGAACGGCCCTCGCTCCCCTTCCAGATCCCGACCAGGGCCCCCTTTCCGGTTCTGTGGACCTCGAGATCAGAAAAACCCTCCAAAGTTTCCTGCAAGGAATGGAGAACGCGATCAGTAAATCCGGTGGGGCTGGGCGTGTTCAAGAGATCCACCAGCAGATCTAATAAATATGTCTCATCAATGGGGGGGATAGATGTCATGTCGCTCCTCACCCTGAACGCTCAGGGATATTGTCAAAAGAGGCTATTTTTTTGCGCCATTCCTCAAGGAGGGGAATGGAAGTTTCGCTTTTATAATCATAGCCGACCAGAGTTGTCATCCCGGTGGCGTAAACTTTTCCCGTTTCCACATTTTCCACCCGGTACATCATGTCCAGGCTTTTTTCACCCAGGTGCGAGACGCGAACGCCCACCCAGACCTGATCCGTGATCAGGATCGGCGCCTGGAAGTCCACCTCCAGATGCACCAAGATGAAGCCCAAACCCAAATAATCGCTCCCATCCCATAAACCTAAATGTTGGATGTAAGAGACCCGGGCGTGCTCCAGGTAAGTCACGAAACGGGCGTTGTTGACATGTCCTTGGGGATCGAGGTCCCCGTAGCGGACATCGATGGGTTGGAAAAAACGGAAATCGACCATACTCCCATTATACAGGAATCTGGACCTGAGGGAGCCCTTCGATAAGCATTTTTAACCGTAGTGAATCATGCCCATAGACTCCCAAATCTGAAAGTAAAATCTGGGGATGTATCATCCCTACACCTCATCCCAGTCCGCGTTTTCCCAGGGGTAATCGGCCACTTTCCTGGCTGCCTCGCGCACCGCTGGATCGCTGGAATATTTCCCCCGCAGTTCATCCGGCAGCAGTTGGGCAATGGCGCGCATGATCTCCTCCCCGATCTCGTCCAACTGCTCCCGCCGCTCCCTGCCCCGCCCTGTGGCCCGGAAAGGCCCGATGGGCGTCCCGATCTTGATCTTGACCTCCGCTTGATTTCGCAGGCGGATGGGGAATACATCCCGGAACCCGGTGAAGGCCACGGGCAAAACCGGAGCCCCCGTCCGGGCGGCGAGGTACGCTAACCCTGGTCGGGCAGGACGGAGCATTTCCGCCCAGGCGCCCCCTTCCGGAAAGATGCCGAACAAACCGCCCTGAGAAAGCACACTTACCGCAGCACGCAGCGCCTTCCGCGAAACGCTTCCGCGGCGGACGTAAAATACACCCCACAACTTGGGCAGGAATTCGGCCCAGGTGGGCGTGAAGGCCGGGTTGGAGCCGGCGAAAAACTCAATGGTGGGCGGCGCCAGGCGGATCATGGCCACCGAATCCGCATAGCTGAAATGATTGCCGGCGATGATCATCGGCCCCTGTTCGGGCACGCGGTCTTCCCCCTCTATCTCTAAATCCGTCAAAGCCCAAAACGCAGCGTGGATCAACCCCTTCAGGGCATAGCGGACCACCTGCCGGCGGGGATATTTGATCTCAGGCATAAATCACTCACTTTTGATTGATGAATAGAACACGCGCTCCGTCGAAAGCGTCAGCATCCCAAAACCACCCCACCGCTAATACCCATCCTCTCCCCTGCGCGGGGACTCATAAAACGTCCACGGTTCGTCGGGATAATAATGGAAGACCGCCCGTTGGTCTTCATAAGCAGCGGCCAGAGCCGCATCCCGCTTCGGACCCATGTCCCAGGCGAAGAGATAGGGGGTATCAAAATAGGGCGTGGTCAGCTCAAGGTAGCTGCCGTAGGGCATCCATTGGTCGGCATGGACGATAAATAAAGCCGGGCTGAAAGCCTTCACAGCTTCCCTCTGGAACGGTTTGAGATCTTCCCGCTGGATGCCGTACAGGCCGTGCAACCCCGTTAAACGAAGGGGGAGGTAAAAGCGGAGGTTAAGAAAAATCAATACCAGAACCAAACCTGCCACCAGCATGGGCCGCACTCTGCGCCACCCCTGGGGGGTGTGCAGCAAGGACCACCCTTTTTCCAAAGACCACCCCGCTGCCGTCACAATTCCAGCTGCCGTGAAAACGGTCAAACCCGGCAGGGCGGAAAAGAAGTACCGCGGGCCCAGCAACCAGGACCCGACCCAGTAGGTCCCATACACCAGCACCAAACTTGGAAAGACGCTACCTAACAGCAATGCGCGCAAGTTTTTCCGGAAGGCCCACAATCCACAGGGCAGGAAAAGCCAGGACAGCTTTCCCCAACCGAATAAGTCGCTCAAGCCCGTCCGCAGGCTGTGTTTGGTGTTCCACCACGCCAATTGTAAGTTATGCCCCTCTTTTGTGACCCCATAACCCGGGCCAAA
>JAWLER010000037.1:1622-5701 GCA_041686005.1 Anaerolineales bacterium | reverse complement strand
CGCGGGCCCCCACGCGGACTCCCAGGGAAAGCAGGGCCGGCCAACCCGGTGGGTATTTACCAAACCGCTGACCCTGATAGTCCACCACAAAGGGAACCAGAAAGCTGTCGGGGAAGGCCGGGGAGGGCACAGTGAGATCGCCGCGGGCAGCCGCCTGCGCCTGCCATACGTAGGCGAACTCATCTTCCAAGTGGGCCATACGATCGAACACCCTCCCCCCCACCAAAGCAGCTGCTGCAATGGCGAGCAGGCTTAGCAATAAGGCCAACCGATCCGCGTTCGACATCTCAAGCACCAATCTCCCGCAGGGCTTTCAGGGCTTCTGGATGCAGGAACCCGTTGGTGGCGCATAAACCCCGATTCGCCAGCAAACGTTTCCCCCTGGAAAAATCCAGCCTTCTCCCATCCAAATCGGTGACTTTTCCCCCTGCCTCCTCCACCAACAAAGAACCCGCGGCCTGATCCCAGACTTTTTCCCGGTAGTCCCGGCGATCCTCGGACAGCAAGCGCAGGTAGATCTCCCCCTTCCCGGCTGCCAGGAGGGCATACTTGGCCTGGCTGTCCATCTGCACTGGATCGGCTTTGATCGCCAACACGTCGCCAAAACGCCCTATCTGCTCGATGTTGGTATGCCCGGACTCAAAGGAACGCAATAGGCGGGCCCGACGGGCGTCTGTTTCCCCCGAGACCCTGAGGGGGGTGAACCGCTGTTCGCCACCCGTTGTGGATGCATCCGTAACCCAGCTCCCTTCACCCTGAGCGGCGACCAAAAGGGACCCTTCCTGTGCTCTTTGCTCTCCAACGTCCAAGGTTAAATTCGGACAACCCAGGACCCCGACCAGGACCCGGCCCTCTTGGACAAATGCCAGGGCGATGGCGTATTGATCCCCCCTTAAAAACCCTTTTGTGCCATCTATGGGATCCAGGGTCCAATATCGATCCTGGACCTTACCGCTGCCGCGATCGATCCAGCTCCTTACGTTCTCCCCCGACGCTCCCGGCACCACCCGGGACACATAGTGCGTGATCGTCTCCAAGGTATCCTGGTTCTCTGGGGAGCGCAACATGCCCACCTCTTCTTCCCCCACCAGAGAAGCCTCCGGAAATCGCTGTGCCAGCAAATAGCCAACCACCGCCTGGGCAGCGAAATCCGCCACCGTGACCGGAGAGCGGTCCGCTTTAGTCAGCGCTGGAGTGACCATCTCGTCCTGAATTTCCTGAACGAGCAAAGCGGCTGTTTGGACCGCGTTGAGCGCAAAATCAACCCGTGAGTCCGTTAAATTGATCATCCCGTGTACCATAGCATGAAAGGGAACCCCCTGCAAGGTAGGAATACAAAGACCGCACCGGCAAAAAAGCCCACTTCGTGATGAGCTAACATCCCTTCACTCACCTTAACGTGGCTGGGCTTTTTCTACTTGGGTCGGTTCGGGATCCCCGTGAACATCCCCCAGAGGGATCGCAGTGAGATCGTACACCATGGCTCCATTTACCTCTACGGGAACGATATCACCCACCGGGAGGTCTCCTTCCACGATGACCATGCCGTCGATCTCAGGCGCGTCACGATAGGACCGGCCGAGGGAAATCATATCCGTGGTGCCCTCGATCAACCCTTGCCCTTCTATAAGGACATCAAGCGTCTTCCCAACCAGCGCCTGGTTTTTGGCCAAAGAGATGCTCTGCTGCCGGACCATCAACTCCTCTTTCCGGGCTTCCTTGACCGCTTCCGGAATGGGATCACCCAAAGGCTCAGAGGGTGTCCCCGTTTCGAAGGAGAAGGTAAATACGCCCACACGGTCAAATTGGAGATCCTCAACGAATTTCAACAGCGTTTCAAACTCCCCCTGGGTTTCACCTGGATAGCCGACGATAAAGGTAGAGCGCAGAGCCAATCCGGGCATCGCCGCCCGCAGCTTGCTGACAGTTTCATGTACCCATTCCACGTTGGCCGGCCGACGCATGCGCCGCAATGTGTCCGGATGCGCGTGCTGAAGGGGCATATCCAGATAGGGTAGAATTTGGGCGTGACCGGCCATGACCTCGATCAAGCGATCCGTCACATAGCCGGGGTAAGCATACAGCACCCGGATCCAATCCACGTCGGGAACCGCCTTGGTCAGCGCTTCCAACAGCCGGGCCAGCCCCTGTTCCATCCCCAGATCATGACCGTAATCCGTGGTATCCTGGGCGATGAGGTTGATCTCCCGTACGCCGTTATCTCGTAAAATTCGGGCCTCTTCGAGAATGTCAGCCATAGGCCGGCTGATCAGGGTGCCTTTGATGAGGGGGATGGCACAGAAGGCACAGGGGCGGCGGCAGCCGTCAGCGATTTTGAGATAGGCGCTGGTACCCTGGATATGAGCCTGGATGGTCCCTCTCCCATCTTGCCCTACCGTGTCCACGTCGGGGAGATGATAAAGCGGTTGGGGATGATCCCCATCTCTCAATGCCTTGACGACCTCGAGGATGTCCATCCACCGTCGTGTCCCCAAAATACCATCCACCCGGGGCACCTGATGGACGACTTCCTCGCCGTAGCGCTGGGTCAAACACCCCGCGGCAATCAACAACTGCCCCGGTTCTTTATGGTTGGCCAGGTCCCGCAAGACCTGATACGACTCCTCCCTGGCGGGGGCGATGAAACCGCAGGTGTTGACGATGATCACTTCCGCATCGGCAGGCGAATCCGTCGGTGTAAAACCATCCCTATTCAAAATCTGGGCCATGCCATCGGAGTCAACCGTATTCTTCGCACAACCCAAAGAAACCAGATGAAATGTCTTGGCGTTCATATCCGTCCACCCTTCATCTCTCTCGTAAAACCAATAAGCCCCTTAATCAGCTGTGGGCGGCGTGGGCGAAGGCGTCGCTGTATCCTCGGGTGTGGGGGTGATGGTGGGCGTCGGGGATACCGTGGGGGTAGGCGTGGCTGCGCCCTCCACTGTGTAAATGAGGTTGACCACTTCGCCAAACAAACCTAACACGCCCAGGTCCCGCTGGTTGAAGATGACTTCCAGGGCCGCCCCGTTTCCCGTTACCAATTCCACTCGCTCCTCTCCGTCGAAGACATGGACGCTGCCCGGCAGGACGCGGCCGTTAAAAGCCTCCTGTCCATCGACGATCACCTGCATCCAGGCCCGCTGGTTGACGATGATCTGGATGTTCACATTCCCGGTCAAGGGGGGGGATTCCGTAGCCTGGGTTTCAGGCGTCAGCGTCACTGTGGGGGCTGTACCGTCCGTGTCATCCCCCTCCACAGCGACTCCCCCTTCAGAAGACACCGTGGGTGTCTGTGTGATTGTGCTGGTGGGCGAAGGCAGTAAAACCTGGGCCACACCCGGGATGGTGGCTGTCCCTTCAGGCACCCCACCGCCCCCACCAAATACCTGCATGCTGGACCACACGATCACCACGCCCAAAAGAAGGACGATCAGCAAGCCCACCATCACGTTCCCAGAAAAAAGCCTCCGCAGCCCCACCGGGAGAGACAGGGTCAGCTTCGTAGAGGAGGACGCTTTCTCCCTGGATGCCAGGCGCGCCTGCAACACCTCCGCATAGCGCAGAAGCACATCATCCACATCCAAGCCCAAAAACTCCGCGTAATTCTTGAGCATGCCCCGGCCCTGCACGGTGGAAGGTAAATCATCCAGCCTGCCTTCTTCGATCGCCCTGATGTACCGCGCATGAACGTGGATTTGGTTTTCCACATCCCCCACAGAAAAGCCCAGTGTCTCCCTGTGGTTTTTGAGCGTTTCCCCAATTTCCTCGAACGTGCTTTCCCCTGGTTCAGGCGCCCGCTGGGTCGGGGAGGGTTCAACCTCCTGCCCTTTCTTTGGGGGGGGAGGGGAAACCGACCGGTCCTCGAAGAGCGTCTCAAATGCCAACCCCAGGAAATCCGCGTAGGAGCGGACAAATCCCCGCTGCTGGACCAAGGAGGGGAGGACATCCAGGTTGCCTTCCTCAATGGCGCGCAGGTAACGCTCTTTGATTTTGGTGGCGTGCGCTGCCTCTTCCAAGGTGATCCCTTGGTCCTGGCGCGCTTGTTTTATTTTCTGTCCCAGCGATCGTTCCATAGC
>JAWLER010000037.1:0-1522 GCA_041686005.1 Anaerolineales bacterium | reverse complement strand
CCTTCCCGATGGACAATGACATCCACTTCGGGGATCAAGTCCACCGTCAGGCGCACGGCCACGGTATGCTTGCCAATTTCGCGCAGGGGTTGAGATTCGATTTGCTTGGCTTCGATCTCCACCCCGATTTCCTCCCCCACCGCTTCCGCCAACATCTGCGTGTTGACAGAACCGTACAAGCGCCCTGTCTCACTGGCTTTGGCCGCAAAGGTGAACAGCTTACCGTCCAACTGTTCCGCGACGCCGCTCATCTCTTCATTGATGCGAGCGCGTTTCTTCTCACCTTCTTTGCGAATCCGGCCCGCCTGCTTGATGGCGCCCTGGGTGGCCAGGATGGCCAAGCCCTGAGGCATAAGATAGTTTCTGGCATAACCCGGGGCGACTTTTTTGACATCCCCCGCGCGCCCCAATTTATAGACATCTTCAAGTAATAGTACTTTCATTTTTCAAGCCCTTTCCTTTTTCATGAATTTCCAAACAAAGGCCTCGGGCGAAGGGTACCACGCTCCGAGACGGGAAAAATTTTACCAGATGGAGGGTGGTACGTCAATAACCGGCTTTCCTATGAGAGGGGAGGCGAAAGGAAAGTTTCCTTCCCTTGTGTATAATCATAGGGGTGTATATGAAATCCTCAACTCCCGACCCGATCAGGGGAGGAGAGGTGATTTCATTCCAATTCCTCTGTGAGGGTCAACCTTGGGGAGAGGTGGAAAGGATCAAACAGCATGTCAAAAAACCTAGCAAACATACCTTTTGCACCCCGTCGTTGGCCTTTTTTCTACGGTTGGTTCATCCTGGCAGCCGGAACGATCGGCTTTATTTTGAGTGCACCGGGGCAAACGATCGGGATATCTCCCTTTACAAAACCCTTGAGGGAATCCTTGGGGCTGACTCAAACCGCTCTCAGCTTGGCATACATGGTCGGAACTCTGGCCAGCGCTTCATTGTTAACCCATGTAGGGCGTTTTTACGACCGCTTTGGCGCGCGGATGACAAGCATGGTAGCAGGTTTAGGGATGGGATTGGTATTGCTGTACTTGAGCCAAGCAACGGGGATTTCCGCTGTTGCAAGCCAACTCCTCCCCCTGCAAAGCCCCCAACATGTGTCTTTTATCGTCCTCGTTCTGGGTTTCTTCTTGCTTCGATTCTTTGGTCAAAGTATGCTGACCATGGCCTCCTCCAACATGATCATGAAATGGTTCAAGACCCATCGAGGGCTTGCCGGAGGGATCATGAACGTGTTCACCCCCCTCGGCTTTTCCCTTGCTCCCCAAATATTTAACCACATAAACGAGGACAAAGGCTGGAGCAGAACTTGGATACTAACTGCGCTTGCCGTAGGTGTCGGATTTACGCTCTTTGCCGCTGTCTTCTATCGCGACAACCCCGAAGATTGCGGCCTGCAACCCGACGGCAAAACAAGCGCCAACGCAAAGAAAAAGCAGAGCGGATGGGACGGGGGGATCTTCACATTGCCTGAAGCGCGCCAGACATTCTCTTTCTGGGCCTTCAACTTGGCGCT
>JAWLER010000104.1:0-4026 GCA_041686005.1 Anaerolineales bacterium | reverse complement strand
GCTGCATCTGCTCCGCTTCTCTGTTCGCCCGCGCGCGACGCAGGGCCGCTTCCGCCGTCAGGGCGTCCACCTCCGCCTCCCGCATCTTTTCCACCCTGCGGGTGATGAGCGGCGGCAGGGATTTGGAGACGATCTCCATCTCCATGCGGATGTCGCGTTTGATCTCTTTCCGGGTCGGGAAACGCTGCGCAAAGTAGTCCAGACCGCTCTCCAGATATTCTTCGAGGCTAGATCCATGATGGTTGGCGGACGCCAGATCCGCCCAGGCTGCCCGCAGGGAGGCAGTGTAGTTGCGCTCTGCTTCCCGGCGCAGCTCCTCATAGCCGTCTACCAGATGTCGGTCCCGCAGTAAGGCGAACTCCTCGATGTGCGAGTCCACGGCGTTGATAAACCCTTCGAAGCACGCCACCGGCACCCACCAGGCTTTGCGGGGTCCCTCCCAGACTTCAATCGCGCCCGCGTCGCGGCACACGGTCCCCACCCGTGCCGCGTGGTTGCGCAGTTCGTTCTGGATCTTCTCCGAGACCAGGCTCTGCATGGTGGCCGTGAATACCTCGTTGCGCGGGTCGTCCTCCGGGATGCCCAGCTCCAGCAGGTCCGCCGTGGACTGGAAGCGGCGCAGGCCGTAGGCATGGATCAGCACCACGGTCCCGTCCATGCGGGCCTTGATTTCCCCATACGGCAAAACCTCCGTCAGCAGCCGGGCGAGCTCCTGCGGAGGCAGTTGTGCCAGGTCTTGATACAGTTGTCGTTGAATGTTCATCTCAACCCTCCTGAATGGTTAGACAGGCAAAACTAGAAATTGATTCCCGTACACCTCCTTTATCTATAAGGGTAGCGTTTTCGTTCTGACCCAACCCGGGAGACGTTAAAACAAAACGCCCAAGGCGGCAATTCGCCTTGGGAAACAGTAGCGTCCATTTTTCTGCAAATTATATTAAGTGGAATTTAAACAACCCATATCCATGTAAACTCCATAACCTTACATTTTGGCTCCTTTAGTATAAAGTAAAAGATCAGGTTTCACCTTTTAAACCAGCCCCATCTTGGCATTATTTTTGTAAATGTTCATCTTCAAGGAATTGGATCAAGTCCCCTGGGGTACCCACACGAAAAGACAGTCTGGAAACCGGACGGACATCCAGAAAATGCTCTTTATCATGGGTGATGAACCAATCTGGTTCCGCTGCCATCGCCTCTGCCAAGACATACGCATCGGGCCGATACTCCACAATACTTCTTGCCTCCTCAATCAATTCTGCAGGAGGTTGTGAAGCAGTTTCTACGCGAGCCAATTCCAGCATATGGGCCAACTTAGGTAATGAACCAGGCATCCTACGGCGGAGAACATCTTCACATTCTCTGAGCACGTTTGGCCCTATGACAAGTTGGAGCACTTCGACCTCTCCAAGCTGAAAGAGTTTTCGCGCTCCACCCGTTTCTGAAAATACCGCAGCAACAATCGTACTTGTATCCAGGAATATTCTATTTTTGAGACTCATCGTAATCCGCCCGGACTTCGCGTAAGGTTGACAGCATGGATTCCAAGGACTCGCCCGAATCCCGCCATTCCTCTGCCAGTTCATCAGCTACTTTATCAACCTTGGAACGATTCCGGCTGATCACGAATAGATCATCAGACAACTCAATGAGGTTTAGGATTTCGCCATTTTCGAGATTTTTTTGATCTCGCAAGGACTTAGGAAGCGTGATCACCCCTCTTCGCCCGATCTGCACCTGGTATACATTACTCATCTCATCCTCCTTCTATCTGTATTTCCGATTATCAGTATAGTGGATATTCAGATTTTCGTCAACGACTAAAGGGATATTTACCCCGCTTACCGCTCTTCACTTTTTCTTATGTGGCTCTGAAGGTTCTTCCACAGTATCTGCAGGCCCATTTCATCCACCCATAGCCGGAGATACTCGACGTCCAGATCATCCCCCAGGGTTTTGACGATTGCAGTGATATCTCGGAGATGCTTGGACTGCTGACTCATCCCGTAGTACATCAGCTTGTTCAGGATCAGGTCCTCTGGGGTGTGCAGGTACACGTCTCCCAACTCAGGACCTAAATCAACCTGCATCCGCCGCTGGAAGGCCTCCGCCCGAAAGGAGTCCTCGTCCCGCACCAGATAGAGGTCCGCTTTATACCCGGTGGCAGCGTGGACGACATTCAGGGGAACATCCCCCCGGTCGTCTTCCAAGCGAGCCCGGATGATATCTGGCGGAAGCTGCATATTGCGTCTTTGGAACTCCCTTGACAGCTGTTCCACAGCTCCTTCAGGGATCCGGACCACAAGGTCCAGATCACGCGTGGCGCGCGGTTCCCCCCATGCCCAGGCTGCGACTGCGCCGCCAATCAGGTAGGGAACTCCCCCCTCTTCCAAGGCCTCCAGGACGAGGTGCACGAAATCAAGGTATGCAAGGGACTCCTCAGCCATGGTCCGCCTCCCGCTGCTGCTCGCGGTAGCGGGTCACCCGATGGGCCAGATGGGTGATCGAAAAGCCCTGCTGCACCCGTTCGGCAGGACTGAGACGGCGGGTGACCGCGATCTGTTCGGGGTCGATCTCTTCCACGGCCCCTTTGATCTGCTGCTCCACGCGCTGGCTGATCTCCCCTTCCCCCCGCAGGTAGTATCCGGACTGGCCTTTTTTGCGGCTGTAGGCGACTTCATGACCGGCCGCGCGGAAGGCGTCTTTGACCACCCGCATATCCCGGTAGAAGACATCCTCCCAGGCCGCGTCGCCAAAGCATCCCTTCCCCAAGACCGCCTCTACTCTGGCCATCAGATCCTCCCGGGTCAGATAGCGCTCCTGGAATAAAATGTCCGCCAGCAGCTTCCTCCGCGCCGTAACGCGATCGCGCTCGATGGCATCTTCCAGCAACACACGATGAATAGGCTCCAAGTCTGTCTCCATGCTTTGATTATAGATGGGTAAATATGATATGTCAATCAGGTTTACATACCCATTGCCTTGGCTTCTCCTGGAGATGGGTGGGAACAAAATACCTGAATCCTGCTCTTCACCCTGAGAGAACACGACAAGGTTCTCTCTCAGGGTTTGTTCTTTCCCCCAGAAAGCCACCCTCCCCCACATATTAACTATTTTTGTCAACAAGTTCTCAATACCATTCTCGTGCGTATTTCTGTAGAGATTGATCACTGTTTTCTCCTTTTTAAAAACTGGGCAGAGTCATCCTCTTTCTGCAAGCTCATCCACGACCTGGCCTTGTAATACAGAAAGGAAAAATTTATGACGAAAAGCCCCGTCCATCTCATCACGGCTGCGGGGGGCGATCCAATCCAGGATTGATCTCCATGTAAGCAAGTGGTTTCAACCCCGGCGACATGGTATTCAATTGTCTTACCCAACAGGGGAAATTTCTGCTTATTACCTTAGGGATCCAGACCGGTCCGCAGCTTTCCCCCACGAGGTGCCGTTTTACCCTTCTTTCACACCAAAATCTTTCCTATATCTTGATGGCCTCCTGTCGAACGTGGCGGAGAAAAGGGGTGTCCCCATCCTCCCAGTTTTCCTGGTTGACAAACACACGGCTGATAGAGAGGTCATACTTCAACGACAAATCGCTGGCAATGTCTCCCGTGCGATCAATCTCAGCAGAATAAGAAGCAATGCGGTCCAGCACAATCAACACATCGACATCCGACCCCACCTCTTCCTCGCCCCGGGCATAGGAGCCGTACAAAAAGACGCCTACCAGACGCTGGCTGTACATCCTGGCCATACGCTCTTTCAGCTCCCTCATCAGGTCGTGAACACGTCCAGGTGTTTCTCGATTGATCATAAGCCGGCGACGTTCAATCCCTTCTAAACCTCTTCATGGAGGACCTCGTTTGATCCCGCTCAACTCTCCTCAGCAGAACTGCCTGGAATGAATCGGTATCCTCCTGTTCCGGGGGCTGAAATTCCCCCTTCCAATACGCGTTTTGCGGCTCGTGGATCAATTCCTTCAAGATGGGTTCCCGTATATTCTCAAACCCATTTTCATATCCACTT
>JAWLER010000011.1:0-63592 GCA_041686005.1 Anaerolineales bacterium | reverse complement strand
CACCGTCGCTCCCGCCGGGCCCATCTCCAGCGGTCCGTAATCCGGCTCACGCTCAGGATCCGCGCCGATTTCTTGTTTTAAACCTTCATACTCCCCGCGGCGGACATCCTCCAGACGCCTGCGGCCCGGACGGGTCGCTGCTTCCTCGTATAGATAAACGGGGATGGCCAATTCCGTTCCCACCCGCTCTCCAAGACGATGGGCGATTTCCACACAGTCCTCCATGGAGACCCCGGAAATGGGGACAAAGGGGACGACATCCGTGGCCCCGATGCGGGGATGTTCCCCTTCATGCTCATTGAGATCAATGAGCTGGGCAGCTTTCGAAATAGCACGGAAGGCCGCTTCTTCGACCGCATCGGGAAGGCCAACAAAGGTGATCACGCTCCGATTGTGGTCTTCATCCATGTGGAAGTCCAATACATAGACGCCCCTGACATCAGCAATGGCCCTTTTGATGGCCTCCACGACTTCAGGGCGCCGACCTTCGGAAAAATTGGGTATACATTCGACAAGCGGTGATGACATACCAGGTCCCCTTTTCTGTAAACGACACCATCCATCCTCAAAGATTATACCGAAAATTGCTCTTCCTCAATCCTTTTCCAGCCGCAGATTGTTGGGAACATAAACGATCCCAACCGGGATCCGTGGTCTCCCTTGTCCCTACGCCGTTTCATGGGCTGATTTTCTAATCACCTGCCTGCGATCACGGGGAGCAAGTCCTTCATCAAGCCCCACCCTCACAAAGTGTAACATGCCATCAATTAGCACTTGACAGCTGGTGGGTTTTCCCCTACACTTAGGGAAATATTCTCACCGCAGCAATACCCCCTCAAAACAACTTTCAAGAGAATACACATACTTTGATAACCAGGTTCGTTCTGGTCAGAACCGTTTACTCGTATTTTTCTCTATCTCCTTTATAGGTTTGATCTTGAGATAGAAAAAGGAGGAACCGTGTTACCTTTTAATGGTGGACCCTTGAAAACCAAGGGTAAATTTCTGGTCATTAGTTCATTCATTGTGATTGCCGTCATCTTTACCGGATGGTGGTTATCGGACGCGCAAGCTGCACCGCTGGGCGCCGGGACGATAAACCTAAACCCGTCTTCCGGCCCACCGGGGAGCACCGTCACCGTCTCAGGGGGAAATTGGGGAGGCAGCAATAACCCGTACAGGATCATCTGGGGGGATAAAGACAACGGACAAATATTAGGCACTTTCAACCCGGGGAATTTTTCCGTGAATGTCACCATCCCAGGCGGAGCATCCGCAGGAGACCACAAAATCTGGGCCTGCGCGGGACATGGGACTGAATTTGAAACCTGTGCTTCTGCCATATTCAAAGTCACCTCACCGGCCACCAACACGCCTATCCCACCCACCTTTACACCCACCCCCCTTCCCACTGCCACTTTCACACCCACCCCCACCCTGGAAGCGTGCATCGACGAAGTGACCATCCTCTCCCCAGAAAACGGGGGTGAATTAGGCGGCGTGGAGACCACAGACCTGGTGGTGGAAATCATCTACGGCCGGGACGAAGCGCCGGAAGTTGAGTTCTACGGGAATAACCGATTCGTCCCTTACACAAAATGGCCCGACCCCAAGGAGGGGACGACCGTCGAAGTCGAAGAAGATCCGGCCAACCCTCACCGCTATGTCTTCACCGTCCCGAATTTTCCCATCCAACGCGGCAGGAACGAATCCAAAGTCGAAATCTCCCGTACCTGCGGGTATCCCCGGGAGGTGATCACCTACTATAACGGCATCCCGTTCACACCCACCCCCCGGCCTGACATGTGCGGTGGGATCCGTTTTGGGGAAGGGACCGAAATTATCACCTTCAATTACACCGGATCTACTAGTAACTTCCGCACCAATACAAAAAGGGATTATGGGGTGGTTTTCGGCCCTTTGTTCGATGTCTATCGTCCCGAAGATGTCCAACCCAGGTCAGGGAGATACGCGGCGTCTTCGATGGCAGGCATGGAATTTGGACACACTCTCCATCCCATCCGCATGACCTTCCTCGATCCACTGACGGCTGTGGGGACCTACGTCGGCCTGGAGGAGGTCAAGTATGTGGAGACCGAGGTCACAGCGATCCTGTCCGTGTATGGGCTGGAAGGGGGAGAGGGCGAAACCGTCCTCTTAGGATCCGACGCCACCACCTTCCCCCCCGAGCCAACGGACATCAAGCACTGCCTGAGCTTTGAAGCGGAGGAGGGGGACCTTATCACCCAAGCTTCTGTGGAATACGAAAATGCAGAAGGCATTTCCCTCGCCGAGCGGCGGTTGATGGATGACCTGACCATCCTGCGGGCTTCAGATGCCGTCGTAGAAAACCAGCCTCCTGAAGTATCCATCACCAACCCAGAAGAGGGATCCACTGTGGAGCTAACAGATTTCGCCGGTCGGGCAGAGATTTTGGAGGACCGGGAGTTAACCACTGTGTGGGTGCGCGTCAATGAGGGAGACTGGGAGGAAGTAGCCTTTTCACCTCACACCAGCCATCCGGCCAAATATATGGTCGCCACTACCTTCGGCATCAGCGATCTTCTTTACGGCACAGATAACACCCTGGAGGTCCGTGCTGAGGACAGCGCCGGCCAGCAACACACCGATACAGTGACCTTTGAGTTTCTGCCGGATGAAACATTCACGGTGCACGACCTCGAGTTTGCCTACACCCAACACGGCGTGTTTGACGTGGAAGGCTTCCCCAGCTTCTTAGTGGCTAACAAAAGCGGAGCGCTGCGAGTCACCGGCCTCCCCCAGGTAGGGGGAAGCGTCTCCCCTGTCTCCGTCAGCACAGCTCAGTTATGGATGACCGATGCCAGTGGCACGAGGTCTTTTGTGCAAGGTTTGCAGAAGGTCGGCAATGAATTTGAGCTTGTGCGACCCATTTCGACAGGGGATCTTGAGCTGTACTTTTTCATCGGCTACGGCTTAGATCCTGGGACTTACGATTTTGAATTCGTCCTTAAATCAGGCGGAGATACCGTTTTCCATGAAGACTTGGGAAGCGTAACTTTCCAGGAGATCCCTGTCCAGTACCAATTTCACGCTCCTGTCGAAGATCTCTTTATCGGCGCCAATGCGGCTGGTTTTTATGGACAGATGATGCACATGGCTCGCCTTTACCCTGTGCCGGATGGCGTGGCGCCCTTTGGCAGTCCCCTCGCCAGATCAGGGGATGCGGGCATCATATACGCCGTCGCGCCCAGCGTGATTGACCTGCCCAACGGGACAAACCCCTTCACTGGGACACCGTCCTTTGCCTGGGATTTCATCTACGATGGATCAGGGAATCGAAGACGTCTGAACGAAACCAGCGGGGTCGTCGACTGCAACGTCGACGGCACGATCGACGGGGACGACAAGGAGACAAAATGGCTGCAGG
Source organism: Anaerolineales bacterium (assembly GCA_041686005.1). GTDB lineage: Bacteria > Chloroflexota > Anaerolineae > Anaerolineales > UBA11858 > B10-G9. The sequence continues at coordinate 60,183 of JAWLER010000011.1, read as the reverse complement.
GGGATGGCAGCGGTGGGTTCAAACTTGGCACCACCGATCCACCCGGACATGTGCAGTGGGATTGGAACAAGCCGGAAGACGTGGATGGCGATGGCAATATCACCCAGAACGAAATCGGATTATGGGTGGTGGAGTTCATCGATAAAGACGGCGATGGCGAATGGCACGATTACGTCGGTCCAGAGCGGGATTTGTTCTCTCCCGGCGATCCGTACCACACTTACAAGGACAACAACCGCAATTGCAAAATGGACGACAGCGAAAAATCCACCATGGCGCCCGGAGCGCGGCGCAAATCCAACGGTTGGGGATACATCCGCCGTCAATCGGAAATGATGATGGATGAGTTTGCAGCCGCCAACGGCCTGGAGCGCATGGCGACCAGCGCGGTGCTGCCGGGCAGCAGGACGACCAGCTTCAACGTCTTAGGCAACTGCAGCAGAGGCACTATATGTTGGGATGCCACGACGCCCAACAGCATGGTCATCGCCCACGAGCTGGGTCACGGGTGGGGATTATCCCATGAAAGACCACGGACGTTCGCCGGCGGGGCCCTTAACCTTATGGAACGCAGGTGGATTCCGGAAGGGGACACCAGAAACTTCATGTTCTGGTTGGTTGGTAATGAGCCGCGAGAGAATTTCACCAGCGCAAGCCGGTTCGAACAGCTCTATTACCGCGGCTTGGACGGATGGAACTACTTCGGCAGATCTTCCTCAGCAAGGAAGTCGGATGGAAATCTGCTGGCGAAACGGCGCCTACCTCCTCAGCTGGAGAAAGAAGCGACCTTTGCCCTATACGGCAGCATCGTCGAAGACGGTCATTTACATATCGCTGAGACCAGGGTTTATCATCAAGCTTTGGGGCAGATCCCGCAAGCAGGACCTTACCGCCTGGCCTTCCTCAATCAAGAGGGGGACCTTTTGAGCGAGACCTCCTTTGGGGTCACCGAGGAGTCGATCTGTGATGGTTGTCCAGACGATGAGGAACACCTGACCCTCGAATTCCCCTATGTATCTGTCCATGCGCCTTATCCGATGGAAACGGAAACCGTGGAGATCTATCATGAAGGCGAACTCCTCCACAGCCTGGAAGTCAGCCTCAGGGCTCCGTCCGTGGAGTGGAAAGCCCCCCTCTCCGGCTCGATCCCGCGGGATCAACCGGTTACGTTGAGATGGACAGGCGGGGATGAGGACGGAGACACGCTGACATACAGTCTGGCGTACTCGAGTGATGGGGGAAGGACCTTCACGCCCATCGCCACCGGGGTGAGCGGCACGGCGTATGACTGGCAACCGTCACTCGCCGCAGGAAGTCAGGAAGCGATCCTCAAAGTCACTGCCAATGATGGCTTCCACACATCGTCAGCCCAGTCCCCCACCCTGGCCCTTCAAAAGGGATCCCCTGTGGTGGATATCCTCACCCCGCGGGATGGTCAGGAAATGGGCCACCGCAGTGAGATTGTCCTTGAAGCCTATGCTGTGGACCCCGAGGACGGAACCCTCACAAGGAATGCTTTGGTGTGGACGGACAGCGCTGGTGAGTCCCTCGGCACAGGAAAGAGGATCGTGCTGGATGGATACCAGCAAGGGGACCAAATGTTCACGGTCACCGCCACCGATGCGGACGGAAACCAGAACAGCCAATCCGTCACGGTCTCGGTGGTCGAGAGCCCCCCCAAACGGCAAGCGGAGCTGAACGAGGATATCGTCATCGAACCATCAACGGAAACCCTGGCGTACGGGGAATGTGAACCCACCAAGGCCACCATCCGGGCTACCTTCCCTGAGGGATTGAGCATCGATCGGGCCACCTTGCTGATCGACAAGAGCGGTTTGTCCGGAGACCCTGTCGCCATGGAAAAAGAATCCGGAAATACCTATCTGGCAGAAATTGCCGTATCGGTAGATGACCCAGCGGGCACATGGTCCGTCGCCGCCTTCGCTTCCGGAGGGTTCGGGGAAGCCTGGAGTGGAACTAACCACCTTGAGGTTGTGAGTTGCGATGCAGAGGAAAACGTTTCTGAAGCCCCCGAATCAGAGGGAATCGATCTTCCATCCCCTCGCGTTCTTCTCACCGCTGGCGCAGGGATCCTGAGCGTACTTTCCCTGGGTGTTATCCTCTACCTGCTGCTGAGAAAGCAGCAGACCAACTAGCGAAAGGGTCGTACCTTTTCAGGAATGACTCAGGGCCAACAAGGAAACTTGTTGGCCCTCTCTTTTCCTCAATATAGGATGATCGTCCGATGGGCCCACAAATCCCCCTTATCATCAGAAGCTGGAGCGGTTGTGATTTATAATGGTTCTGAAAATTAGGTAGTCATGTGAAAAGGCCAACGTATGAAAGCAATCAACCTCCACGATAAGCGTGACATTTATCAACATTTAAAACTAAATGTACCTCTCCATATCTACAGTATCGGGGATCTGGACGACTTCTTCTGGCCTTTCACCACCTATTACGGGCTTGTAGAGGACGAGCAAATCAGAGAAATCGCGTTGCTCTACTCTGGTCATGAGCTGCCCGTACTTTTGGCATTTTCTAACCATCCCCAACAACTGGGCACATTGCTGGAGATGATCAAAGGTCTTCTCCCCCCCTCCTTCTATGCCCATCTCAGTCCCACTGTGCACGAAGTCTTCCGAGACACCTACCACTTAACCCATCATGGGGAACACCTTAAGATGGCCCTTGTGGAGGGTGATTTATGCCTGAACCAGCAAGCGGATGATGCCGGACGCATACCGGGATCGGAAATCGGCGCCGTATTGGCCTTTTACAAGAAGAGTTATCCGGAGAATTGGTTTGACCCTCGGATGTTGGAAACAGGTCAGTATTTCGGTATCAAAAAAGGAGGCGAATGGATCAGCATAGGCGGGGTTCACGTTTACTCCCCTACCTATAACGTGGCTGCGATTGGCAACGTCGCCACTCACCCCCAGCACAGAAACAAGGGATATGCTACCCAGGTCACAGCCCGGCTCTGCCAATCCCTTTCAAAAGAGGTGGATACCATCGGGTTAAACGTCAAAACAAACAACAAAGCTGCCCTCTCCTGCTACACAAAACTCGGGTTTCAAAGCGTCGCCACGTATCACGAATACACCTTCCAGAAGGGATAAAAAAGGCTTATCCCCCATATATAGGGGGAAAACCTAGGCTTTAAATCCGAAAAATAGCCTCTAAAAAGGGGGAATTTGGCCTTTTTCCTCGAAAATCAGGCATTTTTCGCCGAAAAAACAGGCAAAAATCTCCCCGAAAGGTTACAATGGATACTAGAAATAGGATCAAGCTGGTTGGTTTCCACTCCATACGTGGGGTTTTCCATCTTACTGCGAGGCCTTATCCGGATCATGGATAACCACAAAGTACCCAATGATCCACACGTTGGGCGGCACCGACTGCTCTATCAAAAAGGAGAAAATATGGCTTATACATACACAAACTCAAAGGGCAATTCCTACATCTTACACGGCAGAACACGCACTTTGAAAAGCGGCAAGCAATCTACATTGTACTTCTTTGCCAAGGAAGAGAAAGAAGGCGCGTTGGACAGTATACCTGCTGGATATCAGGTATCGGAAAGTAAAAACGGCCTGCCGGTCCTGAAAAAAATTAAATAACGGATACACGGCCTTTTGGGCACCGCAAGGGTCCAATGCCAATGGAAAAGGAAAGGCCTCTCCCGTGCCGCTCAACGTGGTTACACTGGAAAGACAAACCGCACAGGTGAGGGCATGTCCTGGACCTGTCTGTTCTTGTCCCTGAGCAACTCTGGGCAGGGAGATCCTTCCATCGTTTCTTACTCAATGGCACAAAAAACCTCGCGTCATGTGAGGTTTTTTCGTTTCATGCCTGTGTTTTGATAAAATCTAATAAGGGAACCCATCCGCCATTCAAAATCAAGGAAACGATGAACCTACTACAACAGCTAGCGACCTCCCTCCAATTTTTGGGTCTGCCTAAAACACTGCTTACCCTCCTCTCCACCCTCAAACGAAATGTCACCGAATGGCGCTTTCGCTCACCACAAAGGGAACAACCCCGGCATAAGCCCGGACCGCTTCGCAGCGTTTCGACATCCCGTCAGGGGGGCAGCTTTGAATTCACACATACATCTCTGGAAATCCACTTCCTGAAGGCTGATCTGGTATGTCTGGCCTGGGGACCAGGAAAAGAATCCCCTCCCTACGCCGTGACTCATCAGGGCTGGCCGCATGTTCCGGTCAACATCCGGCAAACACCCCAGGGAGGATACGCCTTATCCAGCGACAAATTGACCATTGACATCTCAACGTATGGGGATGTTCGCTTCTTAACCAACCAGGGCCATCTCATACGCAGCGAGCTTCCACCCCACAAGGAAGGGTCCATCTGGCACCATAACGCGGTGCTGGATGGGGAGGAGCGCATCCACGGATTGGGCGAAAAAGCCGCCCCCCTCAATCTGCGGTCTGCCAATCCTAAGGAGGGAAAGGCGTCATTTGAGGTTCGGAATCAGGACATCGGAGGGTACTACTCCACTGGAGACGATCCCCTTTATCTTGCTGTCCCCCTCTACATCAGCAGGAAAGGAAAAAATGGCTACTTGGTTTTCTACGACAACCCCTTTCGGGGCATCTTCTCCTTTGATCACCCGGAGACGAAATCGGACGCCACTGCGACAGCCACCTTTCAAGGGGGGCTCCTCCGCTACTATTTCACATACGGTCCCCTTTCCCAACTGCTCCAACGCTACACCGAACTTACCGGGCGCCCTCCTTTGCCCCCTCGCTGGTCTCTGGGGTACCACCAAAGCCGGTGGGGATATAAAACAGCCCACGATGTTCAGGGGGTGGTGCGTGGTTTCAAAGAGCACGATATGCCTTTAAGCGCCATCCATTTGGACATCGATTACATGGATGGTTTCCGGGTATTTACCATCGATGAGGAACGATTCCCCCATCTCGATCGCGTATCGGAACAACTCCTCGAGGAGGGCATCCGCCTGGTCACCATCATCGATCCCGGCGTGAAAAAGGATAAAAAATACTTCCTCTACCAAGAGGGGAAGGAAGGCGACTATTTTTGCAAGACACCCAACGGCAAAGTGGTCACCGCGCAAGTCTGGCCCGGGTGGTGTGCCTTTCCCGACTTCACCCACCCCGAAACACGAACCTGGTGGGGATCCCAATACCCATTGTTGTTAAAAAAAGGCGTGAACGGGTTCTGGCACGATATGAACGAACCCGCAGCCTTTGCCGCCTGGGGAGAGCCAAGCTTGCCCCTCCCCACCCAATATCGACTGGATGGATTGGGAGGGGACCATGTGCAAGCCAACAACCTCTATGGGTTATTGATGAACAAGGCTGGCTATGAGGGAATCACAGAACAGCAGCCTGACCGGCGACCCTGGATCCTGTCCCGCTCGGGATGGGCGGGGAACCAGCGCTACGCCTGGAATTGGACCGGGGATGTGAGCACATCCTGGGAAGCGCTCCGCCAATCCCTGATCATCATGCTGAACTTGGGTCTCTCGGGGATCCCCTACACCGGATCGGATATTGGAGGCTTTGGTGGCCATCCCTCCCCAGAGCTCTTCACTCGCTGGTTCCAATTGGCGACGTTCAACCCCTTCTTCCGGGGGCACTCCGCAACCGGGACCCCCCGCCGGGAGCCGTGGGTATACGGGGAACCGTACACCACCATCATCACAAGGTTTCTTAAGCTGCGGTATCAACTACTGCCGTACCTTTACACCCTGGCCTGGAAAAGCCACCAAACAGGCCATCCTCTCATGCGCCCCCTTTTCTGGTCCTACGGCGGTCACCCTCTGGTGGATGAGGTAGAAGACGCCTTCCTGCTCGGTGAAGACCTCCTCGTGTTCCCCGTCCTGGAAGAAAATCAAGCCTCGAAGCAGGTGGCCCTCCCGCCTGGCGAATGGATCTCTTTTTGGGATGACAGGGTCTATCAGGGGCCCAAAGAGATCGACGTTGAAACGCCATTGGAGAGGATCCCCCTTCTGGTTCGTGCCGGCTGTATGCTCCCCATGGAAGAGGACGGAACGCTCCAACTCCATCTCTATCCACCCACCCAGCCTTCCCCGCCAGCCCAGAAAAGCGACCTGTACCTAGATGCCGGCGACGGGTTTGGTCCCCGGAGGTTGGACCAGTTCACCATGCAACGATACACAGAAACGATCCACTTCACATGGCAGGGGCAGGGAAAGTATCCCTTCCCCTGTGAAACCATCTCTCTCCACTTTCACGGTCAGGAGCAACTCTGGGGGGCGAAAATCGACAGGGTGGAAAGGGAGGTCGTGGGTAACAAGCTACAAACGCCGATTTTCCAAGACGCCCTATTCACGATTGGAAACCAAGCAGATTGAGTGAGGGGCGTCTTTTCATTCCCCCACGATGATCAAATCTTTGATCTTCTCAAAGGTAGCCGGTCCGATCCCTGGAACACGCTGAATCTCCTCAATGGTGGAAAATTTTTCTTCTTGACGACAGGTGATGATCTTTTCTGCGGTCACTGGGCCAATGCCGGGCAGCGCCTCCAAAGTCGCCTGATCCGCAATGTTGATATTGATCGGGAAGTCAATTTGGGTGGGGGTGGGTTGGAGGTGCACGTTTTCCTTCCCCCCTTCCACGGGAAAAGGGTCCTCTCCTTTGGCGGGCACATGGATATGGTCCCCATCTTCCAGGAGGGCTGCAGCGTTAATTAAATCCGCATTCGCATTCGCGGAAAACCCCCCCGCTGCTTGGACAGCGTCCCGGACCCGGCTGTTGACGGGCAGCGAATAAACGCCCGGTCGAAGGACCGCCCCATCGATATCAATGATGATGGGCGCCCGGGTGGGAGGTGGGCGAAGGATGACCGATTTCCCTCGCGGAGGTTGGCTGACCAACAAAATCAGGCCTGCGCTCAACAAGCCAAATAGGACCCCCGCAATGAGCATCCACCATTTCTCTTTCATGATCGTGAAATTGTGTTATGCTTCTTTGTCCCCCGAAATCAGACTCAATCCCAGCCGCTGACCTTCGGGATCCAAGTGGATGATCCTGGCTTCTACCACTTGATCCTCTTCCAGCACATCCCACGGTGAGACATCATCCCCGTTGTCCCCAAATTCGGAGATGTGAATCAAGCCATCCACGCCTTCCTCAAGCTGCACAAAAGCCCCATAAGAAACGATGTTTTTCACAACGGCTTCCACCACCTGCCCGGGCTGATAGCGATCCGTAATCGTCTCCCAGGGATTGGAGCACAGGCTTTTTAAACTCAAAGCGACTTTACTATTCTGGCGGTCAACACTGAGGACATACACTTCTACCTCTTCCCCGATGGATACGATCTCGGAAGGGTGCTCAACCCTCCCCCAAGAGAGTTCGGAAATGTGGATCAACCCCTCCACACCCCCCAGGTCTACAAAGACGCCGAAACTGGTAATGGTCGTCACCACCCCCTGCACACAATCCCCCTCTTCCAACGTGTCTAAAAGTTTCAAACGCTGTCCAGGCGCCGATTGAGCCGCTCTTTCGGACAGGACGACCCGGCTTCGCTTTTTGTCGAACTCAATGACTTTCAAGGACAAAGAACCCCCTAAATAGCCCTGCTTCTCCCGGTGATCTCCCTGCACCAAATGAGATGTAGGTACAAAACCGTTCAAATGTTCACCCTGAACCAAGAGCCCTCCCTTGTTGCATCCCACAACTTTGAGGGTAACGATTTTGTCATTCTCGTAAATATTTCGAATGGTATCCCAATCGTTTCGAGCTTGTTCGCTCTCCAGAGGAGGGGAGTCTAAATCATGATAACCATTTTCCGAGGGTTCATACGCTGACAGGGGGTCTTGATCCGCTTCTCTCAAAGCGTCTTTCCACCAGGATTCCCCCAGTCTGGGTGGTTCGTCAGTGTATTGGGACAACAGATCATTCTGAACCATTAAGCTCACCTCATAAATCAGCCACAATCACCTTCATTGTAACATTTAAAATTAGTGATTTTCAAGGATTTTTTCACCCGTTTAGGCTGATAAGACCCGCCTTCAGGGGGAGGAAACCTCCTTTTTTTCATCCGTTTCTTTGTGGGCTTGTTGTTCCATCTCCATGATGGTTTTCGCCACCACTTCAATGGCCACTTTCTGCTTGCGGTAAAGATTGGCTTCGGACATGGCCAGGCGCCGGGCTACGTCACGCACTTTTTGTCCCCGCAGAAATTTCATCTCCAGGATATTGTATAAAACCCAATCCAAGGTAAACCGTCTTTCCCCTTCCGGTTTGATCTTATCGATCGCCTCCCGCAAGATGGACCGCACTGCTTTGACGGAAATACCTTCATGTTCGTCCAACGCCCGCTGGACGATTTTCAACTGCAGCAAGGGGCTTTCTGAGAGATCAGGACCGCCCCAGTAATCAGATAACGCATCCCCAACCCACTCAGCCACTTCCCGCTCATCAAGTTCGACCTCTCCTCGGGAAGAAATGAGCACATTTGTCCCGTCATATTGAGCCGCTGCCCGCAACCGCTGCAAGCGTCCCATTTGGGGTGTCAAATCCTCCAAGGAGGTGAAAACCTGGCGCTGCAAATAACTGTCTTCCAAAGCTTGAGATGCTCTGTCCACCAATATTTCCAGTGCCTGTCGCTGCTCCTCTGGCAAATCCCCTTCCGGTTGCTGCACGCCCATGATCCCTAACAACATATCGGATTCGCCTTCCCAGAACATGGGGATCAACCAATAATCTCCCCACGAAAAGATGTGGAACCTCTCCCCTGTCTCCTGGTTATTGACAAATCCGAGGATTTGATCGGAAAGGTCTTCTTCTTGAAATTGTGCGGTGTCCCCTACCGTGACCAGAAAATCCAACCCCTCCACATCTAAGGAAGCCACAAATCCAATCTCCACCTGCAGCCGGTCACAGACGGCAGCGATCACCGACTCCAAGAACTGGCGCAGGTCATCCCGGGTTAAGAGCCTTTCTTCCAGGTGCTGGATCAATTCTAAATCATGTTCCCCCCCGCCATGCAGGAACCACCGTTCCCAGACCGGCGCCAGCATGGTGATCAGATACTGCATCAACAACAAGGTCCCCGCCATGAAGACCGGGGCAAACGTGGCGAAGACCCCGCCTACCCGCCGGGCAATGGTGACCACCGCCAGGACCGTTGAGGCGGTCACCGGACCGCGCATAACCCATTTGATCAACCGCCGTTTCACCACCCGATCCGGCCAGGGCACGCCGAAAAAAGCGACCGCGTAAGCCATGATGATGATCAATCCGGACACTAAAACATTGCTGGTCAGCGCCAACAACCAGAAGATCAACGGATGGGCGGTGGCGAAGGCAGCGCCAAACAAGAGGTAAGGATAGGAGCCAAGAGCAGGAGCCAAGGCCCCCCCGATCAAATAGGCCATCCTCCGCTGGCTGGCCCGGGTCACAGTGCGGTTATAGGCCCGGGCAAAATTCACCCACGCAAACACCATGCTCACCAGGTAGTATGCGGAAAATACCAAGGTCAACCACGTTCGTTCCAAGTAAGGGGAGACGACATTTTCGGTGACCAGCGGGCCCACCAGAACCGATAAAGGGATGGCGATCAGAAACCCAGTGGAAATGACATAGGTCGCTTTTACCAATATCGTCCTGCGCCCTCGTGAGGGGCGTCCCGTGGTGGCTAAGACCGCATCCGACATTTGTACATAAGCACTGGGAAGGTAAACGAGACCAATCCACTGAAAGCGCAACCACATTTCCATGGCTTGGGCTGTATCCATCACGCTGGCTACAGACTCGCCCACAAAAACCACCACCACACATCCCATGATAAAAGCGAAGGACCGCGCGATTTTATCTCTGAGGTTAAAGGACAGGGCATACAACAACAACGAGAAGGCCGTGATGGAGATCCCTGCGGTGAGAATTTGATTGAGCGTCTGCAAAGTGTGCAGAACCAACGTCTGAAAAGTCATGGTTATACGTAGGTGGTGAAGAAAATAGCGATCTCTTGATTTTTATAAAATTGATCGTTGTAACCGGAAAAATCAAAACCTAACTTCTGAGCGAATTGGATCGCGGGATAGTTTTTAGGCTGCATTTCCAAGGTCAGACGATTGACCCCCCGTTTACCGCACCATTCTTTGGCAGCCAATATCAGGGCGGTGCCGATCCCCGCCTGCCGTTCTTCGCGGTCAACGACCAGGTCCTCCACCCAGGCGCTGACCGGCGCCAATCCCAAACGCACGCTGAGATAACCTTTGATGGCATCCGATCCTTCAGCCAAGAGCAGCGCATCGCGTTCCGTCCAGGTATCCGCCAAGTCGCTGGGATTGCGGGGGTAATTGACATGGACCTCTCTGGGAAGCTGCACTTCCCGGAAAGAGACCCTGGTATGGGGGTCCGTTTTATCAATCGTCATCTGCCATACGAACCCCGTCGTATAGTTGTGATCCAAGGCGATCAGTTTTGGAATATCCGTCGAGAAGGCTGGGCGAATCTCAATTTCAGGCATACCTTGTCACACCATGTTCACTCTTCGCTAGGTTGATCCACATACACGGAGACAACACAGGGGTCGCGCTGATTCCCCAGGTTATCAAACACAACCAGTCGCAGGTCATATTGCCCAGGTTCTATTTGTGTGGTATCCCAGAACCCCAATTCTTCCTCCCGCTTGACCTCATCCTGCGCCTGGATGGTCAACCAGGATTGGGCATCCGCTTTTGAAACTTCAAATTTATAAAAACCAAAATCGGGGATGTCCGCAGTCCCCTCCACCTCAACGACATCCCGGATGGTCTCCCCATCCTTTGGAGAGCTGATCATCACTTCTCCAGGAATACAACCCGTGGCGGCTTCTGCCTCCAAAGCCTGTCCTCCCGCCGCCTGGGTGGTGGACGAAGTGGGCGTTGTAGGAGGCAATGTGCTGGTAGGTGTCGCCAACAAATCCACCGTGGGGGACGGCAAAGGATTCGCCCCCTGCACATTAGGAACCACAAATGTCACCAAACCGTACTCGAAAACCGCCAATATCAAAAGCAGGACCAGCACCCCCGCTGTTCTGTTCAAGCGCGATTGCGCGCTTTCGCGCTCCAGACTAAAAGCCGCCGCCCGCAGTTCTTCCCAGGCCACGAGAAATTTCCGGATCTGCCAAGCCGCGACCAAAGCGAGGATGATGTAGATGACCAATTCGTAGTTCTTTAAATATATTAGGATATCTTCCATATCATTTAGATCATCAAACCCTGGGGGGTGTGTTTTCCATCAACGTGGGGAGGATGCCCATCAAAGGTGGGAAACATCTACAATCTGCGAACCACCCCTTTCAACAGCTTGACCATCTTGGGAGCCAATATCTTCCCTGTGGCGATGACCTCCTCATGGGTCGTCACTTTCTCCCCATAGAGACTTGACTTGTTGGTGATCCCCGAAATGCCCAACACCCGCTGCCCTCCGTGATTGGCAACGATCACTTCAGGCACAGTGGACATCCCCACCGCATCCACGCCGATCGAGGATAAAAAGCGCAAATCCGCGGGTGTTTCAAACGTCGGCCCGGCAAGGCAAATATAGATCCCTTCGTAGAGCGTGATCTCAAGTTCCGCTGCTACCTGGCGAGCGATCTCGGACAATTCCCGGTCATAGGCCCGACTCATATCAGGAAACCGCGGCCCAAAGGCATCCAGATTGGGGCCCCGGAGCGGGTTGGGGCCGGCCATGCCCAAGAGGTTGAGGTGATCGGTGATCAGCATGGGATTGCCCGGCGTAAAACCTTGATTCACACCACCCGCCGCATTGGTGACGATCAAAGTCTCAATCCCTAACCGCTGCATGACGCGGATGGGGAGGGTCACCTGCTGCATGGTGTACCCTTCATAATAATGGAAGCGGCCGTTCATGACCAAGATATCCTTCCCTTCCAACTGGCCGATGACCAGGTTTCCCGCATGCCCTTCCACGGTGGAGGTTGGCCATTCTGGGATGTCCTGGTAGGGGATCACCGTGGGCTTTTCTATCGCTTCCGAAAGTATCCCCAAACCAGAACCCAGAATCATGGCTGTCCGAGGCTGGATGGAGATTTTCTCCCTTATCGTACCCGCCATGGTATCAATTTGATCGAGTGTATATCTGTTTTTCATGAGCATCCTTCCCTTAAACACCTAAAAAACAGGGTCCTCTTCAATGTGTCCGTCAAAAAATTATAACATCAGGCCCATATTCACCCCATGCGCTCCCTCCGCTATCAACCCGGGAGGAGGGTAACCCCCCTATGCGGATAACACCTTCCCAAAGGCCTGAACCACCCGGCCCACATCCCCTTCTTGAATCCAGTAATGCGTCACCAGCCGAAAACGGCGTTCGCCAGTAACGCCCACTAACACCCCCTCTTCCTCAAGGCGCCCGGCAACCTCTTCCCCACTCATGGCGACGTCGTCCAGCAAGGAACAATAAACCATATTGGTCGCGGGCTTGGCTGGATCCAGTTTCAGTCCAGGAACCTCCTCCAAGCCCTCTGCCAACTTGCTTGCGCGGGCATGATCCTCCTCAAGACGTGAACGCATTTTTTGCAAAGCGATCATCCCAGCAGCAGCCAGGATCCCAGCCTGGCGCATACCGCCCCCAAGTTGTTTCCTTATTTTTCTGGCCCGGGCGATAAAACCTTCGCTCCCGCAAAGCAAAGAACCAACCGGGGCAGCCAAGCCTTTGCTCAAGCAAAACATGACCGAATCCGCCGCCTCGACCAACTGCTGGACATCCACGTTCAGGGCTGTTGCCGCGTTGAAAATCCGGGCCCCATCCAGGTGGAGTTTCAACCCGTTTTCTCGAGCCAATTCCCCGACCCGGTCTGTATATTCCGCAGTGAGGGGCACACCACCGCAGCGGTTGTGCGTGTTTTCCAGGGTGATCAAACGCGTTGAGGGAAAATGGATGTTCTGCGGTCGGATGGCACTTTGGATGTCCTGCAAGCGCAGCCTGCCGTCAGGCTGGTTGGGGATGATATGGAGCTGCACCCCACCCAAAGCGGACACCCCACCCACCTCAAATAAAAAAGTATGGGCTAAATCCCCCAGGATGACCTCATCCCCCCGACCGCAATGCGTCAGTACCGCCGCCAGGTTGCCCATCGTACCCGAAGGCACGAACAGAGCCGCTTCCTTGCCCAGCAATTGGGCCGCGTATCCTTCCAGTTGGTTGATGGTCGGGTCCTCGCCGTAAACATCATCCCCCACTTTCGCAGAGGCCATCGCTTCTCGCATTTCAGGGGTCGGTTGTGTGACTGTGTCAGACCGAAGATCGATGATATGCATGGTTCTTACCTCTCCTCACGCAATGTTTCCAATACCTGGGATAAATCCTCCGGCAGGGGAGCTTCCCATGTTCGCTCCACCGCTTCACCCGGCAGCGTGAGGGTCAGCCGGGCTGCATGCAAGAATTGACGTTCCAGGGGCAGGCTGGGTTGATTTCTCCCATAGGTCGTATCCGCGACCACGGGGCACTCCAAAAAAGCCAGATGAACCCGGACCTGATGGGTCCTGCCCGTGATGGGATGGACTTCTAGCAAGGTATGATTTGGAAAAGTCTCTACGGTGAAATACTCCGAAACAGCTTTCTTTCCTTTGCGAGGTAGAACGGGAGCCATCCTTTGCCTGTGACCGGGATCTCTGCCAATGGCCACCTCCACTCGCCCTTTGGATGTAGGCGGTCGCCCGTCCACCAGCGCCAGGTACATTTTCTCCACCTCTCGCCTGTGAAATTGACCCTGCAAGTGCCGGTGCGCTCGATCGTTTTTAGCCAGCACGATGACACCCGAGGTGTCCCGGTCCAAGCGGTGGACGAGGCCTGGGCGCTTCACCCCTCCCACCCCTTCGATTTCGGGCACATGGGCCAAGACGGCATTTACCAGTGTCCCCGAGGGATGGCCTGGGGAGGGATGGACGACCATCCCCGCAGGTTTGTCCACCACCACCACATCCTCATTCTCAAAGATGATCTCCAAGGGGATGTCCTCCGGGGTCAACTCGCTGGGTTGAGAAGGGGGGATGACCACGGTGATCTCTGACTCAGGAGGGATGGTCTCGCTCTTTTTTTCGACTGTGACCCCATCCACGGTGACGTACCCTTCGTCAATGAGCGACTGCAGGCGCGTTCGCGAATGGTCTTCAAGTTCCCGAGAGAGGATTTTATCCAAGCGCTCATCCCCCTCTCCTTGGTAGCGAAAGGTGAAAACAACCTCACTCATCCTGTGTATCTCGCTCCTCAAGCCACATCCCCAACAACAACACACCCACCCCCACGGTAATGCAGGAATCAGCGATATTGAAGACAGGAAAGGTGCCCACAGAGATAAAATCTGTCACATATCCCTGCGTAAACCGGTCGATGAGATTGCCAATCGCCCCTCCCAGCTGCATACTTAAGGCTGCCTTGAAGAATATGTCCGAGCGGGGAATGCGGGGAAAATAATAGATGATAACTAAAATCACCACCACAGACAGCAGCATGAAAAAGACATTCAGGCCCTGACCGATGCCGAACGCTGCACCGGTGTTCTTCCAATGCACAATGCGGATATAGGGCCTGAGCCACTCTAAAGGCATCCACGTTTCATTAAACACTAAATTCGATTCTACAATCGATTTCGTCCATTGATCCAAAGCCACAATCAAACCGGAAACGGGCACCAGGAACCCATACGCTTTATAATCTATGTTCAAACATGCCTCCTTTCAGTCATCTCAGCAACCCCATTTTACCCTATGAGGGGTGGTCACACGAGAGGGAGCACCGACATCCCTTGATCCGTGGAGGACCGCTCCGCCTCAGGATGAGCTCTGGCACGGGAAAATACGTTATAATTCCTAAAATCCGCTATATAAGCCCCATCAATCTTCATCAGCGGATCCAAGGAGCCAAGAAAACCCCATGTCATCCCGAATTGCCATCCTGACAGACAGCACATGCGATATCCCCCAGCACCTCATTGACGAATACCGAATCGGGGTGATCCCCACGCTCATCATCTGGGGAGAGGAGACCTATCAGGATCGTATTGACCTCACACCCCAGGAATTCTACCGACGCTTGAACGAAGACCCTACCCTGCCCACCACCACCCAGCCAACACCCGCTACTTTCAAGACGTATTACCGGGAAGCGATGGAAGATGGCGCAGAGAAAATCATCCTCTTTACGGTCAGCAGCGCTTTAAGCGGGACCTTTAACGTGGCCAAACAGGTCGCTTCCGAAATCGACCATCCCATCCGAGTCATCGATTCCAAGGGGCCGACGATGAGCCTGGGATGGCAGGTTCTGGCTGCCGCCCGGACCCGGGATGCGGGGGGAGATGAAGAGGAAATCCTTGCCGCCGCTGATCAAGTCAGACAGAATCTGGTTCAAATCGTGCTCCTTGACACCTTAGAATACCTCCACAAAGGGGGGAGGATCGGGAGCGCCGCCAAGTTCCTGGGCAGCCTCCTTAACCTAAAACCTTTGGTGAAAATCAACCACCAGGAAGGTGTGGTGGAAGCTGCCGGGCGAGCGCGGACACGCAAAGGGGGCGTAAAGATGCTGCTCGACCAGTTTTTTAAACACCTGGACCCTGCCCAGCCCACCCGGATCGCCGTCCTCCATGGAGATGCAGAAGAACAGGCGCGAGACATCGCCCGGCGCATTGAAGAAGAATATCAACCCAAAGAACTGCTTTTCAACATCACCGGCCCTGTCCTGGGCATCAATACAGGCCCGGGCGCCATCGCCTTGTGCGGCTACCCGGAAACACCGTGAAAAGGAGGGATGAACATCTCCCGCCACGCACCGAACCTTCAGGCTTATGCCTTTTTTAAGGGCTCTCCTCGGCCTAAAAATACCTCCTCTCCGGCCCTAAATACCTTGAGAAATGCAAAAGGGACATGCTATAATTTTCCAAGGTGAAAAAAGACATGAAGAATGAACCCGTTCTGGTCCTAAATGGTAATTACGCTCCGATCAACGTGTGCTCAACGAAACGAGCCATGGGCTTGCTGGTCATTGGAAAAGCAAACCTGGTGCTGGACGGGCGGGGCGTGATCCGAACGGTGTCAAAGTCCTTCCCAAAGCCTTCCATCATCCGCCTACAAAAAATCGTCAAACGTCCCCGTCCCCAGGTGAAACTGACCAAAAAAGAGATCTTCCGGCGCGACCAACACACATGCCAATACTGCGGCCAGAGAGGGGGCACGCTCACCGTGGATCACATCCAACCCAAACACCTGGGCGGCGAATCCACCTGGACGAATTTGGTCACCGCCTGTGTAAAATGCAATCACAAAAAAGGGGGAAAAACACTTCAGCAATCGGGGCTCAGTCTCCTAAAAAGCCCCAAAAAACCTCCTAAATCAGCCACCTACCTGTTCCGGAAGTATCTCAATCAATATCAGGAATGGGAGCCATTCATTCAGGGGTGGTAACTCACCCTGGAACGCTTATCTCCATGAAATCTTCCGCCACCAGGACCTCGCCCTGGAACGTTTCTTGGGCTTCCCTGCGCATCGTTGGGGCGTCTTTTTCATGAAGGGAATAATGAATTAAGTAAAGCTTTTTTACCCCCGCTTGGCTGGCGATTTCCCCTGCTTCTGCAGGGGAGGTATGGCCGGGATACTCACCGGCTGCCTCGTGGATCAAGACATCCCCACCTTCCGCTAAGGTCACCGTCTGCGGGCAGGGATCTGTGTCACACGAATAAGCAACGACGAAGTCTTGGGTGAGGAACTCGATCCTTAAACCCAAAGTGGGGATGAGGTGCTCCACCGGGGAGGTATAGATCCGGATATCGCCGTTATCCAACGCCATGGTCATCTCTTTCATGGGAAGCCGGTGCAGCACCACCGGGAACATATTTGGCCAATCTTCCCACTCAAATAAACTCATCATCTTCTCAATTCTGGACATGGTGTGGGGGGAGCCAAACACATTCAAGGATTTTTCACGCCCCAATAACCACATATTCATCAACAGAACAGGGAGGCCGGAAACATGATCGGGGTGAAAATGGGTGACCATCAAATCCGTCAGCTCGTTGAAATGGATGCCAACCTCCTGGAGACGCAAGACAGGGTTCCCAACACAATCGATTAATATGATGTGTTCTTCCCCTTCCACGACCAAATGGGTATTCTGATGTCCTTCGTAAGCCACTGCGCTCGCTGTTCCCAAGAACACAACTCTCGCCATTGAACCCTCCTGATCAGGTAGCCCTGCACTTGCATGTTATCCAAAGAGCATGAGTGCCACCTTCGGTGTCACGTAAACCTCTAAAAACGCCGCAATTAACAACATCGGAACGATGAAGATGAAAAAGATCTTAACCCACTCCGCCAGGGATCGAATCCAAGCCTCACCAATGGTAGAGTCGCCGGCAGGGGTGATAAGCGTGACACCCAGCCTTAACACGATGGCGCCCGTGAGGATGATCGCTGGGATTTCGACGATACCGTGCGGGATCACAAAAGCCGTCAAGAATTGCCACACGGAGATCCCTGTCTGAGATGCCGTGCCTGAAAAATAGCCGACCAGGCCTAAAGGTAAAACCAAAACGATCAAGCCTAAAACGCCAAAGGAAAATACGCCCAAGATGCTGGCCAAAGCTATGACCCGCAAGTTATGCAAAAAGATGATGCCCACACTTTCCATCGAGAAAAACCGGATCGTCCCCAGCGTTTCAATCCCTGTCACCATCCCCTCCTCTAGATTTTGCCAGTCAAGGGCATCCGGGGGGAGAGGATAATGCCGCGCTTGTGTGCCCCCAAAAATCACACCTGCAACCATAATTGCCAAGGATAAGAGAAGGGGCCACTTAAGGGCCCGCATGGATCCCATGACCTTCTCTTTCCACCAGGTAGCAATCGACCCCCCATCGCCTACTAACTCGTCCTTAAAGATATGCCAGGCCCAGCGTAAATTAAGGGTATCTAACTCCCGCCCCAATAATTCCTCGCGATTGAAATGGGCGATCCCCGCCCTGATCAACAGCCCCGCAATCACAGCCTGGCCAAAAATCGCCCACCATAAGATATGATATCGGGCCCAAAACATGATCATGCTTTCTCCCACCAATAACAGGGCCATGGGGATGATGATGAAAGAAGCCAACAAATTGGCTGCCCGTACGGAGGTGGTTTGGGAGGAGATGACCACGGCGCCGCTGACCATCACCAAAGATTGCACGGTGGTCAATGATACGACCTGTGCCAGCAAAACAGGGTCAGGGACCCAGCCTACCTGACGGTATACGCCCACCAGGTAAACCCCGATCCCCAAATAGCTGGCGAACAAGGGGGGGAACATCACCGCCATCAGTTTGCCCAGGTAAAGCTGGACATTGGTCAAGGGTGTGCTCAACAGGGGTTCAATGCTTTTGCGTTCCTTCTCGCCCACAAAACTCTCCAGGGCGATCACCAATGAGACCGAAATGGGGAAAAAGCCGACCACCATCAGCAGGAAGGGGATCAAGCGATCGGCGATGATGTCCGCCCCATACCTGGCCACGAAGTCCACCGCCTGACGGGCGGTGAAATTCATCAGCCCCGGGAAGAACACGGTCAGGATGATGATGGGAGCGACGATCCGCCAATCACGAAATTGATCGCGGACCTCCCTTTTGGTGACAATCAGCGCTTTACGCAAGGTGTTCCACATCGCCGACGTGCCCATAGTTTATGAATGCACCGCCTCTAAATACACCGATTCCAGACTCCGTTTCACTTCCTCCAAACGGGTTACGGAATACTCTTGGCTTAATAGGCTTTTCATGATCGAAGGGTTTATCTCATCGGGGGAATCCGTCCGGTACCGGAACCAGTTCCTCCCCCTTTGTGTGATCTCCACCCCTTCAGGCAAGGGCAGTTCCTGCCCATCCACGGTCTCGCGCAACCGAACCTCATACTCGCCAGGCCCCAGCAGGTGTTGTTTGAGATGCTGGGGCGTCCCATGAGCGATGATCACCCCCCGCCGGATGATGGCGATCTTGTCCGCTAACTCCTCCGCCTCCGAGAGGTTGTGTGTGCAAACGATAATGGCCCTCTCTTCCGAGCGAAGTTTCTTAATTGCATCTCGGACCAATCGAGCGCTTTCCGGGTCCATGGCGGAGGTGGGTTCGTCCAGGAGCAGGACAGGAGGGGAATGCAACAAAGCCCGGGCCAAAGACAGCTTCTGGCGCATCCCCTTTGAAAACTCACCGATTCTGCGTTCTTGGTCCCCATCCAAACCGAATTTATGCAGCAGATCCTGAATCCGCTCTTCCCTTTCCGCCAGGGACATCCCGTATAATCGCCCAAAAAAGTCAAGGTATTCCTTGACCTGCATCCGCTGGTATAAACCATGGTTCTCCGTGAGAATGCCCACGGAGCGCCTGACCTGAGCATCCTCTTCCAGAATGTCATACCCAGCGACCCAAGCCCGACCTGCTGTGGGCCGCAGCACCGTGGTCAACATCCTCACCGTGGTCGTCTTCCCGGCACCGTTGGGCCCCAGCAAAGCCAGCACCTCCCCGGCTTTGACATGCAAGGTGACGCCTTCGACAGCGACAAAATCTTTAAAAAGTTTGGTCAGGTTTTTCGTTGAAATCATCACTACACTTCTCTATTCATCGAGCATAGATCCCCGGAATTCTTCTTTGTCTCGCCGCGATTTGGACCGCTGCAGGGCAAACAATAGGATGGCAGCCAGCACAGCCACGAAAGCCACGAAAGCCTGGTTGGCA
This sequence comes from Anaerolineales bacterium, assembly GCA_041686005.1. Classification (GTDB taxonomy): domain Bacteria; phylum Chloroflexota; class Anaerolineae; order Anaerolineales; family UBA11858; genus B10-G9. The sequence goes on along the minus strand of JAWLER010000011.1, from coordinate 40,467 downwards.
TTCACCCCTTCCACCGGGGAGATGTCCAAACGTAAAAATTCCAACCCGAATCGGCCCACACCATACACGATGAGATAGATCAGAAATACACTCCCGACATGCAACTTGTCTTTATATTTCCGACCGATCCACAAAAGAAGGGTCATGTTGAGCAGATTCCACAAGGATTCATATAAAAACAGGGGATGGTAATACGCGATGTCCTTGTATCCCGTTAATCTGTGAGCTTTGTCGATAAAAATCGCCCAGGGCACATTGGAGGGCAGACCGTATACCTCCTGATTGATGAAGTTGCCCCACCTGCCAATGGCTTGACCCAAAGCCAGGCCTGGGGCAATGATATCGAACCAGCGCAGGGCGTTCTCGCCTTTGATCCGGGCATAAATCCAGAGCGCAACCGCTCCCCCGGTCACCGCGCCAAAGATGCCTAGGCCGCCTTTCCAGATAGCTACGGCTTCGTAAAGATGGGTGAGGTAGTAGCGGGTGGTGATCCCACTTTCCACCATGGATTGGGGAGGGGTGAAAACGTGCCAGATGCGGGCGCCCACCACCCCGGCGATGACTATCCAGGGTAAGACATCCGCGATAAACACAGGGTCCTCCCCCCAGCGTTTGGCTTCCCGAATAGAAAGCCAGGTGGCAGCCAACACCCCCACCATGGCAATCACCCCGTAAAAATGGATGAAAAACGGTCCTACCTGAAATCCGGACGGCACCTTACCTCCTGGGGCTTTGACCGCGAAAAACCGTTAACGTGAGATTTAGATCCTGATCACAAATCCTGCCCACTACATTTGAGGTTTGAATTCTTCGTCAGGCGCGATAAAGACCTCGCGCTCCTTGCCGCTTCCCTGGGAAGGGCCCACGTATCCTAATTCAGCCAGATCGTCCATCAGCCGCGCAGCCCGGGGATAGCCAACACGGAGCTTGCGCTGGATCAAGGATGTGGAGGCTCGCTGGGAATCGCGGACAATTTCAAACGCCTCCTTGATCAACTCGTCATACTCTTCCACGGCCGCCTGTTCAATGAGCATTTCCTCCCAAGGGGGCTCTTCTCCTAACACCTCTTTGTCGCTGATCGTCTTCCAGGCCTTGATAACCCGTTCTAATTCCTTGTTGGTCACCATACACCCTTGAGCGCGGATCGGGTTGCTTTCTTCGGGCGGCAAGAAGAGCATATCCCCATTTCCCAACAGGGACTCCGCGCCGCTGCTGTCCAGGATCACCCGGGAATCCACAGCTGAAGCCACAGCAAAGGACAAACGGGCGGGGAAGTTGGCTTTGATGACCCCGGTGACCACGTCGGTGCTCGGTCTTTGGGTAGCGACCACAAGATGGATCCCGGTCGCCCGCGCCATCTGGGCTAAGCGAACCAAGCTGTGCTCCGTCTGCTCTGGCGCCATCATCATCAAATCCGCCAATTCATCAATGATGACCACGATCCTGGGAAGCGGGTCCCCCTTCTTCCGCCGGCGCATTTTGCGGTTGTAGGTGTCAATATTCCTTGAACCGGTCTCTTCCAGGAGTTTATACCGCCGGTCCATCTCGGACACCACCCATTGCAGAACCCCTAATATCCGTTCCAGGTCCGTTTCCACATCCCCATAAAGGTGGGGCAAGCCGTTGAATCGGACTAACTCCACCATTTTGGGGTCAATCATCACCAACCGCAGATCCTCCGGGGTGTTATTCATCACCAGGCAGGTGGTCATAGCCGTGATGCACACGCTTTTCCCTGAACCTGTCGTCCCGGCGATCAGGAGATGGGGCATGTTCACCAAATCCGCCACCACAGGTTCACCGGAGACATCCCGTCCCAGGGCGATGGCCAGCGGCGAATCCAGCTTGTAGAAGGCTTCCGATTCCAGGAGGGGACGCAAGCGGACCACGGCGGACTTGGCGTTGGGCACTTCAATGCCTATGTAAGGCCGTCCTGGAACAGGCGCCTCGATCCGCAATCGTTCTGCGGACAGCGCCAGGGCCAAGTCTTTTTTGAGGGCTGTGATCCTCGAGACGCGCACCTTCTTTTTCTCTTCATCCGCCTCTTCCTCGGATTCACCCACATACCCGGGCTTGACGGCAAATTGGGTAACGGTGGGCCCTACCTGGAAACCCACCACCTGAACCGGAATCCCGAACTCTGCCAGCGTCTTTTCAATCAACCCCGCAGAAGTGTTGATATGGCGCTGGTCCGGTCTTGAAGAACGACCCGAGATCAATAAATCCAGGGGTGGTAAATCCTTATCCCGGGGAGGAGAGGCCGCCTTCTTGTCCTCATGGGCTTCCACCCGGAACTGCTTCCGGAATTCGGGGGGGACACGCCGCCGGGGCTGCGGCTTTCCAAGAGGGGATTCGTCCTTTTGGACGCCAGATACCGCCTTCTTCGGCGGAAAGGACGGCTGGGCTTCCACCGGCTCTCTGTGCATGACATCCGCCAACTGCTGGACCTTGTTTTTGGACCACTCCCAGGCATCCAAACCGATGATACTCCCCACCAACACCCCAAATATAGAAAGCACACCTGTCCAAAACAGACCAATCACACTCGAAAAGGCTTCCACCAAACCCCACCCCACCAAACCGCCATCCAGGCCTCCCCGGGCGCGGGATATGGAATGACCTCCCAGAACAGTGAAGAAAGCGATCAGGGCAAACATCGCCCCTTCCAAAGCGAAAATACGCCCCCACTTGACCGGGGTCGGGCTGTCCACTTGCCTCCGCAGCATCCACACCCCAATCATAATTCCAGTGAGGATGACCAGGCTGCCACCCCACCCAAGGCCCAAGCGAATGATGTTCGCCCAAGGGATGAGCAGGGAACCCTGCACCCATCCTGGAAATACCAGAGCGATGAAGGTCATCAAAGAAAACGCGATCAGGATCATCCCCCCTGCATCCCAGGCAACCCCTCGAATCCGTTCCCAAATGCCGCTCATCGACCCGGCTTTTGGGGATAGGCGGGCAAAGATCTCTTTAATGTCCCTGGTTTCCTTGTCTTTCGCCACGATCGCTCCTGTTTTGGTCCATTTTGAGGGGCATGCGTCGTCTATACGAAGCTATAAGGATGCCCGTCAAGATAAGTATAGCACCAATTACTTTCAAAACCCCGGGGCTCTCCCCTAAAAAAATGTAAGCCAAAAGGGTGGATCCCACCGGTTCACCAAGCAAGGTCAGTGAAACATAGGCGGAGGAAAGATACCGCAAAGCCCAATTCAAGATGGAATGGCCGACGATTTGGGGCAGAATTGCCAGCACAACGAACCAGCCGTAGACCCGGGCGGGAAACACCCCCGGGACCCCATCAATGAGTAGCATGGCGGCGATTAAACCCACCGCAGCCACACCGTAGACGACGAAGATATAGGGCAGAAGGGACATTTTGGCCCGCAAATGACGCCCCACCATCAAATAACTGGCCCCGCAGACCGCCCCCACCAAAGCCAGGACATCCCCCAATAGAGCTTCACCGCGCACAAATTCGGCCCACGGAGGACAGGAGATTCCTCCTACAGACCAATAGCAGCTGTCGCTTAATCCCACCATCGACCCGCCCAGAAATGCCATACCAATCCCGATCAGGACGACCCGTGAGATGCGTTCATCAAGGAAAATCGGCGCCAGAAGGGCCACCCATATGGGCGAGGTGCACACCAAGACCACGGAACTGGCTACGGTCGTATATTCCAGGGATGTGATCCAGGTGGCAAAATGCAGCGCCAGAAAACCTCCCGAAAGCAAAGCGTACTTCCATTCCCTGGCTTTGAGAGAGGAGAGCTCTTCTCGGTTTCGAAGAAGGACAAAGGGGGCTAAAAACAAGACCGCCAATCCCAAACGAAAGGCGGCGACGGTCAAGGAGGAAGCATAGTCCTGCGCAAAGCGGATGAGGATGGAGGCGGTGGAAACAGCGACGATCCCCACAGGTAAGGCGAGAAAGGGAGGGATGAAAGGGGAAGAAGATCGGTCATCCATATCAGTCATTCACCCGCTGCCCCCCTACCCCACACCGATCAGCGCATGGTCTACCTGAACGTCGTTCAAACGTTTATACAGGCCACCCTGGGCCATCAATTCCTCATGGGTCCCCATCTCCACGATCCCGCGGCCCTCCAGGACGACGATAAGATCCGCATTGCGGATGGTGGAGAGACGGTGGGCGATGACGATGACCGTCTTCCCCACCATCAACCGCTCCAACGATTGCTGGATCAAGAGTTCGGTTTCGGTATCCACGGAAGAGGTCGCTTCATCGAGGATCAGGATGGGGGCATCTTTCAGCACGGCCCGGGCGATCGCCAAGCGCTGCTTTTGTCCCCCCGATAATTTAACCCCTCTTTCCCCAATCACTGTGCTGTATCCATCGGGTAATTGGCTGATGAACTCATGGGCGTTGGCGACTTTCGCCGCGTGGATCATTTCCTTTTCTGTAGCGTCTTTACGCCCAAAGAGTATATTCTCCCGTGCCGTACCGTGAAAGAGAAACACATCCTGTAAAACGATGCTGAACTGCCGGCGTAGACTTTGGATGGTGAGGTCGCGAATATCGTGCCCATCCAAGGTAATGGAGCCTTCACTGACATCATAGAAACGGGGGATGAGATTTGCCAACGTGGTCTTGCCCACCCCGGTAGGGCCCACCAGGGCGACGACGGTACCGGCTGCGATATCAAGATTGATATCTTCCAAGACAGGGCCCCCTTCGGCATAACTAAAGCTGACATCCTTAAGTTTAATGGCGCCCTCGGCCTTACCCGGCAAAGAAACCGCATCCGGCTTTTCAACGATGTCCGGAGCTTCGTCCAGTAATTCAGCGACTCGTTCTGCACCGGCCATCGAACGCTGTACGTTTTCCCACACACCGCTCAATTCACGCACCGGCTGGTACATCAATTCCAGATACAGGAAAAACGCCACCAGATCATAAATGGCCAAGGTTTCTCCGAGGATGAAACGGCCCCCAAAATAGATCAGAATAATCGTCCCCAGCGAGGATGCGAAGGAGATAAATGGGCGAAAGGTAGCCATCAAACGCAGGGCCCGCAGCATGGAATCTCGATAACGGATGATGTGATCCATGACCCGGGCTTGCTCGCTCTCTTCGCGGGAAAAAGCCTTGATTTCCCGCACGCCGGAGAGGTTGTCATTCAAGGTGGCATTCAATTCTCCTAATTCAGCCTGCCGGGCCCGGAACGCGGGGCGGACGTATTTGGTAAAACCCTGCACGCCCAGGATGATCAAGGGGACAGGGATCAGGCTCAACAACGTCAGCTGCCAATTCAGATTCGACAAAACCGCAATCACCCCGATCAGCATCAAGGTGTTGGCGATCACATCCGGAATGGCGTGGGCGATCAAGTGCTCGAGCAGATCGGTATCATTCACCACGCGAGACATCAACTGTCCGGTCTGCTTCTCTTCATAGAATTGAAGGGATAAACGCTGCAAATGTTCATATACTTTAGACCGTACATCAGCAACCACGCTCCAGCCTGCGATATGGGCCATATAACTGCGTACAAACTGCAAGAGGGCGCGGATCACATACACCCCCAAGGCGAACAAAGCCAACCGGGTGATATATCTTATGTCCTCGGGACTCACCCCCGCATCTGTGACCTTCGCCACCATCGTCTTTATGATCCAGGGAGCGACCAACTGCACGCCCACCAGCAAGAGCATGCTGATTACAGTCAATAACAATACGCCCGAGTAATCGCGCGCGAATTTAAACACAAACTTCAGCGACTTCAAAAGAAACCTCCACATATAATGTCGTACTTTTCAAGAGACAATACTATATTAATTCATGCCCCTCTCCTGTACAAGGTCTTTCTGGCCATCAAGATTCTCAACGGGGGTACATCTCTGCAAGCGATCTCTACAGCCACCCCTCATCCTTTCACAGCGATCCTGTGATCCACAAGTCTGTTTTCACCGGGGTCGATTTCGACAATGGCTTCCCAAAGGCTGCAGAGCTTACAGAAATTGTCCAAGACAACGACCTGACAGTCGCAATCCAGGGGGTTAAAGCAAGGGGGACACCTCCCGGGTGTCAGTCTGCCCGGGTTTTTTCAACATTCCATAGCAAAATTCAGACACCCCTCTCACAGTGGGATTGTCTCCCACCGGGAGTAGATATCCCCGCTAAAAACCTTACCTCAATGGGCTGAGCCACCCTGCGGGTTCGCTAATTAAAAACAGTCTCTTTCTATTCACTTCGTCTAAACCGTGGGATGACCTGCCCCAGGCGCCAACCACCTTCTCCGCCCACCCGGATGTCGCGTTTAGCAAACCGCCACCAGGCCAAGATGGCAAAGACCGCCGCGGCAGCCAGCAGGCCAAAGAACCATTCTTCGTTCAAATCAGCAAAAGCTTCTCGGGTTTGATAGTATTCCAAGGGTGAGAACTTGGCAGCTGTTTCCAGGTTTTCATTGAGCTCCGCAAACCCGGTGATGAAGAAGCTGGCCACCAGCAGGAGGCCTGTGGTCATCGAAGCCAAGCGGCGGGAAGGAAGCAGCATACTTAACAGCACGCCCAACATGCCAAAGAGCACCATCTCCGCGTACAAAGAGAGGAACGGGCGGGCCACTTCATCCCATCCCAAGGACATCGAGGACCAATTCATCGGTATCATGATGCCCAACCAGGCGATAAAAAGCACGGCCGCCATCGTAAACAGCAAAGCCAGGAACCGCCCCGCGAAAAGACCGGTGCGACTCACAGGATGGGCCATGATCAGATCCAATGTCCCTTCTTCTTCATCCCGCACCAGGAGACCGGTGCCCGCCTGCACAGCGAAAATGCCCAGGATCAAGGGCATGTAGGAGAAGAACTCAATGGAGATAAACCCTTCCGGGCTGCCCATGGCGCCCATGTCTCCAAAAAAAGCCATATATTCTTTAGGGAAGCTTTCAATCAACTGCTCATACATCTCCATCTGATCAGCAAAAGAGTCAAACATGGACACCAGCAGGACCCCCAACAGGGCAAGTCCAATACCCCAGCCCAAGATTTGACCGGTATATCTACGCAGTGAATGTTTGAATTCTACAAACATGCTATTCACCCTCCTCGTTTTCTTCGCGATAATACTTCAGGAAGATCTCCTCCAGCGAGTGGGATGCGGTTTGAATGTCCTTGACCGGGAACTTGGCCAATGTCTTGATCAAAGCGTCCATCTCCCCCTCCACTCGCAGCTGGGCGGATACACCGTCGCTTTCTGCTAAAACTTGGACACCTTCCAATTCTCGCAGTGGCGTCAAATCGACCGTTTCCAAAAAGGTGACCTCGACGCGGCGCATGGCCATCTCGACAAGCTGGTCGGGCGTGGCTTCCTCTACAATCACGCCCTGCCGGATGATGGCCACCCGATTTGCGAGGGTTTCCACTTCGCTGAGGATATGGGAGGAGAAAAACACCGTCGCTCCCCACGATTGAGCTTCCCGCAGCAAGCGGTACACCTCTTGCTGCATCAGCGGGTCCAACCCCGCCGTCGGCTCATCCAATATCAACAGCTCCGGTTGGTGCATCAAAGCCTGTACGACGCCCACCTTTTGTTTGTTGCCGCTGGAAAGGTTTTTGATCGTCCGCGACGTGTCCAATTCCAGACGCTCTGTCAATTCATTCAGATATGCTTCATCAATCTGATTGCCGCGCAATTCTTTCAGATAGCGAAGCAGCTGCCCAACCTTAAGTGTACCTTCCAGGCTTAATTCACCAGGCAGGTATCCCGTCCTGCGCTGGACCTGGACCGGATTTTTCTGGGGGTCTAATCCAAGGACTTGGATCGTTCCTTCTTGGGGACGGATCTGGTCCAGCATGCAGCGGATCGTGGTGGTTTTTCCGGCTCCATTGGGACCGAGAAAACCCAGGAGTTCACCCTGGCGAACCTTCAGGTCCACTCCCCGCAGTGCCTGAACCGGCCCGTACCATTTCACCAAACCTTGTATATCAATGACGTTTTCCATTCTTTTCTCTCCCATCCCAACTCAACACTGGTCCTCAAACTTCATTCCCATCTCACGTCAAAGGATGCCCACACCCCTTTTTCTCCCCCTTTCACAACAAGCCCCCGATCAAGCGCCAGATTTGGGCGACGAAAAAGGTGACCACAAACCCCATTGCCAAAGGGAGCAGGCTGGCGATCGCAGTCCATTTGGCGCTCTTCGTCTCCGCATAAATGGTGTAAATCGTCGTGCTACACGGGTTGTGTATCAAGCTAAATAACATCAAGTTTACGCCGGTCAATAAGGTCCACCCCCCTGCCCGGAAGATCTCCATCGTCTTGGCCACAGATTCCAATTCAAACATCACCCCCGCGCCCTCTCCCACCCCCGATAACCCCGTGGTCATCACGGTGAGCATCAGCACCGTGGGGATGACGATCTCGTTGGCAGGGATGGCCACGATATAGGCGACCAGGATCACCCCGTTGAGACCGAGCAAGACGCCGAAGGGATTGAGAAATTGAATCAAATGTTCAGCGATGCTGGTCCCTGCCACATTCACGTTGGCGATGACCCAGATCACGATGCCGGCAGGTAAGGCGAAAACCACCGCCCTCCACAAAACGATCAATGTGCGGTCAATCAGGGAGGTATACAGCGTTTGCAGGACTCTGGGGGGGCGATAGGGAGGAAGTTCCAGGCTGAAGGTGGAGGGTTCCCCTTTCAGGATCGTGTTCGACAGCGCCCAAGAAACCAGGAACGTCAACAGCACACCCAGCAAGGCGATCCCCACCACCGCCAACGCTGAGATCAAGCCGCCCAGGTAAGCGGGGACCAAACTGCCGATGAAGAGCGTGGCGATCAAGATCTGCGTCGGCCAGCGACCATTGCACAACGCGAAGTTATTGGTGATGATGGCGATCAAACGCTCACGGGGGCTGTCAATGATGCGCGTGGAGACCACTCCTGCGGCGTTGCACCCAAACCCCATGGTCATGCTCAAAGCCTGCTTACCGTGAGCGCCGGCTTTCCGAAAGAGGTTATCCAAATTAAAAGCCACCCGGGGCAAATACCCAAAATCCTCCAACAACGTAAACAAGGGGAAGAAGATGGCCATGGGGGGAAGCATGACGCTGACCACCCAGGCCGTAGCCAAGTAGCCTCCGTCGATCAATACCCCATCCAGCCAGAAAGGCAAACCTATCAGATCAGATACCCTCTTTAAAAAGGGGTGAACGGTATCCAATAAGAAACTGGAGAGCAATTGAGAAGGGACGTTCGCCCCGCTGATCGTCAGCCAGAAGACGATCGTCAACATCAGCAACATGAGGGGAAATCCCCATATCTTGCTGGTCACCACACGATCCAAGAAGCGGTCCATATCGAAACGTTCTTCCTCATCCTCCCGGGTGACCGCTCGTTCCGCAATGCGCGCTGCATCGGCATAAATCGACTCCACAATCTTTTCGTGAAAATCCCCCCCTACCTCCCATCTCAATGCCCTCGCGCTCTGTAAAATGTCTTGCCTTGAAATATCGTTCTCTGTCATATCCATTTTTCTATCCTTGCCCGCAATACAACTATCTTTGATGATGTAGAAGGTAAAATGACCCCAAATAATAACCCGCCGTACCTAGGACGGGGAATCACCGGGCGGGGAGGGGTTGCTCCTCCACCCCCACTTCCTCTTCATACTGCAAATCCCCCAACTCCCCTTTCTCCACCGCTTCGATGATCCGCTCATCCCCATCCAGCAAACGGTGGGCGACCCATTTAGCATTTGGCAGGTCAGGGAAGACGGCTTTGATCTGGCTTTCCAATTGGGATACAGCCCGATCCACCTGGGGTTGGTTGTAGGGGACATGGTAGGGTTTCCCTACCTTTTTGCTGGTAGCCATCTCGTGAATGGCTTCTATCAGATCATCCAATCCTTTATCATACCGGGCTACGGTGGGGACTACAGGGACGCCCAGATCACGGGCCAAACGGCGGTGATCCACTTCCAACCCGTGCCGCCGGGCTTCATCCATCAAATTCAAACAAACCACGACGCGATTGGTGATCTCCAAGACTTGGAGGACGAGATTCAGGTTCCGTTCCAGGCGGGTGGCATCGACCAACACCACGGTGACATCCGGCCGACCAAAGAGGATGAAATCCCGGGCGATCTCTTCATCCAGGCTGGTCGCCAACAAGGAATAAGTACCCGGTAAATCCACCAGTTTATAGCGGTAGCCGCCGTATTCCAGACCCCCTTCCGCCCGGGTCACCGTTTTGCCGGGCCAGTTCCCTGTGTGCTGACGCAGCCCTGTCAAAGCATTGAAGACGGTGCTTTTCCCGGTGTTGGGATTACCGGCCAGCGCGACCACGAAATCCCAATCCTCCATGTCCACACCCAGTTTCTTTAGATTAGCTGCATGGTGGACCGGGCAGGTCTCACAAGGGGTTTGGACACCACCTTTCTGTCTTTGAACTTCTCCATCCTTACTATTCTTTCCTTCAACCATTGTCTCTTCCTTTACTTGGCTCAACGAATCATCAGCTGTGAAAAATGTACACTGTTATTCTGCTTTCTCCTTATCCTTTTGAGGGAGCACACGGATGTGTTTGGTTTGACTGCTCCGTAAAGCGATCACCGAATCGCGGATGCGGTAGGCTATCGGGTCGCCGCTAGGGCTGACCATCTCCACACTGACCTCGGTTCCAGGTAAAATGCCCAGATCAAGCAGCCGCCGTCGGTCCAACCCTCGTATGTGGGAGGATATGCCCAGCACCTCTCCCCTCTGCCCTTCACCCAAACGGTCCAAGGGGACACCACGCTGTTCCTCCTCATAAACTTCCTCCCGAAGGGGGAGGACAGAGAGATTGGCAGCGATCATAGGAGCCAGAATGAATTCCTGATCTTCGCTCCACAGACGAATGCGCTTGGGAGATTTTTCCTCCAGACGGACAACCATCTGGGGGCGAAGACCCTCCGCCACAATTTGAGCGTAGACCATCTCCGGCTCATCTTCAATGTGAACAATCCGAGCCAAATCCCCTTCCTCCAAAGCTGTAATCGGTTTTCCTTCATGGTCAAAAAATTCGCCGCGGGAGGTTGGGATAGGATCCCCATGCGGGTCATAAATGGGTCGACCCAATTGGGCAGAGAGCCGATCCATTTCATCCACAGATAATTGATGTTCAAATGTTTCTGCCTGTTGATGCCATTCCTCTTCGGTGTACCCCGTGGAATCCGCCAGATACCTTTCCCATAAGCGATGAGCCCGAACGATCTGCAGGGCGATATTTCGTCCCCTTTCGGTGAGTTTGAATCCCTCTTCCTTCAATTCCACCAAATCCCTTTCCCGGGTCCTATCCATGATCTCTGTGGCCCTGTCCAAGGATATGGACAGCATCCCAGCGATACTTTCCAAAGTCGGCGTCCGGTCTCGGCGTTCGCATTTAAATACATATTTCAACGCGTCCTCAACTAAAACGCGTTCGCTTCTACGTCGCCTCTTTTGCCATTTCCAGAAGATACCTTTCTGGGGCCAGAATAGGAATCCAATCAAAGCAAGGAACAGGGACGCGATCAAAAAAGTCAACAATGACTCAACCATAAGAGTACCTCTTTCCATATACTATGTGTGCTGTACGCCCCCTCTTCTTTTGAAGGGCAAGATCATCACCAGAACAGCTCTTCTGTGCCTCCAATCCATACCTATCCATCCCTTTCATCATCACCCCCGTTTTCCATTCGCGAAGCCGTCATTCCAGTTCAACGAAAATCTGCGCCGTGACAGCGGCCCCCAGGACGATCTCCTGGCCGCTGCCCACCACCTTTAAGCGCAGATTATTGTCATAAGGGGTATAGTCCAAGATTTCTAACTTGGCTCCAGGAACTAACCCGTTGCTTTCCAAATATTGAAGGAGGCCCGGATCATCATCCCGCACAGATCGAATCAACCCTGTCTGCCCGGGCCGCAAGTCATGCAAGCAAAATTCATTTTGCGCGGGCATATGTAATTCCTCGGAGGGGATGGGTTCCCCGTGTAACCCCCTCTCCGGATCCCCCAGCACCGCCACGATCCGCTCTTCAAAATATTCCGAAATGACATGCTCCAAACGGTCCGCTTCCTCATGGACTTGGTCCCATGAGTACCCCAGCAGCTCATGCAAAAAGAGCTCCAACAACCTATGATGGCGTAATGTCTCCAGGGCCACTTTTTCCCCCTCTTCTGTTAAAGCAACCCCTTTATGCTTCCGGTACTCCACCAGAGGGGGATCCTCAGCGGCCAACCGCTGCACCATATCCGTGACCGAGGCAGGGGAGACGGCCAGGGTTTGGGCGATCTCCCCCGTGCTGGCCCGCTCCTCGTCCACGGTTAACCTATAAATGACCTTCAAATAATCTTCCACCCGCTCGGACAATACGCCTTCCATACCCCTCCTGATATTATTTTGGGATACCTAAAACATATTTTAGCACTCCCTAAATTATTGTCAAGAGCCGATTCAACCCCGGATCGACCCACGGCAAGCTCCGCATCATAGAGCCCTGCCTCCAGCTGCCCGCTTCATCCTTTGTACGCCACCCTGGCCCCATGGATATTGACCTGACCTGGACTGACAAGGGGGAATGCCCCCAAAACCAACGCCTGGACGACACTTTCCCCAGCTGTTGACCAATGCTTCAGTTTATGGCATAATCTCTCTAACAATTCACCAGCCTACAAGCGATGATGGAAACGAGTAAGGTGGGCATTTTCTGCCAGCGAACCCGGAGATGGTGGAAGCCGGGACAGAAAGCCCAACCCGAACATCCTTCCGGAGCTGTGACCTGAACCAGTCAAAAGCCCTGATTGAAGTAGGGAAGCCGGACTTGCCTCCGTTACCAGCGCACAAGCATCCATTGGCTCACACGCCAAGCGTGCTTGACCGAGCGCCCACATGTTGTGGGAACCAGGGTGGTACCGCGTGATTTTACCTCTCGTCCCTGCTGGGGACGGGAGTTTTTTTTATGATGTCATCAAAAGACAGAGGTCCCTATGTTTAAACCGATTTCATCCCAACTGGATATCACCGCACTAGAGGAAGACGTCCTCCAATTCTGGAAGAAGAAGGATATTTTCCATAAATCCATGGAGAAGAGGGAGGGTGGTCCGGAATATGTCTTTTTCGAAGGGCCTCCCACCGCCAACGGCCGTCCCGGCGTGCACCATGTCTTGGCCCGTGTCTTTAAAGACATGTTCCCCCGCTATAAGACCATGCGCGGGTTCCATGTCGACCGCCGGGGGGGATGGGACACCCATGGCTTGCCGGTGGAGATTGAAATAGAGAAGAAACTCGGCTTCACGGAAAAAAGCGAGATCGAAGAATACGGCATCGATCGCTTCAACGAAATGTGCCGGGAATCCGTCTTCGCCTACATTCAAGAATGGGAACGGATGACGGACCGGATCGGATTTTGGGTCGATCTGGATCGGGCTTACGTCACCTATCACAACGAGTACATCGAATCCGTGTGGTGGTCGCTGAAGGAGTTGTGGGACCGCGACCTTCTTTATCAGGGCTATAAAGTGGTCCCTTACTGTCCCCGCTGCGGCACCCCGCTTTCCGATCACGAGGTTGCCCAGGGATATGAAGAGACCGAAGACCCCTCCGTCTTCGTGCGCATGCCCCTGGTAGACGAGCCTAACACCTCCCTTTTGGTGTGGACGACCACGCCCTGGACGCTGCCCGGCAATGTGGCTGTGGCCGCTCATCCGGACCAGGAATATGTCCTTGTGGAACGGATACTGCCCGGCGCTGAGGGGGAAAAGGAACGGTTGATCCTCGCCCAGCCGCTGGTAGAAAGCGTCTTCCAGGACGAGCAGGTTGAGGTGATAGACCGTTTTCCCGGCAAGAGACTAAAAGGAAAGCGATATCGACCTTTGTTCACCTTTGTCGATCCTGACAAACCCGCCTACCGGGTCATCTTGGAGGATTTCGTCACCACTGAGGATGGTTCTGGCATCGTCCACCTCGCACCCGCCTTCGGGGAAGAAGACATGGACGCCGCCCTGGAACATGATCTCCCCGTGTTGATGACCGTCAACTCTGATGGCCGATTCACCCCTGACGTCCGCCCCTGGAGCGGGATGTTCGTCAAAGACGCTGACCCATTGATATTGGAAGACCTGGACAAACGGGGGCTGCTCTTTGACGTCAGGACCTATGTCCACACCTATCCTTTCTGCTGGCGTTGTGGATCGCCCCTGCTGTATTACGCCCGCGTGACGTGGTACATCCGGACCACAGAATACAAAGACAAACTTCTGGAATACAACCAGCGGATCAACTGGCGTCCCGATCATATTAGAGACGGACGCTTTGGCAACTGGTTAGAAAATAATATCGATTGGGCGCTGGGACGGGAGCGCTATTGGGGCACCCCCTTACCCGTCTGGGAATGCTCTGAATGCCACCATCAAACCGCTGTGGGGTCCATCCGGGAATTGAGTCAAAAAAGCGATCAAGACCTATCGGACCTGGACTTACACCGGCCTTATGTGGATGAGGTCATCCTGCCCTGCCCGGAGTGTGGGGGCACCATGGAACGGGTTCCGGAATTAATAGATGTCTGGTTTGATTCCGGAGCCATGCAGCACGCCCAATGGCACTATCCCTTTGAGAATGAGGACAGATTTGAGCAGCAGCATCCCGCAGACTTCATTTCCGAAGCGGTCGACCAAACCCGGGGCTGGTTCTACTCCCTGCACGCCATCAGCACCCTTTTATTCGACAGGGAGAGTTTTAAGAATGTAATTTGCCTGGGGTTGATACTGGATGAGGAAGGTCAAAAGATGTCCAAATCCCGCGGAAACGTGGTCAGCCCCTGGGAGGTCCTCGATAAGCATGGTGCCGATGCCTTCCGGTGGTATCTTTACACGGCCAGCCCTCCCGGGCAGGAACGGCGCTTTTCTACGAATCTGGTCGGGGAGGTAGTGCGCAACTTCACCCTCACTGTGTGGAACGTGTATTCCTTCTTCATCACCTACGCCAACATCGATGAGTGGGATCCCAAGAACGATGATCCCCGGACCTTCAACCCTCTGGACCAGTGGCTGCGTTCTGAGCTGCACACCTTGATCAAAGATGTGACCCAGGCATTTGAAGCGTACGATGTGCTCGGGGCAACCCGCCCCATCCAGGATTTTGCCGATGCGCTGTCCAACTGGTATCTGCGCCGTTCACGGCGCCGCTATTGGAAAAGCGAAGCGGATGCGGACAAAAACGGGGCTTACACCACGCTGTATGAGGTCCTGGTCACCCTCAGCAAACTGCTTGCCCCCACCATGCCTTTTTTGGCAGACGCCATGTACAGAAACTTGGTGGGAAGCGTAGAGGAGGACGCGGAGCTATCCGTCCATCTAGAAGATTGGCCCGAATATGAGGAAGATGCCATCCATGAGACATTGAATAAGGACATGTCCCTGGTCATGAAACTGGCCTCATTAGGCCACGCTGCGCGTAACAACTCCGGCATCAAAGTGCGCCAGCCCCTGTCCGAGGTGGCTTTCTCGGTGGGAAGCGCTTCCGAAGCACAGGCCCTGAAAAAATATCGGGACATCCTCACGGATGAGTTAAATGTGAAGGAGATCAAAGTCCTGGGCTCTGCAGATGAGGCAGTCACCCACAGCCTTAACCCCTATCCCAAACAACTGGGCCAAAAATACCAAGCCCTTTTCCCCAAAGTACGGGAGGCCATCCTTAATCTCGACCAGAAGGAGGCCGCCGGGAAACTTCTCAATGAAGAACCGATAACCGTCACCGTGGAAGGGGAAGAGATTCAGATCCTCCCCGAAGAAGTGGAAGTTCGGGCCCAGGCCAAAGAGGGCTTAGAGGTGATCTCCGAAGGCCCTTATCTGGCGGCCCTCTCCACGGAGATCACGCCTGGTTTGAAAAAAGAAGGCCTGGCGCGGGACGTCGTCCGCCGAATCCAGGATTTCCGCAAGCAGGCTGATTTTGAGATCTCGGATCGGATCCGGATCCACTATCAAGCCACACCTGAGCTCACGGAAGCCATCCAGGAACACAAAGCGTACATCATGGAAGAGACGCTGGCGGTGGAAATGGAAAATGAAGCCCCACAAGAGGGCATGTTCGTGAACTCCACAGCATTTGAAGGGGAGGAGATCACAGTGGGCTTGGAGGTCGTGGGATAGGGTAACGGGATGACAGTAAGGGTGAAAGGGATGGCTTTATATTCCACAGATACCATCTCCCTTTTCCATCATAAAAAACCCACAACATATCAGCTTCTGATATAATGAGAAAGTGCGAGCAGGGAAAACCCGCAGGGGATGCCCTGCCCAGCAATGGATGGAAAATGGAGATGGACAGAATAAACGCTGAACGAAACCGCTATTATCCTAGATCATAGAAGCGACACGGGTGGATACAAACCTGCGATCGCTTCTAACCACGCCCTCCACTTTGGGGGCGTTTTATTTTGGGCTTATGATCTAAGACAGGGAGATCCGTATGACAGAGAAAGAGAAGATGACCGTCGACGAAAAAGTCGCCTACTTGATGCAGGGAGCTGACTACGGTGATGAATCCCTCAAAGAAGCCATGGCCGAGGAACTGCGCGAGCGCCTTATCGAAGCTGAAAAAGAGGACCGCCCCCTCCGTGTCTATTGTGGGTATGATCCCACAGCGCCGGACCTGCATTTAGGCCATACTGTGACCATGCGCAAACTGCGCCAATTTCAGGAACTGGGGCATCAGGTGATCTTCGTCATCGGCAATTTCACCTCCCTGATTGGCGATCCCTCTGACAAGGATCAGATGCGACCGCGCTTGTCCCCGGAGGAGGTCGCGGAGAACGCCCGTTCCTACGCCGAACAAGCCTATAAAATCCTCGACCCGGAAAAGACCATCATCCGCTACAACGCGGACTGGCTTTCAGAGCTAACCTTCGAGGAGGTCATCGAATTCAGCGCTCTCTTCACTGTGCAGCAGTTTTTAAGCCGGGAAAAGTTCAAAGAACGTTTCAACAAAAACGATCCCATTCACCTGCACGAGTTCTTTTATGCCTTGATGCAGGGCTATGATGCCTACCATCTGGACGCGGATGTGCAAATCGGGGGCAGCGATCAGCTCTTCAACATCCTCACCGCAGCCCGAAAACTGATGTCATCGATGGGGAAGAAACCCAACGTCGCCATCACCATGTCCATCCTGCCCGGCACCGACGGTGAGGTGCGGATGAGCAAGTCCATCGGCAATGACATCCCCATTGCCGGCGATCCCAATGATATGTACGGAAAAGTGATGAGCCTGCCCGATCACGTCATGCCCGAATATTTCCGGCTGGTCACCCGTTGGACCCCAAGAGAGATCCAAGACCTGGAACGCGCCCTGGAAGAGGGCGAACTCCATCCCAAAAAAGCCAAGATGAAATTGGCCAGAGAAATCGTCACCATCTACCATGGGGAGGAAGCCGCCCAGGAGGCCGAAGCGGAATTCGTGCGTGTATTCCAGGAGCAAGGCGAGCCCGAAGAGATGGATGAATACATTTTGAAAGAAGGCCAAACCGTCCTGGATGTCCTGGACGAGAGCGGCTTGGTGGACAGCCGCAGTCAAGCCCGGCGGATGATCAAGCAAAAAGCCGTCCGCCTGGACGACGAGAAATTGCTCGATCCTCACCAAGAATTTCCCGGTCCCGGCGTCTTACGGGTGGGAAAACGGCGTTTTTTGCGCATTGTCCAGGGATAAAGATTCCTGGTGAGAGGGAAGACAACCTTTTATGCCACCATCTTTTCGTTTCCTGGCCCTCGGCAATTCTTACACCATCGGCACAGGCGTCCCAGCTTCGGAACGCTGGCCGCGACAATTATCCGCATCGATCAGGGAAGCAGGCTTCAACCTGGAAGATCCCTTGATCATCGCCAAGAATGGGTGGACCAGCGGGGATGTGCTGCACGCTTTGGGAAAAAGGAGGCTTCAGGGCCCCTTCCATCTGGCCAGCCTGCAAATCGGCGTCAACGACCAGTACGATGGCCTGAGCATCGAAGCCTATGAAACCAACCTCCAGAAGATCTTGGACATCATTTACCCATTGACCGCGGGCGACCCTGCCCGGATCATCGCCCTGTCCATCCCGGACTGGAGCGCGACCCCTTTTGCGGAGGGTCAGGACCGGGCCCGAATCGCAGCCGAGATCCAAAGCTTCAACGAGATCAACCGCCGGCTCACCCATGCGCTCGGCGCGCATTATCTGGACATCACCCCACTCTCCAGAGAAGCGGGGGAGAACAGGACTCTGTTGGCAGAGGACGGTTTGCATCCCTCGGGGGACATGTATCAAAGGTGGGTGGAGGCTTTGCTTCCCGTCGCCCTGGACATTTTAAACAAGCTGTAGATGACCTTGATATACACGAAGGGCCTGGTACATCTAAGGATCGATCATGAAATTCAACACCACAAAAGGTTCACTCGCCCAACAGCTCGACGAAAAAGACCCTTTAGCCACCTTCCGGGACCGGTTTATGGTGGACGACCCAGATCTGATCTACCTGGACGGAAACTCGCTGGGGTGCTTGCCGAAAGCCACCCAGGAGCACATGGTGGAGGCCATCAAACATCAGTGGGGGGAACGCTTGATCCGGAGCTGGAACGAAAGCTGGTTCCGGAAGCCCGCGGAGGTGGGCGCGAAGATAGCCCAGATCGTCGGGGCGGAAGCGGATGAGGTCATCGTTTGCGATACGACATCCATCAACCTCTTTAAGCTGGCGGTAGCTGCCCTCCATGCCCGTCCGGAAAGGAAAACCATCCTCAGCGATACGCTCAACTTCCCCAGTGATCTATACATCCTGCAGGGCATCATCCATCTCCTGGGGGAGAACCACCGTTTGGACCTCGTTTCCTCTGAAGATGCCCTCTCCGTCCCCCTGGTCGATGTCAAGGACAAAATCGGGAAAGACACAGCACTGGTCACGCTTTCCCATGTCTCCTTCAAGAGCGCCTTCATGTACGACATAAAAAAAATCACCGAACTCGCTCATCAAGCGGGCGCACTGATCCTGTGGGATTTGTCGCATTCCGCAGGGGCTATCCCCCTTCACCTCCACGATTGGGATGTCGACCTTGCTGTGGGATGCACCTATAAATATCTCAACGGTGGGCCGGGAGCACCCGCGTTCTTATACGTTCGCCGGGATCTCCAAACCCAGCTATCACCGCCCATCTGGGGCTGGTTTGGCGCTCAATCGCCCTTTGATTTTGATCTGGACTTCCGACCGGCAGGGGATTTGACCCGCTTCCAAATCAGCACACCCCATATCCTCTCTCTGCTGGCCATCGAACCCGCATTGGAGATCATCCTCGAAGCGGGTATGGAGAACCTGCGTCGTAAGTCCATCCACCAATCCGAATACCTGATCTATCTGGCTCAGGAAATTCTTCTCCCGCAAGGGTATCAGCTGGGATCACCGACGGAGGTCAAGAGACGGGGATCCCACGTCACGCTGCAGCACCCAGAAGCGTACCGCATTTGCCGGGCTCTCATTGAACCTGAAGAGGGGAACCTCCGCGTCATCCCCGATTTTCGTGAACCCGATAACATTCGCCTGGGCATTGCCCCCCTCTCCACATCCTTTACCGACCTGTACCGTGCGGTGGCGCGGATGGAAACGATCATCAAAGAAAAGTCCTACCGGCATTATTCCAGGGATCCTTTAACGGTGACCTGACGGCCCGTTGGGCCATCAGCCTGGGAGATGCCCTGCCATTTCGCTTTTCTCATCCACCGTGGAGAGGATCAACAGTCCCACGACCAGGAAAAGCATGACCGGGATCACCGCCGCTCGCTGACCGATTTGCTCTGCGAAATTCGTCCCCTCCTCTAAAAACCGAAACCACAGGAAGGAAGTCGCCCCCCCTCGCGACTCAAACCAATACGCCGTCTCCGCCGCCACCCAACCATACACAGCTGGGCCGATGAAAGAGGAGGTCCGGCCCGCCACCGCAAAGAAACCATAAAACTCAGCGCTCCGGCCAGGTGGGCCGAGCTTTCCGACCATGGCGCGGCTTACCGCCTGTACGGCGGAGAGGGCCAAGCCGGCCACACCACCGATCACATAGAAACCAAAAACAGTATGGTTGAAGAACAGCCCCACCACCGCAGCCAGCATGATGAGCAAGAAAATGATCAAGGTCTTTTTGGCTGAGATGAAGTCGGTCAACCATCCGGAGAAAAAAGCGCCGACCACGCTGGTGACCTGGATGAGGATCATGAAAAGGATGATTTGCTGCTGCGCCAATCCAAACATCACCACCCCAAAGATAGCCGCAAAGTTGATCATCATCAGGATGCCGTCGTTGTAGATCAGGAACGCGGTGATATATTTGATGAACTCCCGGTGATCGCGAACTGAGGCAAATGTCTTCCGCAAGCGTTTTACCGCCACAGTCAGGTAATTCTCCCCTTTCCGCATCTTCTTGTGCTTGGCTTTCTCCTGCAGCCACAGAAACAATGGGGTCGCGAAGACCCCAAAATACAAGGCTGTGATCACCAATGAAAGCCTGACCATCCACATACCCTCATGGCTCATCACCAAACCCAGGACCAGAAACAAGCAGACGATGCCCCCAATCAAACCAATGGCCCAACCATTACCGGAGACCCTTCCGAAATTTTCTCTGTCCGCAATTTCCGGTAAAAGGGAATTGTAAAACACCTGTCCCCCGCGGTACCCGATCTCAGCCAAGATGAAGAGCACCATCCCCAACAAGATATCCCCTTTCTGGACGAAATATAGCATAGCCGTAGAAGCACAGGAAAGGATGGTGAAAAAGAGTAAAAACCGCTTTTTGCTGCCGGCGAAATCAGCGATCACACCCAATACAGGCGCGATGACGGCGACAACCAACATGGCAATACCCACAGAAAGCCCCCACAATCGTGAGCCCTCCACCCCGCCGACCACATGCTCCTTGAAATATGCCGAGTAAATGGCCAGGATAACCACAGCGGCATAAGCCGAGTTCCCCACATCGTACAGATACCACATCCAGCGGTCTCTTTTCTTAAGCGCCTCTTTTTTGGCTGTCAGTTTCATAACCCATTCCTTTGCTATCCTTATCTGACGTACATCCCCTTCTGTTTAACCCCCAGGGGTCCTGATCGATACGGCTCCAACCCCTCCCCCTTCCAGGCATCGCCAAAAACGAAACCGCAATGATGCAATCAGCCCATCACTGCGGTTTTCAACACCTGATGGTCCCTTTTTTAGATGTAGGTGACCTCCCCGTCTTCGTAAACCATCCTCCGCCGACGGAAAGCCCAACACATGTAAGAGATGGAGACGAAGTAACTGGCGGGCAGACGATGAAGGCCTTTAACTTTTGTCCCTAACACGGTCGTTTTCCCGGAAAACCCCATCGGACCAATGTCAAGCTGGTTCGCCTGTTCAGTGATCTTTTCTTCCAAGGCAGCCAAGGTGGGATCCGGATGGGTGTCATCCAAATCCCGGAATAAAGCCTCTTTGGAAGCCAGGTAAGAGGACCCCCGGTCCCCGCCGATGGCGATCCCCAACGTCCCCGGGGCGCACCCCTTTCCCTGGGCTTGATAGACGGTATCCAAAGCCACCTTCCTGACCCCGTCCAGGTCTCGCCCCGCCCCCAATTGGGTATCCGGTAGTTTATACTGGGCCCCGACATTCTCACACCCGCCCCCCTTGAGCATGAGATCCACGGTAAGCGCCGGCCCATCCACCTCTTTGAAGTGGATGGACGGATAATGGTCACCTCCCGTATTATCGCCGGTGTTAACACCGGTGACCGCGTTCACGGAATTCGGACGGAGGTATGTTTTCTTGGTCGCCTCAACGACCGCGTCAATCATCTGAGATGCGAGTTCTCGGGTGCTCCATCCCTGTGGATACGCCACGTAAAAGATGGGCGTGCCGGTGTCCTGGCAGATCGGGGTAGATTTCTCCCTGGCCATGGCCACATTATCCAAAATCGTATCCAAAGCCCCCTGGGCAGCAGAGCCATCCTCCTCCCTCTCTCGCGCCTGCCGCAAGCTTTTTTCCACATCTCGGGGCAAATCCGTGGAGGCCAAACGGACCAACTCTAAAAAATGCTGGGTTAGATCGGGCTGCATAATCATCTCCTGGAGAAAGTGGACAAATGCGCAATCTTACATATATAATACCTTAACTCTGATTTCAGGGGATTCCAAGGTTAAGAAATAACCTCCCCGTCATATCAGAAGTCATATTTGCACTATTTTTAGGCCGTTCTGATTCCAGGAAACTATGCTATACTAAATTTTAGCTATGGAAAAGGAACATTGGGTCAACTTGATTGACACACTCCACAAATGGAGGTTACATCGCATCACAGCCGCGTTCATCGAAGCGCTAGGCCCTCTCAGTGTGGTTGGCGCGCAGGTTATGTACCTCAGTCAACCTCTTCTGAGCACCTTTATCTCTTCACGAACAGCTTCTGACCTCGCTGGCATCTTAGAGGATCCAGAGACAACACAGCTTTTCGTACAGTCGCTTCGCTCTTACGAATCCAAATAACCGTTTGGAGGTCTGTCACGGTGACGGTAACAGGTTTTACAGGAATCGTGATCATTTTTCTCTTTCTGGGATCCATGGTTTTCTTCACCCTGACCAAGGATACGGAAAAGAAGCCAAGATTACGTCATATCCCCGCTTTTCAAAAAATCAAAGAGGTCATTGGTCTAACTGTCGAGGAAGGATCACAGCTCCATGTCTCCTTGGGCCGGGGCGGGTTCACGAGTCTCCAATCCGCATCTGCGTTAGCAGGGTTGAGCATGTTACAGGAAATCATCAAGTCCTCCTCCGTGTGTGATTACCCTCCTGTGGCATCGACAGGAAACGCCACCATTTCCATCCTCGCCCAAGACATCATCCAAGGGACCTCAGAAGCGATCAGCATTGAGGGTCATGAGCGGCGCTCGGTAGGAGAGTTGGTCGGGCTGACGCCTTTTTCCTATGCTGTGGGCACCCTGACGACCATTCGCGAGGATCGGGTCTCAGCGAATATATTGGCGGGGTGGTATGGAAGCGAAGTGACCTGGCTGACCACAGCCGGCGAACGACAGGGCAGCCCCACGATCGCGGGCACCACCCAACTCCCCGCCCAAGCCATCATGTACGCGACCGCCACGGAGCCGTTGATCGGTGAAGAATTATACGCTGTCGGGGCATACTTGGGAGAAGATCCCATGCACATCGCCAGTGTGAACACCCAAGATGTCTTCCGGTGGCTGCTGGTGGTCATGATCATCGCCGGTATCATCCTTAAATACTTGGGGCTGAACGAATTCCTTCAAGCTTTACTGATGGGGTCCTTGTGAACATTAAAATCAAAGCGCCCGTCGCCACAGCAGTAGCCATCGGGGTGGGGATCATTGTCCTGGCCGGTTATTTCATCCCGGTACTGACCACCCTGCGTTTCATATTTCTCCGTGCCGGTCTGGTCTTGGCCGCAGTGGCTTTGATCGTTGGGATCCTCAACCTTTTTGCTGTGCACTTCCGTAAGATGGCCAGGAACGATGAAAACAGCGGCTACAGCCTGATCCTGGTGGTCGCTTTGATCGCGACCCTTCTCGTCGGTTTTTACGACATGTTCCAGAGCTACATGTTTGGCAAGCCAAATTTCCAGACCATCAGCTGGCTCTTCAACTATATCCAACTCCCGATTGAGACCAGCTTGATGGCCGTCATGGCTGTCAGTCTTACCTACGCAGCAACCCATTATTTGCGCAGGAACTTGAACAGCTATGCCGGGGTTTTCTTCTTCATCGTACTCATGGTTTTAATAGGCACATTGTCCATCTTCACCTCAGAAGTCCCCTTCCTGAATCAAATTCGGCAATGGATTGTGCATGTGCCGGCATTGGCTGGTGCGCGCGGCTTACTGTTAGGCATCGCTTTGGGTACCATCGCCACCGGGTTACGGGTGTTAATCGGAACAGATCGTCCTTATGGGGGTTAAATATGGCTGAGATACAATGTCCAAATTGTGGAAGAACGAATCCTGAGGGTAGAGAAGAATGCGAATACTGCGGTTCTCCTCTTCCCCAGGACGTGCCTTCCACAGGCCAGGACATTTCAGCCCCCCGTGATCAATTCGCATCCCCCTCTGATGTGCCCTCTGACGGCAAGGAGACCGGGCAGGGCAAGGCCCAAGAAGAGCCCCCAGAATTTGAGGATGAGGGGGAATTGGGCTGGTTAGACGTCCTCCATGCTGCGGAAGAAGGTGAGGAACCCAGCGAGATGCAACCAGCGGCCGAGAAGAAAGAGGGGAAGGAAGACACCGATTGGCTGCAGCGCATCCGGGATTTGGATGTGGAAGGTGAAAAAAGCGAGGAACCTCCCGAAGAAGAAGAGGCCTTCCCGGATTGGATATCCGAACCAAAGGGAGAAAAAGAACCTCAAAAAGCCCCCTCTGAAGGGAAACAGGGACTTCCAGACTGGCTTCAACCAGAGGAGGAAGAAAAAGAAGCAGCGCCTGAAGAGGAAGAAGCGGCTGCACCACCCTCCCCGGAACCAGCCCAAGAAGAAGAATTTCCCTCCTGGTTGGCGGAGGGGGAAGAACCCCTATCTGAAGGCGAAAAAACCATCCAGCCCTTTGACCTCGATGAGGAAGACGAGTTCCTTGACGATTTGTTCGATGAGGAATTGCCCAGCTGGCTCACCTCCGTTGACATGGATGAAGAAACGGAAACCGACCTGGAAAGTGACATTTCACCGGGGGAACTCCCGGGGTGGGTGGAAGCCATGCGGCCTGTGGTTGAATCCTCTGACACATCAGGGTTGGCGGAAGATGAAGAGTACATTGAGAATTATGGGCCCTTGGCCGGGATCCCCAGCGTCCTCCCCGCGGAAGCGGAAATCGATCAAATAAGAGCAGAAGACGTCAAAGACCTCACCTTTGACCTCAAAGTCACCAAGACGCAAAGGGAATACACTTCCCTTTTAGAAAACGTCATTTCCCAAGAGAGAAAAGTCAAACCCAGTCCCAAACCAACCAAAATCCCCACCCAAAGGATTTTACGCTGGTTTATCGCCCTCATCCTCCTCCTGTCCGTGGGGGCCAGCATCGTCGCAGGCGGATGGGGAGATATCCAACCCACGGGGGGGGACCCGGACCCTGACGGGGGATATACTGCCTTGTATGAAATGATCGACGGGCTGGAAGAGGAGGACACTGCCCTGATCGTCTTTGACTACCAACCCGCGCTGGCTGGGGAATTAAACGCCACAGCATCCGGGGTAGTGGACCACCTGTTAAGCCAGAAATCGTATGTGGCCCTCGTATCCACCCAACCCACAGGTCCTTCCCTGGCTGAATATTTCATCTCCCGCACCCAAGCCGAACACGAATACCAGCATGGGAAGGACTATATCAACCTCGGGTACATCCCGGGGCAAACCGCAGGTGTCCTGAGCTTTTCCATTGCTCCACGGGAGATCGTACCCATTGCCTTTAACGGCGCCAATGCCTGGGGTTCGCCGCCCCTCAAAGAAGTCGAGTCTTTTTCCGATTTCGCGTTGGTATTGATCATCACCGACGATCCAACAACAGCGCGGATTTGGATCGAGCAGATCAAGCCCTACATCTCCAAATCGAAAGTGGGCATGGTCGTCAGCGCACAGGCGGAACCTCTGGTCCGACCCTATTACGAAACCAGCCCCCAACAGATCTCCGGGCTGGTCGCTGGGCTGCCAGGGGGGAGGATCTACGAAGGCTTAGCCGAGAAACCAAATCTCTCCAGTGGCTTCTTGTTCCCTCTGAACGTCGGCATTATCGTCACCGTGCTGACCGTTTTCATCGGCGGACTCGCGAACGGGATCTTAAACCTCATCAAACAGCAGCAAAACAAAGAAAAGAGGGGAGGGCCCTGACATGTCGCCATTCAACCTCACCGATTTCATCGGTCTTTCCTTGGGGTTCCTGTTCACATTGCTGATCTTTAGTTACATCCTCGGTGATAACCCGCTCTTTCGTCTCGCGTCCCATATTTTCATTGGCGTGACCGCTGGATATGCCGCGATCATCACCATCAACAACGTCATCGTGCCGCGCCTCATCCTGCCTTTGTTCACAGGCTCAAGCGCAGAACGCCTGTTATCCTTGCTGATTTTTATCCCCAGCCTATTCCTGTTTACAAAAATCACCCCCCTTAGAAAAGCGGGGAACTGGTCTGTTGCCATCCTGGTCGGGATTGGTGCCGCATCCGCGATAGGCGGCACGATCACGGGCACCCTCTTTCCGCAATTATTAGGCACCATAAACAGTTTTGAAGCCCCTTCAGCATCAAGCTCTCTTTTCTCCATCCTCAATGGATTTATGATCATCCTGGGGACCATTACGACTTTGGTCTATTTTCACTTCGGCACGGGATATATGCCAGGGCAAACGGACCAACAGCTACCGTTTATTCAAGTCCTGGGAAAGATCGGCCACATTTTCATCGCCATCACCCTGGGCGTCTTATTTGCTGGGGTGTACATCTCCGCGCTCTCCGCCCTGGTTGAACGGTTATCCTTCCTGTGGGATTACCTGAACCAAATACAGATCCAGATCTTCTCTTTCTAATCATATGGGAAATTCACAAACCAACATCAATTCTGTATTAGCCATTGACATCGGTTCTTCCACCACCCGAGCGCTTCTTTTTGACATTGTCAACACCAAATACCGATTCATTTCCAAAGGATCTGCCCCATCGACAGCTGGATCCCCCTTCTTTGATATCGCAGAATGTGTTTGGCGCGCGATCGAGGCCCTCCAGAACTCCACGGGCAGAGATCTTATCAGTGAAGAGGAAGGGTTTATCATCCCCAGCACCATGGATAACAACGGGGTGGATGCCATCGTCGCTACCATATCGGCGGGAGAACCCATTCGAGTGGTCGCCGTGGGCTTATTAGACGATGTCTCCCTATCTTTGGCGGAGCAATTGGCTTCCACCATCAACACCCACATCGTCGAGAAAGTATCCCTCAACGACCGCAGGCAAGACGCGGAACGGATTGACCTTTTGTTGAAAAGCCGGCCCGATTTGATCATCGTTGCCGGAGGCACAAACGGCGGCGCTTCGAAGTCCATCCTCAACCTCATTGAAGTGGTCGGATTGGCCGGTTATCTGACCAGGGAGGATCAAAAGACACATATACTCTACGTTGGAAATGAGGATTTGCAGGAAGAAGTAAAAGACAATCTTTCCAAAATAAGCAACCTGCACATCGCCCCGAACATCCAGCCAGCCTTATCTCAAAAACAAATGTACCCCGCTCAAAAAGAGCTGGCAGATATTTACAAGATGATCAGGCGGAAAAAGGTGGGGGGGATGAGTGAAGTCCTGACCTGGACCGATGGACACATGGCAGCTACGGCTACCGCCCTGGGTCGCGTGATCCGGTTCTTAAGTCAAAGATATGAACCGGATAAAGGCGTCCTAGGGGTCGATATCGGTTCCCGAAGCACAACCGTCGCCGGCGCTTTTGATGGGGAGGAGACTTTACGGGTATTTTCAAATCTGGGGGTAGGCGTTGGCAGCCAACAGATTTTAGAACACGGTGCAATCGCGGACATCACCCGCTGGCTTCCCATCAAAATACCAAACCAGTTTGTCCGCGATTACCTGCACAATAAATCGATCTACCCGGACACCCTGCCAGCTACCAAGGAAGAACTCGCTGTCGAGCAGGCCATGGCGCGGCAGATCCTACGTATCGCGATCAAAAACCTGCTACCGGACGTCCCTCCAACTTTCCGGAAGGGCTCCCTCTTACCAGCGGTGGAACCCATTATCGGCTCGGGAAGCGTAATCACCCAGGCTCCCACCCGGGCTCAAAGCCTGCTCATGTTGTTGGACGGGTTGCAACCTACAGGTGTAACGACGATCGCTCTGGATCAAAACGGCCTGCTGCCTTCCTTGGGGATCATCAGTGAAATCAACCCCACACTCACAGTGCAAGTCATCGAAACCAGCACCTTTTTAAACTTAGGCACGGTTATTGCACCTATTGGGAATGCACGGCCCGGTACCCCCATCTTACGGCTGCGGATGACCAGACAGAATGGGGAAAAAAGCACCAGGGACATTAAATATGGAGACCTCAGTGTAATTCCCACCGACATCGGGGAGAAGGTCACCCTCCACCTTCGCCCCCTCCACGGTTTTGATATCGGCATGGGAGGGCCGGGCAAAGCAGGCAAAGTAAGCGCGGTGGGCGGCTCTTTGGGTATAATCATCGATGCTCGAGGCCGACCCTTGCGTTTCTCCCCGGATCCAGAGAGGAACCTGAAATGGGTCAGAAGTTGGATCAACGTTTTTGAGAAATATAAGTGAAGCATGGATCTTCAAAAAAGAAAAGGTAGGTAAGGTGCGCAAATGCTGGCCCCTATAAGACACATCTTTCCCATCACCAGTATCCGCCGCGAACGCGTCCTCCCCATCCCGGGGAGGGTAGTCGCCCGCCGGATGCAAAAAGTCGCGCCCCTGGATGTGGTCGCCGAAACAAACCTTGAGCCCCAGCATATCATGATAGACCTTACCAAAGGGTTGAATGTCTCCCCTACCAAAGCGGATGATCTCCTCCAACGGCAAGCGGGAGACGTGCTCACAAAAGGGGATGTCATCGCTGGACCTGTAGGATTGTTCCAGCGTGTGGTCAGAGCGCCCGCAGATTGCGAAGTAAAGATCGCTGGCGAAGGAAAAGTCCTCTTGGAGAAAGAAAGCTCCCCTTACCAACTCCTGGCTGGCATGGAAGGCACAGTGACGAACATCATCCCCGAGCACGGCGTGATCGTCGAAACAGTAGGGGCTTTGATTCAAGGGGTGTGGGGCAACGGCAAAATCACCCACGGCGTCATCCAGCCTTTGAGCAGAGATCTCGATGAGGAAGTGCAAGCGGATCAAATCGACATCAGCTTCAGAGGGGCGATCGCAATCGGAGGTTACTGTAAAGACCCCCATTTCTTCTCCACCGCAGCCTCCATCCCCATCCGGGGCCTTATTCTGGGCAGCATGTCCTCCTCATTAATTCCCGTCGCCCAAGAAATGGAGTATCCGATTATCGTCATCGACAGCTTCGGTCAAAGGCCAATGAACGCCTCGGCAACCAGGCTTTTAATTTCCAATGAGGAAAAAGAGATCTCCCTGAACGCCCAGGCATATGATCATTCAGCGGGCAAATTCCCAGAAATCGTCATCTCCCTCCCCTCGACAGACCAGTATGAGATGCCAAAAGAAGCAGATCAATTTTCGATTGGAAGAAAGGTCTACGTTGATACGGGTCCTTTTACCTCCCGCATCGGGACCATTGAAAACTTATTCCTCAAACCTTATACATTTCCAAGCGGCATCCAAACCCCTGCAGCTCTGATCAATCTCGGCAGAAACACACGGGAGTGGCTGCCTTTGAAAAACCTTAAAATTATGGAAACCTAATCAGGAAAGCAAATCCTTATTGATCCCCACTTGACAGGGTAATCAGAGGAGAGAAACCATGGGTATGTCTAACGATTTTGACAATTTAGATTTCGAAGAGATGGATTTGGAGGATGAGGTTACATCACAAGAAGGTGGAAATCGCACATTCCTGATTGTGGTGGGCATTTTAGGAGGCGTCCTGTTATTGGCCCTCATCGCCATTGCAGCCTATGCGGTCGTCTTCCTCCCCGGAAGAGAGCAAGCGCAGCAAACCCAAGTGGCTGCCATTGAAGCCACCAATACGGCCATCGTCGTGCAAAGTGAGCAGACCGCAATGGCAAAACAAGCTGAACCGACCAGCACAAACACCCCTCAGCCGACTGCCACATCAACGGTCGAACCCACTGCAACCTCCACCCCCGCTCCCACAAACACCCCCATCCTGGAGACGGACACGCCTTCCCCCGAAACAGCGACCGTGTCTGCCTTGCTCACCGAGCAAGCCCAGGAAGGGGAAGAGGGGACACCGGAACCCACAGCGACAAGTTTACCCGACACGGGTTTTGCTGACGATCTCGGCGTGCCAGGATTGTTGGCGATCGCAGGCGTGCTGCTGGTCGTGATCTTCCTCAGCCGACGCTTGAGGTCCTCCTCGACGTAGCTCCTCCGGTTTCCCTGTCAAGTACCCATTAAAAAAACAAACCACAGCAGCCTGATCCATTGGCCTGCTGTGGTTTTTGTTGTCCCCCATTTGATAACGCTCAGGTTAATTGTTCGGCAACTTTCTCCCCAAATCCTAAAAGCGCTGCTACGATTTCTTCGCTCCGCCCTTCTGCATAAACGCGCAGCACGGGTTCCGTGCCCGAGGGGCGGATAAGAAGCCAGGAATCATCCGAGAGGATATACTTGACCCCATCGGTCGTGGCCACCTCTTCCACAGCCTCACCCCCTATCGTATCCGGCACGCTCTGCAGGAGTTCCTCCACCATGTTCTCCTTTTTAATCGGATACTTAATGCGTTGGTCCGTGCGTTGATAATAAGCCGGGCCCACGCTGTCCAGAAGATCATCCACCAACTGGGACAATGTGCGACCGGATTCAGCTACGATCTCGACAAGCAGGAGAGCGATCAAGACGCCATCCCCTTCCGGGATGTGCCCCTGGAATGAGATCCCTCCAGATTCCTCCCCGCCGATCAAGATGTCCTCCTTCAACATGTAATCAGCGATGTAATTAAACCCAACCGGCGTCTCATAAACGGGCAACCCATACCCTTTTGCCAGGCGGTCGATCATCCGCGTGGTGGACACCGTGCGGACCACAGGCCCTCGCATCCCCCGTTCTTCCACCAAATAGCGAAGGGCTAAAGCCATGATCTTATGGGGATCGACGAAATTACCGCGCTCATCCATGGCGCCGATGCGGTCCCCGTCTCCGTCCAGCGCCAACCCCAAGCAACCCAAGCCTGTGCTGATCGCCCCCGCCAACGCGCCGAGGTGTTTTTCAATCGGTTCTGGATGGGCGCCCCCAAATCCAGGGTTCATTTCCCCTCTGATTTCCTGCACCTCGCACCCCGTCCCCTTTAAAATCCCTTTGATCACCCCCCGGCCCGAGCCGTGCATGGAATCCACCACGATCTGTGGGGGGTTCTCCGCGATGGCATCAAAATCGATCAATGTTCGCAAATGCTGGTAGTAATCCGGGATGGGGTTGAACCTTTGGATCAACCCTTGTTCCAGAGCCTGTTCCCGGTCCATGAGATTCGGCCCCCGTCCGCGCTCCTGATTATCATTCAGATAAATCTCCACCCGCCTGGACTGCTCGGAAGAAGCTGCCCCGCCATAAGCGGCTTTCAGCTTCACCCCATTGTAACGGGGGGCGTTATGGGAAGCGGTGACCACGATCCCACCAATGGCCCCCAGATTTCGCACTGCGTAGGAAATCGTCGGGGTAGGCGCATCCGCCTGGGTGAGGTACACCGTGTACCCGTTGGCTGCCAACACCCGGGCCACATCCCAAGCATACCGGTCCGATAGGAACCGTGTGTCGAATCCGACCACCATGCGATTGGGGTCAGGGGGTTTTTCCAGGGACG
This sequence comes from Anaerolineales bacterium, assembly GCA_041686005.1. Taxonomy (GTDB): domain Bacteria; phylum Chloroflexota; class Anaerolineae; order Anaerolineales; family UBA11858; genus B10-G9. The sequence goes on along the minus strand of JAWLER010000011.1, from coordinate 8,978 downwards.
TTTCCCCCGACCAATGACCAGAATGAATGGCATCCGCGATGGCCTGGGTCACCAGACGTAAATTATGGAAAGTGAAGGTGTCCGAGATGACAGCTCGCCAACCGTCGGTACCGAAACTGATGGGCATACTTCTTGCTCCTTACCTATGTACGGAAACGCCCTCTTATTTTAACATCGATTTCCCTCCCGTCGAGAGGGTACAGGCAGCGGAGAACGGAGGAGACCCCCACTCAAATCCCCCTTTTTCACAACCCGCTGTAGACTGTGTTAAAATCAAAACGTAGAAAATGTAGTTTGGAAAACAACCCTTATGGACCAACCCACCATTTATTCCACCCTCAAAGGTCATTACTTATTCCAATCCTTGCAGGATCAGGAATTGCAGCACATCACCCGCTTATTTAAACCCGTCACCCTTCAAAAGGGGGAGGTCCTATATCGCAGGGGTCAGACGGGACGGAACTTCTTCATCGTGGTCTCGGGAGAGATCACCCTCCACTTTGGGGAAGGTAAAAAAACGTCCGTAGGGTGGCGAGAGCACTTTGGGGAAGAGGCTTTACTCTCCAGGCAACCCCGCATGGCAAGCGCCCGGGCAGCGGAGCAGACGACCCTCCTCAGCCTTCAGGATCGGGCTTTTCACTCGCTGCTGGAGACCTTTCCAGCCATCGAACGCACGCTGGTCGCCATCAATAACAGCGACTCCCTGGCCCGTGCGCGTTCCTTTTCCTGGATCGGCGAAAAGGAAGAGATCCGTTTCATTGATCGCAAGCATGTGATCACCTTTTACACCCGTTTGATACTCCCCTTTCTTCTCGCCCTGCTCTCCAGCGCCGGGATCGTCGTCCTCAACCTCAACCCCTTCCTTTTCGCCCCACTGAGCTTCCTTTTCTATGGATGCTGGGTGCTGTGGTTATGGCTCGATTGGGGAAATGATTATTACCTCGTCACCAGTGAACGCGTGGTGTGGGTCGAAAAGGTGATCTGGCTTCGCGATCAACGCCGCGAGGTCCCCCTGGGATCGGTGCTTACCGTGAACATCTCAACCCACCAACTGCAGCGCCTGATCGGGTATGGAGATGTCATCGTCAGGACCTATACGGGCAACATGCCCATGAAAAACGCCGGGCACCCGGCCGTTTTGGCTGCCCTCATCCAGGAAGCCCATTACGTGGCTGCGGAACGTTATAAACGTACCGAGGCAGCCAAAATCGATGAAACGCTCCGGGAGAGGCTGAAAGAAGAAGCCGGGGGAAAACCCCCCTCATCCTTTGCCCAGGATCAATTACCAGCGGAGGATGGGCCACTACCTGAGACCTCGGAATCGATGAGTTACTTTCAACAATTCCTCAACCTCTTCCGGGCCCGCTATGAATGGAACGACATCATCACCTACCGGAAACATAAATTCGTGCTCTTCCTGCGCGCCTGGTGGTTACTGATCACTTTCCTGACCCTCCTGGTCGCCTTTTTCGCCCGCATGGTCAACCTGATCCTGTCCCCTTCCCTGGCTTTGCTCTCTATCCTCCTGACAGTCAACGCGCTTATTTTGGTCTATATCTTTGCAGACTGGGCGAACGACCGTTTCCAACTCACAAAAAACCAAGTCATTGATATCGATCGTAAACCGTTGGGAAGGGAAACCAAACGATCCGCTCTCCTCGAAAACATCCTCAGTCTCGACTACAAACGAGACAATATATTGCAGCGCCTCTTCAATTACGGCACGGTGGCCATCAATGTCGGTGACATCCAACTCGACTTCGAAAACGTGGCAAAACCGAAATTGGTCCAGAATGAGATCTTCGAATATTACAACACCGCCCTGAAAAGGAAAGAACAGGAGCAGGCGGAGCGCCACCGGGACGATATGGTAGAATTCCTTGCAGCGTATCACCGGCAGAGGGCGGACGCTGAAGATACGGGAGAAGAAATCAACCCAGTGGATTGACCCCTAAGCAGGAGAACGGAGTGATCGCATCATGGCAGTCCGAGAAGTGATCTGTGTCCCCCACCCCACTCTACGGGTCAAAGCGGAAGAAGTCACAGCCTTTGACGAAGCTTTAGAGGAACTGATGGATGACATGGTTGAGACCATGCATCAGGAATCAGGGGTAGGGCTTGCAGCACCTCAAGTGAACGTTTCCAAAAGGGTGATCGTGGTTGAATTTGGCAGTGAAGAGGATGAGACGATCCCCTCCACCCTCTATAAAGTCGTCAACCCCGAGATCATAAAATTCTCTCAAGACATGGTGTCAGGGTCGGAAGGCTGTCTTTCCATTCCCGGTCTGATGGGGGATGTAGAACGGTCTCGTTCCATCACCATCCAGGGCAAGAACGACCAGGGGGAACCTTTCAAGATGAAAGCGGAGGGATGGCTGGCAAGGATTTTCCAGCATGAGGTTGACCACCTGAACGGCGTGCTGTATACAGACCGGGCGACGGAGGTTTGGAAATCCGAAGAGACCATCGATCCCGTTTAAAACACCTCATGTACCTCACACACCTCTCCCTGACCGATTTCCGAATTTTTTCCAGATTAGATCAAGACATCCCCAAGAATTCGCTTATCCTCATCGGTGATAACGCCCAGGGGAAAACGAGCCTGCTTGAAGCGGTCTATTTCGTCTCCAGCATGGATTCCATTCAGGCGGGGAGTTCCGGAGAACTGATCAACTTCTCAGCCCAACGGAAGGACATCGCAGTGGCACGCATTGTCGCTGATTACCACAAAGGGGAGCGGGGCCACCAGATAGAAATTCGTCTCATCCAAGACACAAACAACAACGGGAACCCTTACGTCAGGAAAGAGGTTTTTCTCGACGGGCAGAAGCGGCAAATCAACCATGTGGTCGGTCATTTCAACGCCGTCCTCTTTCTTCCTCACATGCTGCAGATGATCACGGAATCCCCCCGCCAGCGAAGGCGCTACCTCAACCTGACCATCTCCCAGGTGCATCCCGCCTACAATAACTATCTCACAGAGTACAACAAAGCCATCAGCCAGCGAAACGCGCTGTTAAAACAATTGTCTGACCGGGGAGGAGACCCTGACCAATTGGCGTACTGGGACGAGCTTGTCACCCAGAACGGTTCCAGGATCATGTACGCCCGGATTCAATTCCTCCGGGAATTGGAGCATCAGGCGGCATCCATTCATCAGGAATTAACACGGGGGGAAGAGGTGCTCCGCCTGGCGTACCAGCCAGCTTACGAACCACTGCCCAATCCTCCCGGGCAGATAGAATTACCGCTTCAGAACCCACTTGACCGCTCGGGGTTATCCCTGGAAGAGATCGAGGACGGGCTGCGGGAGCGGTTATTGGAATTGCGAGGGGAGGAAATCAACCGGGGGGTGACCACCATCGGACCGCACCGGGATGACGTGCTTTTCCTCAGCAACGGCGTGGATTTGGGCACCTATGGCTCCCGGGGGCAGATCAGAACGACTTTGTTGGCCCTGAAAATGGCCGAGGTGGCCTGGATTCGAGAGAAGAACGGGCACTGGCCCGTCTTACTGTTGGATGAAGTTTTAGCCGAACTCGACGAAACCCGACGCCGAGATCTGCTGGATCGACTCGCGAAAACCGAACAATCCCTGCTGACCACCACGGACATTTCCCTCTTTACACCTGAATTTAGAGAGAAATCCCAATTGTGGCACATCCGGCAAGGACGACTCCAAGCCAATTGACTACAGAGGGCGTTTTTGAGGTATACCTACCCGGCGGGGGTACCGCTCCGGCGTGGAAGCTTTTTTCTTAATGACCACAAGATAGCGGTCTTCTGCCACACCCGGGAGCGTCAGGTGGTGGATTTTCGACAGTTCCCCCCCGAGTAGTTTGATGGCTTCCTGCGCATCATGGGCCTCAGCTGGCCCGCTGTCCCCCTTCATGGCCAGCATGTGCCCGCCCAATTTGACGAAGGGGATGAGGTACTCCGCCAACTCCCGCAAGTTAGCCACCGCCCGGGCCACAGCCCAATCATATTCCTCTCGATACTGGGGTTGTTTCGCCAGGCGCTCCGCCCTTTCCCGCACCACCTCAATGCCTTCCAGTTTCAACGCGTCGACGATGTGCTGGCAGAAGTCAGTCTTCTTTTTTACAGAATCCACCAGGGTCACTTCAATCTTGGGAAGCAATATCTTCAAAGGGATCCCAGGAAATCCGGGGCCGCTCCCGATATCAATCAACCGCCGCAGGGGGGTGTTTTCCATCACCAAATAACAACTGAAAGAATCCAGAAAATGCTTCACCCGCACTTTTTCCGGGTCGTGGATGGCCGTTAAACTGTAACGCTCGTTCCAGATATCCAGCTCCTGCATATACCGCTCGAGCAAGCTGATCTGGTAAGGGGTGAGTGATTTACCAATCAGATCTTGGGTTTCTCTGATCAAAGTTTTCATACCCAACATTATAAACCAAGGAATCCCCAAGATCATGATCCCCAATAAAAAACCTGAGATCGAAATCGATCTCAGGTTTCCTCTTTCGGGGTTGAATTTTTCCCGTTACTCTTTTTCCGATTCGTCCTCCTTTGAGGACTTTCGAGACCGGAACAATCGTTTGAGCCCTTTCCATCCATAACGGATCGGGAAGTACAGGATGAGCAAGACAGGCAGGACGAACAAGCCCAGCCAGATCGCGGCATCGCCAAAGAACTGCAGGGTACTGATCAACGCCTGGATCGCATTTTTGGCCACGCCCACGGGCTGCCAGTTGCCAATCTTCAGCGGCTGGACCGCTTCATTGGCTTGAATGTTCACGGTGATAGCGGAGAGCGCTGCTGACTGTTCATAGTATTGCATCTGTCCTTTGACGAGTTCCATTTCCTCCTGGACTTCCACCAAGCGGTTATAGACGCTGAGGACATCTTCCGTTTTGGTCGCTTCGTCCATGATCTGGATCAACTTAGCTTCCGCATTTTGTAGATGTCGCAAGCGTGATTCCAGGTCCGTGTATTCTTTGGTCACATCCTGGCCGGAGACGTTTTCCGACAACACCTCGCCGGCGCCGGTTTTGATGATTTCTAGAGCCTCATCCAATTTCTCAGACGGCACCCGGATGGTGATTCGAGCCTGCGGGACCTCCACACCACGGTCGGTTTGGACCTGGGTGAGATTGGAAGAGACCACATATCCCCCCATCTCCGAGGCCATCCGGCTGATCTCATCCATCGTCTCAGATGGGCTTTCGACGACGATGGATAGATTGGCGTTTTTAATGACCATCCTCTCCATCGTTTCCCCTTGACCCTCTTCGTTATAAGAGGCAAGGGAGGAATCCACCTCGGGCTCTCCGGATACTTCAAAAGAGCGGTCGCTGACCCCTCCCCCGCTCATCGCCTCCCCGCCTTTTTCGAGCAGGGCTTCTGGCTGGAGTGCGGATCTGGCCGGGGAACAACCTGCGACCATCAAAACAATCAGGAAAATCAGGAAAATGCGTTTATCCATATCTGGCCCTCCTTATATAAACATCCATGTCTGCTTCTATGACGGAATTTCTCCCTGAAAAGTTCCTTCACCAGCCATGGGCAATTCGCTGGATATAGTTCAAAGGCAAACCGGCATCCCGCATCCGCTGCTGGACTGCTGCGACATCATAAGCAACACGGCAATGGATCCAGGTCCGCTCTTCAGGGTCGAACATGGCATAGGAAGCTCTGGGATCGTTATCCCGCGGTTGACCGACCGAACCGGGATTGAGCAGGGCTCTCTCCGGAAGCTGCACCTCTTCCCCTAATGGCAGAGGTTTCCGGACCACCAGTTCCTCCCCATCTTCATAGGCGTATAGAAAGGGGATGTGAGAATGACCCACCAGGCAATAGGGCGTTGAAAAGAAATCGAAATTGGCAGTCGCGGTATAGGGGTCCATGATATATTCCCAAACAGGATCTCGAGGGCTTCCATGCGCCAGGGTCACTTCCCCCTTTTCCAGATGACTTGGCAAGTCCTTTATAAATGTGAGGTTGCTGGCATGGAGCTCCTTCTCGGTCCATTCCAGTGCTTCTTGGGCAGTCGGGTTAAATTTCGCTTTTTCAGCCAAACCCGTCACCGCGCTGTCATGATTGCCCCGCAGACAGGCCAATTCTGGTAAATCCCGGACCCTCTCCACACATTGATTGGGATCAGGACCGTAGCCTACCACATCCCCTAAACACCACACCGAGTCATAGGACCCAGCCTCTTCAAGGACCGCCTCTAAAGCCGTCAGATTTGAATGAATATCAGAAATAACGAGCACAGTCATGTTAACCCAAAACCTCCCACTGCCTGTCCACCAACCTGATGAATACCTTTCACCTTTAAGCAAGAAAAGGAAAGTGGCACCCTATCCATTTCCCGCCCCCCTATTATACTGGTCTTTTTTTGCTCTATGCCAAGCATCTGATCCAGCGCTAAGCACCTGTCCTAAGCCAACCCAGCACCATGTCTCAGTGAGGAGTGCGGTGCTGGCTTGTCTGCAGCAAAACAATACCCGTGATCATCGCCGCTAAACCCAGTCCAACTTTGAGATTGATCTCTTGTGATCCATCAATCAAGCCTACCACAGTACCGGTCAGCGGGGAAAACGCGAAGGCAATCGCCAGGGTCACTCCCAAGTTTTCCGTCATGGAAAGGGAGGAATAGAAACTCCACATGCCCAAACTACCGGCAATCACACCCCCGCCAACGGCGATCATCAACCACGCCTTAGGGTTGGAAAGGTCCCCGACCTCCTTCCAGGCAGGGATGGATAGGGCCCCCAAGATCAGCATGGCGATCACCGTCCGGAGGGTGATCCCCGCAATGGGGGGTAATTTCAAGGCCTGAAGACCCGCCTTTTCAAAAAAACCGCCCAATCCCCAAGCGAAACCAGCCAACATAGCATATACAATATAAGCGCTCATAATGCTCCCTTTTTTCCACTCCTGATCCGGCAGGGTGGAACACCCCATCCCAAACCAAGAAACATCTAAACCTTCTCACCCGTAGAAACACACATATCTATACGCAAAACGTCCTCTTCTGTCCCGCTTTGCGGCACCAATCTTGCAATCTCCTCCATAATAGAGTAATAATAATACAGAAATCGCTCAGTAAGGGATAGAAAACCTGAGTTATGCCGCATTTAAAGAGACTCACAACCTGCTTGTTGGCCCTTGTAATGGTGGGGTGCACCAAACACGCCCATACCGCACCCTACCTCCCCTTTGCGCACCAAGAGTCTCCCCCAGAATCCACCCCCACACCTTCACCCCATCCTTACCAGCCCCCCACCCGGGAGCCCGACCAACCGCTTTACACGCCGACGCCAGACGCGCCCAATCCCTTACCCACCCTGCGCACAGAGGAGGAGTACTACATCGTCAAAGCGGGAGATACCCTGAAGAAGATCGGCTACCGTTACCAACTGCTCCCCAAACAGATCGCTAAAGCGAATGGTATTGACAACCCAAACCTCATCTATGCCGGGCAGCAGCTCATCCTCCCTGCCCCGACATACAGTGAAACCGGCCCTGATTTTAAAATCCTCCCCGACTCCGAACTGGTATACGGCCCCTACACCGTCCTCTTCGATGTCGAAAGCGTCCTCCAAGAATGGGGAGGCACCATCACAACATACGAAGAGGAAGTCAATAGAGAAACGCTGACCGGACCGGACATCATCCAGTTGGTGGCTAGTAATTATTCCGTCAACCCCCGTCTGTTAATTGCGCTCCTGGAGCACCAAAGTGGATGGGTGACTAAAAACAAAGCCAAGGACGAAAAGTTCCCCATGGGGCACAAAGAAGCTGGCTATGAAGGGCTGTATCGACAGACGGCATGGGCAGCGAACCAGCTCAACTGGGGATATTATGTGTGGCGCGTGAACGGGATCGCCAGCTGGCAGCTGCCCGACGGGATCAACGTCCCCATCAATACCACGATCAACGCCGGCACAGCAGGTGTCCAGCACTTCTTCTCTAAGCTCCTGCCTCACAAAAAATGGCGCCAAGCCACGTCGGAAGATGGGCTCTTTGCCACCTATCAGCGTCTGTTTGGTTACCCGTTCGATTTCGCGTTTCAGCCCCTGCTGCCGGATGACCTTTCCCAACCGGCGCTGCAGCTGCCCTTTGAACCGGGCGTGACCTGGGCCTTCACAGGCGGCCCCCACGGGGGCTGGGACACAGGCTCCGCTTGGGCTGCCCTCGACTTTGCACCGCCACCCGGCAATCAAGGCTGCGTCACCAGCGACGAGTGGGTGGTGGCCGCGGCGGATGGCATGGTGGTGAGATCAGATCATGGCGCTGTGGTGCAAAGCCTGGACGGAGACCCATATGAACAAACCGGGTGGTCCCTGCTATACATGCATATTGAAAAGCGGGACAGGGTTGAAACAGGCACACAGCTTCAAGCCGGAGACAGGATCGGTCACCCCTCCTGTGAAGGGGGGATCTCGACAGGCACGCACCTGCATATTGCCCGGCGGTATAATGGAGAATGGATTCCGGCAGATCAAGACATCCCCTTTAACCTTGGCGGTTGGATTTCAAATGGATGGGGAATTCCTTACGAGGGCACACTCCATCGTGATTCCCAGACGGTATACGCTGAGGACAGAAGGACGGATGATAACCTTATTCGACATTAATTCGATACCCACGTGAAACGCACACGCTTCCTGCTCCTGCTCCTGATACTCCTCCCCTTGGCCGGCTGCAACTACCCTCGGAACAGCCCTCCTATCTTCATACCTCCCCCCGCTTATGCCACCCCGACCTTCGGCCCGACGCCCACGTCTCCCCCCACCACTGTCCCCACCGAGACCTCAACCACAACTGCAATAGGGAACGGCGAGATCTTCCCTTCTCCTACCCTAACAGCAACAGACGCACCCACCAACACACCCCTCCCCACCCCCACAGCGCTGCCCACCAACACACCCGTCCCCACCCCCAGCGAGAGCCGGAATCCACATATGTACTATGCCCAAGCAGGAGACACCCTGCACGTCGTCGCC
>JAWLER010000103.1:0-4312 GCA_041686005.1 Anaerolineales bacterium | reverse complement strand
CCCCTCGCAGGACCCCAAGTATGAGGACAACATCCACAAACGCACCATCCTTTCGCCCTATTCCACCGATTTGGGCGTTGGTGTAATATACTATAAGAAAGGAAACACCGTGCGGAAATTTTACACTGTGGATTTTGCTCGGCCGTGATCCCTCAAGGATTCATCCATGCACATCGCCTTCCTAAACCCGCAGGGAAACTTTGACCCCGAGGACAGTTATTGGACGGAACATCCTGATTTTGGGGGACAATTGGTGTATGTCAAACAGGTTTCCCTGGCCTTAGGGAATCTGGGGCATCGGGTAGATATCCTCACCCGACAGATCGTCGATCCTGAATGGCCCGAATTTGCAGAACCCTTTGACGCCTACCCTCATGCTCCTCGCCTCCGCATCGTCCGCCTTCCCGCTGGACCCCAGGAGTTTTTACGTAAAGAACAGCTCTGGCCGCATCTGGTGCGGGATTGGGTCCCCAACATCCTCGACTTCTATGAAAAGGAAGGTGGATTTCCCGATGTTTTCACCGCCCATTACGGGGACGGCGGATTATGCGGCGTACTCCTGAATGAAGAAACCGGCATACCCTTCACATTCACCGCTCACTCCCTCGGCGCCCAGAAGATGGATAAGCTTCAGGTGGGGGAAAGCAACTTAAAAGAGATGGACGAAACCTACCATTTCGGGCGTCGGCTTATAGCGGAACGCTGTTCCATGAACCGTTCCGCTTTCAACATCACCAGCACGGAACAGGAACGGTACAACCAGTACAGCCACAACGCTTACCGCGGGGCGGTGGACTGGACGGATGATCGACGTTTTGCGGTCATCCCTCCCGGGGTCAATATGCGTATCTTTGACAAAGACGCCCGTTATGAAAAGGAGGAGGACGTCGCCCGCCATATCCAGCGTATGCTGGAAAGGGATCTGGAAGGGGAACGGATCGACTATCCCTGCATCGTGGCTTCCAGCCGTCTAGACCCCAAGAAAAATCACCTGGGATTATTGAAGGCCTATGCTTCCAGTTCAGAATTGCGGGAAAAGGCCAACCTGGTGATCATCACCGGCAACATCCCTCACCCCCTCAATGAGTACCAGGGAGCCGGGGAAACCGAAAAAAAAGTGCTGGACAACCTGATCGAGGTTGTAGAAGACCATGATATGAAGGGTCAGATCTCCATGTTCGCCATCCAGGGACAGCAAGAACTGGGTGCTGCATACCGCCATTTTGCCGGGAAACGCTCCGTGTTCGCACTCACCGCGCTCTATGAACCATTTGGTCTGGCGCCTTTAGAGGCGATGGCCTCCGGGATGCCTGTCGTGGTCACCAAGTTTGGCGGGCCTAGAGAAAGTTTATTGGAAGGCGACGACGAATATGGGCTCCTGGTGGATCCCACGGATGAGCAGGAGATCAGTTCCGCCCTGTTCAGCCTCGTCGCCAATCAGAAGAAGTGGGAAAGCATGGCGGAGATCGGGTATCAGCGCGTACGGGACAGGTATATCTGGCAGCGGACTGCGGAAGGATACCTACATCTCATCCAAGAAACCCTCTCCACCGATGCCCCGCTGAAAAAGGGGAAAGAATTTCTGCCCCTTCACCCCTATTTCAAAGACCCGGAACCGGACAACGATGTCATCCTTGAAGAATTAGCGAGCCTTTACCTGGAGTATGAGATTCTCGTTGTAGGGGAAACGTTGATGGATTTCATCTCCCAGCAACAGGCAAATTCCCTCCGCACTGCGCGTGATTTCACCCGCTACCTGGGAGGACAACCGGCAAACGTCGCCGTTTATTCTTCCAAATTAGGAGCCAGGTCCGCGGTGCTATCCAAGGTCAGCGAAGATCGTTTTGGAGAATTTTTGGCGGAGGAATTGCGATACCATGGGGTGGATACCAAACATTTACTGACCACGGACCAACTGCCAACGACCTCCGTCTTCATCACCCGGACCACGGGCGTACCCGATTTCCAGGTCAACCGCGGGGCCGACACCCTCCTGACCATCCATGACACACCGGAGGAGCTCATCAAACACTGCAAAGCGGTCCACACATCCTGTTTTGCCCTCTCTCGCGAACCCACCCGTTCTGCTGTGCGTCGGGCCATCCGTTTGGCGAAACGGCATGGAAAGACGGTTTCTCTCGATCCCAACTACAACCCCCGGGTCTGGCCTGATAAAATAGAAGCATGGGAAGTGCTCTCTCAAATCATGCCCTACGTCACCATCATCAAGCCTTCCCTGAACGACGCCCGCTTGCTCTTTGATCCCAACATGCAAGAAGAGGAATTAGAAGCAGCGTGCCTGGATCGCTTTCACAATTTGGGTGCCGAAGTCGTCATTTTCACCCGCAGCGGTGGGCTGGTAACGGTTTCAGATGGAAGCGGCGTCCAAAGCGTTGGTCCGCTTCCTTTCATCAAAGTCAAAAGTGCCATTGGCGGAAGCGATGCCTTCTGGGGAGGGTTGCTCGTCGCGCACCTGGATGGCAAATCTTGGCCCGAAACGGTCTGCTTTGCCCATCAAGTTGCAGCCCTTAAACTACAAAATATAGGTCACGTTGAAAAATGCATTGACCGGCAAGCGATTTACCGAGACATCGAAGAACAAGCAGGTAACTGTATCCACAAAAAGAGGGAATGATGCCTTTGAAAGTCACCTTTCTTTCCTTACACGGAGACCCGCTCGCCCCCCTGGGGGGCAGCCATCATGGGGGCCAAAACGTCTATGTAAAGGAGTTATCCAGCCATCTAAGCGATTTAGGTGTGGGTGTGGATGTCTATTCACGTTGGGAATCCTCAGATCAACCCTCCTTTGAGACCATCAACGAGGGCGCCCAGGTGATCCGGGTCAAAGTTGGCCCTCCCAGCCCCATTCAAAAAGAGGAAATCCTCTCCCTCCTCCCTGATATCGCCAAGTGGATCTCTCAATTTTGGAAGGAAAAACAACGCAACTACGATCTTATTCACAGCCATTATTATTTCAGCGGCGCCGTCGCCACCTATCTTAAGGACATTTGGGGGATCCCCCTCTGCCACACCTACCATTCCTTGGGCGCAGTCAAAGAGAGCGCGTTAGGCAGCAAGGACCCCAGCCCCAAACAGAGGATTACAATTGAAAGCCGGATCTCTCAAAACGCAGACCGGATCATCGCCACTGCGCCGCAGGAAAAATCGGATCTCAGGCGGCTCTACCAAACGGATCCCAGCAAGGTGGACATCGTGCCCTGTGGGGTGAACCTGGAGCTCTTCCATCCCATACCCCAAGAGGAAGCTCGGCGGGAGATCGGTTTTTCCCCCCGGGACTTTCTGATCACATTCGTGGGTCGTTTAGAAGAACGCAAGGGCATCGACACCTTATTAGAGGCTGTGCACATTGTCAATAACGAGAAAATCCAGGTTGTGATCGTCGGCGGTCCTCCCACCAAAAAAGATTTCCTGAGTTGGACCGAACTGGGAGAAGCCCCTTACCGGAAATATCGCCGGCTGTTGGAGGAATACAATCTTGTCGGCCAGGTCACTTTTACAGGGGGAAAGCCGCAGCATATGCTGGCGCAATATTACAGCGCCGCTGATGTCACCGTCATCCCCTCTTATTATGAACCATTTGGTATGACAGCTATTGAAGCGCTGGCGTGCGGGAGCAGTCTCATCGCCTCCAAGGTGGGCGGATTGAAGACCACCGTCAAAGAAGATCATATCGGCCTGCTGTTTGAACCCCGCGATCCCCATCATTTAGCGGATCAAATTCAACGGCTGATGAGTTATGCCCCCCTGAACGAAAAATTCCGTAACAACGCCCGACCGTATGTGGAGGAACACTTCAGCTGGAGCGCTGTGGCGGAACAAATCGCAGGGATATACCAGGATGTGGTCTCGAAATAAATTTAAGAATTTCTTCAGCGCCCGTCGGTTGAGTGGCTGAGCGCAGCGAAGCTGTATCGAAACCCGGGCGCGTCACCTCACCAATCCCGCTTGATTTCGATACATTTCCTCACTTACGTTCGGAAACACTCAATCAGCGCTTAGTATCCCCCAAACATGATCTCCCAATGCACCTAGTCTTTCTTAAACTCTTTCTTTGATAATTCAGGTAATTTATCATAATTCGCACGAATTAAAGCTTCTCGTTTCGCTCTCCCCCATCCCTGGACCTGTTTCTCCTTTTCATAGGCCTCTTCAATCGATGAAAACCGGGCCGCATATACTAATTTCACTGGCAATCTTCAAGCAGTATATTTACTTCCTTCACCTTTACTATGTTCCCAAATTCTACGCTCTAGATCTAGCGTAGAACCAACATAGTAGGACCCATCAGCAC
>JAWLER010000102.1:0-4341 GCA_041686005.1 Anaerolineales bacterium | reverse complement strand
CTTGATGAGGACCGGGTTCCGGGTCGTCCTTCGTTGTCCTTTGTCCCCCACTTTTACAGCCCCTTCCACCTTGCTCGGGGATTAACTTCAGTTTACAAACCCCCCTCCCCCTTGTCAAGACCCTTTCAAGAGTGTTGCAATGTTTTAACGTTTGAAAACTATGAGGTTTAAACGTTAGAACGTTTGAGATCGGATGACAAACTTCACTACGAACACGCATTTCTATGAGTACAATGGATTTACACTTACTCACGGTCCCGGAGGTGGAGTTTATGTCCCATTTTATGGACGGAAATCAAGCCATCGCTTTGGGGGCGATCGATGCCGGATGCGATTTCTTCGCCGGCTACCCGATCACCCCTGCGACGGGCATCCTCCTCCATCTGGCGGAACATCTGCCCCAGGTGGGTGGATTGGTGCTCCAGGGGGAAGACGAGATCGCATCCATGGGCTTTTGCATCGGCGCTGCGATGAGCGGCCGGCGGGTGATGACCGCCACCAGCGGTCCGGGGATCAGCCTGTACAGCGAGAACATCGGGTTGGCGATCATGGGCGAGGTGCCCATGGTGATCGTGGATGTGCAGCGCATGGGGCCGGCCACCGGCGCGGCTACCACCGGAGCGCAAGGGGACATCCAGTTCCTGCGCTGGGTCACCAGCGGCGGATACCCAGTGATCGTCTTCGCCCCTACCACGGTGGAGGAATGCTACACCCTGACCATCAAAGCTTTTGATTTGGCCGAACGCTTCCGGGTGCCGGTCTTCATCGCCACCGATAAAGAGACCGCCCTGACTAAAACCACTACCACCCTGGGCCGCAAAAACCGCCCCCAGGTCCGGGACCGAAAAACGGCGGATCCTGAGATCGATTTCATACCCTTGGGGATCGAAGCGATCGACGAGGTCCCCGCCATGTCCCCCTTCGGCGGTCCCCACAAGCTGCGCTTCACCACCTCCTCCCATGACGAACGTGGTTATCTGACCAAGGACCCAGAAGCCTTGGACCGGCTCAACCGTCATCTGGCCGCCAAAATCGAAGCCCACGTGGATGAGATCACCATGCTAGATGCGGATTTGGAAGAGGGAGCACAAACCGCGATCCTCAGCTACGGGATCAGCGCTCGCTCCGCAAAAGCCGCTGCAAAGGAAGCCCGTCAGGGGGGAAAAAAAGTCTCCCTGATCACTATTTATTCGCTGTGGCCGGTCCCCGAGGGTGCCATCCGGGCCTCACTCAAAGGTGTACAAAGGATCATCGTCCCTGAGCTTAACCTGGGACAGTACACGCGGGAGATCGAGCGCCTGGCCAAGGACGACCAGGAGGTGATCGGGGTCCACCGCGTGGACGGCAAGCTGATCTCCCCGATGGATATCCTGGATCAGGGAGGGCTGCTATGAGTGCACGAAGAGAGACCTACCTCAACCCGGATACCCTCCCCCTCCCCTTCTGCCCCGGATGCGGTCATCACACGGTCATTCACAGCCTCGACCAGGCGCTGGTCCAATTGGATTTGGATCCCCAAGAAGTGGTGATTGTAACGGACATCGGCTGCGCGGGATTGAGCGATAAATACTTTGACACCCACGCTTTCCACGGCTTGCATGGCCGGAGCGTGACCTATGCCACCGGGATCAAGATGGCGCGACCAGAGCTGACGGTCATCGTCCTTATCGGGGACGGGGGATTTGGGATCGGCGGGCACCACATGCTCAACGCCGCCCGGCGCAACATCGGGGTCAATGTTTTCGTGTTCAACAATTTTAATTACGGGATGACCGGCGGAGAACATTCAGTCACCACGCCACCGGATGCCCGGACTTCCACCACGCCCAGCGGACATTTAGAGCAACCTCTGGACATCCCCGGCAGCGTGGGCATCAACGGAGCCAATTTCGCAGCCCGGACCACCACCTTTGATAAACACCTTCCCGACTTGATGGCACAAGCCATCCAGCATGAAGGGTTCTCGTTGGTCGATATATGGGAATTATGCACAGCGTATTTCGTGCCCCACAACCAGTTCAGCAAAGCCAAGCTGGAAGAGACGCTGGAGCGTTTAAATTTTGAGACCGGCGTCCTCACCGAACGGGAGCGCCCAGTATTCAGCCAGCGTTACCGCGAAACCACGTTGAACGACCTTCCACGGGAGGAGGTGATGGGACTGACCACCATTCAGCCTTCCTTCAGCAGCGATTTGAAAACACAGAAAAGCGTTGTCATCGCCGGCGCAGCGGGGGCGAAGATCGGCACCGCCGGGACGCTTTTCAGCCAGGGCGCGATACTGTCCGGCCTCCAGACCACGCAGCGGAACGATTACCCGGTCACCGTCCAGACAGGGCATTCCATCGCCGAAGTCGTTCTCAGCCCGGAAGAGATCTATTACACAGGAGTGGATCAACCCGATGTGCTGTTGGCCTTATTCCCTGAAGGATTCAGAAAGGTCCAGGAAAGCATAGAGACCCTCAGCGAAGAAAACCTCCTCATCCTCAGCGAGGAGCTGCCGGCTGTGGACACAGCAGCCCAAACCTGGAGGGTGGATTTCCGGTCCGCGAAACGGTGGGGGCGAAGGCCTGAATACCGGGCCATCATGGCGCTGGGTGCCTTTCTGCGGGAAACGGGATTATACCCGCTGGACGCGTTTAAAGAAGCGATCAGACTCAAACCCCGCTTCGCGGAGGATAACCTGGCGGCGCTGGATGCGAGCGAGGGTGTGGAGGTAAAGAAGGAGTGACGGGGAGAAGGGGTGCAGGAGCGAGACTTGGTGAGGGGATGACATGGGTGAGAGAGGGATGACGCTTTTGGGAAATCCGGATCAGGCCTGGGATGATATACCCAACAGATCCCTGTTTTGACAGTAGAAAACCGGTGAAAACCTATTTTCAGGGGGAAAACAACCCCATTTCCACGCTTGACATCGAACTAATGTTCGTGTATAATCCCCAATAGCACAAATATTCTACTTTTTATCCCCTATTCCCCTGGGAGGACCGGTATGGCTCCGAAGACAGGTCAAAAATTAAAGGACCGCCATAAGCAAATCCTGGAAGTGATCGAGAACTACCGGGCTGAACACGGCTATGCCCCTTCCTACCGGGAGATTTGCGCCCAAACCGACATCACCTCCACGTCCATGGTTAACTACTATCTGGAACAGCTGGAGGAGATGGGCTACATCGAACGCAAGGAGAACATCTCCCGTAGTTTGAAAATCAAAAGGGCAGCTCGGGAGAAGGTGGAACGGGCCATAGGCAAGGTCAGAGAGGTGGCAGATTCTCTCAGCGAACCGCTGAACATCCCCATCCTGGGACGGATCGTGGCCAGCGAGCCGGTCCCCATCCCGGAATCGGACTTCAATCTTTTCGACGCGGAGTCCGTGGTGGATGTGGCCGTCAGCCTCATCCCTCGCAACGTCGAAAAGGAAACCCTCTTCGCCCTCGAAGTGGAAGGCGACTCCATGGTCGATGCCATGGTCAACGACGGCGACATCATCATCATGAAACCGGCCAAAGAGGCCCAAAACGGGGAGATGGTCGCTGTCCGCCTCAAAGAACAAAACGAAACCACCCTGAAACGCTATTACTTTGAAGGCGATCGGGTCCGCCTGCAGCCGGCCAATCCGACCATGGATCCCATTTACGTCGATCCATCCACGGACCTGGAAATCCAGGGGAAAGTGGTCCTGATCATCCGCCAAGTTTAATTGACATAATTCAACCCTATCTCCGCACTGGAAAGAGCCGTCTCCTCCTCAAGGCGGTTCTTTCCGCTTAAAGGACCAGACCACGGAGGTTTTATTGGGACTGCATCCCCCGCCTCCGAGGTGTTAACATCAGGGACAGCTGCCGAACGATGTGCCGTCCGACTTCACACCGGGCGAGAAAAGCACATCCTCGACGACTTCCCCATGTTTTACAAAGGGTCCAAAGATGTCCGGGCAGCGGGTCAAAGATTGGTCGTGATTCGCCTCGGAGCCATAAGTGTACCGGGCCCGTACGTTCCCCTCCCTATCGTAAAGGGCGACGGTGTCCCCTCTGTTGTTCAAACCCAGTGAATTTGTTGTTTGAACCAGGCTTCCACCAAAAAACCCCCTTGGTGATCCGCCTCCAAAAATAATCACAGCGCAGCCTTCAGATAGGCTTGTCCCGGAAGGAAAGGTGTGTCTTCTCCTCACGCCGTCATAGATGGTCCAGCCGCTGAGGTCGAGGACCTCCCCGCTGACATTGACGAACTCCAGAAATTCATCATCATCACTGTGTCTTATCCCATCCCCGTTGGCATCCCCCAGCTCCGGATGGGGGTCAGCATGGATTTCGTTGAGGATGATAACCACCGGCAGCGGTGTGG
>JAWLER010000101.1:0-4393 GCA_041686005.1 Anaerolineales bacterium | reverse complement strand
GCAGTTTCAAACTTGCTTTTCACCATTTTTTGGAGGTATTGTCAGCTTTTCGGCTTCAGCCTGTCAACATTTCGCTCAAATAGGTTTTTTCAGGGGAGCCAAGGTTTGAAGGTTGAACCTTTAGGAAGTATGAGATTGGCCAGATGTGTATTGATGGGAACCAGAAGGATCCCTTCCCCGATTGTCATCCCGAGCGTCATCCGCAGGAGGAAAGCGAGGGATCCTTAAAGGGACCATCGTATTGAGACCAAGGCCTAAGAACCAATTCCTAACGGCTTTTACCTGTAGGCCATCGCTTCAGCAAGACCACCTTATCAAGGATCCTTCCACCTGCGCTGTCAGGATGACATTTTTTCCAAAAGGTCACCACTTCGCCTTTTGTCCTCCTCGCGACGACAGTGTAATAAAAAACGCCGACGTGGACGTCGGCTTCATCCCCATCAACCCTGATCCCGGCGATGTCCCCCTCACATGACAAAAAAAGACCCGGAGGTGGGGGGTGCTACCCCCCAAAAAAACCTCCGAGATCTAAATAGGTCAAATCAGGTCTAATGCCTAAGGACTCCCTCCCAAGGCACAATTAGCATCTAAATGCAAAGTTTCTACAAGGGCATCCAGTTCCAGCAGGGAAGGCACGAAACTTTCCGGAGGCTGACCGTCCAGCTGGGCGGCCGTGGTATCTATGTACGTCTCCCATGTGTCAAAGAAGGCTTGATCCATGGTCACAGTCCCCGTATCCGGCAAAGAGGGATGGGAGACAGGCATGACCACGCTGATGTAATAAGCGTTATCATCCGTCAGACCCTGAAAAGTATAAAACATCTCCGGGTAGCCGATGGGAACCGCGGCCTGCCCGTACTGAGAGATGTAGCGCACACCGCTCCCGTTCTGGAAATCGACATACGCTTC
The DNA here is from genome assembly GCA_041686005.1 of Anaerolineales bacterium. Taxonomy (GTDB): domain Bacteria; phylum Chloroflexota; class Anaerolineae; order Anaerolineales; family UBA11858; genus B10-G9. The sequence goes on along the minus strand of JAWLER010000101.1, from coordinate 3,484 downwards.
CTGAGCGGCAAAATACTGCATGGCGTTGAAGAAGTGAGCCACGTACACCTCTGGATCCGCCGGCTGGCTGTCAATGGTGGCCCGGAGATCATCCAGGCGATCGCCGACACTGTCATTCACGCTCCGGAAAGCCTCGACAGAAAAGACCCGGATTTGCGGTTCATGGAACGTGTCGGAGAGCGGGTAATCGCCAAAAAGGAAACGAATGTGGTCCGGTGAGTTCCAGGGAGATTCGGGGTCCAGCATACCCTCTACCTGTTCCATACTCACAGCGCCGATCCAGGACTCATCAAAGGAAAAACAGATCCCCTGGTAAGCGATGTCCGGCGGTGTCGGGATCTCTGTGGGTTCAGGGGTAAAAGTGGGTGACGGCAGGACGGTTTCCACCTGTTGGGTGATTTCCTGGACCTCTTCTTCCTCACCTTCCAGAACAGCCAGGGTTTGAGCCACTTTGGTGTGAATAGCGTCTTCCGATTCGGGTTCGCTGGTTTCCAGCCCAGGGACCGAACAGGCCAGGGATACTAAGAGCAAGACCAAGATGACCAGGACCAGCCGTTGAATTGTTTGATGGTTTGTATTCATAGTTCCTCTCCATAGATTTGAGGATATTATATCCCGGTCGGGGCGATTCTGGGGGAGGAAATTAAAAGGCTGGGTGAGACGGGGAGGGTGGGACAGGAAGAGGAGGTCGTTTTCCTGCGTCCGCGATAACAGTGAAACGAAAAACGCCGACGGGGGTCATTTGCTTGATCACCAAACAATGATCCCTGCGATGTTCCCCTCACATGACAAAAAAAGACCCGGAGGTGGGGGGGCACCTTTAATAGACGTCCAAAGCCTTATTTACATGGACAGCAGCTTAGGAATCACGGCCTTTCCACCAGCAGCGTTTCGACCATGGCATCCAATTCAAGCAGAGAAGGGAAAAAGCTATCCGGGGATTCCAGGTTTAATTGGGACGCGCTCTTGCCGCTTTCTCTGAGCAGGCGCAGCGTCTCCAGCTCGAACTCTTTGGTGTATGTTCCTCGCTTACTCATCAGATCCGTCCCAATTCAGTGGACACAATTATTCGTAGCTTATCTGTGTGTCCACTTTTTCGGGGGAATCCCACCTCTCCAACAACGACCTATACAACGATCTGTTTGACGCATCTGCATCCAGATGAAGCCTTAGCTTAGACATGCTCTGCTTCTAAATCTTCTTCGCGATCAATGGCTTCATCAATTTCTACTTGATGAGCCTTGTAGAAAGCTAAAGCCTCAGAAACCTGGTTCCTGCTCAGAGCGTATTCTTCAGCAATCGTTTCTGGGGATTGCTTCCAATGGTGGTTGGCAACAACCACCGTCTGCACTCGCACCCCGGTTCCCCGGATCACCGGAGCGGGTACACCGGAAGCCCCCCTCCGATAGGTAATATGCGGGAAATCCCCCTCTCTTGACCCCTATTCCACGAAATCTTACTCATTCCTCGCGCTCTTCTTTCCGGCGTTTAAGATAACGCGAAATCCGCATCCCGATAAATGCTCCAAAAACGCCGGCCAAGACCAGCACACCAAAAGTTGACCAATCCATTTTATTCTCTTTCCCCCATGATTTGTTTACGTCGTTGATCCTTTCGCCAGAAGTCGTGGGCAGATAATTGAGCTAAAGCTATACTAACCAGACTAGAACCAAAACCAATAAAAAGAAAAACTTGATTTTCTCGACCAGACCGCATAGCATACATACCAAACATAGCCCCTCCTGCGCCCGCAATGGGGAGGATTTTCGCTGAGATTGCCAATACCATTTTTCCAATTTTCGTTTCAGGATGATACTGTTCCCTCCATAACAAGGCAGAGAGTTTTGGTTTTAGAACAGGAATTGCCCACGCCAGGAGATAAATACCTAGAAGAACAAACATCCAAACTGCCCATAGATACACACTCTTGATTACTACAAACCAGGCTCTAGCGCCTAAAGAAAACATCATTAAAAGGAAGGCGTTTCCATACGCGATCTGACCTGCTCTCCTGCGACCCCGACCGACCAGTACAGCACCCACAGCCCCAATCATCGAAAGGAGGACGCCCACGACAAGAGCCACAAGCGAGTACTCGGGAATGAACGCTAATAACGCTGCAAATGGCGCAAATACCGAACATGGGACAAGCACTAATTTCCAAAGGCGCCAATTTTCAACTGGCAGGGGTTGTTCATCAATCATTTTTTCCTTGACCTTCTTAGTCATGATAAATCACTCAAGTAAATTACAAATTGTACGTTTTTTCTACTCATCACCTCCAAACAAACCGCCGAAAAACCCTTTGACATTATTCTTCGCATCTTGAACCGCATTTGAAACCGTATTTGAAACATGGGAAACCGCGTTCCCAATCTTTTTTTTCGTCTTTTTTGCCCCTACAGAGACGATCTTTTTGCCATTTTCCAAGATACCAGGAAAGGTTTTGAAACCATCGGCGACATCTTGTTTGACTTTACCCATATCTATTATCTTTTCTACACCAACATTAATAGCAACACCAACCATTGCTGTAGCAACAGCAGCTGTCCACAATGGCGCTGTAGCTACCACAGTGACACCAAACAAACCAGCAGCTGCAATACCTCCCGCAACTAATCCCGCTGCTGCTAACCCCGTCAAACCCGCTTGCGCGAAATCCACAGCAGTGGAGGCAGCAAACTCACTACTCTTAATGCCTTCATCAGAATGCTTCCCTATCCCATAATCATAAAGATTTACACCCACTGAAAGGCCAAGACTGAAGCCGAGCCCGCTATTTGCTTTTTTGATTAATGATTTAGCAGTTGTATTTGCGAGTGTTCCAGGATTATATCGAGTGCCGGCAAATCCCTGACTCTGGCGAAATGAAAGTTTCTTCCCATCAGGTATGCCCGGTGCACTGACAGAATATTGACCGGATGGTAAGGATTTAAAAGCCAATCCGGTAGTATTCCAAATTCCTTTCGCTTTCTTCGTCCATTTGACAACCTTGGACAGAATCGGGATACCATCATCTAAAGATAGCGTTTTTGACGATGGTGTAAATGGATATGGTGTAGCGTAAGGTTCAGGAGTCGGCACAGGCATTGGCCCCGGGGTGGGAGTGGGCGTCGGGAGGGGCAAAGGTGGCTCCTCCCCCCTGGTCTGGGCTTTGGTCAGCACGTAATTGGGCACGCTCTCGGTGACGGTCTTCGTGCCCACCTGGACGCGCTTTTCCTCGTACACAGGCTCATGCTCATGGACCGTCTTCCAGCCTTCCTGAAAAGTCCGGTATCCATATGCCGGCACGATCTCGTTGACCACGCGAAAACCATCCTGAACCTTCTTCGTCTCATAGACCGGCACACGCTTCGTCCTCGTCTCATATGTCGTGTAGGGCACTGACCTCAGCCGCTTGACCCGCTTCATCTCCGTCTTGGTCCGATGGCCCACACACACCTTCTTCTTGCCGTACACCGGCACCCGCTTCCAGCGGTACGTC
>JAWLER010000100.1:0-4416 GCA_041686005.1 Anaerolineales bacterium | reverse complement strand
CTCATACCATGCCACCATGCGGGCGATCCCCTCTTCCAGGGGTATTTGCGGCTCCCAACCTAACAATCTCTTCGCCTTCCCCACATCAGCCTGATTCATCATCGCATCCGCTGGATGTTGCGGGAAATGGCGGATTATGGCTTTCTTCCCAATCTTTTTTTCCAAGATCTCGATCAGTTCATTAATGGTGATCACTTCATGTCCCCCCAAATTAATGATCTCATATCCTAAAGACTTGAGCGCTGCAATGGTCCCCCGGGCGATGTCATCCACATACGTAAACCCTCGGGACTGTTCTCCATCGCCGTTTAACCGTAATGGCTCCCCTTCTTGGATCCACTGATTAAAGCGAAACATGACCATATCTGGGCGCCCTGCCGGGCCATAGACGGTGAAATAGCGGACGACAGACACATCTATATCGAATAAGTAATGGTAAGCATAGGCTAAAACCTCCGCGCCTTTCTTGCTCGCTGCATATGCCTGTAAGGGATGGTCGCTGTCCGCACTCTCCGGCGTTGGGTAAGGGACATCATTTCCATAAATACTGGAGGTAGAGGCAAGGATGAATTTCGGTACGCTTTCCTGTTTGCATAGTTCGAGTAGATTCAATGTGCCTGTGGTGTTCGTATCTAAATAAACCCAAGGGTCCTCAAGGCTGGCACGCACACCTGCACGAGCCGCTAGATTGATCACGGCTGCAAATCCTTGATCTCGAAAGGCTTGGTTTTCAAGGATGGACCGGTCGCCAATATCCAATCGATGGAATTGGAAACGGTCATATTTTTCTAACTGATTCAATCGATACTCTTTCATGCGTACATCATAAGCCTGGTTCATATTATCGACCCCGACAACGATGTGTCCTTCCTGTAAGAGCATCTCTGAAACACGGGAAGCAATAAAACCCGCTGCACCCGTCACAAGATACTTTTCCATACCCACTCCCAATCAAACCGATGCTTCATTAAAGAACATGCACCTTCGGATTACCCCGTCCTAAATCCCCTAAGGCATTTCTCGCGTCCATAATGCATTGGGCATGTTCCAAGATTTCTTCGTAATCGTAATCGCTGTGATCCGTAATAATGGCTACACAATCCGCGGAGCCAACTTCAGCAGATAGATTTTCCACACTGCTCAAGCTATACCCTTTCTCCGAGATATGGGAAATATAGGGATCATGATAGACAACCTCGGCTCCTTTATGCTGTAAAATACCAATGATATCCAAAGCAGGAGATTCCCTTATATCACCGATGTCTGGTTTATACGCAGCCCCCAAGATTAAAACCTTGCTCCCCTTAACCGGTTTTCCACTCTCATTTAACGCATCCTGAATTCTACCCACCACATAACGTGGCATACTGGTATTAATCTCAGAAGCTAAATCGATGAACCGAGCTGTGTAATTCAGGGATCTCAATTTCCATGACAGAAAGAGGGGGTCAATGGGAATACAATGTCCGCCCAATCCCGGACCGGGTGTAAATTTCATAAAGCCAAAAGGTTTGGTAGCTGCGGCGTCAATCACTTCCCAAATATTGATACCCATCCGGTCGCACATGAGAGCCATCTCATTGACCAACCCAATATTGACCATCCGGAAAGTATTTTCAAGTAATTTGGTCATCTCCGCAACTTCAACACTGCTAACCTGCACTACAGTCTCCATGGCCTGCTGATAATAGACTCTTGCCACTTCACAGCAGGCGGGCGTGATCCCCCCTACGATTTTGGGTGTATTTACAGTCGTCCAATCTTTCCGGCCCGGATCCACCCGCTCCGGAGAGAAGCCCAAATAAAAATCTTCCCCTACCACCAGTTCCCCATCGCGGCTCAACTTGGGAAGCAATAATTCCCTTGTCGTCCCGGGATACGTGGTCGACTCCAGAACAACCACCATTTCAGGATGAATGTAAGGTTTGATTTCATCCGTGACGGAGAGAATAAAAGAAAGGTCAGGATCGCGGGTTTTTCGGAGCGGGGTGGGGACACAGATGCTGACCGCATCCGCTTCCTTTACGACAGAGAAATCAGTCGTGGCTGAGAATTGGCCCCCTTCCACCAAATTTCTCACTTTCTCTGTTGGTACGTCTTGAATGTAACTGAGGCCCTGGTTTATTGCCTCAACCTTCTCCTCATCAACATCTACCCCTGTCACTGAGTATCCTGCATCCGCCAGGACGGTTGCCAACGGCAAACCGACATATCCCAAACCTAAAACAACAGCATGCGCACCTCGAGACTCAAACTTTTCAATTAACTTTTCTTTACTCATGGAGATTCACTTACCTTCTAAAACATGCTCAATTGTTCGGCCTGATCATTATTATCCACCACTTCTTCCTTTTCAAATACAGGTGCCGCTTCCGCATTTTTGATCAACTCTGGCAGTTTCGCAAAATCTTCCTCGACCACCGGGCGCAGGGAAGGACGATGCAGCGCAGCCGCGGGGTGATAAAAGGGAACCACCAGCATCCCCCGGACTTTGACAGGCTGCCCGTGAATTTCACTGATTTTGGCATGCGGGATATAACGCGCCATAGAAAAACGCCCCAAGGTGACGATCACTTTGGGTTTAATGGCTTGTAGCTGGCGGTCCAAATAGGGACTGCATGCTTTCAACTCCTGCGGTGCAGGATCTCGATTGCCAGGCGGGCGGCATTTGACGACATTGGTGATAAATACATCCTCCCTGGTCATCCCGATCGTGCCCAACAACTCGTCCAAGAATTCACCCGCTGGTCCCACAAAAGGCCGCCCTTGAATATTCTCATGAAATCCCGGACCTTCACCAATAAACACGATGTCCGCATCCGCAGGGCCTTCGCCAGGAACTCCTTTTTTCCGAGAATACTGCAAGTCGCATTTCTCACAAACAGAGACTTCTCGAGCGACCTCTTCCAAAATCTCCTCTGGATCCATAAAATAAAATCCTCCTCATTTTCAAAGCTATTAATCCGGCAGCGGTTGATCACGATGCAAGTAAATGGGCGATAAGGTAGAAGGATCATCCTCTTCCCCCTTTTGCCATTTATCCCATGCCAGGAGTGCTAACAACGCTGGATTTCGCAGAGATTGGACCGGAGAGGTCAAAACCGCTCCCGGTAGGTTTTCCAGAATCTCCCGGGCCTCCTGAGATAATTCACCCGCGATTTGCGTGCGGGCGGTAATCTTCCTGGCCAACTCCTCCACCGTCAGGTTTTCCATCTCGTCCCTGTAAACCCAATGCCCCTCTTCCGCCTGGTACCACCCCACTGCATACCGTTCTCTCCCCGCCTCCAAAACGGCCGCTAGGTGTGCCTCCTTTACAGGTTGGGAAGCAGCCACAACATCTAAAGTAGGGATGCCCAGCAGAGGGATTCGTTGATGAAACGCGATCCCCTTCATGAAAGCCAATCCAATCCTCAGCCCCGTAAACGACCCCGGACCCAAAGCAACACCCAACGCATCCAAGTCATCTACCCTGAGCCTGACGCGATCCAGGATTTTAGCAACGGCTTTTGCCAGCTCTATGGTGTGGTGATCTTGGGTAATCCAAGATTCCTGACCGATCACTTGTACCCCACTATAGAGGGCAATCCCCAACATCCGCGTGGATGTGTCCACAGCCAGCAGCATCACACAACTCCGTATACTTCTTCTCGAAAACGCGCAAGCAGCTTCTGGTGCCTTTCCCCTTTTGCCAAGATGGTGAAATCGCGCTGTTCTTCTGCAATCCAGCGCATGCTGATCCACAAATGCTCTTTGGGAAGGGCTGATTTGATGCGATCGGCCCACTCCACAACCAAAGGTCCCTCTTCGAGCATGGTTGTGATATCAAGGGCTAAGGCTTCTCCCGGTCCATCCAGGCGGAACGCGTCCAGGTGAAAAAGATTGCCCCCATCCAACCGCCGATAGACATTGACAAGCACATAGGAAGGACTGGAAACGGGATCCAAAGACCCCCAACCCGAAGCAAGACCCTGGATAAAGGTCGTTTTCCCTGTACCCAGATCACCCTCCAAACCGATCACATCCCCCGCTTGAAGCAGTTCACCCAGGCGCATCCCCACTCGTCGGGTTTGCTCAGGACTGCGGCTGATTACCTCAAAAGACCCTCGGTCAATAACTGCCATAATTGATATCAGGGGATGATGATGGATACCTTCGTTTATTTTACCATCCAACGCCCTACTGCACCTCCAAGTTCGCCAAGGAGGCAATCACTTTCTTCATTCCCACACTGTCAAAGTAGATATCCAACACCTCATCATCATCCTGTATTTTACTGTTGAGGATGATGCCCTTTCCCCATTTCGGGTGGATCACTTTCTGGCCGGGGTCATACTGGCGTTCCTTTTTACTCTGGTCGCTTTTCGAGGTATCCACTTGGCCCCAGGGCTTAATGATTCGCGATCGCCCCGTTCTCGA
>JAWLER010000099.1:0-4507 GCA_041686005.1 Anaerolineales bacterium | reverse complement strand
CTGACCCCCTCTTCGCATCCGGCTGGCCGGGGGTTGATCTCCGATTACAAGAGCGCAGCCCGGCGGTGAACGCGGGCACTATCAACGGCGCACCGGCGGAGGATGTGGATGGGCTTGCCCGCGACGGCCAACCGGACCTGGGCGCCCGGGAGTATCTCCCCCTCAATCCATAAGCCCGTCCACCGCTGAATGCCCATAACCGCCTATTGCTTTCAATCCCGCCCTGCACACCCATTTGGGACAGCTCCCTGTTCAAGGTGTTCGTGTTCCCAATGCCGTTTTTGAAAATGAGGACGATGTCACCTCCCGGGGAGGGAGAGCCCTGGCGGGACGCCTGGAACAGACCCTCTCCAGGCTATTTCATGCCTATCAGAAACGGCTTTACCTTATCAAATGAAAGCACCATGAAAAACCTGGCGTGTGATAGGGGCTGATCCCAATTTATGGATCCAACGATGATACATCCACCGCTTCCGGTAAGGTAAACCCCATCTCCCGGAAGATCTCCCTGGCCAGGTCCGGGCGATCCGTGATCAGCCCGTCTGCGCCCCGCTCCGTGAGCACTCGCATCATTTGGGGGTCATCAATGGTCCAATAATGAACGGCCTGGCGGTGCTGGTGGGCGTGATTGATGACCTTTTTCTGGGTCAGATCAAATCCCGCGCCTTCCACAGGGATTTGCAGCGCGGAAACCGGTCCCGGAAAGAGCCACCATTTATCAAGTCCGAATAGGCTGGGGATCAGGATCCTCCGGACCTCCTCCTCTGAACCGGAGGTGGTCACCCGCCCCCCTGCTGCTGCCCTGAAGGCCTCTATGGTTTCATCCGCAAAGGAAGCCACCATCACCCGCTTTTCTAACCCCAGGTCATGGAGCATCCGGGCCAGCATCTCCGCCGCCATGATCCCCCGCTCTCCCCCGTCCTTGAGTTCGATGCAGAACAGCAGCGGCGTGACTTGAAACCGCTCCAGCACATCCCGTAAAGCGGGGTGCCGGAGGCCCTGCCCCCGGAAGGGATATTCGATCCCGGAACCCAAGAACCGGTACCCCGCATCCAGGGCCTGGATCTCCTCGTATGTCGCCTCCCGGACGGGACCTTCGCCGTTCGTGGTCGACGCCAGGTCAGGGCCGTGGATGGTGACCAGCACCTCATCCGCGGTGAGGTTGACATCCATCTCCAGGACATCCACACCCAGAGAGGCGGCACCATCAAAGGCGACCATGGTGTTCTCGGGAAACAGCTCCTTTGCGCCCCCGTGGGCCATGATCAGCGGCCGCCCCTCCTCCGTCGCAAACCACGCCGGAGCTTCCACCGCATCCCAGCGGGGTCCCAGGAAATAGACCGGGATCAAAGCGAGCAGAACGAGAAACCCCTTCTTTAGAAGGTTTGACCGTTTATCAGATCTTTTTTTATTCATTAGATGTTGAGACATTTTTTAACAACCTTGGTGTCCTAAACCGGCCTGAGACGTTTTCACTTCCTCAAAAAACCGCAGGAAAAGATATCACATTTCATTTTTCCATTTATATAACCAAATATACGCCCCTCAGTTTCATGCTTATTCAAACCAGATGAGCCAAAATCACATCCGGGGGCACACACTTTTTATACGCAATCTAAGTAAGCAAAAGTATCATAAATCGTCCGTTCCATTCTGGTATTAAGTCAGGCAACTCCCCTCTGTGGATTTCCATTGAATCGCTCCCTTGGCGGCTGAGATCCTAATGTGATAACAACGGAGGGCTGCTCATCGACCAACAAAGCCCAGGGATCAACGGTACAGAGACGATTGAGGAACCCAATCGTGCGCTCACAAACGACACCCATACTTCGAAAAATAACCAATTGACAGTGTTTGCTACCAGTATTAAACGAAAAAACCCACAGTTTTGAGGCTGTGGGCTATTTTGCAAATTCCTTCTATTTAGTTGGATTTTTCTTTCTTTTGCTTCTTTTCGGCTTTTCCTTTACCTTTCTTAGCCATCTCTGCACCTCCTTTAACTAAGGTGATTATAGCATGATTTTTCTTAAAGTAAATCCGCAAGAAACGGTTAAAATGGGGCTCTGTTAACGTCTAAAAAATCAAGAAAACGACCATAACAGCTAGCATTATTAAACAGGACGAAAGATTGTGCAATATTCTCGAGCCCTGAACCTTTATCACCTAAGCTGCACACCCAAACCGCCCCCCTCTATTGCTATACGAAATGTTGATGCGGCCATCATCATCCCCGCGCGATTATGAAAAACACCCCCCATTCCCCTGGCTGAACAAAGCCTCTCTATTCGACCCCAATCCCTCCCCACATTTTGGTTTATGGTCCTTCTCAAAAAGGATCGCCTTCCCAGGCAATCAACCAATACTTGACCGATTCCATTAAATTACGGATATACTATAGACAACATGTCAGCTGATTGCCAATTTATCCTTCACATTCTAATCTCGCCAAAGGGTTCGTGATCATGAATAAAAATTCCCCATGTAGGGCAGCCAAGAAAGGGAAGATAACATATTGGGATCGTTTAAATGGGTGGAAATCCCGTTCCTCTGTGTTTCTATTTGCAATCCTAGGGACCGTTTTAGCCGCTTGCAGTGGATCCGCCCCAACCTATCCGGGGGGATTGCAGTTGGACGTTTACCCCCTGGCTGCAGCCCCTGAACCCGTCCCCCTCACCTTCCAGCCTCAAAACGCCACACAGGAAGAAGTCTTAGCCAAACACGCCGGGGAACGGGCAAAAGTCTTATTAAACCCGGTCCAGACCGTTCAGGGACAGCCTGTGATGCAGGCCTTGGGGGATGGGGAAGAATTGACAGCGGTGGTGCGCAGCTCTAGCGAGGACCCCCTCCGCCAGATCGTCGATGTGATCAAGGGCAATGAGGTCCTCTTTACCACCGACGCCGGACTGCCCTCCCCCGTCATGCCCCTGCAGGCGCTGTGGGCCTATGACGATCATTGGGTGTTGGAGATTCTGTTTTCGGAGGAGGAAATCTGGAAGGGAGAGATCTTTCGGGACGGGGAACTGCTCAACGATCTCAAAGGCTATGACGAATCCTTTGGATTCCAGCTGCTGGCAAGCGAGCCGTTCTATTTCTACCAGCGCGGCGATACAGTGGGTTTTTCGTATGCTGGAGAGGAAAAGGATCTCCCCTACAATCGTATCCCACACTATTACTGCTGCGGTGAATCCACCCTCAACCCCATTCACAGCGAAAACATGGTCGCTTTCTTTGCCCAGCAGGATGAGGAGTGGTTTTATCTTGAATTGGGAGCCTTTGAAGACTGACAGTTCGCACCTTCAGCCCTGATCCAGCGGGCTCTTTACTCCTTTGCCCCCTTTATTGAGCACATGGGTGTAAATCATGGTCGTCTTCACGTCCGCGTGGCCGAGGAGTTCCTGCACGGTGCGGATGTCATAACCGTTTTCCAGGAGATGGGTGGCGAAACTGTGCCGCAGGGTATGGGGGGTGACGTGTTTTTGGATCCCTGCCTTACCCGCCGCCTCTTTGATGCTTTTTCGCACGACCCAGGCGCCCAGATGATGGCGCCTGATTTTCCCGGAGCGGGGATCCTGGGATCGGTCGGGAGCGGGAAAGACATACTGCAGATCCATTCCCGATTGGCGTTGGGATATTTATGAGCCAGGGCGCGAGGCAGGTACACCTTCCCGAACCCTTCTTCCAGGTCCTGCTGGTGAATCAGCTTGACCTTTTCCAGGTGCCGTTTAAGGGCAGGCTGGACGGTTTCCGGCAGCACAGTCACCCGATCCTTTTTCCCTTTGCCCATCCTGACCGTGATCTCCCCCCGTTCAAAATCCAAGTCTTTGACTCGCAGGCGCAGGCACTCCGAGATCCTCAGACCGGCGCCGTAAAGCAGTTGGGCGATCATCTTGGGAACGCCATAAAGATAACCGAGCAAGGCTTGCGCTTCCCGCTTGCTGAGCACGACCGGGATGTGTTTGGGACGTTTCGCAGGGGCGGGGAGGATCTCCTCATCCAGCGGCTGGCGTAATACTTCCTGGTAAAGGAATTGGAGGGCGGCCAGGGCCTGGTTTTGGGTGGAAGGAGCCACCTCTCGCTTGACGGCCAAATAGGTGAGGAAGGTTTCAATCTCATGTTCCCCCATCTCCCGTGGATGTCGTTTATTGTGAAAGAGGATGAAGCGCCGGATCCAGCCGGTGTAAGCCTGTTCGGTGCGGTAGGCGTAATTTTTGCGGCGCAGGACCTCCCGCACCTGGTCGAGAAGTTTTTTCTTGCTCATATTTCCCCCGTCCCCTGAAAGAATGTGAAATATGCTATACTTCGATTATACATTAATCACTTTTCCAGGCAGCGTTCCTGAAAATGAACCCACCCAAGCCGACGTAAAATAACGCCTAAGCGATTAATTAACTTTATTGAACTAATTAACGTTGAACTAAGCGCTTCGCGCAGGGGGAAATAAGAGCGCAGATTCAATCCAATGCCATGCCAATAATTGAACATTGAGGCTATATTTCCTATTAACCAT
>JAWLER010000098.1:0-4555 GCA_041686005.1 Anaerolineales bacterium | reverse complement strand
TTATCCTTCGCGGTGACCTCGAGGATGCCGTTGGCGTTGATGTCAAAGGTCACCTCAATCTGGGGAATGCCGCGAGGAGCAGGGGGGATGCCGTCCAAAATGAAGCGGCCCAAGGATTTGTTATCGTTTGCCATGGCCCGTTCACCCTGCAAGACATGGATCTCAACCTGAGTCTGGTTGTCACTGGCCGTGGAGAAGGTTTGCGTCTCACGGGCAGGGATCGTGGTGTTGCGTTCGATAAGTGGGGTAGCGACGCCGCCCAGCGTCTCCACGGAAAGGGTCAGCGGGGTGACATCCAAGAGCAGCAAATCGTCCACCTCGCCACCCAGGACGCCGGCCTGAATGGCCGCGCCGATGGCCACAACCTCATCCGGGTTGACCCCTTTATGGGGGGTTTTGCCGAAGAAATTGGACACTTTCTCCTGCACCGCCGGCATGCGGGTCATGCCGCCCACCAGGACCACCTCATCGATATCCTCAGGCTTCAAATCCGCATCCTCCAGCGCCTGCTTCACAGGACCCATGGTTTTCTCAATCAGATCATCCGTGAGTTGCTCCAGCTTGGCGCGGGTGACCTTCATGACCAGGTGTTTCGGACCCGAAGCGTCCGCGGTGATGTAAGGCAGGTTGATCTCCGCCTGCTGTGTGGTGGAGAGTTCGATCTTGGCCTTCTCGGCAGCTTCCTTCAAGCGCTGCAGCGACTGGCGCTGTTCTCGCAAGTCGATGCCTTGCTCTTTCTTGAATTCATCCGCCAGGTAGTTGATCAACCTCTCATCGAAATCGTCACCACCCAGGAAGGTGTCGCCGCTGGTGGATCGAACCTGGAAGACCCCTTCGCCAACATCCAAAATGGAAATATCAAAGGTGCCCCCGCCCAGGTCGTAGACGGCGATGACCTCGTTTTGCTTCTTATCCAAGCCGTAGGCCAGCGAAGACGCCGTAGGCTCGTTGATGATGCGCATGACTTCCAAGCCGGCGATCTTCCCGGCATCTTTCGTCGCGTTGCGCTGGCTGTCATTGAAGTAAGCCGGGACGGTGATCACGGCTTTGTTGACCGGTTCACCCAAATATTCCTCCGCATCCGCCTTGATCTTCGATAAGATCATGGCCGAGATCTCGGGTGGAGAGTACTCTTTCTCACCCATCACCACGCGGACATCCCCGTTGGGGGCTTTCTTGACTTCATAGGAGACCATCTCCCGCGCGCGCTCCGATTCAGGGGTGTCGTACTTCCGCCCCATAAACCGTTTGATGGAATTCACTGTGTTCTCGGGGTTGATCACGGCCTGGTTGCGAGCTGGCTTCCCTACGATGCGCTCCCCGTTTTTGTTCACAGCCACCACAGAGGGAACCAGACGATCGCCCTCTGCCGAGGGGATGATGGTCGGTTCCCCGCCTTCCATCACAGCGGCAGCTGAGTTCGTCGTTCCCAGGTCAATGCCGATAATTTTTGCCATAGTCTAATCCTCCAAAATTATGTTTTGTGATTGATCGGTTGTCAAATAATTGCTTTGCATGATTTATGCCGTTCCAAAGGGTTTAGGCCGCGACGCGGACAAGGGCCGGACGCAGGATCCTATCTCCCATCACATAGCCTTCTTGAAGCACTTCGATGATCTCTCCGCTCTCATACCTGTCGTTCTCTTCCTTAAATACAGCTTCATGGCGGGTGGGGTCAAACATCTCCCCTTCGGCTTCCATGGGTTCCACCCCTTCTTTCTCCAACAATAGTTGCAATTTCTTATAAATCAGTTCAATGCCCTCCGCCCATTGGGCACCTTCCCCGGACGCCGGCCGATCTTGCAGGGCCCGGCCTAAGTCGTCAGAGATGTCTAAATACTGTTTGATGACATCCCCTTTTGCCTTTTCATACATCTGCTCTCGCTCGCGCATGATCCGCTTCTTATAATTGGCGAATTCCGCACGCGAACGCTGCCATCCGTCCAGGTACTCCCGGGCTTTTTCCTCGCTTTCATCCAGCGATGCTTTTAATTCTTCGATCTCCTCCGCTGTTAGTTCGGCAGGTATTTCACCTGCAGCGGGTTCCTCTTCCTCATCAAGGATCTCTACGTCCGCCGCCTGGCCTTGCCTTGCGTCCTCTTCGGCAAGGTTACCCTCTTGCTTTTCCTCTTCCTGCGATGCACTTTTAATGTCTACTTTTCTCTTCTTTGCCATACTTCTTCACCACTCCTCACTGATTCAAGATCAACTAGAAATCGACTCTGCAAGCAGTTCACTCATCAAGTCGGATACAAACCGCACTGCAGATACACTCCGGCTGTAGGACATGCGCATGGGGCCGATCACACCCACTGCGCCCATGGCATGTGTCTCTGTCCCATAGCGGGCCAGAATGACCGAGCAGTTCTGGAGTTCTTCCCAGTTGCCCTCCCCCCCGATAATGACCTGGACGCCGTTGCTGTCCCGCTCAAAAATCGTCTTGGACAACAAATCGTCCAGCACCGAGCGGTCTTCAAAAAGACGGAGCGTCTTTTGAGCCACGGCAGGGTCTGCAAATTCGGGCTCAGATAAGACATTGGTCAACCCGTCCCGATAAATAGTGCCCGTGGAGATCGTTTCCGAATCCTCGATCTCCGCCAGGATCATGGACAGGACCTGACGTTCCACCTCGTCTTCCGCCTCCTCCATCATCAAGCGCAGGCTGGGGACATCTTTTGCCTCCCCCTGGCGATTGATGGCGTCCGCCACGGCGCTTAACCGCCGTTGGGGAATTTGCTCATCCAGGACCAGCGTTTGCTGTCGGACTTCCCCGCCTTCTAAAACATAGACCAAAAGGACCTGGCGCCCCCGCGTAGCCAATAAAGCCAGATGATTCAATTTGGCTTTATCGATGTGCAGCGCGGTCACCAACGAGGCCCCCTGGGTCTGGTTTGCTAACACGGATGCGGACAGAGAAAGCCAATCATCCACATCATGACGGGCCTGGTAAAACTGATGGCGGATCATCTGCTGGACATGGGTCGGCAACTCCGCCGGGCCCATCAACTGCTGCACAAAGAAGCGGTATCCTTCCCGGGTTGGGATGCGCCCGGCAGATGTGTAAGGTTGTTGAAGATACGCGTGTTCCGTCAGAACAGCCATCTCGTTTCTGACCGTGGCAGAGCTGAAATCCAACCGGTACTGCTCAACCAGACGGCCCGAGCTGACCGGTTCAGCGGTCTCCACATATTCTCGTACCACCAGTGCCAGAATGAACTTCTGGCGTTCCGTCAATGTGCCCTTCATGATCTCGTTTTTTAGCACTCTCCAAGTGAGAGTGCTAACAACGATGTTTATCTTAACATGACGGGAATTAGCAGTCAAGCATGGAAAGTGCTAATAGTTGTGTTCTAACAGAAAATTAACACATGTGCTTTCCCCCGTTGCGGACCATCTTCACCCTTCCCCGCCGTCTTCCTCCTCCCGCAGGGAGTCCAAAAAAGCTTCATCTTCCTCGGAAAGGTCCGCGTTCTCCAGCAATTCTGGTCGCCGCTGCCAGGTCCGGCGCAGGGCTTGCTCGCGCCGCCAACGGTTGATGCGCGCATGATGTCCGGAGCGCAGCACCTCAGGCACGTGCCAGCCCCGGAATTCAGCCGGGCGGGTGAAATGGGGGTGTTCCAGCAAGCCCGTGGCGTGGGAATCCTTTTCCGCCGCCTGCGGGTCGCCCAGCACGCCGCTGATCAAACGGGTCAGGACGTCGATCAACACCAGGGCGGGCAGTTCGCCCCCGGTCAGCACATAATCCCCGATCGAGATCTCATGGGTGACCAGATGCTGACGAACGCGCTCATCGACGCCTTCGTAATGGCCGGCCAGCAGCGCTAGATGGGCGTGTTCGCTCAATGCCCGCGCTTTATCCTGTGTTAAGCGCTCCCCCTGCGGCGTCATCAACACCACAGGGCACCGGGGAGGGCTGCCGACCACCGCTTCCACAGCCCGGAAAATCGGCTCAGGTTTCATCACCATGCCCCCTCCCCCTCCGTACGGCAGATCGTCCGTGACGTGATGTTTGTCCGTGGCCCAATCCCGGATATTATGGAGATGGACCTCCAAATAGCCCTCATCTTGGGCCCGTTTCAGGATGCTGCTGTCGAGGTAGGGTACAAACACCTCAGGGAAGAGTGTGAAAACGTCAAATCGCATGTTGTCATTCTAGCGGAGGGGGTCCAGATATGCAAGGTGCGATGTCAGCTTCCCCCCTAGGAGGGCGGTTTCTGGCTTCCCAAGGGGGACATGGGCCAGCTTTAGGCTGGTTTACCAGCCCGGATGTCCCCTTCTTGGGCAATTTCCATTCTCCTTGACTGACATTTCCCGCCAGTGGTAAGATGGACGTATGTACCTCGACGGCAGCAAATGGAAAATGACCAAAAAACCCCCCAAGCGATCCAAGCCGTGGCGGATCATCTTCTTATTGGTGTTGATCGCAGGCGCTGTGTATTTTAACCAAACCGTGGTCCCCGCCACAGAACCCCTTTTCATCTCCACACCTACCCCGACTTCCAACCCGGAGTCCTTCGTCAACAAAGCGGAGGATCTCTTTAAGGAAGGGAAATTA
>JAWLER010000036.1:0-20268 GCA_041686005.1 Anaerolineales bacterium | reverse complement strand
CTTTTGCGTTAGGCCGCGTTTTACAGTCGGCAACTCGAAAAAGGAGACATGACAATGAAGTTGTGAAGATGATAGATGTAATCGAGATCCCGAACCTGCATGGGATCCGTGTGCGCCACTATATGCTACCTAACATAACCAAGCCTAAGTTAAGGAAAAGACATCATGCCCGTCCAACAGATTGTATTTGCACTCGTGACGTTCTTACACGACCTGTTCACCGCCGTCTGGATTGGCGGACTGATCACATTAGGTATTACTGTCTTGCCGTCGGCCCGCAAGGTGCTGGGAGCCGGCCCGCAGACCAAGCAGTTAATGGACGTAATCCAGAAACGCCTCAGCGTGCTGGTCTACCTAAGCATCGTGGTACTGGTCGTGACTGGGGCGCTCCAGGCCAATCGCAACCCGGCATTCCAGGGGTTGTTTAACTTTGACAATCCCTACTCGACCGTGTTGACCCTCAAGCACATACTGGTATTGGCGATGGTCGCCGTTGCCCTGATTCGCAGCTTGGTATTAGGCCGCCAGAGCGGGCCACCCACGCCAGCTCGGGAGAAACAGAGCGCAGGGTTGTTGTTCATCAACATCGCCTTGGGGATCGTGGTCCTGCTCCTCTCCGGTTTTACCGTCGCGCTCTCGTCAGGGATTCCGCCGGCATAACACACCTCCGTAAGCAGGAACGCGGGCTAACCACGTGTGGAGCCGACGCCCATCCTTGCGCTTCAAACCCTCGTGTCTTGCACACGCAGGTGACAGTGATTCAAGTACGTCTCGCCAGAAGGGGTGGGGGGGCGCGGCTCACCCCAACCGTTAGCCACCACAAAAAAATAAGGAGCAATCTAATTTGAAGATTCAAGGGCAACGGATAATTCTCCGGGATGATCGTCGTGATTCTGATTCCGATGATTTCTTCAGATGGCTGAATTTGGAAGAGTGGAAATATTATGATGAGCCAGATAAATCCTTCCAACCTATCAGCCGGGAGGAATTTGATAAGCTCCAGGAGAAACGATCTAAGAGTTCTTCATCGAGCCAGGGTCGCGCTTGGCACATTGATACTGTGGATGGTCAACATATTGGGTGGGTAAATTCCTACAATTGGGATCAAGAAGAAAAATCTGCTTTTATCGGGATATGTATACCCGAAGAAGAACACTGGGGAAAAGGGTATGGTACGGAGGCAGTGACCTTATTTCTAACCTCCTTATTTGACTCTTTTGATCTAAAAACGATCCGAACCGCGACCTGGACTGGGAATATACGGATGGTTCGTTGTGCAGAAAGAGCCGGTTTCACTAACCAGGAAATCATGCCGCACCGCTCTTCATTTTCAGTCCAAGGTGAGCCTTTGGAGCGTATCGAATTTTCTCTAACGAGAGCAGAATGGGATAAAACAAAGAGGGATGGTGGCTAACCCCCGCTGCCCTTCGATACGCACTCCGTTGGAGTGCTACTCAGGAGAGCCACCTGACTGGTCTCCGCCCATGCAGCGGCGGACAGCGACGATTTTTTGGCATAATTGTTTACAATCAAATTACCGATAATTTCCAGCCCGGCGGCCCATGAGCTTTTACGTTAGCCTTCGATGAAATACTTTGCACACCTAAACAAAGTATGATAAAATATCATACTGGAGGTGGTAAAGATGCCTAAAGAAAAAGTAGCTGTCACAATTGAGAAAAACATTTTAACCAAATTGGATCGGATGGTTGCTGAGGGCAAATATCCCAGCCGCAGCAGCGCTGTTGAAGATGCTGTCAAGGAACAAATTGAAAAAGTGGAAAAGTCAAGGCTTGCTCGAGAAGCAGCAAAACTTGATCCAGCCTATGAACAAGCTTTAGCGGACGAAGGTCTAGCAGGAGATCTTTCTGAATGGCCAGAATACTAAGGGGTGACATATACTGGGCAGATCTAAATCATGTCAGGGGCCATGAACAAGGGGGGGTCCGCCCTGTTGTCGTTATCAGCCATCATATCTTCAATGAGCGATCAGGTACTGTTATCGCGATGGCATTAACCAGCCAGCCTCAAAGGGCTGGCTTCCCTCTTACTTATGAACTAAAAAGCGGGGATTTACCTAAAAAGTCCTGGGTAAAAATCAGCCAGATACGCACTTTATCTACAAAACGATTAGACAATAAAATCGGTCAAGTTGATCCCGAAAACCTTAGCATATTAATAGATGGTTTGCATGAGATTATCTCAGGCTAACCCCCGCTGCCCTTCGATACGCACTCCGTTGGAGTGCTACTCAGGAGAACCACCTGACTGGTCTCCGCCCATGCAGCGTGGGACAGCAGCGATTTTTTGGCATAAATTGGCTTCAGTTAAATAACCGCCAAACGCCCCACCCGTCGGCCCATGAACTTTTACGTTATGCCGCAGTATTTTATTAATCAAACCGAAGAGGTGAACAATGGAATTTCTACCTGATTTCAGATTAGGATGGCTCAACGGGTGGCTCCTTCTAGGTTTGCTGGTTCTGACAGATGGCGTATTGTTTTTAGCCTTTCGGAAGAATACTGTGGAACGGCTTTTTGATCGCTCTGGTTGGTCAAAATGGCAGATAGTTATTACCGTGATTGGGAAACTTCTGGCATTAGTCACTGTCCTTATTATCATATTTACACCACTGAAGCTGGGATCATATGTCTTCATCATTGGGACGATGTTAGTTGGTGTTGGTTTGATCGTACTGGTTAAGGCACTTTTGGATTTTAGAAACTCTGATTCCGATCAACCAGTTACACAGGGAATATATAGGCTTACTCGTCACCCGCAGAATCTGGCTTCCTCAATGGTGATTTTGGGCTGCACGATCGCGATTGGATCTTGGCTCGCTCTGATCTTGTTCGTGGTGGCACGTATTCTTCTTCACGCAAATCTAGTAGCGGAGGAAGAAGTCTGTTTGCGGGAGTACGGAGACGCCTATCGCGATTACATGAATAAAGTGCCACGTTATTTATTCTTCTCTTAATGGGGTAAACGTTTCTATGATTCGTGCTGCAGCATAACAAATCGCTAAATCGGACGCCGGTATCGGCGGCAAAATCAATTGCAGGTATTATCCAGTGGCAGGTGAGTTTTAACGTTAGGCATAAAAAAGGTAATAATACCACTCCGATTCAATGCTAGAGGGCTTTTTATGACTGAAGAATTGGTCAAAGAATTTTACACAGGATCTGTCGAAGATGAATGGGCAAGGCTAACGCAAGATGCCTATCATCGTCTCGAATTCGAAACGACGCTGCATTTTCTTGATAAGTACTTGCCCCAGAGTCCGCGGATTTTGGATGCAGGTGGCGGACCCGGAAAGTATACAATTGAGTTAGCTAAGAAGGGATACGAGGTAGTATTGCTTGACATGGTTCCGGCGAACCTTGAATTTGCAAAAAAGCAAATAACTATCGCTAACGTGCAGAACAAGGTTGAACAGATCGTTGAAGGGTCGATAGTTGATCTATCCCAATTTGAAGATAAATCTTTTGATGCTGTATTATGTCTTGGGGGGCCGCTGTCACACGTATTGGATGCAGAACGCAGGAATAGAGCTATAAGCGAGCTTGTACGTGTAGCCAAGAAAGATGCGCCCATATTCGTTTCAGTAATGAGCCGATTGAGTGTGTTGATAGTGGTGTTAACTATGGGACCACATGAATTTGAGGAGTCCTTTTTCCGACCAATGCGCGACACCGGGGATTATCCTGGACATTCTGGTTTTACAGCCTGTCACTTTTTCATGCCAGAAGAGCTTGAGAGCGTTTTCCGAAATCATGGAGTAAAGGTTCTCGAGATGGTGGGCTTGGAGGGTTTGGGATCCCATCATGCTGAAGAAGTTAATGAACTAGCTAATAATAAGGAACGCTGGTCGATCTGGTTGGAGACACACTTCGAAACGTGCACCCATCCAGCAGTGGTCGGCATAAGTGAGCATATGTTGCTTATCGGTAAAAAATAGTAAGGTGTGCCTGACCCCCATTGCCCTTCGATAGGACTTTCGACTTACACTTCGATTTAACTTTTGGTCTCTTCCAGACATCGCTCAGGAAAGACAAGCTTACCGCTTGGAACCAGCGTTCAAAAGCAAGCTATGTTTCTGTTCAGCACCCATGAGGGGCACACACGGCAGCAGTATAACTTTACGCCGGACGGTTTGTGGAAGATCAAGAAGGTTCGAGTTAGCGAATCAGCTCAGAAATTTATCATCCAGTGTAAAACGTGCAAACTGTGATCCTCGATATCATCAATACGTTGGAAGAAGCAGCGAATGAAGCAAAGCCAACGAAAGTAGAATCAGCCTGTCTCTGCGCGATCATTGATCTATAAGACATCAATCGTCCGGGCAAGGACTGCTTTTCCTCGATAATCGGGAAGGAGCATCGGGGCCTTCCGCTCCGGCGGGATCCCGGCCTCCTTCAGCAATTCAACATACTCCCCCACGTGTTTCAGCGTTAATTTTCTTGGTTTGACGCCCTCTTTAACGTACCGCGCAGCATAGGTCCCCGACCTTCTCCCGAACACCAAGCATTCAAGCGTGGAGTTTCCGATGAGTCGGTTCTTGCCATGGACCCCACCTGAGATCTCTCCAGCGATGAACAGCCCCTCGACGTTGGTTCGCCCTTTGGGATCCGTCTCCACCCCGCCATTTTGGTAGTGGAGCGTTGGAAACACCAGGATCGGGTCCTTCCTCATATCGATTCCAAATCGCTTATACATCCGGACCATTGCTGGCAACTCGCTCTCTATGGAGCCTTTGCCGCTGACTTCCCCGATAAGGGGGGAGTCAAGCCACACCGCTCTCATGCCCGTTGGGGTCTCGATGCCATTCTCACGCTCGTAGCACTCGCGAATAATCGCGGATGCCTCAATGTCCCGTGGCTCGAGTGGATAGACGAATGCCTCCCCGTGTTTATTAAGCACCTGTGCGCCCATCCCTCTCAGCTTCTCCGTGATCAGAAGGCCAATGATCTGTTGGGGATATGCGGCCCCGGTGGGGTGGTATTGGACGGTATCCAAATCCCTCAGCTTGGCGCCGGCCCGGTATGCGAGCACAACGCCATCTGCGGTAGCGCCATAATGATTCGTGGTGGGAAAGCCCCGGATGTGCAGCCGTCCAAAACCTCCGGTGGCGAGGATGGTCGCCTTAGCCCGCACCACCTTATACTGGCCGGTCTCCATATTCCACAGGATAGCACCGGTGACCCGGCCCGCCTTATCGGTGAGAAGCTCAACGGCCGGATAGAACTCCAGGACCGGTATCTCCCGACTTCTAAACTCATCCCGGAGCACACGGAGTTCCTCCATGCCGGTATAATCCTTGGCTGAGTGAATCCGCTTCCTCGATGTGCCTCCCCCCCACCGCTCGACGAAGTTCCCCTGCTCATCCCGGTCAAACATCGCTCCCAGCTCCCCCAACCAGCGAATCACGGTCGGGCCGTCCTCGACCATCGCCTTGAGGACATCGGGCTTATTCGCGAAATGACCGCCCCCCAGGGCATCCAAGTAGTGAAGCGTGGGTGAATCCTCAGGCCTGTCCGCTGCCTGAGTCCCCCCTTGCGCCATGATCGAGTTCGAGTCACCGTGCCGAAGCTTGTTGGTGAGAAGGATGCTCTCCTTGGGTACGCCGTTATCGTTGGCGAGAAGCGCCGCCGATGTCCCGGCCAACCCGCCCCCGATGATGAGGATGTCCACATCGTGATCGATATTTCCTACGTCGATATCATCGGGATCTATCCTGGGCCAAGCTTCCAAGAGATCTGCCAGCTCGTTGGGGGCTACGTCGCCCTGGTTTGGCCCCACCTTTATCTCCCGCTTGCCTCCGGGGGCATAGTCAGGATGGATGCGCAGGACTTCCTCCCGCTCCTCCATGGTCATACCAGAGGGAATCTCCTTCCGCCTGCGCTCCCTCGTTCTATGCACGCGCTCAATGGATTCCAGCATATACTCAGGATAGCCACGGATGAATTTCAGTTCAGCCATTACTCTTTCTCCCTTTCGTTGTAGAGCTTCTCAAGTTCATCCCTGTCCATGTCCATCAGCCGGTCGAATTCGTCCTCGTAACGGCCCTGTTCTATCTCTTGGATCCGCTGGGTGAGGGAGGAGGGCTCGGAGAGCCCGTATTTCCCATACATCCTTCTTGCCAGCTGCCCTACATGATACTGGCAGATCTCAGCCGGGCAACGCAGGGCACACAACCCACACTGAATGCAGTCAAAGGAAAGCTCGGCCGTCTTCTGCAGATCACCCCGCAGCGCTGCCTGGACATAATCCATGACCTCGAGCTCCTGAGGACAAGCCTTGGTGCAGGTATTACATGAAACGCAGCGGGCGATCTCTGGATAGTATTTTAGGAGGACTTGCTCGTCGGGATCCTCTTCGTTGATATCGTAACTCGCCTTCTCCGCAGGGGTGAAGGGTATCTGGACCAGATACATCCCGTCCTCGACCCTTGTTTGGCAGGCCAGGGCCGTTTGGAGCTTGTAGTCGTCCTTCATGCGGTACACCGTGGCGCAGGCACCACAAAAGCCGGCCCGGCAGCCCGCTCCCCTGATGAATTGATAGCCTGCATACTCTATGGCCTGCATGATGGTGAGATCGGCGGGAACCGTGTACGCCTTCCCCATCAGGTAAATGGTCACCCAATGCTTAATCCCTTCATCATCCAGACCAGTGGTGTAGGCCCTGTTTGCCTCCCTGATCCGTTCCATGATGCTCTTCTCATCCGCCACTTGGATCCCTCCTTAAACTTGGATCTTCTGCAGAAACCCCTTTTCCTCCAGGAGAGGGCGCGGATCGACGTAATGGTTGTCGAACCCCATGGCGTCCTCCAGCCCAAAGGCAAGGGCCATCAGTTGCGTGAAATAGACTACGGGTATCTTAGAAAAATCAGGATATATTTGGGCCACCAGCTCCTGGCGGTCGTCCAAATTGTATTTACACAGCGGGCAAGACAGGGCGACCATCTCTCCGCCGTGTTCTGTGATGGATGAGAGGATCGCCTGTGCCCTCCCTGCGACCAGCTGAGGGTCATCCACCGTATGATAGGAGCCGCAGCAATGCGACTTATATGGGTGATCGATCACTTCTGCGCCGAGCGCCCGCAGCAGGTCCTCCATCACCCGCGGCCTGTCGCCATCATCGATCTCCGCCTCCCTCGGCCGGAGCAACATACACCCGTAATATGGGCTAACCCGCAATCCACGAAGTGGTTTTTCCACCCTATCCCTGATCCTCTCGAAACCAATCTCGTCGCGTAGAATCTCCAGAAGATGGACGACATCCACCTCGCCGCGATAATCCTCCTCTTCGTCCATGAAGGCGTTCATCTTCTCCAAATCTTCTTTATCCCTCCGCACTCGGAGGCCTGCCCTCTTCTCCGTGTTGTAGCACATGGCACACAGGGTGACCATCCGCTTACCCCCGATCTCCTGGACCCTGATCAGATTCCGGACGGGGGCGACCTGGCGCATCAGGTCATCGCCGGTCAAAGAATACACCGTCCCACAGCAATTCCAGCGCTCGATTTCGATCAGTTCAACCCCCAAGGCGCGGGCGGCTGCGACCCCCGAGGTCTCAAAATTCTTACCCTGTGCTTTCAGGCTGCATCCTGGGTAGAACGGCAACTTCATCGAGTCATCCTCCTAAAGTTGCCCACAAAGGCGATTTGAGGGATCCGCTTCCTCTCCTCCGCCGGGATGTGGGAGAGATCGATATGGTCGATCCCCTTGCGCTGGGTCATCTGCCGTAACGCCTCAGAGACCGCAGCGATATCGATATCATTGGGACATCGCACCACGCATTGGAAGCAGGAGGCGCAGATCCAGGGGGTGTTTGACTGAAGGACCTCTGCCCGGCCCTCGATGAGGGAGGCGATCATGCGGCGAGGACCCAGATCCATCTCAGCTGCGAAGGGACAGCTGCCCGTGCAGATTCCGCATTGATAGCAGGAAAAGATGTTCTGCCCAGACAGTTCTTCCACCTTCTTGACAAGCTCATCTCCGGAGATCTCAAATTCCATCTCAGACAACCTTTTGTAAATCTTTTTTGTGTTCCTGTAGCCTCTGCCTTGCCATGGCCAGCTTCTCGGCTGGAATCGGATCCCAGTCCGTGACTTTGCTCGCCAGTTTATTGATCACCCCCGCAAAGGGCTTCCCCTCCGCGGCCGATATCCCCTCCAGGGCCAAACGCGACTCGTCAATGCCTACCTCCCGGAGAATATCCTTCAGGAGTTCATATTGCGTCCTTGCCTGTTGATCCCCTTTATCATAGTGACACTCCCCTGGATGGCAGGGGGCCATCAAAACACCGCCCGCACCCTTTTCCAGGGCCCGTAATACAAACTCCGGTTTGACCCTGCCGCAGCACAGCAGGCGGATGATCCGCGCGTTGGGAGCGTGCTTTATTCTTGCTGTTCCAGCCATATCCGCGCCAGAATAGGAGCACCAATAGGAGGTAAAGACAATCACTTTTTCTGAGGGCCTCTCCCTCAAGGCGGCGTCAATCTGGGCCATGATTTGTGCATCCGTATAATGGCGCATATCGATGGCATCCTCGGGGCAGGCGGCGGCACATATCCCACAGCCTGCACACAAGGCTTCAGTCACCTGCGCCACCCCGTTCACAGAAATCGCAAGGTAGGGGCAGACCTCTTCGCATATCTTGCACCCGGTACAACGCTCCTCTATAATTTCTGCGGTCAAGGCCTCTTTCCGGAATACACCCCTCCTCATCAACTGCGAGGCCCGCGATGCTGCCGCCTTCGCCTGGATGGAGCTTTCCCGGATGTCCTTGGGGCCGGCAACCGTGCCGGCGAGGAATATCCCCGTGGTAGGAGCATCGACGGGCTCCAATTTCGGATGCCGCTCGATGAAGAACCCGTCCGTGTCGCGCGCCACGCCCAGCAGAGTCGATATATCCCTGCTGTCCACCTGAGCTTCGAGCCCAACAGAGAGCACCGCTAAATCGTATCTCTCAGCATACATTTCGCCCAGCAAGGCGTCCTCGCCTATAAAAGTAAGGCTCTTGTCTGCGTTCTCCCTGATCTCACCGGGCAAACCGCGGATGAAGCGAACTCCTGCCCGCCGCGCCCGCTCGTATAGTTCCTCATAGCCTTTCCCATAGGAACGGATATCCATGTAGTAAATCGTGACCTGGGCGTCGGGGATCTTTGACTTAAAGACCAGCGCCTGCTTGATGGAGATCATGCAGCAGATCCTAGAGCAATACGGATGCTGGTGCAATTCCGGATTGGACTTGCGCGAACCGACACATTGTACATAGCCGATCTTCTTCGGTGTCGCCCGGTCGCTCGGGCGAATGATATCCCCCCCGGTGGGGCTGGTCGGGGCGTAGATCCGTTCGATATCTAAGGTCGTGATGACATTATCGTAGCGACCATACCCATATTCTGCGATCGGACGGGGATCATATGGTTTTGCCCCCGTAGCGATGATGATCGTGTCAATGTGCAGCTTTCTCGTCGTCCGCCGCAGCATCTCGAAATTGATCGCTTGGGGCTCGCATACTTCCATACACCGCTCGCAAACCAACAGGTTCGACTCATTTAAACAGGTATCGTAGTCGATGGCGTACGCCGCCGGTACAGCCTGGGGGAATGTCTTGTAGATCGCCTTCCTTTTAGAAAGCCCCTCGTCGAACTCGTTGGGGACGGTCACCGGGCAGACCTCGGTGCACTTGTCGCATGAGGTGCAGGCATCGGTCACAAACCTGGCTTTCTGGCTCACTGTGACCGTGAAGTTGCCCACGTATCCCTCCACGCTCTCCACCGTCGCATTGGCAAGGATCTCGATTCCGGGGTGATGCTCCACCTGGCTCAGCTTGGGGGCAAGGATGCAGGTTGAGCAATCCAAAGTGGGGTAGGTCAGCCCCAATTGAGCCATCGCCCCTCCGAGGAAAGGCTCCTTTTCGACGATATAGACATGGTAACCGGCGTCGGCCAGTTCCAACGCCGCTTGAACCCCTGAGATCCCCCCTCCAAGGACCAGCACCTCTTCCCCTACCGGGATCTCCTTCTCCTCATATCCCCTCAGAAGCCGGGCCCGAGCCACGCCCATACTCACCAGGTCTTTCGCCTTCTTTGTGGCCGCGTCCCTATCATCATGGACCCACGAGTCATGCTCGCGGATGTTAACGAACTCCAACAGGTACTTGTTAAGGCCAGCTTGTTCCATCACATCACGGAAAGTTGGCTCATGCATTCGCGGCGTGCAGGCGGCGATCACCACCCGGTCCAGCTTCTGCTCACGAATATCCTCCATGATTTCCTGCTGGGAGGGCCCGGAACAGGCATACATCATGTCCTTGGAGATGACCACGCCATCGAGTTCCTGAGCGAATTCTGCTGTTCCTTGGACATCAACGGTTTCGGCGATGTTGGTGCCGCAGTGACAGATGTATACTCCAATGCGAGGCTCTGCGCTCATCTTGGTTTCTCCGTATATTCCAGTCCGTGGCGGAAGGCCTTTTTATTCACATCCCGCGCCTTCTTCGGGACGGATTCCAGCACCGCCGCCTCCATCGCCTCAGGGGTGATCAACCCGGTGATCGCGGTGAACGAACCTAACATGGCGATATTCGCCACCATCCTCTGACCAAGTTCCTCCGCAATCCGGTTTGCATGGATGGGATACGCATCGGTCCCGGGATGGGCATTGGGCTGTACCAGGTTCTCGTCATAGATGATGATGGAACCGATATCATCCTGGTAATAATCATAAGCCTCTTGTGACATAAAAATTGAGATATCCGGCCTCGCCATCACCATAGGGAAGTCGATCGCCTCCGAATCGAGGATCACGTCGGCCGCGACCCTCCCACCCCGCATCTCCGGGCCGTAAGATTGGGTCATCACCACATGCCCTCCCCGTGAGAGGGCAGCCCGGCCAAGGATTTGCCCTGCCAGGACGATCCCCTGCCCCCCAAAACCCGCAAGCCTGATCTCCCGCCTCACTGCTCCTCTCCCTGCGCCCGGCGCAGGACCTGCTGGTAATGGTCCATGGACGTCGCTCGCTCAATGTCTACGAAGTTGCCCACCACGATCTTGGAATCTTTTTTCATGGAAAGGCCGATCTCCACAAGCTCAGCCTGATGGTCGATCACTGAGTTATTCCGATACCACTCCATCTCATCAAGTCCATCCGGGAACTCGTTGCGGCGGCCGAAGGCGGTTGGACAGGGTGAGACGATCTCGATAAATGTATATCCGCGCTTGCCAAAAGCCCGCAGCATCGCATCCCGCAGGTTCCGGAAGTGGAGCGTGGTCCACCGGGAGACGAAGACCGCCCCCGCTGCCGCGGCCACGTAGGGTAAGTTGAAACCGTCCTCAACATTGCCATAGGGGGAGGTCAAAGTGTTCGCGCCTTCAGGGGTGGTGGGGCCGACCTGCCCGCCCGTCATGCCATAGTTGAAGTTATTGCAACAAATGACGTTAATACTCACGTTCCTTCGCGCGGCATGGATGAAGTGATTTCCTCCGATCGAGAACAGATCTCCATCGCCGGAAAAGACGGTGACCTCTAGGTCGGGATTCGCTAGCTTGATCCCGCTGGCAAAGGGGATGGCCCGCCCATGGGTGGTATGGTAGGAATCGAGGTTGACATAACCTGCCACACGGCCGGTGCAGCCGATCCCCGAGACGATAACCTGTCGGTCCAAAGGGATCTCGGAGAGCTTCAACGCCTCGATATATGCCTTCATTCCAATCCCGATCCCACAACCCGGGCACCAAATGTGGGGAAGGCGGTCCTCGCGAAGGTAGGGATCATCGGGATGGTGCTCGGTTTTAATCTCAGCCCCCCCCTCCAACTTAACGGTCATCAGACAACCTCCTCAATCTTATTCAAAATCTCCCGGGGATGGATGGGGGCCCCGCCCAGACAGTTCACCCGATGAATGGGTTTCCGTGCCCAGCGCTCAACCTCGCGGGCCATCTGGCCGGCATTGACCTCGGGTACAATCAGCTCTGCCGCTTTGATCTCCTCGATCTTCTGTCCGGGGAACGGCCAGGGCGTGATCAGTCGCAGCATCCCAGCCTTGATCCCCTTCTCCCGTGCCATGTGGAGTGCCCTTAACGCTGATCTAGCGGTCGATCCATAGGTCACAAGAATGATCTCCGCGTCTTGAATGTCTCTCTCCTCATATTCGATGATCTCATCCCTGTTGTCTTTGATCTTGCTTAACATCCGGGAGAGGACCCGATCATGGGTATCGGCGTCGATGTGAGGATACCCTCGCTCATCGTGGGTCAGTCCTGTGACATGGATCTTATAGCCGTCTCCGGCGATGGCCATGGGGGGAATCAGATCATCTTCGGCCTTGAAGGGAAGGAATCCATCCGCTGACGCGGCTTGAGGCCTCTTGCGCTCAACTAACTTAATTTTTTCCGGCGGGGGGATGACGACCCGCTCCGTCATGTGGGCGACCAATTCATCACCCATGACAAAGACGGGCGTTCTGTACTTTTCCGCTGCGTTGAACGCCTTAATGGTGCAATCGAAGATCTCCTGAGGGGAGGAAGGGGCATAGGCGATCACATCATAATCGCCATGGGAGCCAAAGCGCACCTGCATCATGTCCCCCTGGGCGAGGAGAGTCGGCAAACCAGTTGACGGTCCACCGCGCTGGATGTCCACCACCACACAGGGAGCCTCCATCATGAACGCCAGGCCGATGTTCTCCTGCATCAGCGAGAACCCGGGCCCCGATGTGGCGGTCATCGCCTTTGCACCGGCACAGGAAGCCCCTATGATCGCAGCCATGGAGGCAATCTCGTCTTCAAATTGGACGAAAAGCCGTCCCACCTGAGGCAGGCGGCGGGAAAGCCTCTCCTGCAGCTCGCTTGTCGGAGTGATAGGATAGCCCCCAAAGAAGTTGCACCCGGCGGCGATGGCCCCTTCAGCGCACGCCTCATCACCGCTCATGAAATGTTCACCAACTAATACCGTCCTGGGATCAGCGCTCATTCTTCCTCGATCCTCTCCGTGTAAATGGCGAATTCTGGGCAGATGAGGGTGCAGGTCTCACAATGAATGCACGCTGTCTCTTTCCCTTCCTTCACCCGCGGGTAGTGGTAGCCTTTGATGTTCGATACCTCGGATTTCTCCAGGACATTTAAAGGACAAAATGTCCAACAAAAGCCGCACTCCTTACAACGCTCGGTGATGATGTAGACCTGACCCCTGGGAACTTTCGGCTCTTTCCCCAGGAGTTTTCGCTCCTTTCCATCGCCTTCAGCGGCCAATGAGGACATCGATTCACTTGTTTTCATAAGATGATTCCATTAGCGCGATACCGGTCGCTTTGCAACCCAACCATTTGCGCGCACCAATGAGAAGAACCGGTTGCGTAAAATTGAATCGCTTTTCCATGACGACAAACCCATATCAACGAAGCCTCTCTGCTTTATGTTTAAAGCACCCGGTATGTAGGCTATCCAAACCAAATCAGGTCTAGCAAGACCGCTCCAAACTTTCTCAATAGTGTATCAACAAACTAATCCCAAGAGGATTTCTCCGGAATCGGAAGAGGCAAGAGAACGCGTCACGAGTTGATGCATGAGAAGGGCCTCATCGATGATCCTGAGATCCCGATTCGCTTAGGTATTATAGGGTAAGAGATATATTCCTTCCAGAGTTAGCCTTCGTCGTTTTTCGCCAGTACGGGTGGGCGGATACCGTCACCTGCCTGGCCTTCGCCCACCTGGCTGAAGTCTCTGACTTCTTGAGAGCTTAGCTCACGCATAATAACATATATCCAGCATGGAGTCATAGTACATTAGTAATAAAACTGAACGTAAAACTGCCCCTCTACCTTTTCCAGAGGAGTTTATGTGGGGTGTTGCTACCCCTTCGTATCAAATTGAGGGGCCATAGGATGAGGAGGAAAGGGTGAGAGCATCTGGGATCCCTGCAATATTTGTCGAGGTTTGGAAATACAATAGAGAGATTATCAGATCTATCCAAAACCTAACAGTTTACCCCCTTGGAAGATGATAAGAGCCATCAGCCAAGCCAATATCGTCTGCCCCAAAATGCTGACCCACATCCATTTGGGACCTAACTCCTGACGTTCAGCGGCGACTGCTACCATACACGGTGTGTAAATCAAAACGAAAACCATGAAAGACAAACCAGCCAACGCTCCATGACCACCACTGGAAGCCTCAAAATTCATGCGAATGGCGTTCATCAAAGCTGTAGGTTCGGGCTTCTCTTCCTCTTCAAAGAGGTTAATGCCCATAATAAGGGGGAGCGATTTTACGGCATCCATCGTAGCATCTACAAATCCGGTGACAATTGTCCCAAGGTCTTCGAAAAAGCTGGTGGATTGGATTCCTTCTACACCTTTCTCCACAGCGTAAACCTGAGACATCGTGCCGATCACCACTTCTTTGGCGAGAAAACCAGTGATCAAAGCGCTGCTCGTTTCCCAGCTCTCAAAGCCTAAAGGGCCAAAAATAGGAGCTATTTGGCGGTTAACTGCTGCAAAAAGGCTGTCCCCCACCTCGGTCTCGGCAAACAATCCTCCCTCAGCCATAGGAATAGATATCAACACCCACAAAACGATGCTCACTACCATGATGACTGTCCAGGCCTTGCGTAAGAAAGCGCTGGTACGCTTCCACATATGGAACCAGATACCTCGAAGGGTTGGTAAACGGTAGGGCGGGAGCTCCATCACAAAAGTGGATTGTTCCTTTCCTTTGAACAGCGTGTGTTTCAGAATGACCCCTAAAATAATGGCAGTGACAATTCCCAACGAATACATCCCAAATATCACCAATCCAGCATTGGAAGGAAAGAAAACGGAGGCCATAAGCACATACACCGGCAATCGGGCTCCACAGCTCATGAACGGCACGAGCAAGCCTGTCAAAATGCGATCATTTTTGTTTTCTAAGGTGCGAGTAGCATAGATGGCTGGTACTGTGCATCCAAATCCCACCAGCATAGGCAAGAAGCTCTTCCCATGCAGACCCATGATATGCATCAAACGATCCATCACAAAAGCGGCTCGTGCCATATATCCCGAATCTTCTAATATGGCCAAAGCGAAGTAGAGGAACATCAATACAGGTATAAAGACCAGAACCCCTCCCACCCCAGGGATGATGCCATCGAGAAATAGCCCCTCCAACCAAGTGCCGCCGAATCCCACCCTTCCAATCAAGGCTTCTATCCAGCTCGTGAGCGGGCCACTGATGACACCATCTACCCAATCAACATAGGGACCGGAGATATTGACGGTCAACTGGAATACGACCCACATGGCAATCAGAAAGATGGGGATTCCCAAGATGCGATGAGTGACAATTCTATCCACCTTGTCAGAAGTGGACATCCGGTTAGAAACTGTACGTTTTACCGCTCGCTGTACCAAGCCGGCTATCCAGCCATAGCGGCGCTCAGCAAAAGTGATGTCCAGATCATCACCATAGAGTTTCTCTAAACGATCAATACCCCTCTGCGTCTCCTCCAAAAGCCTGGGTCCCCCTTCTACCCCCTCCATCCTCTTCCAAAGCTCCTCATCCTCTTCCAGCAACTTTATGGCTAACCAACGCTCCGGCAAGTGAGCAGGTACAGCGGAGTTTTGAATGATCCGCTCTTCCACTCGCTGAATTTCCGCTTCCGCCTCCCCACCATAATTGATGCTGAAAGGTTCCTTTTGGTCAGGACTTTGAACACTTTGCCCCTCAGCGAGATCGATGATGGTTTCGATGAGCTGCTCAATCCCCTCTCCCTTGCTGGCAACGGTGCGCACCACCGGCGATTGGAGGGCCTTTTCGAGATGTTCGTAGTCTATTTTTATCCCTTGAGCGTCCACTATATCACTCATATTCAAAGCAGCGACTATGGGGACCCCCAGCTCCAGGGTTTGCACAGCAAGGTACAGGTTACGCTCGAGGTTAGCGGAGTCCAAAACAATCACCACAACATCAGGCTGTTGATCGAGGATGTAATCCCGGGCGATGACTTCCTCAGGGGAGAAAGCGGAAAGGCTGTATGTGCCCGGTAAATCAACCACTTTCATTGGGTAGTCACCATGCTTACATCGCCCCACTTTCTTTTTGACGGTCTTTCCCGGCCAATTCCCTACATGTTGGTGAGAACCTGTGAGGGCATTAAATAACGTGCTTTTTCCCGCATTGGGATTGCCAGCGATGGCGATGTGGATGTTTCTCATAGTATCTTCGTTTCTTCAATCCTCTTTTTCACAAAGTTGCTCAACGACAATTTTAAGAGCCATACCCCTCCCTAAAGCCAGGCGTGTATCCCGCACCAATAGAAGGAGTGGGCCAGTGGTATTTTGGATAACTGTGAACTCGGTTCCTGGCGTCAGACCCATCTCCGTGAGGCGCTGACTCATCCGTTCTCCGGCGTTAAGTCTTACCAGACGAATATTTTCTCCTTCCTTGACCATGGAAAGTGGTAGAGTGTTCACAGACATGGATTTCCTTTCGTTTTCACCTAAACTTTTTCAACCAGGACTTTAGCAGATTCGGATTTGCGCAGCGACAGGTGATACTCTTTGATAACGAAATCGATAGGGTCACCTAAAGGGGCAATACGGTGGACGCGGATGGTTTCACCTTTCACTAAGCCCATTGCCAGAAGTCGTTGGCGGACAGCCTTTGTGCTCTTGATTTTCTTGATGACCCCCCTTTCTCCTACCTTCAGTTGACTCAACGGTACAACCTCACCGGACATGTGCTCACCTTCCTGAAAAGTTTTTATTTGATGGATGTCTGATCCACTTGAATAAAAATGGACTGGGCCACACTCTCTGCGAGATAAACCCGGCGATGACCCGTTTCCAGCAATACCGCACCATCATTTCCGGTCGCTAATCGGGTAATGGGAACCCCTGGTTTAATCCCTTCATCTGACAAAAAAGCATGGGTTGCTTCCTCCCCCTGTACTTTATAAACATAACCCTTCGCTCCTACTTCAAGTTGATCCAACGGCAAACTCGCTGTTTCTTCCGGATCTCCATCCAAAGCGGGTATGGGATGTCCATGTAAACAAACACAAGGGTCTCCTAAAAAAGCAGAAAGCCTGCTGGCTACCTCCTCCGAAGTGATGTGTTCCATCCTGCAGGCTTGAGCGTCGGCCTCTTCTAACGACATGCCTAATTCTTTGACCAAGAAAACTTCCCACAACCGTCGATATCGCAATATTCTCCTCACCAGCTGCTGGCCTGCATCTGAAAATTCGACACCTTTGTAAGGGTAGTAATACACGAGCCCTTCTTCTTCCATTTTACGAACCATCTGGTTGACGGATACGGGCAGCACCGATAAAGCATCCGCCAGTAAAGAGAGAGCGATGGGGCCCTCTTGGCCCTCTTCCTGCAACTTGGCCATACTCACCAGATACATCTGCTCGTTTTCGCTTAATTGTTTATATTTTATGTTTACCATAACATTTTCATCCCTTTTTTTATATTCTACCATAAATAAACGGGGGCGGAGATTCGGTAATGAAAGCCGTAATTGAACAGCTTTTATAAAAACGGTATTTAATCTCGTTTTCACATTGTTTGCCACCTGATCGCGACCTGCCATACTAAGATCAAGGCCACCGTACAAATATTGTCCTGTCCTAAACGCATAGCTTACGGGGTTTCAGTCAAGGACGTGTATAATGGGACATGGCCCAAGTATGAGTAGAGATAGCGAGGGTATAGGTGAAGGATCGATACTCCAAAGGGGTGCATCGTGTTGAATGCCGCCAGGAAGGTGATCCAACGCACAGTAGGGTTCGTCACTCGGCAGAAGCACAACTACCGTGTGGCGGTCACCCGTTCAGCCGGGAACAATTTTTTATTCAAGCTCACCGAGCAATATGACTCCATTTACACAGTGGCCCTGGGAGCCAATTCTGTAGAACTGGGCATAGTCAGCAGCATCGGGAATGCCCTCAGCACTATCATCGCTGTACCTGTGGGCTGGCTAGTGGATCGTTATGGTTTCCGGCGCTTTTATCTGTTGGGTACAGGTCTGTTGGCTGGGGTCGCAGTGATCTATGCCATAGCGCCCAGTTGGCATGCCATCATTTTTGCTATGATCCTGTATGCTGTATCGATAAGGCTCACCGGGACAGGCTGCAGCGTCGTCTGCACTGATTCGGTACGAAACCGGGATCGGGCAACCGCTCAAAACCTATGCGCTACATTCAGCTCTATCCTCGCTATGATTGCTCCCTTACTCGCCGCTCCCCTGATCACAACTTTTGGGGGCATGACAGTGGAAGGTATACGACCCCTGTACTACATCCGAGTCGTGGGATACGGTCTCATCTTCTTTTACGTATCCTCTCAATTGCGGGAATTCGAGGGAATAAGCAAGATAAAAACCACCCCCCATTTCATTGACGATTTCAAACATCTTGTGAAGGGGAACAAAACTTTGCAAAAGTGGGTCTTTATCTCCTCTCTCACCTCCCTTCCCATGGCGATGACGCCTCCTTTCCTTCAACTGTTTGCCCACCAGGTAAAAGGAGCAAATCAGTATGTACTGGGGGCTATGACTACAGCCACCGTCTTGGCCAGGCTCCTATTTGGGATTCCCATGGGCCGGTTAGCAGACAGGATAGGACGCAAAAAAGTCATTTACCTTCTCACCCCCCTATGGTACGCCTCCCATCTGCTGCTCATATTCTCATTCAACCCGGTCACACTGATCTTATCTGGCGCCTTGTGGACCTTCTATTACATCAATTCGGGCATCACCGGGGCCATGGCATTGGAGCTCCTTCCCCCGGAGAAGATGGGCAAATGGAGCGGTTTGCGCGGTCTCTTCCAGGGATTGGTCACCATCCCCGCCCCCATCCTTGGCGGGTTGATATGGGGAGAGCTGGGACCGATGTATGTGTTTTTCGTCCCCCTGGTGATAGATCTGTTCCTCAGGATCCCCCTGCTGATCACTGTCCCTGAGACGTTAAACACTGACGCCTCCATCAACCAATGAGGTAATAAGCTCCAAGAAACCTGCGGAATCTTGTTTCGCTGCTCTTGATTGTCAGCCAAATGCCGGACTCGACGGGCCAAGGCCGACGATCAGCGCTTCCTCCCGCTCTAACTCGGGCGGGCCCTTGAAATCAATCAGCTCTTATACGCCTGGTCCAGCATTTTCCATCCGCAACTCCGCTTTGAACCCAAAGGGTTGGATCGCTTTTTGATCCATCGCTCTCATCTCAGAAGCAGGGCTGGCCTTCATTGATGTCACCTGGCTTTGGCCTATAGCTCAATCACTTAGGATCCCGAGGGAATGTGATCCTTCCAGACAGCGATGGGTGGCGATTGACACCCCGCGTTTCCACCCGCGGCGCCTGTCACCCCGCTTTCTTCCATCGTTGTTTCACCACAGAACCTCGAAGCGAACACTGAGTTGGTCTTCTTTCAATAATCGCACCACCTTTTGGCGGTTCGGAAGATATTCCCTTTTATTGATGTTAGCGTGCAGTGAAATCAGGTCCAATTAATGGTAAAAAGCGGGTTCGCGATTTGAACAAACCCATCACCCCATCCAATTTAAAGGTATCGGAATATGTACCGACATTCCCTTACCTATCTATATTTTAAAAAAAACATCTATGCTACATTCATTACAAGTGATCAAAAGTGTTTCATAAATAAATCGCCACTCATATCAGGTATCACAAACCTGGCGCATTCAAACCCAAATGTCGAAACAAGTGAATGCTATTAAACGTTTATTTGAAACTCAATATTTTACAAGTTCATCCCAACTGGCGCTAAACTCAAATCATTTTCTAGAATATCGGATGGTTGGAGGACAACATATCCCATGTCTGAACAGGATAAGAACCTCGAGACATATCGACGGAAGCGGGACGAAAAAAAGACACCAGAACCTGTCAAAGGAAAAGCGGACCTAGACTGGGCTCCTTCTCGACCCATCTTTGTCATCCAAAAACATGACGCTTCTAACCTGCACTACGATTTCCGCATTGAGGTGGAAGGAGTACTAAAGTCGTGGACCGTTCCCAAAGGTCCTTCAACCGATCCCAGCGAAAAACGACTGGCGCTGCCCACGGAAGACCACCCGTTGGCTTATGCTAATTTTGAGGGCGTCATCCCTGAGGATGAATACGGGGGTGGCACAGTCCTGGTCTGGGATCGGGGCAGCTACCGAAACTTGAAAGAAGAAGAGGAAGATGATCCTCCCTCTATTTTCCAGCAGATCAAAGAAGGACACGTAACCCTGTGGCTGCAAGGGCAAAAACTATC
>JAWLER010000010.1:0-67738 GCA_041686005.1 Anaerolineales bacterium | reverse complement strand
AAAAAGCCAGCCGGGCAGGGCTGGCTTTTCTTTGTGGGGTGTCTTTCTGCCATACCGGGCTGAAAAAGTGTGTTTTTGCATTGATTCGGGCACAGAAAAGGGAAATAGGTTTATGTCTGGTCTGCAAAGACACCTTTTAACTGCACCTCAACCAGCCATGATGAAACTTAAAAATAAGGTCAGCTCTTGTATTTCGACTCTTGTTTATGTATGATAAAGAGAGGTTATCGTGAGGGAAATCACGAGTTGTTTACCATTTTAAGCCCTTTTGGAAGCAGGTAGTGTCCCTGAGAGGAGGAAACATGAAGAAGGGCCTGGTCTTTACCTTTGTTGCCGTCTTTGTTTTGCTTATCAGCGGGTGCGATACGACGCTGCCGACATGCCCCACGGCGGACTTGGAAGCGCCTGATCTGGTCTCCCCGGATTTATGGGAAGTGGTGGACGGGAGTGCGGTGATCCTGGAGTGGGATTATCCTGACCCATCCTGCGAACCGGAAGGGTACCGGATCGACCTTTCTGTAAACAGGGATTTCTCCACCCTGGATGTGTCCGGGGGGACGGGAAACCCCAACACCTCCTGGATGCCGGCTGATCCTCTAGAACCGGCGACGGAGTACTTCTGGCGGATTGCGCCCATCAACGGCACGACGCTGGGGCCCTACTCCACGGAGATCCGGTCGTTTTTCACGGAACCCATCTGCGATCCGGCAGCGCAGGTCGCGCCAGAACTGTCCCTGCCGGCGGACGGCGGTATCTTTGAGCGCGGCTACTCTTCCCTGGAATGGTCCTATCCCGATCCCTCTTGTATCCCCGCCAGCTACCGGGTGGAATTGTCCACAACCCCGGATTTTTCTGATACGTCCTTGTTTGGCGGGACGGGGAACCCTTCCACGCGCTGGGGTCCTGGCAGCCCCTTGGATCCCGCCACCCAATATTATTGGCGGATCGCGGCCTTCACGGACACAACGCTGGGCCCCTACTCAGAACGGTGGACCTTCTTCACGGACCCGGTATGCGATCCGGCTTCCCTGGTCGCTCCCGATCCCCTCTTCCCGGAGGAAGGGCATGTGTTTGGCTTGGACGCCCCATTTTATGAGTGGGCGTATCCTGATACGGGCTGTACTCCCGAAGGATATCACCTCCAGGTTTCCTCCACGCCGGACTTCTCCAGCATCGTCCTGGATCTGAAGCGTGATGACGCGGATACGTTGTGGACGCCCGTCATCGACTTGGCGGATTGCAGCCAATATTACTGGCGTGTGGCCGCAGTCAGCGATGGTACTGATGGGCCGTTTAGTGACGCGATGAGTTTCGCCATCAATGTGGGGTTAGCCTGCCCCTTGCCCACCTGTGATCCGGCGGACATCCCCCAGCCGGTCCTGGACTCACCGGGTATGTATGATATCGTGTCCGACCTCACCCCCGCTCTGGAGTGGAACAATCCCGGGATGTGTGATCCGGAGAGTTATGTTGTCCATCTCTCCCCAGACCGTGATTTCTCGGATACCTCCCTGTTCGGCGCCACAGGCACCCCGGATACGGTCTGGAGTCCGGGTTCAGCTTTGGAAGAGGCGACGCAGTATTGGTGGGAAGTGGCTGGGTTTGTGGGTACGACCACGGGTCCTTTGAGCGATAAGCGAAGCTTCTTCACCGGCCCGGAATGCGTCTCTCTGGACGAAGTCGCTGCTCCCGAGCGACTGTCGCCCGAAGATGGGGTTCATTTGGACAGCCTGGTTGCCTACTTGCACTTCAGACCAGGTGATCCCGGCTGCATCCCGGATGGCTACAGCACCCATTTGCAGGAGGATCCAACTTTCAGCGGCACCAACCTGTTGGGGGATATTCCCATACCGGCCACAACCGTGTTCAACTCGGACCCCCTGGACGACTGCACCATTTACTATTGGAAAGTGGCCGCCATCCAGGATGGTGGGTATGGTCCCTTCTCCGATGTGGGCTGGTTCTTCACCAACGAAGCGGGTACGTGCGTGCCCCCCTATGTTCCGGGCTTTGTGGGCCGGGATCTGAACTGCCGCTTCGGTGGATGGGCGGCATCCGAAGTGCTGCACATTTTCGACATGGGTGAGATCGTCAGGGTGGTGGCCGTCGGGCCTTACGGTTATTACTACGCCTTGCAGATCCCCGGATCGGCGGACACCTGTTGGGTGGTGAGCGACTACGTCGAGTTATGGGGGGATGAGGGTGATCTGGAGGTCAGAGAGGTACCCCAGCCCACCCCGACACCCCTGGTGTGCAGTGCGGATTTGCCGAAAGACCTCTGTATAGAGGCGGGTGGTATATGGACCATGCCTGTGACAGGTGGCGAATATTACTGTGAATGCCCCTGATCTCCACCGCGGGAGGTTTAACCGGGCGAATAAGGTAATACTTATCAGGAAGAGGAGAGGTGAAGGATGGGCAAGAATGTGGATCAGATAAGGGGGGTGGCGCTGAGGCGGTGGTTCTTTTTGTCTCTGGTTGTGCTGCTGATACTTGTGCCGGCCTGCCGCCCACGGGAGGATGTCGTCGATGAGTCGAAAATTGAAACGAAGGTGGCCCAAACCATCGCCGCCCAGCAGGCCGATGAAAAGCAGCCAGATACCGATACACCCCAGCCGCCCCCGCCGAGTTTGACGCCCACCATAGAAAAAGAGGCGACCCCGACGTTGACCCCGACGATGACCCACACACCCACACAGCAAGCGGTCAGAGTCCATGTCACGGGCGATACGTTTTGCCGCACGGGGACGGGGAATGTCTATGAAGGGCTGGGGATTCTGTATGCCGCCCAGGAAACGGAGATCCTCGCCAAAGATCCCACCGGGGAGTTCTGGTACATCACCCTCCCGGATGACCCGGAGGTCAAGTGCTGGATCTGGGGCAAGTACGCCACGCCGGAGGGCCCCGTCATGAGCTTGCCGGTCTTCACCCCGCCGCCGAAACCCAGTTATTACGTCAGCTATGAGGGGTCGGAATGTGGAACTGGACAATGCAAGCTATGGTTTGTGGTTGAAAACACGGGGCCGATGGACTTGGAATCCTACTCCCTCCATGTGGAATCGAAGTCCACTGCGGGCGGGCAGCCCCTTCATAAAACGGAGGCCACAAACAAGTCCAACACCTTTTATACGTCGGTCATGGGATCTCAGGTGAATAAGATCCACCCTGGAAAGAAGGCGTACATCGTGAGCGGAGTGTTGGACAATCCCATCGGCTATCAAGCCACAACTACCATAACTGTCTGCTCCCAGGACAATCAGGCAGGGATGTGCGTCACGCAGGTGTTGACCTTCACGGTGGAGTGACCTTTCCTACTGATCGCCCTGTGCAGTCCAAAAATGGCCAGCGTGCCATTCTGTCAGTGCAGAGATGTTGCGGTAAGGATATGTCGATTTCCTAAGGCAAGTGCCTAAGCACCTCCTTCTGAAAAAGGTCTGTCTAGATCCGGGTAGGACGCTTTTCTCCAGCGTTCTACCCGTTTTTTCGGACATTTTCGGGACCATACCCGGGTGATAAAACAGGGTGTTCTTTTGTGTCCTTTGTATATCCGCTACATGAAAGAGGTCACATGCACAAATGGCGTCAACTAGATATATTTAGGATATATCAGGAGTGAGGAGGTGTATGCGAGCGAAACGGGTTCCGGGCTTGATGGGATGGTGATCAGCCCGAAGACCTGTGTTATCATCCCCTTTGCTCTGATCTGATATTATTTCCATGTCATAAAGGAGAAAACCATGTCCGCTGATCCCCATGATGATTTTCTGTTCCGCGATGCGTTGGATGAGATCGCTCCCTTTGTCTCGGATCTCATTCGCTGGGAGGACGAGCGCCAAGCGCGCAAGTTGATCTTTATCCCCTCGGAATCCTATGCACCCCCCGCCGTTCGGGAAGCGCTGGGCTCTCGCTTCCAGAACATCTACGCAGAGGGGTACCCGCCCACGCGCATGACCCAGGAGCCGGAGTCCCGGCTGCGGGATGTCGCCTGGCAGCTGGCGTATTACCGGCGCTACGCGGACCGACGTTTTTATAAAGGTGTTGATTATGTGCACTTTGTGGAATGTCTGGCGCAAAGGCGCTGCGCGCAAGCCTTTGCTCACGATGCCATCCTCCCGGAGCACATTCACGTCAACGTCCAAGCCCTGTCCGGCACGGCAGCCAACCTGGGGGTATATTGGACCTTGCTGGAGCCCGGGGACACGTTGATGGGCCTGGACCTTTACCAAGGGGGGCACCTATCCCATGGATCCGAATTTAACATCTCCGGGCAGCGCTACCGGGTCGTCTCATACGGTGTGGATCCCGAAACGGAGCGTCTGGATTACGACCGGATCCGGGAGCAGGCCCTTGAACACCAGCCCAAGATCATCGTCGCGGGATACACATCCTACCCCTGGGCGCCGGATTGGGGCAAATTCCGGGAGATCGCGGACGAAGTGGGGGCGTATTTGATGGCCGATGTGGCCCATGTGGCGGGGATGACAGCGGCGGGTTTCTATCCCAACCCGGTGGGCATCGCGGATGTGACCACCTTCACCACCCATAAGACCCTCTGCGGGCCGCGCGGAGCCGTGATCCTGACCACGGATCAAGAGCTGGCACAACAGATCGACCTGGCCATCTTCCCCGGGGAACAGGGCGGTCCGCACGTGAATAAATTCGCAGCCATGGCGGTCGCCTTCCGGATCGCCCAGACGGAGAAGTTCAAAGCCCTGCAGGGGCAGATCGTCAAAAACGCCAAAGCCCTGGCGGAGGGATTGCAAAAGAGGGGCTTGAGGTTGGCTTATGGAGGGACTGACACCCATCTTTTGCTGGTCGATTTGAAATCCATCGACGCCCCTGCCGCCTCTCCAACCGGTCAGGAGTACCCGGTGTGGGGGGAGCCGGCGGTGCGGGTGATGGACCTGGCCGGTTTGGTGGCCAACAAAAACACCATCCCCGGTAATGAAGAGACAGCCCTGGCCACGGGGATCCGCCTGGGCACACCCTGGCTGACCCAGCGGGGGCTTGATGAAAAGGACATGGA
Source organism: Anaerolineales bacterium (assembly GCA_041686005.1). GTDB lineage: Bacteria > Chloroflexota > Anaerolineae > Anaerolineales > UBA11858 > B10-G9. Next base: position 62,712 of record JAWLER010000010.1, on the reverse strand, counting down.
CACCATCGCCGGTTTGTTGCAGCGCTTGCTGACTCACATCAAACCCTTCACCTATAACGGCCTGATCGGGACCTTGCCGAGGGGGAAGGTGGATCTCCCCATCCTGGAGGAGGTCCGCCGGGGTGTGGCTGAGGTGGCGGCCAAAGCGGGTATCGATTTCGAGTACAGCGAGAGCGGGTACCCTCATTACACCTATCTGTCAGAAGACCCTGAACCGGAGCCCATTTCCCTGGAGGTCAGAGGGTGGAGGGCCAGGCAGCACATGAACGATGTCTGTACGTCAAATATGATGGCCCTCGAGGCGGGGGAGGCCGTCACCACCTATCTCCTGGACCGGGGAGGCCGGTTGATTGATGAGGTGCTCGTCACCCGCGAAGCGCAGGATGAGGTGGGTCGCGACCGGTTCGTGGTCACGCCTTCCCCGGCGCAGGCAGCCCGGGTGACCTCCTGGCTCCGGGGCTTGGCCGATGGATATACCCTGTTCGATGACCATGACCTCTACCGCAAGGTGGAGGGCCCCGTCATGGTGGAGAAGGTGGAATCCGCTGAGGAGCATACTCCCTCAGCCCAACCGGGGACAGCGGCGGCGACTTTGTTTTCAGAGCATCCGGAGCGCTTCGACTTGCGGAAGGTGTACTTTGTGGGCCGTGCTTCCCTGGATGATGTGGCGCCCGAACCGGAGGGGGAACCATGGGCCTGGGAGGAGCCGGACCAGCCATTGAAGAAAACGCCTCTCAATGCGATCCATAAAGAGATGGGCGGCAACATGGTCCCCTTCGCGGGCTGGGAGATGCCGGTCCGCTACGGCTCGGTGCAGGAAGAGCATCACGCGGTGCGGGAAGCCGCCGGGCTCTTTGACGTCTCTCACATGGGTGTCTTTGAGGTCTCCGGGCCGAACGCGACCCGCTTCCTGGATACCGTTTTCTCAAACTACGCCGCCTGGATTGAAGACGGCCAGTCCATGTACGGGTACTTTTTGGAACCGGATGGGAGCGTGATCGATGACGGGATCATCTACCGCTCCAGTGCAGAGCGTTATTACCTGGTCGTCAACGCCTCGAATGAAGACAAAGATTGGGATTGGCTGAACGCGGTCAACGATGGGGAGGTCTTGATCGATGAGGACCGGCCCTGGATTCAGGTGGATGCCCCAGCTACCCTACGGAATCTGAAAGACCCTGCAGTGGGGGAGGATCAAAAGCGGGATATCGCGCTCCAAGGTCCAGCTTCCTTGAGGATCTTACAGGATCTCACCGAGGATCCGGAAGTGAAGGCGGATTTAGCCCGTTTGTCGCGCACACATTTCTTGGAATGTGAATTGATGGATATCCCGCTGGTGATCGCCCGCACGGGGTACACGGGGGAGAGCTGGGGCTTTGAAATCCTGGTCCATCCCGATGACATGGAGACGCTTTGGAATGCTATATTAGACGCCGGTAAAGAATTTGGGGTTAAGCCTGCCGGGTTGGCCTGCCGGGATTCGACGCGGATCGAAGCGGGTCTTCCTCTGTATGGTCACGAGTTGGCCGGCCCCTTCGGGATCACGCCCATCGAGGCCGGGTTCTCCGGTTATGTCAAATACCATAAACCGTTCTTCGTGGGCAGGAAAGCTTTATTGACCCAGGAGAAGGACCGCGAGCGGGAGCTGATCCGCTTCCGGCTCAACGAAAAGCGCGTCCGGCGTCCGCACATGGCGGATCCGGTGGTGGATGAGCTGGGGAAGGAGATCGGCCAGGTGACCAGCTGCTCCATCGGTGAGGAGGGATACATGGTGGGATTGGCCATCGTCGAACGACGCTACAACGAACCGGGAACGCCGATCTCGATCTTCCCCCTGCGTGGAGAGGCGCTGGAAGATGGTTTGCTGCGCGGGAACCGTGTGGCCATGCCCATCGAGGCTACAGTGCTGACCCGATTCCCTGAAAAGGAGGAGGCTCGACCGAGCTGGATGGGTGCTGAAGACTGAATTTTATGATATAAAAGCATAGCGAGCAGGTGGTAGCCGCAGGTTCTCAGTCCGCTGGAATGGGCGGCTACTTTCGTATCGCTTTCACGTTTGTGGTATCAGGAGGAGAAGATCATGGATCCGATCATTTTCAGAATCCCAGGAACGAACATCGCCCTGCATTGGTATGGCCTGATCATGGCTGTGGGGATCATCATCGCTGGGTTTGTTGCCGAGTGGGGCGTGCGGCACCGGGGGGAGGAGTCCGAACATGTCTGGGATCTGCTGATTTGGGCCGCGCCGGCGGGGATTGTCGGGGCGCGGTTGTGGTACGTGGTCAATGAAACCCTGGGTGGTTCGCGGTATTACTTGGAGAACCCCCTCCAAATCATCAATCTACCCCAGGGCGGGCTGCATTTTTATGGCGCGGTGCTTTTTGGAGCGATTGCAGCTTGGTTGTACATCCGGCGGCATAACCTGGACTGGCGCCTGGTTTTCGATGCCGCAGCCCCGGCTCTCCTGATCGGTCAGGCGGTGGTGCGGCCTGCAAATTACATCAACCAGGAATTGTACGGCCCCCCAACGGAGTTGCCGTGGGGGATATCCATTGATGCGGCACACCGCATTCCGCCCTGGACCAATCTGGCTCAGTTCCCTTTGGAGACCACCCGCTTCCACCCCACCTTTGCTTATGAGATGCTCTGGAATCTTCTGGCCACCGGGATATTGCTGTGGGCTTTCTTGGAGTTCAAGAGAAGGATCAAGCCCGGATCGGTTTTCGCCGGATGGCTCATCCTGGAGGGGGTGGGAAGGGAGTTGATCGAATTCTTCCGGCCCGATCAACCCCGCATCCCAGGCACGGCGATCAGCTATTCCCGGATCGCAGCTGGGTTGATGATCCTGGCCGGGATCCTGATCTTGTTGATCCAATACAAAGTCATTCGCTTGCCTTTTTTGGGCTCCGGGCCGGATGAATACCAGCTTTCCCAGAAGGCCTCCTCGGAGGGCAAATAAGAGGGAGTGAGGGTTTGGGTCTTTAGAGCCCTGTCTGAAAAATCGATCTGTGAACCGTGAGGTCCCCACCCTGAAAGGTGGGGGCTTTGGTTTAGGGGCCGTTTCGTCCGAAATAGCCAGGAGCGTGATATGCTTAAGGTAATTTGTTCTTGGCGGGTATGAGGAAAACGAAATGAAAGCAAAATACCGCTGGCTTGTGGCGCTGATCCTGTTCATTTTCTTGCTTTTTCATCAGGCGGGTCAGATGGTCATTTCGCCCCTCGTTTCACCCTTCATGGAGGAATTCCAGGTCAATGAAGCCCAGATGGGGGCCATTTCCAGCTTGCAATTAAAGTGGATGTATCCTAGGATGAAATTGTGTAGTTAGGAATTTCAAGCATTCTGATCGGTTGTGAAAACGTTTTCACCATCTTGGTCGCAAGGGGATGAGGTGTTGTTATGGCTGACATGATTGGGACGGAAATTACGGATTTATCGTGGGGGAATATCGAAGTGACCATCCAGGGACAGAGGCATCGATTCCGGGATTGCAAAGTATGGCCTGGGGGGGCGAAGGAGTGGGATTGGAACGAGACCGGCACCCAGCACAGGCCCGGGATCCAGGTGGCGGATGTTGAAGACCTGCTGGACAGGGGGGTAGAGGTGATCATCCTCTCCCGCGGCCAGAACAAACGGCTCCGGGTGAAAAAAGAGACTGAGGAGTACCTCAGCAGCAGGGATGTGCGATTCCATATCGCGGACACGAAAAAGGCGGTGGAGTTGTTTAATCAGCTGGCAAAGGAAGGGGAGCGTGTGGGTGGCGTCTTCCATACCACCTGTTGATCCTCACTTTAGGGATGTCTTTGCCTGGGGGATGAGGTGAGATGAACGCTGAAAAGGGAAAAACACGTTTGGGTTATAGGATTGTGAAGGGGAAAGCGCGATACCGCGTCGCTTCTATCCTGTTGGTTTTTTTATGGCTTATGGTTGCCTGTGCGGGGGCCCATCAAGCCCCTCTCGAATCGCCGACAGCCTACCGGAGACCCCCTCCAACCCCCACCCCTCCCACAGCGGTGAAAGCCACCGGAACATCCCCACCCACAAAGACGTCGAAACCTCCCTCCATGACGCCCACGGAAGAGGAGGCAGGGCCACAGTATGGGGAGGCTTTCGGGATCGATTACGATCACCCTGTTCTTTATCTGCGCCAGGGCGAGCAGACCCAAATTCCGGATCCCGGGTTGCTTCCTGATCTGTCAACCGAACAAGGGGGGATGGAGGGGTTGAGCGAAATCTATCGTTGGATGAAGGGTGAGTTCACCTCCTATCGAGCCGGGGGAAAGACCATCGGAACGGTCACCGTTGAAGCGTTGTTTGCCCAAGGAAAACTCGGCGGCTGTCATGACCATGCTTTGCTGTTCAGCGCGGTGGCCAGGGCGTTCGGTTATCCCACCGTGATCATGGAGACATACAGCATCTCCTGGATGAAGGAATACCAGCAAGGCATATCGGAGGGGTATGTGGGTCATGTTTTTGTAGAAGTCTATCTTGGGAATCGATGGGTCTTGGTTGACCCAACCAACGGCTGGTATGTGACAGAGGGATATGATCCGACGAACCCCTTCATCCCTCTCACGGGAAAGGTGTCCGGTCCTTCTTCGGAAGAAGCTGGATTTCTTGTGGATCTGAAAGGGATCGACAGCTGGGATATGGGCATTCACAGTGTTTCCGATCTCAACCAGCGTATGGAGTCCACCGCGAGTCGATTCGATCCTGAAACGATGGAGGTCCCCTCCTACGCGTTCGAACATTTTTAAAGCCTTTCCATCTTTTTTCATTGACCACAAGGGAGGATTTTGGTTGCCGTTTTGTTCGTTATTTTTTTAATGTCGGAAAAGAGAATCTGTTGTATGATAGCAAGGAAAACCTGTGAGATCCAAAGGAGGAGGAAGTTATGAACAAAGAGCAAAGGACAAACCTGGTAGGAGGCATCCTGCTGATTTTGATAGGAGCCGCTTTGCTGGCTGCGCAGGTCTTGCCGGGGTTTAACATTCAATTTTCGTGGCCGTGGATCATCATTTTAGTGGGGTTATTTCTCTTCGGCCTAGGTGCGATGGTTGGTGAACCGGGCATGGCCGTTCCCGCTTGCATTGTGGGTGGTATCGGGGGCATCCTTTACTATCAAAATGCCACCGACCGCTGGGAGAGCTGGTCCTTTGCATGGACCCTGATCCCCGGTTTTGTGGGGGTGGGGATGGTCTTGATGAACCTGCTCAGTGGAAAGGGGTTGCGGTCTTTCCGGGAGGGGGGCATGTTGATATTAATCAGTCTTACCCTTTTTGCTGTTTTCGGATCATTCTTTGGCGCGTTGGGTTTGGTGAGTGATTATTGGCCTGTGCTTCTGATCCTCTTGGGTGTATTAATCCTCATCCGACCCCTGCTGAAACCCAAGAAGTGATGATTTGCTACGGGAGCGAACCATTCTAAAGGAGGAGCGATGAGTCGCAGCCGTGTATTCTGGGCTTTGATTTTGGTACTGTTCGGATTCTTATTCCTGTTAAGGAATTTTGAGATCATAGATATCGATGTGTGGGGCGTTTTCTGGCCCACGTTTTTAATCCTCTTGGGTGTGTGGTTTATCTGGGGTTCCTTGGCGCGCACACCTCCCGTAGAAAGCCAGGAATCGTCCATTGCTCTGGATGGGGGGGAGGAAGCGCGCATTCGTGTCAAACATGGTGCGGGCCGGTTGCGCGTGTCAGAAAGCACAGACCCGGATCTCCTGCTCTCAGGGGTTTTTGGATGGGGATTAGATGAAGTGGTCAAACGGGAGGGGTCGACAATGGATGTTTTGCTGAGCCCCTCCCACGGGGTGTTCCCTGACGTGATCTTCCCATGGACCTGGACCTCAGGACATGGCCTTGACTGGTCTGTCCAAATCAACCAAAATATCCCCCTATCCTTGACTTTTGAAACCGGAGCGGGGGACGCGCAATTGGATCTCTCTCAAATGAACGTCAAAAATCTTAAGCTGCACACGGGCGCCAGTTCCACTACGTTGACCTTGCCCGAGAAAGCGGGGCAGACCACGGTCCAGGTGGAGGCAGGGGTTGCCTCCGTATCCATCAAGATCCCTGCAAATGTGGCTGCAATCATCAAGGCGGAAGGGGGCCTTGCATCCATCCAGATCAATCAGGAGCGATTCCCACGCCGCGGCGATGTGTATCAATCCGAAGATTATGAAAGCGCTGAGAACAAAGTTGAAATGAAGATCGAAACGGGGTTGGGGTCCGTAAAAGTCGCTTAAGGAGATAGGTGATGAGCGAGTTGTTGGAAGAACCGAAATGTGGAGAATGTCCGCTGCGTCGGAAGGCAGAAGCCCGACCTAAATCGCTGATAGGCATTTTCTGGCGCTGGCACACCACATGGTGCCCGGGTTGGAAAGCTTATCAGGAATACCTCAAGCAGCAAGAGGGATAAGTTTTCCCGTATTGACTCCCTGCCCTTTCAAGCCAGGTTCGATGAGGACCTGGTTTGTTGGTCTTTACCCCCTTAACGCACCTCATCCTTTTGCGGTTCTGGGAACCGATTCAGGGTTTTTTTGTCGGATTTCCCGACCCCCAGTCCATAAAATGCACACCATGATGTCCGCGGTCCGTGTTTTAGATGGTATGGGGACTCATTCTTTTCGCAGGGAAGAGAGGATCCCTTAAAACCGAAGATTGGTCCGATAATTGCACAGGTTCTGATGGGCCTGATCAGGCGATTTTCCGCCTGTTTTTCCCGAAGCGGAGGTGTTTTTAATTCATACAAATAATTAACGCCCCCTTGATATAATGGCGGTACTGAAGGTGGAGAATGGTACGAAGGTAATGTATAGGTCCTGAAATGAAGGAAGGTACGCCTATGATGCGTTTCGATCGTTTTACGGAACGAGCACAGGAAGCTGCCCAACGGGCTGCAGAGATCATCCAGCGCTATGGGCACAATCAAATTGACACAGAACACATCCTATTGGCTCTCATTGAGCAGCCTCAGGGAGCCATTTCTCAGATCTTGGACCAGCTCAATGTGAGCGGAGCTGAGCTGATCGATCGTTTGGATTACGTCTTAAAAAATACCCAGAAAGCCAGCATCTTCGGAAGCCGGGGGGCGGGGCAGGTCTTTATCACACCGCGGGTGAAGCGGATCGTGGATGTCGCCAATCAGGAAGCGAACCGTCTCAAGGACGAATTCATCTCCACAGAGCATCTTTTTTTAGCCATCCTGAACGAAAAGAACACCCCAGCCACTCGCTTGCTAGAGGGGGAGGGGGTCACCAAAGAGCGGGTCTACGATGCCATCAATCAAATCCGGGGCGGTCAGCGGGTCACGGATCCGAAAGCGGAGAGCCGGTACCAGGCCTTGGAGAAATTCTCTCGGGACATGACCCAACTGGCCCGGGAAGGGAAATTAGATCCTGTCATTGGCCGGGATGTGGAGATATTACGGGTCATCCAGATCCTTTCTCGACGCACGAAGAACAACCCGGTATTAATCGGGGAAGCGGGGGTAGGGAAAACCGCCATTGTGGAAGGGTTGGCCCAGAAGATCGCCTCCAACGATGTCCCGGAGATACTGGCCGGTAAAAAGGTCGTTTCTCTGGATATGGGCTCGATGATCGCGGGCTCGCGGTTCAGGGGTGAGTTTGAGGAGCGGCTTAAAGCGGCCATTGACGATGTCAAGCAAGCGGAGGGGGAGGTCATCCTCTTCATCGATGAGCTGCACACCGTGGTCGGCGCGGGCGCAGCCCAGGGCGCCATGGACGCCTCCAACATGCTCAAACCGGCTTTGTCGCGGGGTGAGCTGCAGTGTGTGGGGGCTACCACCCTGGACGAGTATCACAAATACATCGAAAAGGACAGCGCGCTGGAGCGCCGTTTCGCCCCTGTCTTCGTGGAGGAGCCCTCGGTTGAGGAGACGATTGACATGTTGGAGGGGCTACGAGACCGGTATGAGGCGCACCACAAAGTGCGTTTCTCGGACGATGCCCTTTTAGCCGCGGCCAACCTCGCGGACCGTTATGTGTCCGACCGTTTCCTCCCCGATAAAGCCATCGACCTCATGGATGAGGCGGCGGCCAAGCTTCGTGTAGCCTTATACTCTTTGCCGCCAGATCTGAAGGAAATGCAGACGGAGATCGAACATCTTAAGAATGAGGAAGAAGTGGCCGGTCAGGAACGGGATTATGAGCGCGCGGCGACCATGCAAACCCAGCGCATCCGACTTGAAAACGAATTTGCGCAGAAGCGCGATCAATGGGAATCCGAGCATGAACTGGATGAAGTGGTGGATGAGAATGACGTCGCGGAAGTCGTCTCCCAGTGGACCGGCATCCCTATGACTCAGATGCTGGAGAAGGAAGCGGAGAAACTCCTCCATATGGAAGAACGGATACACGAACGCATTGTGGGCCAAGATGAAGCGATCAAGGTCATTTCAGACGCCATCCGCCGGGCCCGATCCGGCCTTAAGAATCCCAAGCGGCCGATTGGGTCCTTCATCTTCATTGGACCTTCCGGTGTGGGCAAGACGGAGTTGGCGAAAGCCTTAGCGGAGTTTCTGTTTGATGACGAGGATGCGCTCTTGCGATTGGATATGAGTGAGTACCGGGAACAGCACACGGCATCTCGTCTCTTTGGCGCGCCCCCAGGCTATGTGGGATACGAGGAAGGGGGCCAATTGACGGAAGCGGTCCGCCGGCGACCGTACCGCGTGGTGCTGTTTGATGAGATTGAAAAAGCCCACCCCGAAGTGTGGAACACCCTCCTGCAGATCCTGGATGAGGGCCGGCTCACGGACGGCCAAGGCCATGTGGTCGATTTCCGGAATACCGTCTTGATCATGACCAGCAATCTGGGCACGGAATTTGTCAGCCGGTCCGGCAGCCTGGGTTTCCTCAATGGGGGAGGGGAGGATGGCAAACGGGAGGATCAGGAAAAGATCGAAAAAGCCCTCAAAGACAATTTCCGGCCGGAGTTCTTGAACCGCATCGATGAGATCATCACCTTCTCCCCTCTCAGCCGGGAGCAAATGGTGGAGATCGTCGATTTGCAAATGGCGGAAGTGGAAAAACGACTGCGCGAGAATGGATTGGAAGTCGAGTTAACGCCGGAAGCCCGGGACTGGCTGGCAGACAAAGGGTACAATCCGGACTTCGGCGCCCGCCCCCTGACTCGCGCCCTTCAAAAGCACCTCGAGAGCCCGCTCTCTAAGAAACTGCTCAAGGGTGAATTTAAGAGAGGGGATGTCGTCCTCGTGGATGTGGATCCAGAGGATGAGGATGGATTGGTTTTTTCTCATGCCGATGAATAAATGAAGTGCCGGGTTAACATCCAGGCCATGTGGACGTTCGGTGAAGGGGTGCTTTCTTCACCGAACGTCTTCTTTTTTAATGGTGGGGTTGGGTGAACTTTATGTTGTCATAAAGGGGGTTTTAGGCTACACTCAATACACATAGATACATCAAATCCTGGGATATCAATTATGTTATTCAACAAGGCAGTTTTCATCGGGATAGACCCCACTGCAGGGGAACGTCCCATGACCTACGCTGCAATCGATCATGATCTGAAGCTGTTGGCCCTCTCGAAAGGCGATATGAATGCTGTCCTGGCTTACTCGGGGGGTCAGAAGGCGGCGTTTGTGGGCATCAACGGACCCCGGCGTCCCAATCAAAAGCTCATGCAGTCAGAGGAGATTCGTCAGGGACTGAATCCCCAACCCAATCCGGGGCGGTGGACGGGTTTTCGAGTAGCGGAGTATGCCTTATTCCAGAAAAATATCCGCATTCCCAGGACACCTGCTGAAGAGAGGGAATGTCCCACCTGGATGCAGGTTTCCTTTAAGTTGTTCAGGCGGTTGAAGGAATTCGGGTATCGGGAATTCCCTGCTGAAGAGGTGGCGCAACAGACATTGGAGGTCTACCCGCACGCGTCCTTTACTGTGCTTCTGGAGAGGATCCCCTTCCAGAAGCACAGTCTGGAGGGCCGTTTGCAGCGCCAATTGGTCTTGCATTCTTTGGCGATGGATGTGCCTGATCCTATGCGCATTTTCGAAGAGATCACCCGCTACCGGATCATGCAGGGGGTGCTGCCGTTGAATCGACTGCACTCCGTGGAGGAATTGGATGCTCTGGTGGCCGCTTATACCGCTTGGATGGCTGCCAATAAAGAGAAAGATATCACCAGGATAGGGGATCCACAGGAGGGAGAGATTGTCCTCCCTAGTGCGGACCTTGAGGATACATATCGAAATTAGGAAACGAGAGATAGGTTTCCGGTTCGCAGGGGGTTATCGGTCGTTTGGTTCAATCTCCTTCTATCGGGCTTATTTATAGGAATGTGAAAATGCGAAACCATGATGTGAAATTCATCCTGAACCCTAACGCAAACATGGGGAAAGCATGGCGCTTGGCAGCGGATTTGCGTCCGGTGATGGACGAATATGGCGGGGCGGACTGGGCCGGATCGGTCTTTCCCACCCATGCCATTGAACTGGCCCGTCAAGCAGTGCAAGAGGGCTATGAGTTGGTGATTGCCGGGGGAGGGGACGGTACCGTCCATGAGGTCATCAACGGATTGATGGAGTACCCCCCCCAGGATCGGCCCAAGCTGGGTGTGGTCCCCTTGGGTTCGGGCAACGATTTTGCGTCCGGCATCGGCATGGCGGAGGAACCCTGGGAAGCTTTGCGGCAAATCTTCACCGGCACACAGAGGGAGATCGATATCGGCTTCGTGGAGGATGATCGCGGCCGTAAAGAGTATTGGCATAATTCAGTTGGCATCGGTTTTGATGCCATTGTGACCATTTACTCCCATAATTTGCCCCTGGTGAGGGGTTTTTTGATGTACCTCATCGCGGTTATGAAAACCATCTTCCTCAGCCATCAGCCTTTGGACGTCCAAGTGATTGTGGATGGACAGGATCATTGGCAAGACCAATTATTGATGTTTACCCTCTGCAATGGCCCGCGTGAGGGGGGTGGTTTTTACATATCCCCAGATTCCATCGTCGATGATGGCACTTTTGAGTATGTCGCTGTGAAGACAGTATCCCGCCCCATGATGCTGCGGTTAATCCCTGAATTCATGCGCGGCAAACACCTCCGGTTTCCAATGATTGACTTGCGACCCTTTAAGAAATTAGAAATCAAGTCCGAACAGCCCATGTACATTCACATGGATGGGGAGATTTTTTCCGGGTTCTCATCTGAATTGCGGTGTCTGAAAGTCAGTCTTCACCCCCACGCTATCCGGATTGTAGCCTAGGCCCGTTCATATCCATGCCTGATATTCGACACAGTTTACAGGGTGCTGATTTGCGGCACCTGAAGCAAATCGCTGAAAAATGGGGCATTCCTTTGGAAGCGCCGGACGCACGGCACGGCATACCCGAGCTCGCTGAACAGTTGACGGATCCGGAACTCGTAGACGAGATGGTCGATGCCCTGCCGCCGCGAGCTCGCGAGGCTTTGCGGTGGTTGTGGAAGCAAAATGGGCGGGCTCCCTGGGATTTGTTCACCCGACAATTCGGGGATGTCCGGGAGATGGGACCTGGAAAGCGTGACCGGGAACGCCCTGACCTGGATCCCATTTCCCCTGCGGAGGTTTTATGGTACCGGGCTTTCTTGGGACGGGGGTTTTTTGATACGGAAGCGGGACCGAAAGAATTTGCCTATATACCGGATGACTTGAAAACCTGTCTGCCCAAAGATCTCTTTCCCCCGCAGGAACTGCGGGCAGAAGGGGCTCAAGTCTTGATCGCCAGGAAGGCCACGCCGGAGGAACGAAGGGAAGAGACCCCGGTGTCCGTCCAGATACTGGATCACACCTGCACGTTGCTCGCCTCCCTGCGCATGGGCATTGACCCTGCGGTCCATTTGCCGGGCGTAGAGGAACCTGAATTGCAGTTCTACAAGCGGCTGCTCCAATCCGTCAAATGTTTGGATGAGGAGGGGGTGCCCCAGCCTGAGCAAATCCGGGATTTTTTTGACCTGCCCCGGGATCAGGGTTTGTTGGATTTATGGAAAGGCTGGCGGAACAGTTCGTTTCATAACGATTTACACCTCACACCGGGATTGCGCCCCGAGGGGACATGGGATAATAAACCGCTTAAAGTCCGCCTGTTTTTACTCCGGATCATTTCCCAGCTCCCTGAAAACACCTGGCTGAGCATGTCCTCTTTTGTAGCCCGCATGAAACAAGATCATTCCAATTTTTTAAGATCCGCCGGGGAGTTCGATTCTTGGTATATCAGAGATGATGAGACGGGAGAGTACTTGCGGGGATTTGAGCACTGGGATGATGTGGAGGGGACGCTCCTTCGCTATATCCTCACCGGTCCGCTTCACTGGCTGGGGGTGATGGATTTGGCATCCGCAAAGGAAGAAGGGCAAGGCCCCTGGACGGCTTTCCGCATCTCGACTTATGGTCAGTCCTTATTGGCGGATGAGGCTCCTGACATCCCTGAACCGGAACCGGCGCCCGTTCACATTCGATCCAAGGGTTGGATCAGAATTCCTCAAACGGTCCCCAGAAAAGTCCGCTATCAAATCGCTCGCTTTTGCGAATGGCTGCCTATGAAGAGGGATTCCTATATGTATTCCCTCAGCCCCCGGTCGTTGAGGATGGCGAAAGAACAAGAGCTGCAAATGGAGCATTTACTGGCTTTGTTAAGTAAACACGCTGAGTTGGTACCGCCGAATCTGGTCAAGGCGCTGCAGCGCTGGGATCAACATGGGATCCAGGCTGCCATGGAACAGGAAACTGTGCTCCGCGTTCGATCCCCGGCCATGCTGAACGCTATTCAGGAATCCAGAGCGGTACGATATTTACGGGAAGCATTGGGTCCCACAGCGGTAGTGATTCAGGAGGGGAGTGAATCGAAGATCTCAGAAGTGTTGATGGAAATGGGATTCCTGGTCGATTATTTTGAAGGTCCTTCGAAGGGGGATCTCTCGGAACAGGAGGGAGAGGAAGGGACATAGGCTAAACGGGCTCCCAGATTTGGTAATATCCGAGGTCGCCACCCTTCCCATCCGAGTAAAAGTCATCTTTGACCTGGAAGCCGGTTGTCTGTGCCAACTCTTCCAGTTCCTGGGGTGAGAAATGGTGGACATAGCGGAAACCATACCCACCTCTCCGCCAATCCATCAAATAGTCACCCGGGTCTACATCCTCTTTCGTTAACCCCACTTTTTCCCAGGCTTGGATCCTCTTTTTGAGCTTTGGGCTGTTCAGAAACTGCCAGTTAGAGAGGTAGAATGTCCCTTGTGGCTCAATCCGCAAGCGGATATTCTTCAGGACTTTTACGCGCAGGGACCGGGAGGGGATGTGATGCAGCGCGGCAAAGGCGAAGATGGTGTCAAAAGGTTGGGGCGGGAGTTTGTCCTTCCAGTTATCCCGCGTCAGATCCAATTCAATGAACGTGGCTGGGATACTATCCGGGGTGTGTTCCCGGGCATGGGCCAGGAGTTTGGCGCTGAAGTCAGTTCCCAGGTAAGAACACTTCATTTCCCGTTGGGCGAGCTCGCGGGCTAATTCCCCGTTACCGCACCCGATATCCAGAATGCGGATGTTTGGTTTCAATTGATCGAGGATCCTGACCACACCCGGCTGGAGCCTTCTCCGGGTTTCAGAGAACGCGTCCGCGAACTTTTGGTAAAATTGATGGTTGAGCTCGATTAACCTCTGGGCAGTGAGATCATCCATGCCTGTATTATACGTTGATTCGGATTGCCCTCGCTGCTGGGATCCATGGATGGGAAGGGCTTTTTGAGAGGTTTTGATTGGAAGAGAGATGATGACACAAGATGAGAGGTGGGACGATATCCACCGCGAACACAGCCCCGAAGAATTGAAGTTGGCGCGTAAAACCCTTCGTGACATCGAGGGGGGCGAGGAGGTATTTGACGCCATTCGATCTCATCCCCTGCCGGATGGGGAAGGGTTCCTGAGCAAGCACGCTTTGGTCACCGCCTACCGGAATGAGGTGGAGGCGGGAGAACGCGAACGGGATCGAGAGCTGTTGGCGAAGATCCGGCTTAAACCCATGCGGACGCTCTCCGGCGTGACCACGGTCACTGTGCTCACCAAACCCTACCCGTGCCCGGCGGAGTGTATTTTCTGCCCGGACTATGAAGAGCTGCCTGTCAGTTATTTGCCTGATGAGCCGGGGGCGATGCGGGCCCTGCGCCATCATTTCAACCCCTATGAACAGGTCGAAGCCCGCATTCAAGCGCTGTACGAAATCGGACATCCCACGGATAAAATTGAGCTTCTGATCCTGGGCGGTTCATGGAGCGCTTATCAGACGGACTATCAAGAGTGGTTTGTAAAGCGCTGTTTGGATGCCATGAACGGCGAAGATTCGGAAACCCTGGCGGAGGCGCAGCATCTTAATGAAACTGCGGAACACAAAAATGTGGGCATGGTGATCGAAACCCGGCCGGATTATATCTCTCCCCGCGAGTTGGCGAAGATGCGGGCGTTGGGGGTGACCAAAGTCCAGATGGGCGTCCAAAATCTGGATGACCGGATCGCAGCTCTGAATAAGCGCGGCCATACCCGGGAGGATTCCATCCGGGGTGTAGCCCTGCTGCGCGCTGCTGGATTTAAGATCGTCCTCCATTGGATGCCCAATCTACTCGGAGCAACGCTTGAATCGGATCAGGAGGATTTCGCTCGCTTGTGGAGGTTGCTGGCCCCGGATGAATTGAAAATCTACCCCACCCAACTCCTCGAGGGAACGGAGCTGTACGAGTATTGGAAACGGGGGGAATATGATCCGTATACCACGCAAGAGTTGATCGATCTCATAGCAGATCTTAAGCCCACCATCCCTCGCTATTGTCGGGTAAATCGCATTGTCCGCGATATCCCGTCTACGAATATCGTGGCCGGGAATAAGCGGCCGAGTTTGCGGCAGGATATCCAGGAAGAGCTGAAACGGCGGGGGGAACGGTGCGAGTGCATCCGTTGCCGGGAGGTGAGGGGGCAAGAGGTCGAGGTGGATGATCTGATTTTAGATGACCTTGTGTATACCATTCAAGGTGTCGAGGAACATTTCCTTTCCTACAATACACCGGATGACAAATTGGCCGGCTTCTTGCGCCTGTCTCTTCCCGGAGAGGAGGCATTGGATCCGCAGATGGAGGATTTGGAAGACTCTGCCATCATTCGCGAAGTGCATGTGTATGGACAATCTTTACAGCTGGGGCGGGAAATGGAAGGCGCGGCCCAGCATACAGGTCTGGGCACTTCGCTGTTGGAAAAAGCTGATCAGATCGCCCGTGAAAGTGGGTACCCAAAAATTGCGGTGATCGCTGCCATTGGCACTAGGGCGTATTATTTAGATCGCGGTTTTGAACGCGGAACATACTACCTGGTGAAGGATCTCTAAAGCCGGTAAAGGAGGGCGGGGATTTCGAGTCAAATTTCCCATGAAGGCCCTATCCAGGATAGGACCTTCTCTCAGTAAAGGATGAGATGTGGTGCTTGTTCCTGTATTGATCAGCCTCGGGATAGGGGTGGGGGTTGGTTTCTCCCTGTTTTGGTTGTTTAACAGAAGGGCATCCAAGAGAGGGGGCGGTCAAGAAGGGCCGTACTATCGCGCTGTGTTGGAAGCCATCCCGGATGAGATTTTCTTTCTCGATGAAAAGGGTGCCCCTGTTCAGCCCGCCATCCTTAAAAAAGCATTCCCTGAAAAATATTTTCAGGGATTGTTTCCTTCTGACCTGGTTGATGTACACCAGGAAGCTTATCAGCGGGTTTTGGATGGGGGAGGAGTAGAGTGCGTTGCCTATCAATTGACATTGCCGGAGGGCGTGCGGGACTTTGAAGCAAGGTTGGTCGCTGTCCAGGATGATCAAGTGATGTGCCTTGTCAGGGATATCACAGAGCGGAAACGAGCGGCCCGAAGGTTGTCAGAAAAGGTTCAAGAACTGGCTGCGTTGCAAGCCATTTCCAACGATATGACCGCGGGAGTGACGCTGGAGGATTTACTGCAGACTTCCGTGATCCGGTCTGTAGAGTTGCTGGAAGGGGTATATGGGGCTATTTATTTAAAGGATCAACGGGGGGGTCGTTATATTATCAGGGCGGAAGAGGGGGCGCGAGATCTCCCCGGGACCAATCTGGGGGATTGTTGTCACCAGCTGGCGGAGGACATGGGTTCATGGCGCGGGTCAAGGAAAATCCATGGGGAAGAACTGCGAAACACATACAGTTCATGCGCGAATTTGGAGGATGCGTTCGCGGTTCTTGTCGTCCCTTTGAAGTGGAAAGCTGAGGTCATCGGTGTCATCACCGTCTGGATCAGGGAAGACGAAAAACGCTCGAACCAGGACGGTTTGGTGTTGTTGAATACATTAGCCAATCAAATCACGATCGCGGTGAGGAATGTGCAGCTTTTGGAGAAACAGGAAGCCCAGATCCTGCTCTCCGAAACCATGCACGAAATGGGGGCGTTGTTAACCGGGCAAATGGGGCTGGATGAAGTGTTGGATGAGGTCCTTAATTTACTCGACCGGGTTGTCAGCTTTGATTCAGCTTCCATCTTGCTCATGGGGGAGGAAGGGAAGTTGCATTTGGCGGCTTCACGGGGCATCGAGAAGGTGGAAGAAGTCAAGGAATCTCTCGTTGAGAAGGGGGGTGACATCTTGCCTCTGGAGTGGATGGAGAGAAAGACCGCATATATTCCGGATACGAAGAAATCAGATCAATGGGTCCGAATACCTGCCACGAGTTATATCCGGTCTTGGATCGGGGCCGTATTGTACGGACAGGAAGCGTTTATTGGATTGTTGAATGTGGATAACAAAGCATTGGATGCTTACGATTCTGAAGACATGCGGATGGTGCGGACATTTGCCGATCAGGCAGCCATTGCGATTGAGAACGCGCGCTTATTTGAGGAGAGGAGGATCAGCCATCACCGCTTGCAGGTTTTATATGACCTGAACAGGCAGCTGGCGGAGACATTGGACAGGGATTTGATCATCCACCGTTCTACCACCATCGCTTGTCAGGCTTTGGAAGGGGATGTCTCGGATTATTTCCTTTACCACCAGGACAGCGATCAGGTTCAGTTGATCAGCTCTGTAGGTCGAACGGATGGTGAAATCCAGCGTATGAAAGACCGCCTGATTCCAAAGGGAGATACGTGGAGCATTCGGTGGGTCCTGGAAAACCGGCGCAGCATGCGGGCGTCAAATGTATTGGAAGACGAACGTTGGGACGTCATTCCCCATTTGAATGACCCTATTCGCTCTGTGATTATCGTCCCTGTGTTCATTGATGAACAGATCTCGGGGGCAATTTCTGTCCTTCACGAGGAAGAGGGCGCGTTTTCTGAGGAGCATGAGGATTTATTAAAAGCCATTTCCCATCAAATGGGCTTGGCGTTGAATAACGCGTATCGCTATAAGGAAGTGGAGCATTTGCTTGAGGCGTTGGAAACCAGGCAAGAAATGCAAAACACCCTCTTTGAGCATCTACCCGTTGGCGTGCTTCTCCTGGATGAAAAATACAACATATTGTCTTCCAATGAGTTGGGTGGGAAGTTTGTCCGGGAGTTATCGGAGGATGGCTCTCTGACCTCAATTGAAAGGCTAGGAAACCGCACCTTGGATGAGTTACTCCTTCACCATCAGGATCCCAGGCCATTGGAAATCAGGAAGAAAGATGGGGAGACGAGGGTATATGAAGCCCAGATTCGACAGGTGTACACAGTTAGCGAATCCTATTGGGTTTTGATGATTGATGATGTCACTTGGGAGCGGGAACGGGAGCGTCGTTTGCAGATGCAAGAGCGATTGGCGACCATGGGGCAATTTGCGGCGGGTGTGGCTCATGACTTCAATAACATCGTCTCCGCCATCCTGGTTTATACAGATGTCCTGAAACGAGATGAGGAAATGTCTGATCAGAACATGGAACGGATTGATGTCATCCAAAGTCAAACCCGGCGGGCATCTGATTTGATCCGCCAGATTCTGGATTTCAGCCGCCATTCGGTCATCGAATACCGATTATTTAATTTCGTCCCCCTCCTCGAAGAAGTCAAGAAGCTCTTGGAGAGGATGCTCCCTGAGAACATTCAAATACGATTGGAAATGTTGGGAGACATCCCGGAGCTGATGGTCCATGGTGATCCGACCCGGATCCAGCAAATGATCATGAATCTCGCCCTCAACTCCCGGGACGCGATGCCTGAAGGTGGGGAGATCCTTATCCAGGTTGGCACGGTGGAAGTGACTGAATATGAGATCCCCCCTTTGCCGTCCATGGAGCCCGGGGAATGGATCCAATTACTGGTCAGTGACCAGGGAGTCGGCATTCCGGATCAGGAAATTCCCCATGTATTTGAGCCCTTTTATACGACCAAAGAGTCCCCGAAAGGGACGGGGTTGGGATTGGCGCAGGTGTATGGTATTGTCAAGCAGCATGAGGGGTATATTGATGTGGAAAGCGAGGTAGGCCGGGGCACGACTTTTTCGATTTACATTCCCCTGGTCAAGGAATCGGAGCTCACACTCGCGCCGCCCGATGAGAGCATGACGGTAGACGGCAAAGAAGCATTGGCGTTGATCGTGGAGGATGATGAGAGCTTGCGCAACGCGCTTTGGCATCTCTTTGAAGAATGTAACTTCCAGGTCATCCTGGCGACGAATGGGGAGAGAGGATTGGAGATCCTGGAGCAGGTGGGGGATAGGGTTTCCATTGTGGTGACAGATCTGGTGATGCCCAAGATGGGAGGCATAGAAATGTATCGAAAGGCGCGGGACCTGTATCCTGATAAAAAGTTCCTCTTTATCACCGGCCATCAAAAGGCATCCCGCAAAGTGGATCTGATCGACGATCCTTTCGTCAGACGGCTGCAAAAACCATTTACGATGGGGGAAATTCTCCGTCAGGTGAAAGAATTACAAGACAGCGGTCCCCCTCCTGTTAAGCGTTGATGAGTCTAATATTCGATTTCACTGATGGGATTGAGTTTATCGAAGTTGTGTTTGGCGTTAATCCAGCGCACACTCCCGGTTAAACCTCTGATCACCAGGCTGTCCGTCTCCGCCCCGTGGGGTATGTAGCGGACACCTTCCAAAAGTTCTCCATCTGTGATGCCGGTGGCCGCGAAGAAGATGTCATCGGAGGAAACAAGGTCGTCCATGGTGATGACTTTATGAAAATCGTACCCTAAATCCTCTCCTTCCTTCATTTCTAGTTCGGATCGGGCGTAAAGTTTTCCCTGGATTTCTCCTCCCATGGCGCGCAGTGCGCACGCGGCCAAGACCCCCTCCGGTGTGCCCCCGATGCCCAGCAAAGCGTCAATCCCCGATTCGGGGAGGCAGGTCATAAGGGCCCCAGCCACATCCCCATCCGGGATAAGCCGGATGCGGGCCCCACAGGATCGGACTTCTTGAATCAATTCCCTATGGCGAGGGCGATCCAGGATGACGACCGTTACATCCTTGATGTGTTTGCCTTCTGATTGGGCTATTTCTTTCAGGTTATCTTCAAGGGGTGCTTCGATATCGATCCGACCTGTGGCTAGTGGTCCCACAGCGATTTTGTTCATATACACAAAGGGCCCCGGGTCGTACATGGTGTTTCTAGGCGAAATAGCTACCGTGGAGATGGAGTTCAAGAAGCCATCTGCCAGGGGCTGGGTCCCGTCGATCGGGTCGACAGCTATGTCTACAGCGGGAGGATCCCCTGTACCGACATTTTCGCCGTTGAAAAGCATGGGAGCCTCATCTTTTTCCCCTTCGCCGATGACGATCATGGCATCCATGTCGATGGAATTTAACACCAAGCGCATGGCATCCACGGCCGCTTTGTCCGCAGCCTCTTTGTCCCCCCTTCCCATGAATCGACCCGCGGATAAAGCGGCGGCTTCGGTAACGCGAACTAATTCTAAAGCGAGGTTTCGAGTGGGTTTTGTAGTCATAGTTTTATCAGGGTTGGATAGATATATTGGATGAAGAAATAACTGATGGGTATCGCCCAGAGCAGGGTGTCAATCCGGTCAAACATCCCTCCATGTCCAGGAAATAGGTTGCTGGAGTCCTTGACCCCGCCCATCCTTTTGATCATGCTCCCGGTCAGATCCCCCAAGGGGATCGTGCAGGCCAGGATCAATCCCAGCAAGCCGCCCACCCAGGGTATAAATGACACCACCGCTCCCAGCTTCTCCAGCAAAAAGGAAAACCCCACCCCGGCAAGGGGGCCGGCAAGGATCCCGCCAAAATACCCTTCCCAGGTCTTGTTGGGGCTCAGTCGAGGGCTTAGTTTGTGGGTCCCGAATCGTTTGCCGATGAAATAGGATGCAGTGTCCGTGGTCCACACTATTAAAAAGACCAGGTATAGCCACCACATCCCGCCTGGAATCGATCGCATGGATAATAAATAAGACCCAAGCCATCCGATGTATAAAGTGGCGATCAACGTCCCGCCGAAATCCTGAATGGATTCCGCCCGGGCTCGTTCAAATCGCAGGGAGTAATAACCAGCGCAGATCAAGAGCAGAAAGGTAATAATCCATGATGTTGGAACCAAGCGGTCAAAGGCCGAACTCACCGCAAAGAGAAGGACACCGATCAATACAACCCCAGTTGCGGTTTCGTATCCTGCTTTTTGCATGATTTTCGTACATTCCCAAGCGGCAAGGAGGAGCACGGCAGTGATGACGATGAAATAATAGGTGCCCCCCAGGTAGGTCACGAACAGGGCAAGGGGGGCAAGGATGAGTGCGACCAGAAATCGTTGAAGTAGCATAGCTCCTTTTTAGCCCGTTAGGGGGAAATGCTGCCGAACCGTCGATCACGTTGATCGTAATTGATCAGCGCTTTTAATAATTCCTCCCTGTCGAAATCAGGCCAGTAGGTCGGTGTGAAATACCATTCTGAATATGCCCCCTGCCAGAGGAGAAAATTACTGCATCGAAATTCGCCAGAGGTGCGGATGATGAAGTCCGGATCCGGCGAATCCGCCGTGTATAAGTACCGGCTGAACAAAGCCGCGTCAATTTCCTCAGGATCAAGGTCGTCTTTGATGATTTCCCGCACAGCATGGAGGATTTCATCCCGCCCTCCATAGTTAAAGGCGACATTGAGGATAAGACGCGAGTTGTCCTCGGTTAATTTAATGGCTTCCTGGACCTGCTGCTGCAGATCAGGATCAATGCGATCCAGTTTACCGATATGTCGGAGCTGGACTCCGTTTTCGTGAAGGTTATTCAATTCCCGGTCAAGCATGTTCCGGAAGATGCGCATCAACCCTTTGACCTCTTCTTCAGGTCGTTTCCAGTTTTCGGTGGAGAAGGCATAGATCGTCAAATATTGGATCCCGAACTCCACCGTGGCTTCGATGATCGTTCTCAGGTTCTCTGTCCCCGCTCGATGGCCAGCCAGGCGGGGAAGACCGCGGGCCGATGCCCAGCGTCCATTGCCATCCATGATAATGGCCACGTGTTGAGGGATTTTTTCTGGAATTTCTAACGATTTGTCGTTCATATTTGAGAACCGCTTTCATGTTTCCAGGAAGGGATCATTTAGCGATGCATCCTTCCCTGTGAGGCTGGTAACGTTTCACGATTGACCGCCAGGAAAACGAGCCTAGACAGCCATGATCTCTTTTTCCTTGCGTTGGCACAACTCGTCAACTTTCTCGTTGAAATGGTCTGTGATCTCCTGCACTTTTTCTTGACCGCGGTGTAGATCGTCTTCGGTGATCAGGTTTTCATCTTCAAACTCTCGCAAATTCCGGATGCTTTCCCGGCGGATATTGCGAATCTTGATCCGGGCTTCTTCAGCTTTTGCCCCGACCACTTTCACCAATTCCTTCCGCCGTTCTTCCGTTGGTGTAGGCAGATTGAGGCGGATATTTTCCCCATCATTACTGGGCATCAAACCGAGGTCCGATGTCAAAATCGCCCGCTCGATATTCTCTAAAGAAGAGGGATCAAAAGGTCTGATCAGCAAAGTCCGGGCTTCTGGAACACTGATGCTGGCCAATTCACGGAGGGGGGTGTTGGTACCGTAATATTCCACAGGAAGGGTTTCGATAAGGGAGGGGTTTGCTCGACCTGTCCGGATAGAATTGAGCTCCTGTTGGAATGCTTTGACCGCATTTGTCATTCGGGTTTCGGTTTCCTGATAGACGTCGTCAAGCATAGAGACCTCCGGGTGACTATAGATAACAGGCAATCCATAAAACCATGGACGAGAGCCACGATGGTTGATCAGTACGTCCCCGAGAATTGCCCGGGATGATGGTTGGGTTGATCCTCTCCGTGTTGTGAGTGATAGCCTTATTATAGGTCTTTTTAGGTCCACTTCAAGCGTTAATTTACAAATCTCATCGTTCTTTACTGGGCTGGCTGTCTAGAATCAAAAACCCCCTCTGGCTGTGGGGCAGATGGGGGTGGGTGAGGCTTGTGGGGGTCTGTCAATGGGTTCTCAGGAAACCAAAGTGCCGACCTTTTTCCCCAGAATCCCGTTTTTCAAGGCATGGGGGTCCCACATGTTGAGGACCAAGATGGGTAATTTATTGTCCATGCACAGGGAAAGGGCTGTGCTGTCCATGACTTCTAATCGGAGGTTGATGGCTTCGATATACGATAGGTGGTCGAACAGCTTGGCATCCGGGTTTTTTTCCGGGTCGGAATCGTATACCCCATCCACCTTGGTGGCTTTGATGAGCACATCCGCGTCGATTTCCATGGCTCGTAAAGCAGCTGCGGTATCCGTTGAGAAATAGGGGTTTCCGGTACCGGCGCCGAAAATGACGACCCGGTTCTTCTCCAGATGGCGAATGGCCCGGCGGCGGATGTACGGTTCAGCCACTGCCCTCATCTCAATGGCCGACTGCACCCGGGTGATGATCCCCTGCCGCTCAAGCGCATCCATCAAGGCCATGGCGTTCATCACCGTGGCCAGCATCCCCATGTAATCAGCCGTGGCCCGGTCCATCCCCCGTTCCAAGCCCTGTCGCCCCCGCCACAAGTTGCCAGCTCCAATGACGATGGCGGTTTCTACGCCCAGGTTGTACACTTTCTGGAGATGCTCTGCCAGATCTTCCGCTCGGAGGGGATCGATCCCAAATCCCTGGGACCCGGCTAACGCCTCTCCACTGATTTTCAAGAGGACGCGCTTATACCTGAGATTCTCGCTCATATACCTTCCCCGTATTGTAAAGTTGAGGAACCTTCCCCCCTTATTATAAAAGAAGGCCAACCATTTGGTTGGCCTTTTGACATTAATCCTCGATCGCTCCTCCGAGTTCCCAACGTTTGAAACGCCGGATGACGATGTTCTCCCCGATGGCGGCGATCGTCTCATGGAGTAAATCCTCGATGGTTAACTCATCGTTCCGGATGTATTCCTGCCGAAGCAGCACAAATTCGTCTTTGAACTTATTTAATCGGCCGTCCAGAATTTGCTCGATGATGTGGTCTGGTTTGCCTTCTGCTTCAAACTGCTTGCGAGATATTTCCTTTTCGTGTTCGATGACATCCGGGGGGATTTCCTCTTCGGAGATCCACCGGGGTGCAGAAGCGGCGACCTGGAGGGCGATTTCGTGGGCGAATTCTTGAAAATCGTCCGAGCGGGCGACGAAATCCGTTTCGCAGTTGACTTCCACCATCACCCCTACCCGGCCGTTGCCGTGGGAGTAAAGGTCAATCACACCCTCAGAGGCCTCGCGATCCGAGCGTTTGGCGGCTTTGGCAAGCCCTTTTTGGCGCAGGATATCCGTCGCTTTTTCCATATCGCCCTGGGCTTCTTCCAAGGCCTCTTGTACGTCCAGAATACCTGATCCCGTAGATTCCCGTAATTGCTTGATTTTCTCTATGGATACATCCATGGTTATCTATGCCTCATCTTCCGTTTCTTCGACTTCTTCCTCTGGCTGTTCGCTCTCTTCACCCTCCGCAGCTTCGATTTCTTCGTCCTCTGTTTCTGGGGTTTCTTCTGCCTGTTCCTCTGCTTCGGCCGCAGCTTCAGCCGCGGGCTGCTCCTTTTCTCTCTTTTGGACTTCCTTTTCCTGCTCATCCTGCATCTTCTTCAACGTGGCTTCTCCGAGAAGTTCTTCGTCTGTCAATTCGTCGCGAAGCTCTTCCGGCAGTTGGGCTTCTGCTTCCGCGGCTTCCATCTCAGCTTCTCGATCTTTGCGCATGTTCTTGCCCTCTTGGATGGCTTGGGCGATCTTGCTGACGATAAGCTGAATGCCGCGGATGGCGTCGTCATTGGCGGGGATAACGTAATCCACATCTTTGGGGTTGCAGTTTGTGTCCACCATGGCTACCACAGGGATTTTAAGCAAGTTCGCTTCATGGACGGGGATTTCTTCCCGGTATACATCCACCACAAAGAGGATGTCCGGGAGCCCCTCCATCTCGCGAATGCCCCCCAGGCGGTGCAGCAGTCGTTCGATCTGGCGCTCCATGCCCAGGGCTTCCTTTTTGGGCCGCAGCTCGAACTCTCCCCGGTCGCGCATGGCTTCCAGGCGCTCCAGCTCGTGAATGCGTTCCCGAATGGTCTGCCAGTTGGTCAGAGTACCGCCAAGCCAGCGCCCGATCACGTAGGGCATATCCACCTGTTCGGCATATTTTTTGATGATGTCCTGAGCTTGGCGTTTGGTGCCTACGAAAAGGACCACGCCGCCGTCCGCCACGATGTCACGGATGACTTCATAAGATTCTTCAAGCCCCTCCACGGTTTGCTGAAGGTCGATGATGTGGATGTCGTTCCGTTCCGTGAAGATGTAGGGCTCCATATAGGGGTTCCATTTTGACGTTCGATGACCAAAATGGACACCGCTTTCCAATAATTCTTTCATGGATATAATAGACATGAGATTTCTCCTTGCGTTACGCCTCCGCTTCCGTCATTCCATCCCGGCACCAGCCTTTGGGGCTGGCACGCACCGTCAGGTCGGGAAGCGTGTGTGATGGGTTGATTCAATATTCGTCCCGCCAGCTAGGCGGGAACGTGAGCAGTATATCATGAGAGGGATGATTCGTCTAGGCTGGGGGATTCATTTCCAATGAGAAGTGATCCTGGGACGGCAAATGGCTCCATGGCGACGCGTTCGATTTCTTCTGGCGCTGGGTCCTCGTGTATGATTATGATATGCTTTTAATGATGTGTTGGGATTTTGTTTTCTCTGCAGGTGAGGTGGAGGATGAGTGAAGAATCCGTCCGGCGTGAAGAGTTTAAGGTCGATGGGGAAACGCTGGTGGCAAAGGTCAAAGCATTGGTGCAGGAGGGAAATATCCGGCGGGTGGTGATCAAGGATAAGAAAGGGCGAACGTTGATCGATATCCCTCTCACCGTGGGTGTCATCGGAGCTTTGGTCGCCCCCCAGCTGGCGGCCATTGCGGCCATCTCAGCGCTGGTATCAGAGGTGACCGTGATTGTCGAAATCGCGGAGGAGGAAAGTTCTTAGATCGCATGTGGTTTTCGGTTGATTGACGGTGATTTCCAAGAGTAGTATAATCATCTCACAATAAAATACGATCATAACCTTCGGGGTTGGGTGAGCGAGAGCAATTCCCTATCGGCGGTACAGCCCGCGAGCATCTGGGATGATGCAGGATTCGGTGGAACTCCGGAGCCGACGGTATAGTCCGGATAGGAGAAGGTGAAAAGTGTTCTTCTCCTGCGATATGGAGCAGGGAGTGAAGAATACGCCCCGAAAGCGAAATGCTTTCGGTTTTTTTTGCAGGATGACCGGTCTGTGATTTGTACGCCGCTGTGCCTTGCCCCGAAAAAGAGGGCAGGGCGGTTTCTTTTAAACAAGCAGGAGTTTTATGGATCAAGAGCATTTCTCCAACCAAACACAACAGCCATTTCTATTACGCCCCATAGGGAGGATTCTGATCACCGTCCTCTCCGGTGGGATCGCGCTGGCTCTGTGGTATTCATTTACTGATTTAAGCCAGGTCCCATCTTTCATCTTTCCTACTCCGGGTCAGGTTTGGGACCGGTTCTTACTGGCTCTTTCTGATGGCAGCTTGATCTACCACACTTGGGTGACCCTCTCCGAAGTGGTGTTGGGCCTCTTCGTCGGTGTCAGTCTGGCCATCGTCATCGGTTATTTCTTGGCGAAGGTGGAACTCATGGAGCGCATCCTGTCCCCCTATATCGTGGCCAGCCAATCGATCCCAGTGGTGGCGATTGCGCCCCTGCTGGTGATTTGGCTGGGCCCAGGGATGGTATCCAAGGTATTGATCAGCGCGTTAATCGTCTTTTTCCCGGTTTTGGTCAATACCATCGTCGGCATCCGCTCTGTGCCTAAGGAATTGTACGATTTGATGCGCACCCTGCAAGCCAATGCCTGGCAGCGGTTGACGCTCTTGGAGGTCCCAGGGGCGCTGCCCGTTTTTTTAGGGGGACTGCGGGTAGGCGCTACGTTATCCGTCATCGGCGCTGTTGTGGGTGAATTCGTGGGTGCGGACCAGGGTTTGGGTTTTTTGGTCAATGTCGGGCGTGGCGTGTATGATACCGCGCTCGTTTTCGTAGCGGTGTTTGCTTTGATCCTCATGGCGCTCTTGCTGTATGGATCCGTGGTTATATTGGAGAAACATGTCCTATCCTGGCAAAAAACAGACAACCGTATCTGAGGAAGGAGAAAGAAGGATGAAACATAAGTTGTTATTAGCAATCCTGGTCATCCCGTTTTTGGTTTCCGCCTGTGGGGAGGGGGGACAAGTCCAGCCCACAACCGAGGAGCTGGTGGATATCAGGCTGCCCATGGGCTATGTCCCCAATGTCCAATTCGCTCCCTTTTATGTCGCTGTTGAGAAAGGATATTTCCGGGAGGTGGGACTTGATGTCGAGTTTGATTACAAACGGGAGACGGATGGAGCGGCTCTGGTCGGGGCGGATGAAATCAAGTTTTCTGTCGTCTCCGGGGAACAGGTGCCTTTAGCGCGGGCTGAGGGCCTTCCCATCGTGTATGTCATGGCCTGGTACAGGGATTACCCGGTGGCCGTGGTCGCCAAAGCCGATCAGGGCATCAAGGAACCCGCCGATCTGGAGGGAAAGCGTGTCGGTTTGCCGGGGTTGTACGGCGCGAATTACGTCGGTTTGCGGGCCCTGCTAGGCGCAGTGGGCCTTCAGGAAAGCGATCTGACGTTGGATTCCATCGGTTTTAATCAGGTAGAAGTCTTGGCCAGCGATAAGGCCGATGCAGTGGTCGGCTACCTCGCCAATGAACCCGTGCAGCTCAGGTATCAGGGCTATGATATCGATGTCATCGCTGTGGCTGACTATGTGCCGTTGGTGTCCAACGGTTTGATCACCAACCAGAAGACGATCGAGGAAAACCCCGAGTTGGTGCGCCGTATGGTTCAGGCCACACTAAAAGGGATCCGTTACACGGTGGAGCATCCTCAAGAGGCATATGAGATATGTTATGCGTATGTTGAGGGCCTGGAAGAAGCCCAACAAGAAGTGCAAATGGAAGTCCTGGAGACGTCGATCGCCCTCTACCAGACAGATCCTTACGGGTTTAGCGATCAGGCTTCGTGGGAAAACATGGTGGATGTCTTGGAGAATATGGATTTGCTTGAGGGCAATGTAAACCTAGAAGCGGTCTACACCAATGAATTTATCGAATGAGGACCCCCCCATTGTAGCGGTCAAGGACCTCAGCCTGGCCTTTACGGATGGCAAAGTCCCCTTGGAGGCGCTCAAAGGGATAGATTTTGAGGTAGCCCCGGAGCAGTTTGTGTGCATCATCGGGCCTTCAGGAAGCGGGAAAAGCACGCTGCTGCGCATTCTGGCCGGGTTGCTTTCCCCCACCTGCGGCGAGGTGATGATTGAGGGGAAAAAGGTGGAGGGCACGGTTGAAGGCATCGGTATGGTTTTTCAGGATGCGAATCTCATGCCCTGGCGCACTGTCCTGGAGAACATCCTCCTGCCTTTGGAAATCGATCGAAACTGTCTTCTCTCTAAAGAAGAGAAGGAGCAGCGGGCGGAGGAATTAATTGACCTGGTGGGGTTGACGGGATTTCGGGATTGGTTACCGCGCGACCTGTCCGGGGGCATGGCCCAGCGGGTAGCTATCGCGCGCAGTCTAATCCATGATCCAAAACTGCTCCTCCTCGATGAGCCTTTTGGTTCGCTGGATGCTTTGACGCGGGAGCGCATGGGAGGGGAGTTATTGCGAATCTGGCGGGCGCAAAAGAAGACGGTGGTCATGGTCACCCACGATATCGCTGAAGCGGTCTTCTTGGGGGACCGCGTTTTGGCGTTCAGCCCGCAGCCCGGTCGCCTCCGCGTGGATCTCAATGTGGATTTGCCCCGCCCTCGAGAAGAAGGGGAGAGATATTCCTCCCGGTTTATCGAACTCACCCATCAATTACGGGACGCCATTCGCTGACTTTGTGATAGGATGACGATGGAGGAGGATATTCAGGTCACGGAGGCAGATCATTGAAAAAGACCCTTTTCGTTCTTGTGCTGGTCGTTTCCCTCTTCCCTTTTTCAGTGAAGGGACAGGAGGAGGTGGTATTTGAGCGTTTGGTTATCGATATTTGGCCGGAATATGACAGGACCGGCGTCTTGATCATTTACCGGGGCGTTCTCTCCTCCCAAGTACCCCTCCCTGTCCAGGTGACATTTCAAATCCCAGCAAAAGCGGGACAGCCGAACGCCGTGGCTGTTCGGGGGGCTGACGATCAGCTGATGTCTGTCCAGTACGAACGTATGGTCAGGGGGAATTATGCTGAGATTTCTTTCACCGCCACGTCACAAGAAATTCAATTTGAGTATTATGACCCTACTTTAGAAAGAGAGGGCGATAAGCGCACATTTACATATCAATGGCCTGGACATCACGCAGTGGATACAGCCGTGTTCCAGGTACAACAACCCAGAGGTTCCTACGCTTTGGAAATATCACCCGCCTTCGGGGAATCATTTCAGGGAAGCGAAGGGCTCACCTACTACACAATGAGTGAAACCCGCCTGGAGGAAGGCGAAACCCAGGTCATCCGTGTTCAGTACAGCAAATCTTTGGATTCATTAAGCGTTGGCGATCAACCGATTCAGCCCGGCACACCCATCGAGCCCCGCCTTGCATTCTCCTTTCGCGGCCGAAATCTCATCCCCTGGTTGATGGCCGGGTTCGGCTTAGCCCTCATCTTGGGCGGGATCGGTTTTTATTGGTGGTTTGGTGACAAACGAAGTCCCCGGCTGATCTTGGCGGGTGAGCGGAAAACCCGGGAGCAGGAGCCTGCCGACCCGCATAGGTATTGTCCGCAATGTGGAAGCCGTACGGGAGAGAACGACCGCTTTTGCAGGGTCTGTGGACAAAGGCTTTAAGGCCGTTCAATGCCCTTTTGAAGCAACAGGCGTGAAGGAAGGGGTTTACCCCGGGTCATCAAACAGTTCGAACATGACATCCTGCGCTTTCTCATCATGATTTAATCTCCATATGTGAAAATCTAATCAAGCGAAGAAACGTGAAGCGCATCGACTATTTCATGGGGTTTCTGGCATGGATGAAGAAGCAGTCATCAGGCACACAGGAAGCGGCGGAAAGTTGAAATTTATCCTGGGGGGATTGCTGATCGTTTCGGCGGTGATCTATCTGATCGTATCCTCTGCGCAAGCACATACCCAGTATTACTTAACGGTGGAAGAGACGTTGTCAAAATATGAACGCGGGGAGTTAGATGGTCGGCACCTGCGCATCTCTGGGGCAGTGATCGGTGAAAGTATTGCCTATGATATCGATACATTAGAACTGTCCTTCACCATCGCCCATGTCCCGGGGGATATGAAAACAGTGGATGCTCAAGGTGGCATCGCCGCTGCCTTGCATCAGGCTGTGACTGATCCCGAATGCGAAAGGCTGGATGTGGTTTTTGAGGGACCCAAACCGGATCTATTGCAGGATGAGTCCCAGGCCATCATCACCGGAAAAATGGGCCCAGACGGCGTTTTTTACGCGGATGAAATCTTGCTAAAGTGCCCCACCAAATACGAAGAAACCCTCCCAGAACAATCTGGATGATATTAGCGGTATAGAGCAGAGTCAGCCTGTTTCATGACCAGGATTGGAGTTTTCCTTGGTAGCGAATATCGGCTTTGGCAGCTTATTTATCACGTTCATCGTCTCCATGTATGGTATGGGGGCGGTGTTATACGGACGAGGCACAAGGAACGTGGCCTGGGTGGAAAGCGCCCGTTACGCCATGTCATTGACTTTTCCCTTATTGACAGTTTCCGTGGTGAGCCTTGTCTACCTGCTGGTTACAAATCATTATGAGGTCGCGTTCGTCTCCCAGGTCACCAGCCGGAGCATGCCGTTTTACTTGAAAGTGACTGCTTTGTGGGGAGGGCAATCGGGTTCCCTCCTTTTTTGGTCCTGGTCTTTGGCGGCCTTTGCCACTGCGGTTACCATCCGGAAGTGGGATCGAGATCGGGCCTTCTTACCATGGGTTATTTTAGTCGTCCTGATCACTCTGGCATTTTTCCTTTTCCTAAGCGTGTTTTTTGAAAACCCTTTCACCCGCTACTGGCAAACTCCGGTCGGGATCGTCCGATCGTTTGCGCGACCGGATGGCGCCGTCCCCTTTGTGCCCCGGGATGGCCGGGGCTTGAACCCTCTTCTCCGCCATCCGGGCATGATCATCCACCCTCCCATGTTGTATTTGGGGTTTGTGTCGTTTGTCATCCCCTATGCCTTCGCTGTCGCTGCCCTGGTCAGCGGTCGAACCGATGACCGCTGGATCCGCTTGACCCGGCGTTGGACCTTGTGGGCCTGGTTGTTCCTCTCCTTGGGATTGATTCTGGGCGCCTGGTGGGCGTATGATGTCCTGGGTTGGGGCGGGTACTGGGGGTGGGACCCGGTGGAGATCGCGGCCCTGATGCCCTGGTTGACCGGGACAGCTTTCCTTCACTCCGTCATCACCCAAGAGAAAAAAGGCATGTTCAAACAGTGGAATATGGTTTTGATCATCCTCACCTTTGACCTTGTGATCTTCGGGACTTTTCTCACCCGCTCGGGCGTGCTCTCTTCCGTGCATGCGTTTGCCCAAAGCCCCATCGGTCCCCTTTTCTTCGTTTTCATTGCCACCACTTTTTCCGCTTCCTTAGGGTTGTTGCTCTACCGCTGGGACGACCTGCGCTCGGAGAATGAGCTTCATTCCTTTTTTTCGAGAGAGGCGTTGTTCCTCCTTAATAATCTGCTCTTTATAGGTGTTTTCATCACCTCGTTCTGGGGGGTTCTTTTTCCACTCGTCTCTGAGATTGTCACGGGGCAGAAGGTGACCGTAGGCCCCCCATTTTACGAACGGGCGACAGCCCCTCTCTTTGCCGGGTTGCTGCTGCTGATGGGGATTGCTCCCCTTTCCGCGTGGACTTATTCCTCCCTCAAAAAATGGGGTCGAATGATTTGGAAACCGTTCCTCGCTTCATCTCTCACCATCCCTGCCGTTCTATACCTGGGCATTAGGCGCTGGGAAGCGATTTTGGGCTTCTGGTTGGTGGGGTTTGTGCTGGCCATCACGCTTTATGAATTCTGGAAAGGTGTGAAAGCCAGAAGGAAACGGCATCAGGAAAGCGGGTTGGCGGCGCTTTGGAATCTGGCCAAGGCTAATCAGCGCCGTTATGGGGGATATATCGTCCATATCGGTGTGGTCCTGATGGCACTGGGGATCATCGGCATAGAAATGTTCCAGGTGGAGACCCAGGGCACCATTCCTGAAGGGGGGAGCCTATCCTTGGCTGGGTATACTCTGACCTACGAGGATCTGGCCACTTTCGACACCAACGACGGTCGGAACGTGGCCCGGGCTGTGGTGCGTGTTTCTAAAAATGGAGTAAATGTAACGGATTTATATCCCAGGCGGGACTTTTTCTACGATGCTAATCAACAGATGACCATCCCCGGCGTGAGGAGCACCTTGGCGGGTGACCTGTATGTCATCCTTGTTGATTGGCGAGAGATCTCGGCATCGGGAGCTACTTTTAAGGTTTATTACAACCCGCTGGTGAAATGGCTCTGGCTTGGTAGCTTGGTCTTTGTATGCGGCGTGGTTGTGGCGGCTTGGCCGCAAAAAGAACCGGAGCACCTGCGGAGGTACGCTCCTAAGCCAACAAAGGTGTAACGTATGCGAAAGGACATCTATCATCTGTCGTGGATCATCATGGGCTTGGTTTTCTGGGCTTTGATGAATCCATTACCGGGCTTCGCTCAGGAGCCTACCCCGCCGGATGACGAAGTGAATGAGATCGCCAAACAGCTTTACTGCCCGGTTTGCGAGAATACCCCGCTGGATGCCTGCGGGACGGTAGCTTGTGAGCAGTGGCGGGGAGTGATCCGGGAGAAATTATCACAAGGGTGGACGGAGCAGGAAATTAAGGATTATTTTGTGGAACAATATGGAGATCGTGTCCTGGCTGAGCCGCCCAAACGAGGGTTTAACTGGCTGGCTTATATCGTCCCGCCAGCTGCTTTTCTTATTGGCGCTTATGTCCTGTATCGGGGATTTGTGACCTGGAAAGCGCGTGATAGGGATCTTCCCCCCGATTCAGAAAAGGATCTAGAAGACAGACCAGACATCGATCCGGAGTATATTTCCCGCGTAAACGAGGAACTGCGGAAACGATGATCTGGGACGGTACCGGAACATGAAAAGAATTTTAATCTGGGCAGGATTGGCGGTTTTGTTGACCATCCTCGCTGTGGGATTGATGAGGGCCCAGCAGGGTCCGGTGAAGGTGGGTCAAAAGGCCCCTGATTTTTCTTTGAGGACGTTCTCCGGGGAGATCTATCATCTCCAAGAACTGGAGGGCAAGGTGGTCTTGGTTAATTTTTGGGCCTCATGGTGTGAATCCTGCAAACCGGAGGCGAGGGATTTGGAACAAGCCTGGCGTGATCTCCAATCGCGAGGCGATGTGGTATTTCTGGGTGTGGATTATGTGGATACAGAACCCGAAGCGATGGCGTACCTCGAACAGTTTGATATCACCTATCCCAACGGGCCAGACATCGGCACAGAAATTTCGCAGTCCTATCGAATCCGTGGGGTTCCGGAAACATATATCATCGACCGGTCCGGCGTGATCCATCATCGCCAAATCGGCCCTTTTCACTCTCTGGAGCACGTCAAATCTGTACTTGAACCTCTTCTCGGACCATGAACGCATAAGGGAATATTGGAATGGATATCGGTTCAGTTTTCATACTCATCGCAATTATGATGTTGGTGGCTGTGTATATCAGTCAGCCCTTTTTTGAAGGGGAAGCCGCCCCTCCTGAAGAGGGCAGCGAGCACTCTCATCTGTTGGCAGAGCGAGAACGGTTGTTGGGGAGCATAAAGGAGCTGGATTTTGACTACGATCTGGAGAAAATATCAGAGTCCCATTATCAGAAGGCTCGTCGGAAGTTGGTTATGGAAGCAGCCCAGGTTTTACAGAAAATCGATGCAGTTGAAAAAGAAAGGGGAATTGGAAAGACAACTCCTACCGAGGCGGAGATCAGGAAATCTCCTCCCAGGACGGAGGTGGATGAGATCGAGACCTTGATCGCAGCCCGGCGCCGCGAGTTGGGAGAAAAAAGACATATCTTTTGCCCCCATTGCGGTCATGTGGTGGGAAGCGACGATCAGTATTGCGTCCATTGTGGAGAGAAGATAAGCTCATGAGATGGTCGAAACGAGTGGCGTTTGGAGTGGTTTTCATTTTTTCCTGCCTGTGCATCACAGGAGGGTGCTTTTCTCTGTCAGGGGATGGTACTCCACCTTCCGGGCAAGATGCACTATCCTCGGAGTCAGCGGTTAGTGAATCAACTTCTATGCCAGATAGTGCATTTGAGGGATCTCCCACACCCTCCCTGGAGACTTCAAACGACTTGAATCCAACGCCGGAAGCAACCGTTGAAGAAACGTCTGGGACGGTGGTCGTGGAGGTCATCAACCGGGCGAACGGTGGTGATGTAGAGGGGGACCTTCAGGTCAGGCTGGAAGGGTATGATCACATGACCCGGGTTTACCATCAAACGCTTCCCCTAGAAAAGGGAGGACGGGTCACGTTTGCCCCTGTTCCTTTCAAACCCGGCCGGTACTATTTTGCCTCTTTAGACTACCAAGGCGCCATATACCGCTCTGACATCGTGGAACTTGAGCCGGACCTTTCATCGCTCGATTTGAGTGTGGAGATCTTTGGCACAACCACGGATCAAGCGGCGTTATCTATGGAAAGGGTGCATATCTTTGTGAATTTTTCCCAAACGGATGTCGTACAGTTTGGGGAAATTTTCACCGTGTCTAACTTTGGGGAGAAAACGGTTGTTGCGGAGGAAAGAGGCGGTCCGGTCCTCGTCTATCCTTTGCCTGAGGGGGCGCAAAACCTGCGCTTTGAGTCGGGTTCATTAGGGGAAAGGTACATCCTGACGGAGGAGGGGTTTGGGGACACGCTGAGCATCCCACCCGGGTCGGGTGTGTATCAGATGTTGGTGTTTTTTGACATGCCCTATGAGAACCAGGGGCTCGAATTCGAACAAAAGATGAACCTGCCTGTAGGGGCGGTGGTCGTTATCACGCCGGCAGGTGGGGTTGAGCTTAAAGCGTCCTCCTTAAAGGATATGGGTGTTCGTGAAGTCCAGGATGGTTCTATCCATGTCTATTCAAGGGAACAGCTGTGTAAAGGGGATAAGATCGCATTCTCCCTTTCCGGTCTTCCCGGCCAACCCGGCATAGAAAATGGCGCGGTTTCAGAGGTGGATCGCAGGCATGTGATCATCGGAATCGGTGTGTTTGGGATCGTTTTGCTGTGGGTTGGGCGATGGATGTATGGGCGCTGGAAACGGGGTGATGCATTGGGTGCTTCCGTGCCGGATGAAACGATTGGAAAAGAGGAGATCGTGGATACCATCATTGCCCTGGATGATCTGTATGCCAGCGGGGAGATCCGGGAGGATGCGTATCGAACCAGGCGCTCTGCTTTGAAATCCCAGCTGAGGGATTTAATGGAGTCAGAAGGATGATTGAAGCCCGGAAGATCAGCAAACGCTTTGGCCTGAAAAGGGTTTTGCATGACCTGGATTTCAAAGTACCGGATGGGGGATGTGTGGCGCTCCTCGGTCCCAATGGGTCAGGCAAAACCACCCTGCTGCGCATTCTGGCTTCGCTGACCAAAGTGGATGAAGGAGAGGTGTGGATCGATGGATACCGGCTCTCCGACCAGGCGGCCTTGGCGAGGGGGCGTGTGGGCTTCGTCTCCCACCAACCTTTGCTCTACGGGGATCTGACGGCCAAGGAAAACCTCCAGTTTTATGGTCGCATGTATGGGATTTCTGATATCCAACAGCGAACCGCACAGGTTTTGGAGCTTGTGGGGTTGTATCCACGCCAGGCGGATCTGGTGAGGACATTTTCCCGGGGGATGGGACAAAGGTTAGCCATCGCCCGAGCCATCTTACACCAACCGCAGGTTTTGCTTTTCGATGAACCCCACACAGGGTTGGATCCGGATTCGGTCAGCATGCTGGACAACATCCTCCTGGATATGTCCAGGCAGGGACATACCCTGGTTATCAGCTCCCATGACCCGGTTCATGTAGCGGACCTTGTTTCCCGGTTTGATGTTCTCTCTGAGGGTGAACTCATCACTTCCAAAGGTGTAGAGGAGATAGGTGTGGAGCATGCCCTGGCGTTTTACCGGGACGCTGTTATGGGAAAGGGGGAACGACGGGGATGAGGGATTACCTGAGAGTTTTGTGGGCGATTGTCTGGAAGGATCTGGCGGTTGAATTCCGAAGCAGGGAATTGATCACGGCCATGCTCGTTTTTTCTTTGCTGGTCATTTTGATCTTTAATTTCGCCTTGGAACTGGAAGTGCAAACCCGCGAATCCGTCACAGCTGGGGTGTTGTGGGTCACCTTCACATTCGCTGGCACATTGGGTCTCAACAGATCCATGGCTTCCGAAAAAGATCGGGGATGCCTGGATGGGTTGTTATTGGCTCCTGTCGACAGGAGCGCGATGTATTTCGGGAAAGCGGTGTCCAATCTAACTTTCATGCTCGTGGTCGAGGCGATCGTCCTCCCTGTCACCAGCGTGCTTTTCAATGTGAATTTGTTCCATCTTGGGTTTTTAGGGGTGGTTCTCTTAGGCTCCATCGGCTATATCGCGGTGGGGACCCTGTTAGCGACGATGACCGTCCAGATCCGGACGCGGGACATCTTACTTCCCATCTTGCTCTTCCCGCTTACAGTGCCAGTCTTGATCGCTGCAGTGAAAGCGAGCAATGGGTTTTTGCTGGGATATCCGAGAGATATGATCGTGGCGTGGATCAATTTGATCATCGTCTATGACGTCATTTTCACAGCGATTGCTTTTATGACCTTTGATTACGTAGTGGAGGAATAGGATATGGAGAATAAACACCGGCTGCTTTCCATCTTGAATGTCATCACGGTGGTTCTCTTTTTGGTTTCTACATGGCTGGTCTTCGCCTATGCCCCTTTGGAAAGGACCATGGGACCTGTTCAGAAGGTGTTTTATTTCCATGTCTCCACGGCCTGGGTGGGGATGTTGGGGTTCTTTGTCTCTGCGATCATGGGGGTGATGTATCTCCTCAAAGGGAAGAGGATTTGGGATACGGTCGGGGTCTCAAGCATTGAGATCAGTTTCGTGTTTTTTTTGATCGCCATCATCTCCGGTTCCATCTGGGCCAGGCCCATATGGAATACATGGTGGACGTGGGATCCGAGGTTGACCACGGCTGCCGTGGTGGAGTTGATTTACGGCGCTTATTTTTTGCTTCGACAAGGGGTGGACGAACCTCAAAAACGGGCCCGTTTCTCTGCGGTATATGCGATCATTGGATTTTTCAGTGTGCCTTTGACATTTATCTCCATCCGATTCCTGCGCACCATCCACCCTGTGGTGATCGGAGGCGGTGATCCTTCGGTGGTGGGCGGATTCAATATGACAGGGCCCATGAAATTCACGTTTTTCTTCAGTCTGTTCACTTTTTCGGTTTTGTTTGCAGATTTGTTGTGGCACCGGTCCCGATTAGGGAGGTTGGCATCCGAGTTGGAGGATCTGCGCTTGGCATTGACATCATAAGCATGTTATGGAGATGGAAACATGGTGTTTCAAATGGTAGATACGCTCACATATATGATCGCAGGGTATATCGTCATTTTTAGCTTTATCCTCGGGTATATCGTCAGCCTTGTGGTCCGCTTCCGGATATTACATAACAAGGTAGCCACCTACCGCACCCTGTTGGAGGAGGGTTAATTAAATGGCATTCCCTCAGAGAAATCTCCCTGAGGGAATGTGAAAAAATAATATTAAAATGACATCCGCGCTGCAATGAAGGATCAAGAGATGAAGAAATATGTTTTAAGTGGGGAGCACTCCTACTTCCCTCCATATCTCCTGCCAGCTTTGGGACATGTTGCGTGATAATAACTCCTCTGGAGGGATTTTTGTAAGTTGGCTGGTTTGGAGCGCCTTTAATATGTCTTGAAAGCTCCTGCCTTCACGGTACCATTTCATGAGCTCGTGTTGCGACACTTCGTAATTCTCGGTGATTTTCTCTGTCATCTTTATTTCTCCTTTACCTCTAAATCAAATCCCAGATTAATTTTCTTGATTGGTAATGCCTAGCTCTTCCCAGATCTCTTCCCAGGTTTTCGTTTTCGTCTGTTCAAGTAGAT
The DNA here is from genome assembly GCA_041686005.1 of Anaerolineales bacterium. Lineage (GTDB taxonomy): Bacteria > Chloroflexota > Anaerolineae > Anaerolineales > UBA11858 > B10-G9. The sequence continues at coordinate 25,050 of JAWLER010000010.1, read as the reverse complement.
CGCCTGGCTCCGCATCGGACATTTTACTGGTCTGCAATGCAAGTAAAATGTCTTCAAACAGATACTCACCTTCGCAATACCAGTTGATTACTTCTTGATAAGGTACGTCGAATTTTTCGGAAATGCTCACCGCCATGGGATGCGGATCTTCTTCAGGACAGGTAACTTCTTCTTTGCTTCCCACTGTCCCGCTTTCAGGGGGAGGAGTGGCTGTGTTTGTCTCTTCTTTGCTCAGCGTTCGCTGGCTTGTTTTCTGGAGGGAGTTGTCGCAGGAAGCCAGTGTGAAGATGATGAGAATAACGAGACACAGATGTTTTAATTTCATAGTGATCTCAGAGTGTGAGAGGGACGCTCTCCCTGGTCAAGAGAGCGTCCTCCCACGCTAATAAGGAAGCAATTTACTCTTTTGGTCCAGCGTGATCCGGTTTGCCGACATCAACTGGCTTTCCTACATCCTCAGGGGGACCAGCGTCATCCGGTTTTCCGGCGTCGTCAGGTTTTCCTTTGTCTTCTGGGGGACCGACATCGTCCGGTTTTCCAATGAGATCCATATCTTGCCAGATTTGACCCCAACCTTTTCCACCTAAGCGTTCGGATAAGATGTCCTCAGCTGCTCCGCCTGTCTCTTCGGCGGTTTGGAAGGCCAACATAATCTGGCCGAAACCGGTCCGGGCGCTGCCCTCTTCGCCTTCGCCAGCGCAGAACATGCCGATCACGGTTTCATAGTCCGTGCCGTAGGTATCCGCGATGGCCAAAGCGACGGGATGTTGTTCTTCGGTATCCTCAGAGCAGAAGTAGCCCTCTTCTTCCCTTTCTCGCTCCTGCTCCTTCTCCTGGATTTCATGTTTGTACAACTTCCATTCTTCTTCGTCGTTGAGTTTGGCCTCGATCTCAAACTCGTCCCCTACGTTGATTTCGCCGAACTCGAAACCTTCTTCCACGAGAATGGTAAGAGGGTCCTCGCCACCGACTGTGAGTTGGAACGAACCGTCTTCTTTGTCGATCTCACCCACTAGAATTAAAGTGCCTTCTTCGGTTTTGAAGGTGAAGGATCCATCTTCAAATGTCTCTTCCACGATGCCCGAGTACTCGAATTCGTCCTCCTCCATGGACTCCGCCTGGGCGACCGTGCTGGTGAACCCTGTCAGAATCAGGGTGGCGATCAGCAGGAGGCTGGTGAGTAGATAGGTTTTCTTTTTCATATGTTCTCCTTTACTTTCCTGTTGGAAAGTAGACTATGTTACATAATGGCTAAGTTTTGAAGATCCAGTTCTGTTTGAGCCTACGGCTTGCCTTTATCTCCAGGGGGACCAACGCCTTCCGGCTTTCCCGCCCCTTCAGGGGTGCCGACATCTTCCGGTTTACCTTTATTTTCAGGGGTGCCGACATCCTCCGGTTTCCCTTTCTCCTCCGGCGTCCCCACGTCTTCGGGTTTGCCGGGTTCTTGGGTCTCTTCAGGCCCGAAGGGTCTTTGACCTTGCATCAGTTCGCGGAACAGGGCTGGATCTGCGATGCCTTCTTCGACAAGTTGAATCCGGGCCTGTAACTTTTCCTGCACTCTCAATAACGCTTGCTCTGCTGTTCCGCTTTCGCGGTTAGCCAGCTTATGGATTAACTCTTCATGCACTTGAAGGGCATGGCGGATTTTGGAAAGGGATTGGGTTTGGCTTTCCTCGCTTAACTCCGCGGAGAGCTCTAGCATGGCTTCAATATGCTGCTCAAAGCGAGCTAACGTGTTTTGGGGGATCTCCTGGCCTTGTTTGTTCAAAGTGGTCATTTCTTCCATGCGCCGATTCGAAAATTTCTCCAGGAGGTCTATTTTCTCTTGGGCCTGATCTGTGAAACGCAGTTGTATATCTTCAGTTAGGGTTTTCACAGCGTATAAAGTTTGATCGGGAAGGCTGTCTTGGGAGGCGTAGACGGTTCCTCCCACGGCCCCGAAGGTGATCATCAAGGCGATCAAAATGCTGGCGATGGCAGTCGCAAAGCGGCGGTTGCCCTGGAACTGCAGGGAGGCAATTCTCTCCCGCAGGTTTTCAATCCAGGACGCCTGCTGGGGTTTCTGCAAGCTCTCAACCTCAGCCAAGAAATGAGCCCGCCCTCTGGCAGCTGTTTTCAGATCACGCTGGGGCGTTTGTTCCTTCAGGGCAGTGAAATATTCATCTAAGATCGCTCGTTTTTCCTGTTTTTTCATCGTTCTGGCCTGGTTTATGGCATAAACTGCGTTTTTTCTTCCCTTCTTTCACCCCATATGACGCGAAAAACGGTGAATCGTTACGGGTACTGCTATGAACTCAGGTATTTTTAAGATTGGATTATTGAAGATAGGTGGGTATGGGCCTGATAAATCCCTTTACACTGTATTGGAGAGGGGTCGAGAGGTGGCCCTTTACATAAGGGTGTGAAGATTTAATGTACTCAGGGCGCGAAAATAAAAAAATCCCTGGGCAAAGTAAGGTGAAGGGTTTGCGTCAGGAGGGGGATGTTAATTTATTATCACGTTTTTCATGGGATGAAATGTTGGATGGGAGGAGATAGTTAAAGGGAATCCGTTCCATAATTTTCCCGTCTCTCCCCCTTTGGGGAAAAATACATGAGGGTCGTTCTTTGGGTATAGCAAACCAGACAGGGGAAAAGGCTATTGGCCTTGTCCCAATGGAATCGTATACATGATCCTTCCTATGGATTGACCCCTCATGGGTTGCTTGTTACCCTTGTCACGGCTTTCCTTTGTCTTCGGGCGGTCCGGGATCCTCGGGTTTCCCTTTATCTTCAGGCGGTCTCGCGTCCTCGGGCTTTCCAGTCTTTTCAGGAGTACCGGCATGGTCCGGTCGGCCTTTACCCTCGGGTTTTCCTTTATCCTCCGGCGTGCCAGCATCCTCGGGTCTCCCTTTGTCTTCAGGAGGACCAGCATCTTCAGGTTTCCCGGGTTTTTCCTGGCCACCCGGTTCGAAAGGGTGCTGATTTTTCATTTTTTCGCGGAAAGCAGCTGGGTCCGCCATGCCCTCTTCTGCAAGCAGGATCTTGGCTTGTAATTTTTCTTGCACCCTTGCTAAAACTTGCCCTGCTTTCCCTGTTTCTTTCTTCGCGAGCCTGCTGATGATTTTCTCATGAACCTGAAGCGCATTGCGTATCCGGGTCAGGCTTTGGGTTTGATTTTCCTCGCTCACTTCCGCAGAAAGCTGCAACATATTCTCTGTGTGTCCTTCCAGTCGGGATAGGGTGGCAGGGGGGATTTCTTTACCCTGTTCTGATAAAACGGATACTTCCTCCACGCGTCGGTTGGTAAATTCCGCTAAAAGGTTTATTTTCTCCTGAGGAGAATCCGCCAGCCACAACTGCACGTCTTCGGTGAAGGTCTTCAAAGCATATAATGTTTGATCAGGTAGGCTGTCCTGGGAGGCGTAGACTGTCCCCCCCACGGCTCCGAAGGTGAGGGCGATGGCGATGAGAACGCTGGCGATCGCGGTCGCCAGACGGCGGTTCCATTGGATCTGTACAGAGGAAATCGTTTCAAGGATTCCTGCGAACCAAGGTGTGGATTTTTTTCTCTGCCCGGTTTCCACTTCCGCGAGGAACTTAGCCCGTGTCTGGGCTGCCCTTTGGAGATCACGCTCCGGGGTGTGTTCTTTCAGGGCCTCCAGAAATTCTTGTAGTTGGGGGTGGATCTTTTGTCCAGTCATGATTCATCCTCCTCTTCAATCAACAATCTCTGAAGGGAAGCGACAGCTCGGTAAGCTTGTGACTTAACGGCGCCGACGGTTTTGTCCATCGTCTCTGCGATTTCTTGATTGCTGAACCCTTCTATGTACTTAAGAAGGATGACTTGTTGTTGTCCGGGAGTCAAGTGCTGAAGTGCTCTGCGTATTTGTTCCGCCTTCATTTTATCCGCCACGATGCTTGCTGGCTGGGCAAATTCTTCGCTGTAGCGGTCTTCGTCCAATTCTAAAGGAGGAGGAGGTGTCCTGCGATAATGATCTGTAATCAGGTTGTGGGTGATCCGGTAGAGGTAAGCCTGCAAATGATCTTCCGGCCCCCCACCGCTTTTTAACGCTTTGAGGAACCTGGAGAAGGTTTCCGCGACGAAGTCCTCCGCTTGTTGCGGGTTTCCAACTCTTCGGACAGCGTAAGCGAATAACTGGTCGCTGTACATATCATAGATGGTTCCCAAAGCTTCGCTGTCGAGTTTCCGAGCCCGTTGTAACAAAATTTGCTCTTTAGAAGACATCTCGTATGACCTAGATGATGTGTGAAGCGGTGCTTCTTTATGGTTGAAATGGAAATGACCCGCTTTCCTCTACCATAACATTTACATATTACCCCAAGTCGGCATTGTCTTGGTTAACAATTTTAAAAGCGGCAAGAGAGATGAGTTGGTTTATATCAATGGGCCTTGATAGTTGTCAAATTCTGAAGGGTGTTTCTCATTCTTGTGGGAAAGAAAATGGAGATGTGAGTTAAATGCACATCTCCACTATTAAGTGAAAGAAGGGTTATTTCCCTGGATTAAGTTTTGGACAGCAGTTCTCCTAACTTGGCTTTCGACTTCGCTTCCACCTCATCATGGATGCTGTTTCCGTGGGTGTCCATGGTCACTACGACAGGAAACTCTTTAACTTTGAGAACCCAGATCGCTTCCGGCACGCCGAAGTCCAATTTGTACACATCCAGCACTTCCTCCACGGATTGGGCGATCAGGGTGGCTGCCCCGCCGATGGCGTGGAAGTATGCAGCGGGCACATCCTGACAGGCCTGGAGGGTCTGGGGGCCCATGCCCCCTTTGCCAATCACCCCGCGCAAGTCAAAATGATGCATGACTTTGCTCTGATAGGGTTCTTCCCGGATGCTCGTGGTCGGCCCTGCAGCGACAAACCGGTAATTCCCAGTTTCCAATCCGGACACTACCGGCCCGCAGTGGTAAATCACGCTCCCTTTGAGAATGGGCTGGATGGCTTCGTATACCTCCAGATCATCGCCTTCTGGTTCCCTGGTCTTGTCGATGAAGGTGTGGACCATCCAGGAATGCACAGCATCCCGTCCGGTGGCCATCACGCCGGTGAGGGTAACTGTATCCCCTACGTGTAAATCACGAATAACATCCGGTTCTATCGGTATTGTTAGCTCTCGCATGTTCACCTCGCTTAGATATATTTGGAAACCAACAGCTCAAGTTTACCTCGCGTTTTTTCAGGGATGACATCAGGATCAGTGATGATGGCGTTTTTTAAAGCCTGGGAACAATCACAGGATCTTTCAGAAGGCAGGGGGTTTGCCGCCAGGTATTGGATGGTTTTTTTGACATTTTCGGTGTTTTGTTGGAGGATTTTCATGACCATCTCCACAGTGACCGGCTCTTCGCTTGTGTGCCAGACATCATAATCTGTGATGTGGGCTAGAGACGCATAACAGAGTTCCGCTTCCCGGGCTAAAAAAGCCTCTGGCGCGGTGGTCATCCCAATGATGGACATCCCCCAGGTCCGGAAGGTGTTGGACTCGACTTTTGTTGAAAATCGGGGTCCTTCGATGGTGATGAACGCGCCCTGCGGGTGGACGGTGGCCCCGCTTGACTTCACTGCTTCCACGAGATGGGATGAGAGTTCTTCACAGAAAGGATCCGCCGTCCCAATGTGGGCTACCAGGCCTTCTTCAAAGAAGGTGTACGCCCGATTTTTCGTGAAATCAAATAGTTGATGGGGTACGACCAGATCACCCGGTTTATAATCTTCCCGCAGCGATCCGCAGGCGTTCACGCTGATCACCCTTTCCACGCCCAGTTTTTTCAGGGCATAGATATTAGCGCGGTAGTTCACCTCAGTGGGGCTGAGGTGGTGTCCCCTTCCATGCCGGGACAAGAAAGCGATTTTTTGATCTTCGAGCATCCCCGTCAGAATGGGGGCACTGGGAGATCCAAAGGGGGTCTCTATATCGTGTTCCTGGGTATCTGATAGTCCAGGGATATCATATAACCCTGAACCACCGATTACTGCGAAATGGGGAGGCGTGGTCATCTTCTTTCCTTATTCCTTGGCTTAGTTAGGTTTGTTATCCTATCTGGAACCAGGCTGTTTGGTGGGTTCTCACGGAAGGCCCAGATCATCAATCGAATTATAGAAGAATCCTACTGAATGGGCAAGAGAGGGATGTCACTCCCTGTTTTCTATGGAAAGTAATCGGATTTGTGATCCCGAGATGATGTTTAAGGTCATGAAAACTAGATCGGAAGATAGATCGATTATTGATATCTTTCCTCTTAGCTTTGTTATACTGTATTTAAGCATGCATAAGAAAGAAGCCGGTTTTCGGGAAATTGAACATACTGCGGATGTTGAGCTTGAAGTGTGGGGAGCGGATATCCCGACCCTCTTTGCCGAAGCGGCCAAGGGGATGTATCACCTCTCCCAGATCAAGCGAAAAGGGGATGGGGATCCGCAGGCGACTCAACATCGATCATTCACAGTACAAGGGACCGACCTTGAAAGTTTATTGGTCGCATTTTTAAGCGAATTGCTCTTTTACTTGGAGACGGAAGGACTTGTGTTTGATGCCTTCGATTTGCGGGTTCAAGAAGACAGTCGCCTTCAAGCTCAATTGGAAGGGTTTGTCATTGAAGGTCGGAACCGGGAAATTAAAGCCATCACCTTCCACAATCTCAACATTAAAGAGACCGAATCCGGCCTGCAGGTTCATATCGTTTTTGACGTCTGACGATTAAAAAGTGTGAGGTGTAAATAATGGTTGATTTAACAGATCTCAATCGTATCGATGAAAATGAGTGGGAGATCCCCAAGAGTTTTCGAAGTGACATGCGTGTCCCGGTGCGGATCATCGCCTCGGAAGAACTGATCCAGGAAGTGACCCGTGACAAATCACTGGAGCAGGCTGTCAACACGGCCTGTTTGCCCGGCTTGGTGGGCAATGTGGTGGTTATGCCGGATATGCATCAAGGATACGGGTTCCCCATCGGAGGTGTTGCGGCCACCCGTTATCCGGAAGGTGTGATCTCGCCGGGGGCGATCGGGTACGATATCAATTGCGGCGTGCGGCTGCTTTCCACCAATCTACCTTACGAAGAGGTGGATCCTTTCCTGAGCGATTTGGCCACCGAGCTTTATCGCCAGTGCCCGAGCGGTGTCGGCGTGAGCGGGCATTTGCAATTGGATCAGGATGAGATGCGGCGCATGTTGCGGGAAGGGAGCCGGTGGGCGGAAAAAGAAGGGTATGCCACCAGCGAGGATGTGCGCCGGACCGAGGAAGGGGGCAGGTTGGAGGGCGCGGACCCCGATAAAGTCAGCCAGCGGGCGATGAACCGCGGCAAAAGTCAAGTCGGCACCCTGGGGTCTGGGAACCATTTCCTTGAGGTGGATCTGGTCGCCAAAGTGTTTGATGAAGACGCGGCGGAAGTGATGGGTTTGCGGAAGGGGAACATCGCCCTGCAAATCCACACCGGCTCGCGCGGATTCGGGCATCAGGTGTGCACGGATTACGTGCAAAGCTTCCAGAGCGCGGTCAACCGCTACGGTATTGAACTGCCGGATCGAGAGTTGGTTTGTGCGCCCATGAATTCCCAGGAGGGGAAGGATTACCTGGCGGCCATGCGCTGCGCTGCCAACTTCGCTTTTACCAATCGACAGGTGCTGGCTTATTACGCCCGGCGCTCGTTTGAGAACGCTTTGGCTGGCAAGGTCGATGACTGGCATCTCCGACAGGTCTATGATGTGGCTCACAATATGGGGAAAATCGAGACCCACACGATAGACGGGGAGACCATGAAAGTCTGCGTCCACCGTAAAGGAGCCACCCGCTCATTCCCGCCCGGTTCGGAAGACCTGCCGCCGGAATATAAGCGGATTGGACAGCCGGTCCTCGTGCCGGGAAGTATGGGCACCGCCTCGTGGGTTTTGAAAGGGACCGCGGCCAGCATGGAGCGCTCCTTTGGTTCCACCTGCCATGGGGCGGGCAGGACCATGAGCCGCTCCCAGGCAAAACGTGAAGTGTGGGGTGAGGATTTGAAAGAGGAGTTGGAGCGGGAGGGTATTCACATCCGGGCGAAATCCATGGCGGGGTTGGCTGAAGAGGCCCCTGTGGCTTACAAAGATGTGGACGCCGTGGTGGATGCCGTGGCAAGCGCGGGTATCGCTGATAAAGTCGCCCTGTTGACCCCCCTGGCGGTTGTCAAAGGATAATGGGAACTTTTCGAGAGTTTTTTTCGTCATAACCTTGAAGAAGGAAAGAAATCTCGAAAAGGAGGTTAACAAATGTCTAGAAAAAGACAACGGCTTGTATTTGCCAGTATATTCGTCCTTTCCATGCTATTGGTTTCTGCCTGCGGGGCAGGGCTTGTTTCGGAACCGACGAATTTGCCGGATGATACGGTGTCCGCGACCGCTGAACCCCCATCCAATGACAATGGGAATGACGGGGAAAAGGCAGACCAACCCTTCGCGCCTCAAGAGGGTGACGAGGATTTGGAGCGGGGGGAAGTGCAAATTGATGAGATGGAATTGATGATCATGGAGAGTTATCCGGTCCAAATCTCTCTCCACCTGAAAGGGAATTTGCCCACGCCGTGCCACCAACTGCGAGTCAAGGTGTCGGAAGCGGACGAAGAGGGAAAGGTTCAAATCGAGGTCTATTCGGTAGCCGATCCCGAGGAAATGTGCGCCCAGGTCCTGGAACCCTTTGAGGAGAACATCCCTTTGGGCTCCTATAAAGAGGAAGGCGTTTCATTTTATGTGAACGGCGAAAAAGTTGGCGAGTACTAACATTCAAAGGCAGAAAAGAAGACCCTACGAGGGTACCCATCTCTTCGTAGGGTTTTTTATGTTAAGGAGAAAGCCTTCTTTTACGGATGGCGGCTGATCTCCGCCACTTGTGCCTGAGTGGTTTCGATCAAAGCTTGGACGGGAAGCCGGATGTTGATCCCCAATTCTCCCCCAGAGACATGGATTTCTGCATGGTCTTCAGCGGAGATGTCAAGGAAGATGTCAAACCCTTTATGAATTAACGCTAAAGGGGAAATCCCACCCACTTCCAATCCTGTGGAGCGCTCCGCTTCCTTCTGGGAGGCGATTTTCACTTTTTTCTCTCCCGTGACTTTCGCCAGCGCGCTGGTATCCACTTCTTTGTCCCCGGGAACGACAGCCAGAATCCATTTCCCGCCCCCTTTCCTTTCCGCGACAATGCTCTTATAAATCAACGCCAGGGGGACATCTAAATATGCAGCGGTTTCCTCCGCGCTCCGGATGTCCGCAGGCAGCGAGAACGCTGTGTAGGGTATTTCATGGCTGTCTAGAAAGCGGGTGATGTTATTCGTAGGCATATCTACCCTTGACCATCGAGTTCTTCTAAAAGATCTCTGTGGATAGATTTTAACACAGGGGAGATGTGTGGCGGGGTAAGCGCCCCTTATCTCTGTGCAAGAAGCAGCGAGCAATTGATTGTTATGATTTCCTGGCTGAACAGGAAATTTCAAAAGAGGATGTCCGATTACGAGGGTGGTTGTCGATGAATTTCCCCATCCCAGGTGTGATATCATACATCCTACTGAAACACCGTTTTAGGATCTAAACGCTCATAAAGAGCTCTTGTTAAATCCAGCCGGGAATAATTGAAGAGGGTTATATGAACTCAAAAGAACGCTCCATCGCGGAAGGGATTTTATTGACGGATCAATATCAACTGACCATGGCTCAGCTGTATTATCGGATGGGACTGCATGAGAAAATGGCTCAGTTTGACCATTTTTTCCGCAGCTATCCGGATTATGGACAGCACCAAACGGGATATTGCATCAACGCAGGATTGGAATGGCTTTTGGATTGGATGGCGGAACTCCGGGTTCGAGATGAGGACATCGGTTTCCTGAGAAGCCAAAAAGGGAGTACGGGCGAACCGGTTTTCTCCGAAGATTTCTTATCCTGGATGTCATCCTCCCCACCTTTTGCTGATCTGACCATGAAGGCGATCCCGGAGGGAAGGGTGGTCCATCCCAATGTCCCTCTCACTGTGGTCCAGGGGCCTTTGGCCTGGGCGCAGATCTTAGAGACTTCCTTGTTGAATCATCTCAATTATCAGACGTTAATCGCCACCAAAGCCTCGCGCATCCGCCACAGCGGTGGGAATCGCTTGCTGCTGGAATTTGGGCTCCGTCGAGGTCCGGAGAAGGGGGCCAACGCGGGGACGCGGGCTGCGTTGATTGGGGGGGCTGATTTTTCATCCAATGTGGGCGCTTCCCATGTGGCCGGGTATGAGCCGAAAGGGACACACGCCCACAGCATGGTGCAGGTGTTTATCGCCCTGGGGGGGAGTGAGTTGGATGCCTTCCGGGCCTACGCGGATGTGTACCCTGACGATTGTCTTTTGCTGGTCGATACGGTGGATACGCTGGAAAGCGGGATCCCCAATGCGATCAGGGTGTTTGAAGAATTACGACGCGAAGGGCACCAGCCGGTCGGCATCCGTCTCGATTCTGGGGATTTGGCCTATTTGAGCATCCAGGCCAGGAAAATGCTGGATGAGGCCGGATTTGAGGATACCATCATCGTCCTCTCCAACCAGTTGGATGAACTGGTTTTGTGGCAAATCTTGACCCAGATCCGAAAGGAAGCGCAGAGTTGTGATGTCGATCCGGATCGGGTCATCAACTCCCTGGTGTACGGTGTGGGGACGCGGCTGATCATCTCCCAGGGTCATTGCGCGTTAGATGGGGTGTATAAGTTGGTCGCTGTGCGGGAGAACGACGCCTGGGTGCCTGCATTGAAGATTTCGGAGAACCCCGCCAAAGTCCCCAACCCAGGCCATAAGCATGTCTGGCGAGTTTACGATCAGCGGGGTAAAGCCACCGCCGATGTGCTCAGCCTGGACGATGAAAACCCAGCGGAGATGGAGGAACTGGTCCTGCACCATCCCTCTGAACATACGATTTTCCGGACCTTGCATCCGGAAGATATGCAGGAGATCGAACCCCTATTAGAAGAGGTTTGGGCGGATGGCAAGATCGCGGTGGACCTCCCTCCCTTGGAACAGCTGCGAGAGCGAAGGGAGGAGGATTTGTCCAAACTAGATCCCGGCGTATGCCGCCTGATGAATCCCCATATTTACCATGTCTCCCTGACGGAGAGATTGTGGAACTTAAAACGTAAATTAATAGAAGAGATGGATTAGCACGTTCTCGAAACCTTTTCAAAAGGAAAGACGCTGTCATAAGGTCGAGAAACCAGTTTGGTTTTTCGACTCTTTTCGATCAATGGCAAAGCCCAAGGTCTTTTTCAGGGGGATGAGGGGTCTTTTGAAATGATTCAGGGCTGAGAAAGGGCACTTTATGGTAGCATTCAAGGGGTGGGTGGTTTTGCCGGGCTAATTGTGAGGGTACCATGCGACAATATCTAGATCTGCTACAGCATATCCTGGACAAAGGGGTGGAAAAGGGGGATCGAACTGGCACCGGGACCCGGTCCGTTTTTGGATACCAGATGCGGTTTGATTTAAGGCAGGGCTTTCCCCTATTGACGACAAAGAAACTCCATCTTAAATCCATCATTTACGAATTGCTGTGGTTCATCCAAGGGGATACCAACGTCAAATATCTCCAGGATCACGGGGTCAGTATCTGGGATGAATGGGCGGATGAGGATGGGGACTTAGGTCCTGTGTACGGCGCGCAATGGCGGTCGTGGAAAACGCATGATGGACGGACCATTGATCAATTGAGAAAAGCTGAGGAACAGATCAAAACCAACCCCAATTCCAGGAGGATCATCGTCAACGCCTGGAATGTAGGGGAGGTTGACAGGATGGCGCTTCCCCCCTGCCACCTGCTTTTTCAATTTTATGTCGCCCAGGGAAGGTTGTCCTGCCAACTTTACCAGCGCTCTGCGGACGTCTTTTTAGGCGTGCCCTTCAACATCGCCTCCTATGCACTCCTGACCCTGATGATGGCCCATGTTTGCGATCTTGAGGTGGGGGACTTTGTACATACCCTCGGCGACGCCCATCTTTACTTGAACCATCTTGGTCAGGCTGAACTGCAGCTGACCAGAGAGCCTTACCCCCTGCCGGAAATGGATATTAAAAAAGAAGTGGACTCGATTTTTAAGTTTCAGTACCAGGATTTTGACCTCAAAGGTTACCAGGCGCACCCACATATCAAAGCCAAGGTTTCTATATGATCATCTCTCTGATCGTTGCCATGGATGAGAAAGGGGGGATTGGGACGGATGGTCAACTGCCCTGGCATCTCTCCACCGATTTACAGCATTTCAAAAGGGTCACCATGGGGCATCATTTGATCATGGGCCGGAAAACGTATCAATCCATCAGCAAAAAGCTGCCCAGACGGACCATGATCGTCCTCACCCGGGATCGGCATTTCTCGGCGGATGGCTGTCTTTTGGCTCATTCTCTCCCGGAAGCGCTAACGATAGCTGAAGACAGAGGGGAAAAAGAGGTCTTTGTCATCGGGGGCGCCTCGGTTTTCCGGGAAGCGCTGCCCCTTGCTGAGCAGCTCTATCTGACCCGGGTGCACGCAGTGGTGGAAGCGGACACCTTCTTCCCGGCCTTGGATCTGGACTCCTGGACTTTGGCATCTGAGAGGCATGTTGAGGCGGATGCGTCGAACCAGTATCCTTTCACCATCCGGCATTATCTTCGTTCGCAGGGGGAATCAAAAAGCAAGGATAATGGGGGGGTTTCTTAGCAGTGTTAATCACCTGCTAAAAGTTGGATTTTCTCCCAGGGTTTCAGGTCGCTTTCCAGGGCCAGGATTTCCCGCAGTTCAAAGATCTGGTCTCGCAAGGCAGCTGCTTTCTCAAACTCCAGGTTGTCAGCCGCGGTGAGCATTTGCTGTTTCAGATCCGCGATGATCTCCCTTAACTCGTCTTCGGGGATCCCTTTCACCCTTTCCGCGTCATATCCCCCTTCCGCTTCCGCGACCGCTTTAACCGGGACGCGATCGGTGATATCGCTGATGGCTTTCTTGATGCTGGCTGGCTCAATGTTGTGTTCCTTGTTATAGGCGATCTGGATATCCCGCCGCCGGTTGGTTTCGTCGATGGCGTGCTGCATGGCAGCTGTCATCTCATCGGCGTACATGATCACTTTTCCGTTCACATGGCGCGCGGCCCGGCCAATGGTCTGGATCAGCGCTGTATCTGAACGCAGGAACCCCGATTTATCAGCGTCTAGGATGGCCACCAGGGAGACTTCGGGGAGATCAAGACCTTCCCTGAGCAGGTTGATCCCCACCACCACGTCGTAGACGCCCATCCGCAGGTCCCGCAGGATCCCCACCCGTTCGATGGTGTCGATCTCCGAGTGCAGATAATGGACTTTGATGCCTGTATCTCGCAGATAATCTGCCAGGTCTTCCGCCATGCGTTTGGTCAAGGTGGTCACCAAAACCCGCTCCCCGCGGTCTGTGCGCTGATAGATTTCCCCGATCAAGTCGTCCACCTGCCCTTCGATGGGGCGGACTTCGACCTCGGGGTCGACGAGGCCGGTGGGCCGGATGACCTGATCGATGACCTCAGGTGCTTTTTTCAATTCATAGGGACCGGGTGTGGCGGAGGTGTAAATGGTATAGCCCATTTTCTCTACGAATTCGTCAAATTTAAGGGGACGGTTATCCAATGCGGATGGAAGCCGGAAACCGTATTCAACCAAAGTCGCTTTCCGGGAGCGGTCCCCGTTGAACATGCCCCGGATTTGGGGGATAGTCATGTGGGACTCGTCGATGATCAAGAGGTACTCCTGGGGCAGGTAATCCATCAGGGTCCAGGGTGGCGATCCTGGGGGTCGTTGGTCCAAATGGCGGGAATAATTCTCGATGCCGGAGCAGTACCCCACCTCCTGGAGCATTTCCAAGTCGTATTTCGTGCGCTGTTCTAAACGCTGGGCTTCCAACAGCTTTCCCTCGGACTGGAAATATGCCAACTGTTCCTCAAGTTCTTCCTCGATATCCTCGATGGCCCTGCGGAGCTTTTCCTCCTCTGTGATGTAGTGCTTGGCAGGGTAAATGTTCACCTTGTCCGGGGATTCCAGGATCTCTCCCGTCACGCGGTGAATGCGGCTGATCCGTTCTACCTCATCCCCGAAGAAGGAGATCCGGTACAGGAAATCGTTCTCATAGGCGGGGGCGATTTCCAAGGTGTCCCCGCGGACGCGGAATGACCCCGGCTTCAATTCCACTTCGTTTCGTTCGTATTGACCTTCGATCAGCTGTCGCAGCAGCGCATTCCGGCGATAGATCTCCCCCTTTTTTAGGTCGATGACCACGTTACCGTAGGCATCGGGGCTGCCCAATCCGTAGATGCAGGATACCGAAGCGACGATGATCACGTCTTTGCGAGACATCAGCGCTGTCGTGGCAGCCAAGCGAAGTCGGTCGATTTCCTCGTTGATATCGGTGTCTTTTTCTATATAGAGGTCTTGATGGGGCACATACGCTTCTGGCTGATAATAATCATAATAGCTGACAAAATATTCCACCGCATTGTCGGGAAAGAAGGATTTGAACTCAGCGTAAAGTTGAGCAGCCAGGGTTTTATTGTGGGCGATCACCAAAGCTGGCATTTGCAATCGTTCGATGACGTTGGCCATGGTGTACGTCTTGCCGGTTCCGGTGGCGCCCAATAGAACCTGATGTTGTTGGCTGTTTTCCACCCCTTGGATGATCTTTTCGATGGCTTCGGGTTGATCGCCGGTGGGTTTGAAGGGGGCTTTTAAGTCGAAGGGCATAGGTTCTCTGCTAAGGTCGTACGTAAATGGGGTTGCTGTAAATCCAACCCCGCCTTTTTCCTTTGTAAAACAAATAAGATTCCACGCGATACACGCCGGGATACGTGGTGGTATGAGAGCATATTTCTCGATTGTCCCATGATTTCAAGACCTCTCCGTCTTTGATCAGGTGACATTCCGCCCGTTTGGGCAGGGTGATCTGCAGGGTCACGCCGTTTACCGCGGATATATCATCGCCCATGATAGCTGTTTCGTTTTTGCCGTGGGCTTTGAAACGAAAACCTTGGCTGGGCGCAGGCAGGTCGTAGCCGATAAATGCATGACCCGCCCGGAGCCCTTCCCAGATCATCTCCTGATCCTGGTGTATATTACCACGCAGGAGGTGGGGGGTGAGGAGATGTGTGTTGACACCTTGGAAGTGAAAACGGTAGGGAAAGAGCGTTTTCTTTAACGGTCCCATGCTGCCTGCCAGGGCGTGGGCGTCCGACCCGCCGACAGCCACGACCCGGTCGCCCCTGGAGGTCAATTGGTCCCATCGTTCTAAGGTTTCTGAAAAAGGGCCCCTTGCGATCCGTTTGGGGAAATACGCATAAAATAAAGCGTGGAGTTTGCTCTTCAAGAGGGATTTGAATTCCGAGAAAGCGTTCCACAACTCGACCCCGGTGTACCCTGTAATATCCCAATTGACCCAGGAAATATCGGGTTGATCCACAGCGGGCGCTGCTGGGTCCACAGGGTGAGCGATGAAAGACAGCCCACCGCCTTGTCGGACAGCGTTGATCAACTGTTGAGGATCGTCCGCTTTGTCTGCCATCTCTTCATCCATGCCGAAAACCAGGAGGTGATTCTTCTGCGGCGTTCGTGTGCGGTCGTGGACTTCCTCTCCCAAGAGGAGCAGGACTCGATGTCTCCCGTTTCCGTAGTACCCCTCGGGCCCCCGGACCAGCACATTGTGATCCGTGGCAATGATGACATCCAGGCCCGTTTCCAGCGCGGCCTGAACGAGGTCCTGATGGCTGCCGGTACCATCGGAATAGGTGGTGTGCATGTGGATATTGAGGGTCAATTCTTCCATGGCGGCGTCTTTGTGTGTCGTGGTTTCTATCCCTATTTTATCGTAGAAGGGAAAAATGAAGGGCCCCTGGGGGGCACCGCTTGACTTCTCACCTGGGATGACGGTATAATCGCCCTGCTTGATTGGCAAGAAAATGGTATGATATGCGAGGTAGATGCATCATTCATGGCTGAATGAGGAGGGTAGGAGTGGAAGTTTATCTTGATATTGGGTTGATTATAACCTCGGTGGCATTGATCGCCAGCGTTATTTTGCAGAGCAAAGGTGCTGGACTTGGTGGGTTGACCGGTGCTGACACGGGGGGTGTGTTTTCCGCCAGGAGAGGTATTGAAAAGACGCTTTTCCGGATTACGATTGGTTTGAGTTTTCTTTTCTTTGGCCTGGCCATCGCAACCGTGATCGTCTCGGCATAATCCACCCCTTTCTTCACCTCATGGGATTCTCATAAGGAGCGAAAACCGGAAAATATGGGGTATCCATATTTTCCGGTTATATGTGTAATAGCATGAAATTATATGATTGTAGAATCTCCTTCAGGATTGGAAAATGGCCATGGAATTATTAAAGAAATTACGTTGGCAGCTCCTGATCATCTTGATCGCTTTGATCGTCATTGCCTCTATTCTGTGGGGACAACAAGCAGAGCCAGTGGTCGTTGAATCTCCGGAACCGATTGGGGGAGGGGTGTATAAGGAGGGGATCGTCGGTTCGTTTGGGCGCTTGAATCCACTTTTGGCGAGATATAATCCCGCAGATCAGGATGTGACCAGCCTGATTTTTACTGGGTTGGTACAGCATGACAGTAAGGGATATCCCCAGCCGGATCTTGCCAACTCATGGGGGATTTCTAAAACCGGTGAGATCTACAACTTCTCACTGAGGTCGGATGCCACATGGCATGATGGCCAACCTGTGACCAGTGAAGATGTGGTCTTTACGGTGAGTTTATTAAAGGATGAGGAATTCCCGACCCCGCCGGATGTGGAATCCTTTTGGAAAGATATTGAGGTGGAAGCCCTGGACGAGCATACCCTTCAGTTTCTCCTCCCAGAGCCCTTCGCCCCCTTTCTGAATTATCTCGATTTTGGGATCCTCCCCGCCCATCTCTTGGGGGACCTGTCCCCTTCTGAAATCGTCGATGCGGATTTCAATCTCAATCCCATTGGGACGGGACCTTATCAATTCGATCGTTTTCTGGGTGAAAATGATCAGATTTCAGGCGTAGCGCTGAAACGATACGGAGATTATTACCAGGATCAGGCTTACCTGGAGGAGTTCGTTTTCCTTTATTTCGATTCTCACAAGGCTGCTTGGGAAGCCTATGAAAACGGTGATGTTTTGGGCATTGGTGAGATCACGGAGGAGATTTTAGCTCCTGCTTTGGACTCGCCGGACTTGAATTTATACACCAGCCGGCTTCCTGAAATGTCCATCGTCCTGCTCAACTTAGACAATCCAGAAGTACCCTTTTTCCAGGATGTTGAACTGCGCCAGGCGATGCTCCAGGGTTTGAACCGGCAATGGATGATCGATCATATTTTCAACGGTCAAGCGGTGATCGCGGATGGGCCGATATTCCCTAAGACATGGGCGTATTACGACGGGATCAAACATTATGAGTACGAACCGGAAAAGGCGGTGGACGCCCTTCGCGATTTGGGATATTCCATACCCGCGGAAGGGGGAGAGGTCCGGGTGAATGAGGAAGAGGTCCGGTTGGCGTTCACACTGCTCCACCCCGATGACCCGGAGCACCGAACGTTAGCTGAGACCATGCAGGAAAATTGGTTGAGGTTGGGATTTGAGGTAAATCTGAAAGCCCTGTCCTATGAGGAATTGAAAACGGATTATCTCGCCCCCCGCATTTACGAAGCAGCGCTGATCGATTTGGATCTCTCTCACAATCCCGATCCTGACCCCTATCCCTTTTGGCATCAAACCCAGACCACCGGCGGGCAGAATTATTCCATGTGGAATGACCGGCAGGCAAGTGAATATATAGAACAGGCCCGCATTGTCTTTAATAATCCGGAAGAACGGGCCCGGTTGTACCGGAATTTCCAGGTCCGATTCGTGGATCAGATGCCAGCCTTACCCCTTTTCTATCCCATGTACACGTACGGCGTATCTCAGGATGTGAAAGGGGTTCGCATTGGTCCTATTTTTAACCCCTCGGACCGGTTGAAGACGGTCACAGATTGGTATTTTTATTCAGAAATCCCCGGCGGTCAGGTCCTTTCCGAGACACCCGCAGAGTGATGTGCATATGACCCTGATCTGGGATCCCATGTCGATCCCGGGTTTCAGACCGGGGTGACGAATAAATGATGGAGTTTTAAGGTGAATGAAACGGAACAACTACAAAGTCTAGAGCACGTTCAATCCATTGAATCCTGGCACGCGATGAGTCAGGAAGAAGTGAAGAGAAAATTGGACGTAACGCGGGAGAAGGGGCTTTCCGGCTCAGAGGTTGAGCGCCGCTTGGAGACCTTCGGCTATAACGAACTCAAGGAAGCGGATAAGACGACAATTTGGGAGATGATCCTGGCCCAGCTGTCTGACTTTTTGGTCATCCTCTTGTTGGTCGCCGCGGTTATCTCCGCCCTTTTGGGCGATTATGTGGAGTCGGGGGCGATCATGACCATTGTTGTCCTCAACGCGGTGTTGGGCGTCGTCCAAGAGCGCCGGGCCGAGGAGGCCCTGGAGGCTTTAAAGAAAATGGCCTCGCCGGACGCCGATGTCCTCCGGGGTGGACATCGCCAGGATGTACCGGCTCGTGAGGTGGTCCCCGGGGATATCGTCTTCTTGGAGGCGGGGAACTTTGTCCCGGCGGACCTGCGCCTGCTGGAAACCGCCAACTTGCGGATTGATGAGGCCGCGCTGACCGGGGAGTCCGTCCCCGTTTCGAAATCCGCCGAGATGCAGCTTTCTGAGGAAGCTGCCTTGGGGGACCGTAAAACGATGGCGTACACCGGGACATTGGTCACCTACGGCCGTGGGGTGGGTGTGGTGGTCAATACCGGGATGTCCAGCGAAATCGGCCAGATCGCTGAGATGCTGCAAAGTGTTGAGGAGGAGGAAACCCCCCTCCAGAAGAGGTTGGACAACTTTGGCCGCACCTTAGGCTGGGCTGCTCTGGCTATCTGCGGGGTGATTTTTGTCGAGGGGATGATCACGGGGACAGATCCGCTGGATATGTTCCTCATCGCGGTCAGCCTGGCCATCGCCGCTGTCCCGGAAGGTCTCCCGGCTGTGGTCACTATCACCCTGGCGCTGGGGATGCAGGAAATGGTCGAGCGTAACGCGCTTATCCGCCGGCTTTCTTCAGTGGAGACGCTTGGTTCCACGACGATCATCTGTTCCGACAAAACCGGCACATTGACCCAGAATGAGATGACAGTGACTCAGGTGGCCGTGGACGGCGAGTTTCTGGATGTCACTGGCTCCGGCTACCAGCCGGAAGGGAAGTTCCTCTGTGATGGAGAGGAAGTCGACCTCTCAGAAGATTACCCTGGCATCCTCACCGCGCTGTGGATCGCGGCCCTCAACAACGACGCCAGTCTGGAAACGGATTACGACGAGCAGGGCCGCAAGACGTACCGCATGGTGGGGGATCCAACAGAAGGGGCACTCCTGGTGGCGGCGGCCAAAGCGGGCGCAACGCCTGCTCCGCTGGCTCAGGCATATCCCCGCGTGGAGGAGATCCCCTTTGACTCCGAGCGCAAACGCATGGTCACTGTGCATGCCATCGAAACCCCGAACGCTCAGGATGTCTCCCCGTTTTATGACGAGAAGCAGCATAAAGCCTGGTACGTCGTCACCCAGAAGGGAGCTCCGGATGTGGTTCTGGAGCGCTGCACCCACTATCAATCCCGGGATGATGAAGCCGTGCCCCTGACGGATGAACAGCGGCGCCGGATTTTGGCGGCCAACGATCGCATGACCAGCAACGCGCTGCGTGTGCTGGGCGTGGCCTACCGGGTGGTGGAAAACTTGGACCAATACCGTCAGAACGGGGAGCTTAATCACGATGTGGAGGAGGAGTTGATCTTTGTTGGACTGCTGGGGATGATCGACCCGGCACGCCCTGAAGTGGTCCCGGCGCTCAACAAAGCCCGCCAGGCTGGGATCCGTACGGCCATGATCACCGGGGATTACCCCAACACGGCGGAAGCCATCGCCAATGAAATCGGCTTAATGCAGGAAGGCCATAAAGTGCTTACCGGGCAGGAGTTGGACGAGATTTCGGATGAGCAACTTAAGGAGGAAGTCAACCGTACGGATGTCTTCGCCCGTGTTTCCCCGGAGCACAAAGTCCGCATTGTGGACGCTTTCAAGGCCAATAAGCAGATCGTGGCTATGACCGGCGACGGCGTCAACGATGCCCCTTCGATCAAAAAAGCGGACATCGGCATTGCCATGGGGATCACCGGCACCGACGTCGCGAAAGAAACCGCGGATATGGTGCTCACCGACGACAACTACGCCAGCATCGTGGCTGCTGTGGAGCAGGGTCGGGTGATTTACAGCAATATCCGCAAGTTTGTCTACTTCCTGCTTTCCTGCAATATCGCCGAGATCATGACCATTTTCCTGGCCATTATGTTTGGCTGGAACTCGCCTTTAAAAGCCATCCATCTGCTGTGGTTGAATTTAATTTCAGATGGGGCCCCTGCCCTGGCCCTGGGGTTGGAAAAAGGGGAACCGGACTTGATGGACCGCCCCCCACGCGACCCTGAGGAACCGATCCTCAACCGTTATATGCAGCAAGGGATCGCCATCCAGACTGTGGCCATCTCCGGGGTGACGTTGTTCGCTTACTGGATCGGGTTGCGGTATTATCCGGAGATGGCTCAAACCATGGCTTTTGTCACCCTTTCATTCTCAGAGCTGCTGCGGGCGTACACCGCCCGATCTGAACGATACCCGGTGGTTAAAATGGGGCTGTTCAACAGCAAGTACATGAATCTTGCTGTCCTCAGCTCATTGATCCTGCTGATGGTGGTTATTTACGTGCCCTTCCTGCAAAAAGTCTTTGACACCGTGCCCTTGGGCTGGATGCAGTGGCGGTGGATCCTGCCCTTCCTGTTTGTCCCGGCGATCATTGCTGAGCTGATGAAATTTCTCACCACACCGAAAAGGGGTAAAGCGCAGGCGGCGTAGATTATTAGCCCAACCCATTCACTCAGGCGTATCCATCGAAATATAAAAAGGGGCTGCATTTTAGACAGCCCCTTTCTCCTTTTGAGAAATGAGGTAGGTGGGGCAAAAGGTTTATACCGGACGAACCTCATGGATCTCAAGCGTATATCACATGTTGTTTTAAGAATGCCTCCACCGTGGTGTAGAAATGTTTAAGGGTCTCCGGCTGTTTGAACCCGTGCCCCTCTTCAGGATAGAGATGGTATTCGTGGGGGATCTCGTTTTCCTTCAAGGCTTCGACGATGGATTCCGCCTGGTCAGGTACCACGACTTTGTCCTTCCCGCCTTGGAAAATGATCAAGGCATCCTGAATTTTATCCGCGAAAAAGAGGGGAGACCGTTCTCTATACGTGTCTTTCGCTTGGGGGAGCGGGCCGAGCAGGGAATCGGAGTAATGCTGCTCGAATTTGTGGGTATCAGCGACCAGCGTAAATTGGTTGGCGACCCCGTAAAGGCAGACGCTGGCTTTGAACACTCCGGGGTGGTCCACTAAAGCTTTCAGGGTGGTAAAACCTCCCGCGCTGCCCCCCATGATCACCAGTTTGTCTTCATCTACCTTCCCCATCGAAGCCAGGTGCTGCGCTCCGCTGATGGCATCTTCGACATCGTAGATGCCCCATTCTCCCCGCAGTGCGTTCCGGTATGTTCTCCCATAACCAGTGCTGCCCCGGTAATTCGGTTGCAAGACAGCGTACCCCCTACTGGTGAAGAATTGGACGTTGATCTGAAAATCCGCCACCCGCTGGCTGGTGGGACCGCCGTGAATGAGCACGATAAGCGGGGGGAGGTCTTCCAGGTCACCTTCCGGATCCTCCGGGTGGTAATACAGACCAAATACATCTCCGCCGTCTACCCCCTGCCATTGCATGTGCTGGGGCTTGATATATGTCGAAGGGGGGATGTCTTCCGTGAGGGAGCGGTGCAGGATTTTTTCGCTATTCCCGGGTTGAAGGGTCAGGATCCTTTTTGGGATCTGTCCGCTGGAGGCGATGACCGCTATCGTATTGTCCAGGGGAGAGATCGCGATCTGTTCGAACCAGGTATACTCCTCTTCTGCCTGCAACAGGGTCAAATCTCCTGAGGATAATTCCAAACCCCAAAGGGTCCCAACACCCTGTTGATTACGAATGAAGTAGATATGCTCCCCGTCTGCGCTGAAGCCAAAGGTGCGCATTTCTTGTTGCCAGGCAGGTTTTCCGTGTTCGGCGGGTTCGGATGTCAAACGCCGGTGGTTTCCCTCGTGGATGTCGTACAAATACAGCTGCCACCAGCCACTCTGGTCAGAAGCATACGCCAGATAACGTCCATCCGGGGAGAACTCTGCTTGAAATATGGATGTTTCCTCGTCTCCAGCGATGGTCTTCTCGCTTATGAGTGAGGGATGGGATTGATCATTCCATTCCAACTGGCCGAGTTTCAATTTTGTTCCGTCCCAAGGCATGTTGGGGTGATCCCAACAAATCCAGGCGATCATATCCCCCTCGGGATGCCAGCGGGGGTGCATATAGAAATCGTCCCCGGAGACGATTTTCATCGGCCATCCCTGCCCTTTGGTATCCACCAGGGCGAGGCTATCTTCGTCCTCGTAGGAATGCACATAGAGCAAATAAGCACCATCCGGGGAAACCTGGGGGGAAGCGGCTGCTCCGTACGCCGGCGTGATCGGTTGGGGCAAGCCTGTCCGGAGGGGCTGGCGGTAGATGCGTTTCGAATCCGCCTCTACAAAATAAGCATGATCATGACCGACTGTGAAATCTCCCCCGCCGTAGCCTACACCTGCCCTGACAGCTAAATCGCTGTTCAGGATCCGAAAGGCCTCTTCCCCCCGCGGTTGAACGATAAGCCTTCCTTGACCGGCGAAGCGCTCCCGCCAAACCAACGTGCCGTCATCGTTCCAGGCCACGTCGCTGAAAACCAACCCTTGGCTGATGTCTTGGGGGGATATCGGGCTAGACCACGCCCCATATGGCTTACGACTTTTTTTGATCATCGCTGTCTCCTCTTGGTTCTTTCGTCCTTGTTTTCCAATGAATCCTGCTTATTTTATGTCCTCCTGGGAACCTATTCCCCATTGAATGTTTTTACCCTGTCCCGCATGTGCCGCATAGGCGCAAAAGACATGCGGTGGATAGGGGAGGGCCCTTTTTCGACGATCACTTTCCGGTGAGCTTGAGTGCCGTACCCTTTATTGGAAGCGAACTGGTAAGAGGGATATCTGTCTCCCCATGCCACAAGGGCCTGGTCCCGGGTTGTTTTCGCCAGGATGGAAGCAGCGGCAATGCTCAAAGACCGCATATCCCCTTTCACCAGCCATGTCTGAGGTAAGGGATTGTCCGGTAATTGAAGGTAGTCAAGGAGAAGGTGTTTTGGGGTGGGGAGGATGTCATCCAGGGCACGCTGCGCAGCAAGGCGGATGGCTGGGACAATCCCCCACAAGTCAATCTCTTGGGGAGATGAGAACCCCACGCTCCATCCCAGGGCTTCTTGTTGAATGCCCGCTTTGATGGATTCCCGTTGAGATGGGCTGAGAACTTTGGAATCCCGGACTTCGGATAGAATGTCTGCGATGTGAGGGTCGGGGGGGAGGATCACTGCGCCCACTGCAACCGGTCCAGCCAGGGAGCCGCGCCCTGCCTCGTCAATGCCGGCCACGAAGGGGATGTCCGCTTCCCAGCACGCTGATTCGAATTGCAAATCCGGCTTGGGGGGAATGAGATGGGGATCAATTCTTCTGCCCATACACACCTTGGCGTTTGTTGCGCCGTATGGTCCAGAGGTCTTTCAACATCCGCAGTGCATCTTGAAACGCGTTTACCTTGCTTTCTGAGTCGAAATACCAGGGAATGGCTATTTCCTTGATGGTGTACCCACGCATTTTCGCTATCGTCAAGATCTCGATATCAAATGACCAGCCTTTGAGGGTGAGATGCCCAAAAAGGTCCTCCGCCACCGGCCCCCGAAAACATTTGAATCCACACTGGGTGTCCTGCATGCCGGGAAGTAAGATCAGCTGGATGCAGGCGTTCATAAAACGACCACCCAGATGCCGGTAAGCCGGTTCATGGTAGCGGACGGAGCCCGGGGCTTCGCGGGAGGCGATGGCCAGATCGAAATCCTCCAGTGCAGGAGGGAGAAAGCGGTTCAATTCGCTGATAGGCATGGATAGATCCGCATCACACATGAACCGATATTGGCCGCTGGTGGACAGCATCCCCTTCTGGATGGCGGCCCCTTTTCCGGGTTGGCTTTCATAGCGTTTTTTTACCGCGACATACTTTTGAGCGTACTCATCGATGATTTTGCCAGTTTGATCGCTGCTGGCGTTATCAACGACAACGATTTCATAAGAATAGGGTTGCCTTTCCAGGAATGTGGCGACCTGATTTAGTGTGGAAGGCAAGCGGTGCTCTTCATTGTATGCGGGGATGATCAGAGAGAGAAACGGGGTATCCACGATGAGATCCGTTGAGGGATTGCCTTATTGGGTGACGATGATCAAGGTGATCAATGCGATGAGAACCGCGATAACGAAAGCGAGGAGGATGCCGATGATGATCCACTCACGTCTGTTGAAATTAACTGTATCGAGAAGGCTGTTGAGTTTTTCCTCAATTTGGGAGGGTTCAATCCTAGGTGAAGAAGCTTTAACCTCCACGGGCTTTTTGTCTTCTTTGGGAAGGGTGGGGTTGGTTAACAATCTGAGGAGATTTCTGAAATCCAGTTCCGTGAAGGCTGGTTTGGAAATCGCCAGCCTGCGGGCGAAGTTTTTAATCCCATCTGCGCGGACGACTTTGACGATCGGGGAAATCGACTCTATATGGGTTTCTGTGGAGACAAAGATCAGAGCGCCCGTTAAGTTTGGGACTTTATAATTATGTCTTTTCAAATATCCTTCGACCGTTTTCTGATATACCCAGGTTTCATGGATGAGGTTGTTGAAAGCGGGTTTGTACTCTTCCCCCTGACCCATCACCTCCCATTTCTTTCCTTCTGCCCGAAAAAAGCCCTTTTTATTTTTTGGGTTGATGACGGTGGTGCCC
>JAWLER010000097.1:0-4752 GCA_041686005.1 Anaerolineales bacterium | reverse complement strand
GACCATTTTGGGGATTGGGGGCCGGAAGCCATGCTCTACACCCTGGAGCTTTATAACCAGCGGGGGTGGCCTTATTATGGGGGAGGTGAGAACAGGCAGAAAGCCCGGAAACCGGTGATCCTGGAGCACCATGGCAACCGCTTCGGGTTTATCGGCTGCAATGCCAAAGGGGGGGGGTATGCCCAGGCGGCCTCGGATTATCCGGGTGCGGTGGCCTGTGATTTTGAATACATGGCAGACCAGGTTCGATCGTTAAAGAGCGAGGGCGTGATTCCCATCGTTACCTTTCAACATTTCGAATATTATACGTATAAGGCGCAGCCCATTCAGGTACAGGACGCTGCCCGGATGACAGGGGCGGGGGCGGTGATCGTCAGCGGCAGCCAGGCTCATCAACCTCAGGCCCTAGAGATCAAAGATGGTTCGTTTGTCCACCACGGGTTGGGCAATTTGTTCTTTGATCAGTATACAGGCAGCCCCAATGTCTCTGAAACCAGAAAAGCTTTTGTCGACCGGCATGTCTTTTACGAGGGGAAGCATATCAGCACGGAGCTGCTGACGATGGTTTTTGTGGATTACGCTCGGGCTCGCCCCATGACCGTCGAAGAACGGAGGGAACTGTTGCAGGATACTTTTGAAGCCAGCGGTTGGTAGAGCGTTGAACGTGATTGGGGAAGGAGGGTTTTCGTATGGGTGATATCACAGATGTGTCCGGCTTTAAAGTGGGGCATGCCCAGGATGAGGAAGCGCTCACAGGGTGCACGGTGATCCTCTGTCCGCCGGGTACCGTGGGGGGCGTCGATCAGCGCGGCGGAGCCCCGGGCACACGGGAGACGGATGCCCTGCACCTGGTCCACCTTGTCAATCAGGTCCATGCTGTTTTATTGACAGGGGGTTCTGCTTTCGGCTTGGATGCGGCGTCTGGGGTGGTGAAATACCTGGAAGAGCAAGGGATTGGCTTTGATGTCGGCCCGGCTCGCGTGCCCATCGTTCCCGCCGCCGTGTTGTTTGATTTGGGGTTGGGCGATCCGAACATCCGGCCTGATGCGGACATGGGTTACGCGGCTTGTCAACAGGCCCAATCCGGTGATCCCGCGGAAGGGAACGTAGGGGCGGGGATGGGGGCTACCGTGGGTAAGATATTGAGCATGAAGCAGGCCACGAAGGCGGGATTTGGCACGGCAAGCCGCAAGATCGGCAAGGGGGGCGTGGTGGGAGCAGCGGTGGCTGTGAATGCCTTTGGGGATGTCGTCGATCCGGCCACGAACGAGATCGTCGCCGGCGCCCGAGGGATCCGCGGCTTTGCTGATACGATGCGCGTCATGGGTTCGTTGGTGGGTAGGATGATCCTGAAATTCGCCTCGGCGAACAACACGGTCATCGGCGTAGTGGCGACCAATGTCAAACTGACCAAAGAGGAGGTTACCAAGGTGGCCCAAATGGCTCATAATGGATTGGCGCGAACCATCTGTCCGGCAAGCACGATGGTGGATGGGGATACGGTGTTCGCGCTTTCCTCCGGCGAGGTGGAGCTGGATGTCAATATCGTGGGTGCGTTTGCCGCTCAGGTGTATGAAGAGGCCA
The DNA here is from genome assembly GCA_041686005.1 of Anaerolineales bacterium. GTDB lineage: Bacteria > Chloroflexota > Anaerolineae > Anaerolineales > UBA11858 > B10-G9. The sequence goes on along the minus strand of JAWLER010000097.1, from coordinate 3,168 downwards.
TTTTGCGCGCTGTTCGCCAGGCTGAAAAGGTCAAAGGCCTGCCGTCCGCCTCCTCCCTTTCAGGTTGAGGATGAATAACGAAAATCCTCCTCAAACATGTCAAGGAGGGTTTGTGTTTATTAAAAGTCCTTCTCATCCTTGACGGCGCTGTTCTTTCCAGACATCCCCTTCGTTGTGATACCCGGCTTCTTCCCAGAATCCAGGGCTGTCCTCCGCCCTGAATTCTAAGCCCCGCAGCCATTTGGCCCCTTTCCAGAAGTAGGTCGTTTTTATATCTTCCCGCTCCGGTATGTGACCGATGACGCCGCGCAGGGGATAACCGTGTTCCGGGGAAAGGGGTTCTCCATTCAGATGGGTGGCCAGTAAAAAGTTGTCCTGCAGGACGATGTCCAGAGGGAGGTTGGTGGTGTAATCCCCCTCTGCGTGCTGGACGACGTACTGGGCGGAGGGGAGGGGGGTGAGTATGCCACCCTCCACCAAGGTCTTCACGGAAACCCCTTTCCATACCGTGTTAAATTTGCTCCAGCGGGTGATGCAGTGGATGTCCATTTTCACTTCCGTTGTGGGGAGGTCTGAAAATTCATCCCATGTCCAGCAAAGGTCGTTTTCTACTTCACCCCAGATCCGGAAATCCCATCGGGCGAGGTCTGCAGGGGGCACCTTGCCGTAGTGGAGGACGGGAAATCGGTTGGTCAGAGATTGCCCGGGGGGGAGTCGACCCTCATCCTGCATGTGTTCTTCCTTTTCTTTTCTCCGGCGCGGATGGCTCATGGAATCCCTCTGTTTAAAACTGCAGGCTTTGATCGGGTTCAAGGACCCGGACTTGGGTCTTGGTCTCCTCTTCCACGCGCGCTTTCCAGGCGTGGGGGTCTTGGGTGATCAACTCCCAGGTATTGTAGTGGCAGGGGATGACGATTTTCGGCTTCAACAACTTGACAGCCCGTAAAGCATCCTCAGGCCCCATGGTGAAATTATCACCGATGGGGATCACAGCCAGGTCAATCCCCTCTTCTCCGATGAGAGACATCCCGGAGAAAAGCCCGGTGTCACCGGAGAGGTAGATCTTTTCACCATCTGGGGTGGTGATCAAAAAACCACCCGGCATCCCCCCATAGGACCCATCCGGGAGGGACGAACCATGCGTGGCCTGGGTCATCTTCACATAGCCAAAAGGATGATGATATCCTCCTCCGATGTGTTGGGGATGAACTTCGACGTCCTGATCGCTGATCCAGTTGGCTACCTCAAAGTTGGCGATGACTTTGGCGCCCCTGCGTTGGGCGATGGGGATCGTATCGCCGACGTGATCTCCGTGACCGTGGGTGAGAAGGATGAAGTCAGCCTCTACCTCAGCGGCGCTTATCTCGGTTAAAGGGTTATCCGAAAAATACGGGTCGACCAGTATTTGATACTCATCGATGGCCAATCCAAAAGTGCTGTGACCGTAATAAGTAAAGGTGAAACTCATCGCGTACCTCCTAGCGTGTTTTCAGTGAATGCCGAGGAACACAGTTATCATAACATGCCGCCCTTTCTTATTATAAATTGTCGGCGGAGCTGGAGAGAAACTTACGGTAAAATAGACCCAGACAACAATCGCTTCCAGAGGAGTTTTAAGCATATGAGACTCAGACGTTGGACCATTTTGTTTGTGCTTTTTAGTGTATTGGTGGCTTCATGTATAGGGGGAGGTAAGGCCCCAACCCAAGGAGAGGGGGGAGAACCGCAGATGTTGATCAGCGAGGTATTGGCAGGGGCCGAAGGGAACAACAATCACGAATTTATTGAACTGTATAACACCAGCCCGACCACACCGGTGGATATCGAAGGTTGGACTTTGTGGTACCAGTTGGAAGAAGGCAAGGATCAACGCATTTTATATCGATGGAGGGAGAAAGCTGTCATCCCCCCGCACGGTCATTACCTGCTGGGTCGAACAGGGGAGGATTTTGATCCAGAAGTGGATGCGTATTTTGACACCCCTCTGGCGACCAGCCGGGGTGGTCTCTTATTGCGGAAGCCTGATGATGCTTTGGGGGACAGTTTGAGTTGGGGGGCGGAACCTCAGCGGTACGGGGAGGGGGACCGAGCCCCCGCTATGGACCGGGGGGTGTCTTTGGAAAGAAAGCCGGGCGGTGAAGAAGGAAACGCCGTGGACACCGGGGACAACAGGGAGGATTTCACGTTGAATGCCCAACCCCGACCACAAGGGACGGGGAGCAGGGCCACACCGCTGGTGGAGGAATATTTAGAGGTCGTTTTGTCTGGGCCGAGAGAGGTTGAACCGGGAGCTGAATTCCAATTTGTGCTGGAGGTCACCAATTACACCGGTCAAGAGCTCCATGACCTGAGAGGGGAGGTACCCCTGCCTGAAGAAATGGAGGTCATATCTGCCTCGGACTCGTTTACTGTGGAAGACAAACATGCCATCTGGGAGGCGGCTATCTTGGAAGAGGGGCAAACCCTTTCCTCCCAACTCACCGTTCAGGCGCCCTGGACCTACATCTCAACCAAAGTTGCCAATTATTTCGTGAAGGCTGAGGATTGGGATATCCCATCCTTTGGGGGACCCGTCCGGACCACGATCGCCGGAGGGTCAATCCCGGTGGAAACCGCCAGAACGTTGGTGGGGAAGGAAGTCGCCGTGGAAGGGATCGCCACCATGTACACCGGTGGGTATTACGCGGGTAGTGGGAACACCAAATTCTACCTCGAGGATGAAACGGGAGGGATTCAGGTCTGGGTCCCAGGTGGAGAAAATAAGGTCGAGGTCCAGCTGGGTGACAGGGTCCGGGCGCAAGGTCAACTCCAGCTGTACCGGGGCGCGGTGGAGCTTGTGGTCAATGATGTGGAGAAGGTGGACGTCCTGCAAGAATCCGCTTCTGAACTGCCGCTGGAACCCGAGCGGGTGAGCATCGAGCGAGCGGCAAAAGACGAATCCTTGGCCGGGGAGCTGATTCAGGTGGAAGGGGAGGTTGTCCGCTCAGAGGAGTTCTCCTACAGTTATGAACTGGATTTGATGGATGAGGAAGCCTGCGTCCTCACCCTCTACGTGGATAAAAACACGACCATGACCGTAGAAGCGGTGGAAGTGGGGGAACGTTATCAGGCCACCGGCATCCTTGAGGTGAGGGACAGCCGGCTGCAGCTCTACCCCCGGATCCAGTC
>JAWLER010000096.1:0-4757 GCA_041686005.1 Anaerolineales bacterium | reverse complement strand
GGATTTTTATGACTATCGTAGTAATCGCCTCTTTGGCTCTCTAGGCGTGTGATACGGGTGTGCCCGAGTCGCCTGAAGAGGAACCAGTTGCAGAAGAAACGACTGGTGAAGAGGTGGAGGGGGAGGAAGTGGAAGAGGCAGAAGAAGTCGAAGAAGTGGAAGAAGAAGAACCAGGAGAAAAGGTTCAGGTCCGTTGGTTTGTGGGTCTGGGCGCTGGTTCTGATGAACCCACTTTTGAGCCCCAGAACGCCTTTGTGGACAGGTTCAACGCCAGCCAGGATGAGATCGAGCTGGTGATTGAGATCGTTGACAATGAAGTTGCCTATGACACATTGGCCACACAAATTGCCGCCGGCAACGCCCCCGATATCGTGGGCCCCGTTGGCATCCGAGGGCGGGACAGCTTCAAAGGAGCCTGGCTTGACCTGACTCCCCTGATTGAAGCTAATGACTATGACCTGAGCGCCTTTGATCCCAACATGGTTGAGTTCTACCAGGTTAAGGAAGAAGGGCAGTTGGGCATTCCCTTTGCCATCTTCCCATCCTTTGTGATCTACAACAAAGATCTCTTTGACGAAGCCGGTAAGCCGTATCCGCCAGCAGCGTATGGCGAACCCTACGTGGATGAGAACGGCGAGGAGCTTCCCTGGAACATTGAAACCCTCACTGACCTGGCCATGTTCCTTTCTGTGGATGAGAATGGCAATGACGCCACCATGGAGGAATTTGACACTGAAAAGATCGTCCAGTTTGGGTGGATGAACCAGTGGACTGACCCGCGTGGGATCGGGACCTTCTTTGGGGCTGGCTCCCTGGTGGATGAAAATGGCGACGCCCAAGTTCCCGAGCAGTGGCGTGAAGCCTGGAAATGGACGTATCGCGGCTGGTGGGAAGATTGGTTCATACCCAACGGTGCCTACGGTGGAGCGGACTTCTTACAGGGACCCGGTGGGCCTTTCTCTTCCGGAAACCTGGCCATGATTCACATGCACATGTGGTACGTAGCACCTTGGGCATTGGGCGACGTCCCCTTTGATTGGGGCCTGGCGGCGACCCCCGCCTATGAAGGGACCGTGACTTCCAAGATGCATGCGGACACCTTTGGTATCCTGAAAGGAAGCGACCACCCTGAAGAGGCTTTCCAGGTGCTAGAATATATGCTCAGTGAGGAACATGCCAACGAATTGCTGACCATATACGGCGGTATGCCTGCCCGCCTGTCCTTGCAAGATGATTACTTTGAGAAATACGAGGAAACCAACTTCCCTGACAAGGATATCAACTGGCAGGTCGTGGTGGACAGCATGGCTTATGCCGACAAACCCAACCACGAGAGCTGGATGCCCAGCTTCCAGGAGACCACCGATCGGTACAATGAGTTCTGGAACAAACTCGCCAACACCCCGGGCTTGGATGTGGACGAAGAGATTGAAATTCTGATTCAAGATCTGCAGACCATTTTCGAAGCTGCCGAGGAGGTTGAGGGGTAACCATCTGGAGTAACCAAGTGTCAGCCTGGCTTCTCTGAGGCCAGGCTGACATTATCATGGAGTTGTATCTATGGCTTTAGTTGAAGGCATTCGAAATCTCGGTAAGAAAGAGACCAGGGTTCGCAGGAAGATGACCATACGGGAGAAAGTAGAAGCCCGATGGGGCTTGCTTTTTTTAAGCCCGTGGATGATCGGGTTTTTAGCTTTTTATCTCCTGCCCATGATCGCCTCGTTTGTGTTTTCTTTGTATAACTTCAACCCGGCAGTTCCGGATGAAGCGACCTTCATCGGCTTTGCAAACTGGCACCGGGCGTTGTTTGAGGATCAGGAAGTCAGAAAATCTTTCCTCCGCACCATCCACTTCTCTGCCATTTCACTTCCCATTAATCTGGGGTTCGCTTTATTTGTGGCCCTGCTCATGAATTCCAAACATGTGATTGGCAAGAACCTGTACCGGACTTTATTCTACATGCCGGTGATGATACCCGTGGTGGCTACGGTCTTGATCTGGAATGGGGTCCTGAACGAACAAACGGGTTGGATCAACGTCTTCATCGAGAGATTAACGGGGATCCAAGCCACCGGTACGGAGGGCATCCGCTGGCTGGCGGACCCGGATCTCGTGTATTACGCCTATACAATGTTTGGCCTGTGGGGGATTGGGAATGCGATGATCATTTTTTTAGCCGGCCTTCAGGGTGTGCCCACTGAACTCTATGAGGCGGCCGAGATCGATGGGGCGAATTGGTTCACCAAATTAAGAAAAATCACATTCCCTTTGATCACCCCGGTCATCTTTTATCAATTGGTTTTGGGTGTGATCTATTCCCTGCAGTACTTCCTGGCTCCCTTTGTGCTCAACGGGGGCACAGGGTTCCCGGAAGGGAAAACCCGCTTTTACATGGTGTATTTTTATAAGCAATCGTTTACTTTTTTCAATATGGGCTATGGGGCGACCCTGGCCTGGTTAATGTTCATTGTGGCCCTCATTTTAACGATCATATTGTTTGGAACTGCCCGCTATTGGGTCTATTATGAAGCAGCGGAGGAGAGATGATGTCCTCAAGACAAACTTTATCGGCACCGGTCCAAAAGGGGATGAAAAAACTCGGCTTGACCGGTTTGACTCTGGCGGTTTTGTTCCTTTTTCTGATCCCCATGGTCTACGGCATCGTCACCGCCCTGAAGACGGACAGCCAATTTTCCAAGGTGGGGGCTCCTTGGTACCCCGCCAGCGAAAAACAGTTTTCTTATCAAGGGGGTACTTATGACATTTATTTTGTCCCCATGGAGGGTGAGGTGCGCGAGCTGGCCCTGGTCAAAAAAGGCCGCAAAAGCAGCATGTTCGTGGACCCGGAAAATGTGGAGGCTGGGCCCTTTGAATGGGAAGGGCAGTGGCGTCAGTTAGAGCGCTCCTGGAGCACAGATCCGCAGTGGGGCAATTTTGTCAAGACGTGGAACACCATCGATTTCCCGATCCTGCTGCGCAACACGGCGATGTATGCCGGCATTACCACCATTGGGGCGGTGGCATCAGCGTCTCTGGTGGCATACGGATTTGCCCGCTTCCGCATCCCAGGGAAGAACATCCTCTTCATGTTGATGCTCTCCACCGTTATTCTGCCTTCCGCGGTCACACTTATTCCTACCTATTTCGTTTTCCTCCAACTGGGCTGGGTTGGCACATGGCTGCCGCTGATCGTGCCCGCCTTTTTCTCGTGGGGGACCAATGTGTTCTTGATGCGCCAGTTTTTCATGACCATTCCCCGGGAACTGGATGAAGCGGCCATGATTGACGGTGCAGGCCCGTTCCGGATTTTCATCTCGGTGATCTTACCTCAATCCGTACCGGCGCTTACCGCAGTGGCTCTCTTTCACTTTTTCTATGCCTGGAACGATTTCTTTGGCCCTTTGATCTATCTGGCTGGGAATCCTGAGAAATTTCCTATCACCGTGGGGTTGACGGTTTTCAATAACCTGTATTCCCAATCTACCAATTTAATTCAAGCGGCTTCTTTGATTTCAGCGGTCATTCCAGTGATTGTATTTTTCTTTTCCCAGCGGGTATTTTTGCAGGGTGTGACCTTCACTGGAGTGAAGAAATGAATCCCCTCTTCAGTCTCCCCCTGAAGCCATTGCCCCTTGACCGTTATGCTGAAAAGGGGCATTCAAACATTCGGGTCGGAGGTCTGTGGATTTTAGTTTATTTGAATCATTGACATGAGAAGGGTAAAGGATGAGATATTTTAAGTGGATGGTACGTTTTATTTTGATCCTTGTGGTCCTGGCAGGCTGCAGGTCTCCCGGAACACCGCCAGCCACAGCTGAAATTAAGGGACCCACGCCCACTCCTTCCCCCGTTGGCCCTCTTGCTCCCCAAGGGGCGCCACGGGAGAGTTATTATGCTCCTTTCCCACTCCAGATAACATTGGATGGAAAGTTGGATGATTGGGAAAGGGTTCCCAGAGTTTTGATTCCGGAAAGTGCGGAAGGGGTGACCGGGGCCACCTCGATTTCTTTTGCCGCTGCAGCGGATGAGTCCTATCTCTACTTCCTGGGAGAAGTGACCGACCCGGTGATCATCAGCGGAGAACACGGCACGGATTACTGGAATGAAGACTCCGTGGAATTTTATCTCAATGCGACGGGAAATCTTTCCCTTACCTCGTATACGGAGGGGGTTTCCCAGATCACCATACCCCCCGTCAACATCGACCAGCCTGCGGATGAGGTCGTCCTGGGCGGCGTCCAGCATGAAGCAGCCCAGGCCAGGGCAAAGGTCGTCCAGACGGAAAGCGGGTATGTGGTCGAAGCCGCTGTCCCTCTGGAAACCGACGTTTGGCGTATCCAACCCGAACACGGCAGGGTGCTTGGTTTTCAGGTCCATCTCAACGGCGCGGCCACCTCAAGCCGTAACTTGAAGGTGATCTGGTCGAAATTCGACAAAAGCGATTCCTCCTATTACGACCCCAGCGTCTTCGGTGAGTTGATATTCTATGAGATCGGGCAAACCGAACCGGCCCGTCTTGAAAGTGAGGTTCCGGCGGAGGAAGCCCTCCTCCCGGTGGATGAGGACGCGCTTTATAAGCAGGCGGACGCCCCGATTCCCGACCGGGTTGATGATCTGCTTGCCCATATGACTCTGGCTGAGAAAATTGGCCAGATGACACTTGTGGAAAAAAACAGCATCCGGGAGAGTGACATCACCAACCTGCACATTGGGGGTCTGCTCAGCGGGGGTGGGGGGTATCCGGAGGCGGGAAATAC
>JAWLER010000095.1:0-4834 GCA_041686005.1 Anaerolineales bacterium | reverse complement strand
CAAGTGTATTCATGTGTCCTTACTTGACGTTCTGTTGCGTAGTGGGGAAAGAATTTCCCCTTAAGCCAATGGAAAGGAAAATGACGGTGCTTATGGTGCTCTTGGCCAGAGATGGATTTCGGTCAGGAGGAGAGTAAACACGTGGTATCCGGGGTGTATTTCGTGGGCCAGAAGCAGATCATCCCCTGGAAGCCTGCGGCTCCAGCCACACTGACAGTAGGAGGGAGATTGGTTCACCTCACTCGTTCATTCCCGTCTCGATGGTGGAGTATCCAGAGAAAAACAAAGCGCGAAAATTAGCGCTGGTCAAACAATGGGTGAGTACGGATAACGGATACTGCCCAACCGATGAACGTGCCTAATGTAAATGATTGTTAACCAATGCAAGTATCCAACGCATCAGGTAGAGCGACGCACCAAACAGGCTGAAATACAAGACTGGTAGCAAGCCCATCTTGTACCCATGCATCCTGTCCAATAAATCAGGAAATCTGTTTGAGAGCCATTCTATGGTTTTCGTTTTCAATACCCCTGTTGGCAGCCATAAGATTGCCTGTGACGGGAAAATGTGAAGAGGTGCCGCGAATCTGGAGGGCTGATCCTCTGGTGAGACCTATTAAGAAATGTATCATCGATGATACTGTTAGTACTGCTCATGATACCGGCGGAGGGATGTTTAGAATCAGCGTGGGAACCTCTTCCATCAAAGAGATCAAACGGGCGTTGCAGGGCTGGCAGCTGTCTATACTTTCGCCTGGTTTACGCGTATGGAATCAGACCACGCCGCCACCTGGTTTTTCCCCCTTTGTTTTGCCAGGTACATAGCGGCGTCAGCGCGATCAATCAATGTTTTTAGGTTCTCACAATCCTCCGTGCGTTCGGCAACGCCTAAGCTGAGCGTGATGCTAACCTCCTCTTGAACGGCAGAAAAAGAGGTGCCTTCCACACACAGCCGCAATCGCTCAGCGACATCCATGGCCTTATGGAGAGACGTGTCAGGAAGCAGGATGAAAAATTCCTCTCCGCCATACCGCCCAACGAGGTCGATGTCTCGCAGCTTTTCAAGGCACCCTTTCGTGATCTTCTGCAGCACCTGGTCCCCCGCTGTGTGGCCGTAGGTGTCGTTGACTTGCTTGAATTGATCGATATCCAGCATGATGGCCGACAGTGGATGGTCGTAGCGGTGGGCGCGTTCGAATTCACGCTTGCCCAATGAAAGGAGGTGGCGCCGGTTGTGGACACCTGTTAGCTCATCGGTCGTGGCGAAGCGCTGTATTTCCTCGAAGAGACGGGCGTTTTCAATGGCCACGGCGACCTGGTTGGCGAAAGCACTCACCAAATGGGCGTGATCAGGGGTGAAATACCCCTTTTTCACGCTATCCAAAGCTAACAAGCCAACGACCTTATCCCGCGCAAAGAGCGGTACGCCCAACCAGGACCGGATATGGTTGTGCGATTTTTGCTTAAAGGTTTCATAGACCTGGCGTGCGTCATTGAGGATCTGTGGTTCGCGGGTTTGCACCACGGTGGAATGAGGATTGTCCCCAGGCACGGGAAATCGCAGCCCGATCAAGGTTTTGGAATCCGCCCAACTGCGCCCTCCGACGATCACAAGGGCGTCTTCCTCAAGCAGCTGTACGGAAGCGCTGTCATAGGGTACGACCCGGCTGAGCTGTTCCAGGATATGATGGATGGTCTCATTGAGGTCGAGGGTGGAGGTGACCGCCAATCCAGCTTCCCGCAGCGTTTTCATTTCCATGGCCCGCTCTTGTGCTTCCCTGACCAGATGCATTTTCAGCACCGTTAGAGCGACTTGATGGCTGGCCTGTTCTCCCAGGTTAATATCTTCCTGGGTGAAGTGGTGAGGTCCATCGAATGCGAGCAGCACACCGCCCAATTTTTGCCCGTTTCCCATCAAGGGGAGCCCCAATAGGGAGCGAGCGGGGAAGGGGTCCGCACTCCCGGGGTTGAGGTGGGGGGTGCTGTGGGTGTCTTCGATAACCAAGGGGCGCTCTTGGGAGAGTACAGCTTCGGTTATGGTGGATTCATCGGCATTTGGCTGTGTGGTCTTGAAGTGCTTTTGGAGGGAACCGCAGGCTGCAGTGGGGACGGCTTTCCTTTTTTCTTGGTCCCACAGGGTGATATAGCATCCATCAGCCCGTGTTAGGTTGCAGAGGTGATCAGCCAATATCTGGAGGCTTTCGTCGATCGCAGCAGCTTCCATGGTGTCGCGTGCGATGTCGTTGAGCAGCTTCTGCTGGCGGGCGTACTTTTGCAGTTCCCGTTCGGTTGCCTTTTGGGAGGTGATATCGCGCACGATTGCCAGAATGGCTGGTTTGGATTGGTATTCTATGACGCTGATGTTGAATTCAACGGGGATATGACGGCCTGAAGCGTGCAGCAGCGCTGTCTCGTAGCGGGATGGCAGACCCTCACCATGAAGCCTGTGGTCGTATCGTTCTCGAATCAAATCGACCTGCTCAGGGGCAATGAATTTAACGAAAGCCTTGTCCAGAATATCTTTTATGGGGTGATCCACCATGGCTGCCATTTGGGGATTGCAGTATTTGATCGAGTACGCCTGCACGATGACGATGCCGTCATTGGCGTTCTCTGTGACGTTCCGGTAAAGCTGCTCTCTTTCTCGTAAAGCAGATTCTAATTCCCTTTGCTCGGTGATGTCATGCAGGATGATCAACCACCCCTGGGACTGTTTCCCCTCTCCCAGCAGGGGGTTTATCCTCAGCTTATACCATCGCTCTTCGTTGTCCTGGATGATCTCGCTGCTGTCAGGGGATTTTGACATTTCATGGAAACGGGATGCGAGGTAAGGCCAGCGCTTGAGCGCTTCGCGCATGGGCTGCCCGATGATTTTTTCAGCGGGGGGCTCAATGAGGGACTCCGCGGCACGATTCAGGTCCCTTATTCTATGTTGTTTGTCCACCACGATCACCGCGTCTGTCATGGTCTCGATGATTTTGCTTCGGGCGATGGGTGCGAGTTCAAGAAATTTAAATCGGCGCATGCTAAAATTCAATAGCGATCCGCTGAGCAAGAAAAAGGTTGGTGACAAATCGCGGCTGGTGAGGGGGTTCATTTTTGTGATGTATAAAAGGTTGCCGAGCAGGGGAATAACCGCAGCCAGGATGATGAGATGGGCCTGTTTTCGATACAGACCTGCCGTGTGCTGAGATGCGTGCAGGAAGGTTCCCGAGGCGATCAGGACGAGAAGGTAATCGTAGAGGGCGCCCATCCAAAAACCGGGACCGTATTCGTAGATGAGAATCCGGGGGTTATTGGGCTGCCAATGACATCCTGTCCAAATGAGGTGGTGCATGCCGTTGGTGGCTGCCAGGACCATCGTCAGGACAGGAATGATCCAGAGCACGATGACCACCTTTTTGGAGAGCCAGCGTTCCTGTTCGTTATACTGCCAGGCGAGGATCAGGAAAAGAGGGGGCAGGCTGTGAATCCCGAAATAGGAGACCTGTGACCAAAATACTTTGACTGACTCCCGGGCTGCGGCTGCTTCCAACGCCTGGGAGATGGACCATGCTGCGATCGCCAGCATGAGGAAAGCCAAGGTTTTCCTTCCCTTGCTTGTCCGCCGCCAGGAAAAGAAACCGACCCCCAAGGCAAGGATGGCTGTGATGATTAATGAGAGGGAGTATCCGTCAAAGTACATAAGAGGTACAAGCAGGGGGGAGATGATCGGCGTTCTTGGCTGCTAGGCCAAGCCTGCGTTTTTTAATAGAATTCGTTTGATTTGCTATACTTTCCTTGTTTTTCATACGTTGTCTGCATGTACAACACGTGTCATGTATTTTCGACGTGTTGTCTTTAGAAGACGGTGAGACCAAGGTCATACACTTGTGACTTTTCAGGCGATTTCTTTCTGTCCCTAAGGGTTGCTCTCCATGGGTGGTAAGGAAATGCAAGGCTAATTATGGGGCCACATCCAGAGTATTTTTGATCGCCCCAAGGAGCTCTTGCGTGTGAAAGGGCCTTTTGAGATAAGCATCAGCGCCGGCTCGGAGCGCTTTGACTTTTTCCTCGGAATGAGCTTTTCCGCCGATGAGAATGACGGGGACGGATTTTGTTTCTGAGGCGTTTTGCAAAGCGTTGAGAACTTGATACCCGTCCATGCCCGGCAAAAAGATATCCAGCAGGATGAGGTCTGGCTTTTCACGACGAGCGGATTTCAACCCCATTTCACCATCTGGAGCAGTCATTGTTTCATAACCCGTCCGCTGCAGGAGGAGGCGTATGAGATCAAGCGCGTCTGGATCATCGTCTACAATCAGAATATGAGTGGGCATGTTGACTATTCCTGGGGTAGATCTTTCCTCGTGACGTACGGTTAGTTCAGAACACCCGTGGGGACACGCTTTTTGCTTGTCCATCCACCCCAATGGTATCTGATCTTGTCCATATTGTTCCTCATTGTAGCTGTGGGCTGTGGAAGCGCCCCTAACAATACTGTAAGGCTACATTATGGAAGGGGTGTTCGTGGGATCTCCCCCATGGCTGCAGGACCTATCAGGATGTCTGTGCCAATAAGGTGAAGAGGACTCGAAAAGTCGATCCATCTCAAAAGGCTTAAATACGCTTCATAATCCAGGGATCAATGGGGTTATACGTTCTGCGTTCCGGCCCCAGGAAGGCGCTGTAATTTTTTCCAGACAGCCTGGAAAGCGATGATCGCTTTTCAAGTGAGTCAAGTGACCATTATCGAATCATAAAAGCATCATCAAAGGATTTACATCCACTCCTCCAGAAAAGTTACCTGAACGAAATTTATTCTGCAATAAAGAAAGAAAACTACAGTGAGGAG
>JAWLER010000002.1:0-142530 GCA_041686005.1 Anaerolineales bacterium | reverse complement strand
CCGTCCAAATGCGGGCCTCTTAAGGAGCGCAGTTCCCGCCCTTCCACTTTGGTCATCTCAAAGACCTTTTCAGGGGCGATGCCCTGTTCAAGGAGGTATTCCCGTTTCCCCTTCAAAGCACCCGTAGGGCAGGTCCCCACGCACTGACCGCAGAAAACGCAGGTGGTCTCTGTCAGCGGTTTCTCGAAGAAAGTGGTGATTCGGGTGTTGAAGCCCCTTCCCTTGAAATTCAAAGCGTAGCTGTACTGGGCGTCCTCAGCGCAGACCTGGACACACCGCCAACACATCACACACTTAGCATAGTCCCGGACGTAGACGGGGTTATCATCGATCTTGTCACCCGGCACCTTGGGTACCTCCCCAAAGCGCTCGGGATGGCAGTCATACTCCTCCATCATCTCCAAGATTTCCGGAGCTTCAGAGAGGTCCACCGCGGAGGCCAGCATCTCCAGGTTCACCCGCCGCGCCCGGCGCACATCCTCCGTATTGGTATGGATCACAGCCCCGTCTCGCGCTTCCGTAACGCAGGCAGCCTGCATGCCCCCTCCCTCTACTTCCACCATGCACAAGCGGCATAAACCATTGGCCGTGGTATGTTCCGTGTAACAGAGGATAGGGATGTCGATACCCGCCTCTTTCGCTGCATCCAGGATGCTCGTCCCTTGGGGCACACGCACCTCAACGCCGTCGATCGTGACTTGAATATGTTCAGTCATATGGACCTCACTCACCGCTCATCAAGTAGAAAAACCTTCCCACATTTGACACAAAATCACTGGCAAACCTTCCACTCTACACCGGGTCAATCCTGACCGCCGAGACTTTGTACTCCGGGATCTTGGCCTGGGGATCAAGGTGAACACCGGTCAGCAAGTTGGCAGCTGCCTCCGGATAGTGAAAAGTCATGAATACCGTGCCCACAGGGGAACGGGAGGTCAAACGGGCTTCCGCGATCAACTCCCCCCGGCGCGAACTGACTTTGACGCTGTCCCCATTTTCCACGTCCAACGTCCGCGCATCCTCCGGGTTGATCTCCACTTCAGCCACCGGGGAGAGCCCTTTCAGACCCGGGGAGCGGTGGGTCATCGTCCCACCGTGCCAGTGAAACAGGTTTCTCCCGGTGGAAAGGATAAAGGGATAGATATCATCCGGTAATTCTTGGGCTTCCCTAAAGGAAATGGGGGTAAACAACCCCTTACCGCGGGCGAACTCCCCTTTATGCAAATACTGCGTCCCGGGGTGATCTGCGTCCACACAGGGCCACTGCAACCCGCCTTCTTCCAACCGATCGAAGGAAATTCCTCCATAGATGGGGGTGACAGTGGCGATTTCATCCATGATCTCGGAGGGATGCTCGTAAGACCAGTCGGCGCCCATGCGGTTGGCCAGATCGGTGAGGATCTTCCAATCCGGGAGCGCCTGCCCCGGAGCGTCGAGCGCGGGGCGGATCAACTGCACCCGGCGTTCCGTGTTGGTATATGTACCCCATTTCTCGGCAAAGCTGGCGGAGGTGAGGATCACATCGGCCATCTTCCCTGTCTCATTAAGGAATAGATCCTGGACGACCATAAAATCAACCGCTTCCAGAGCCTCCCGGACGTGGTTGAGATCAGGATCGGACATCATGGGGTTTTCCCCCATGATGTACAACGCATGAATCTCGCCTTCCAGGATGCCATCTATGATCTCGGTCACCGTCAGCCCGGCTTCGCTGTCCAAGGCTTCGTAGGGGACATCCCAAGCTTCAGAGAACTTTCTACGCATGGCTTCATCACTCACGGACTGGTACCCGGGGTACACATTCGGGAGGCCACCCAGGTCGCAGGCGCCCTGGACATTGTTCTGACCCCGGAGGGGGTTCAGGCCTGTTCCCAGACGCCCGACATTGCCGGTCAGCAAAGCCAAGTTGACCAGGGATTTCACATTGTCCGTGCCCGTGGTGTGCTGGGTGATGCCCATGGCCCAAAAGATCGAAGCCCGTTCCGCTTCCCCGTATAAACGGGCTACTTGAACGATGTCCTCCGCCGCCACGCCGGTGACCTCAGAGGTATATTCCGGCGTCCAATTCTCCACGCTGGTGGCAAAGGCCTCGAAGTTTTCTGTGCGCTCGCGGATGAACGGCTCATCTTGCAGCCCTTCTTCAAGAATGACATGGGCGATGCCTTTGGCCAGGGCCACGTCCGTCCCCGGCCGGTGCCGGACATGGATGTGAGCGAATTGGGCCAGCTCGATTCGCCGCGGGTCGGCAAGGATCAATTTCGTCCTCCCGCTTTTGATCGCTTTCTTCATTTGCAGGCTGAGGACGGGATGCGCCTCGGTGGTATTGGAGCCAATCACGAAGATCACATCCGCTTCCGGAATCTCGCGGATAGAGTTGGTCATCGCCCCAGATCCCAGTGTGGTGGCCAGACCGGCCACAGTGCTGGCGTGTCAAAGACGGGCGCAGTGATCGACCGAATTGGTCCCAACCAGCGCCCGGGCAAGCTTTTGCATCAAATAATTTTCTTCATTGGTGCACTTCGCTGAAGTCAAAAAAGCGATGCTCCTCGGCCCGTACCTCTCCTTAATCTCCGAGAACCGTTCCACGACCGTGCCTAGGGCATCATCCCAGGAGGTGGGTTCAAACGCTTGATCCCGATCCGCCCGGATCAGCGGGGCCCGCAAGCGGTCCGGGGCATGCACAAAATCAAGGCCAAAGCGCCCTTTGACGCACAGATTGCCGTAATTCACCTCGTTATCAAAGCGCCCTTCCACCCGGAAGATGACATCATCTTTGATGTGTAAATTGATCTGGCAACCCACGCCGCAGTAAGGGCAGGTGGTTTCAACAACTCGATCCGCTTTTAACATACGTGCCTCCGTACCTTTGATTTGAGAGGAGCCAAAAGTTCATACGACCCTTCCAACCCTCGTACAATCTTCTCTTCCATCCCTCATCTGACTTGCCACACATTTCTTTCCACTCTGGTTTTAAACAGGGGAAAAACGCCAGCATCGAAAAAGCTGAGGCAGTTCATCCATTCGCTTTCGCTTTCATCTCCTCACTTTCCAGGTAGCCCAACCGTTCTGGGTGGGTATACACGCGCATGCTGCTTCCCCGTACGTATCCCGCCAGGGTGATATGCCACTTCTCCGCTAAATTCAGGGACAGCGACGTGGGAGAGGACCGGGAAGCCAGGATCGGGCACCCCATCCGCGCTCCTTTGACCAACATCTCCGAGGATATCCTCCCCGTAGCCAGCAGGGCCCGGCCCTGGGTGGAGATGTCCTGCCGCATGCACCTGCCCAACAGTTTATCGATGGTATTATGCCTGCCGATATCTTCCACCACAGCCAACACCTCGTCCCCGTCAAATAAAGCCGCCCCGTGAACGCCCCCGGCCTGGACGTATAAACTGTCCGGCTGCTGCAGACTGGTAAATGCAACTCTCAATTTCTCCGGATCCATGCGGAGGGTGTCCTGCAGGGCATCCACATCGATATATTCATCGGTATAGGTTACACCACCCCCGCATCCCGAGGTGATGAACTCGTGATCCGGCTTGGCGAACGACCGATTCAACCAGACATCAATACAGCAGCCTTCTTCCCGGGTCGTGACCTCCTTGACTTCGTCCAACCCCGCGATCAAGCGCTCGTTCCTGAGGAAACCCAAAGCGAGCTCCTCCCCCTCCAGAGGGGTGGCCATCAGAGACACCAGCTCCTGCCCATTGACGTAAATGGTCAAGCGAGACTCTTGAATGACCTCGGATTGAACCACCTTCCAACCGCCATCGTAGTCAAACCACTCTGTCTTTTCCCTGCCAGCGTTCATGTGTTACCACCGATAAACATCTGTTTCATGAATCTTCACGATCCATTGACATCAAATACTTCAGGCCATTTCGCTTTCGCAGAGAGGATCGCCGTCGCTGCGGTCTTACCTAATCCACACAGGGAGGTCTCGGTCATCGTGAAGCCGACATCTTCCAACGTCTGCAGGTCCTCCTCGCTGCCTTCGCCATTGAATATCCTCTCCAAAAGGTCCACTTGCCTCTGCGTACCCAGACGGCAGGGGAAGCATTTCCCGCACGATTCGTGGGCGAAGAAATGGGCCAGGCTCATCAGACTCTCCCGCAAGTCGCGTTCCTGACTGACAGCGATGATCACACCCGATCCCAACGCCAAACCAGCCTCTCTTAGCCCTTCAAAACTCATCGGCACATCAAGCTGGTCAGGGGATGCAAAACACCCGGCTGCCCCGCCCACCAGCGCGGCCTGGAGCTCTCCCTTCACGCCGCCGGCCATCTCCAGGAGGTCTCCCATCTCGATCCCAAAGGGCGCTTCATACACACCCGGGTTGAGGATGTCCCCGGACAGGCAGAACAACTTCGTGCCTGGAGAGTCCTCCGTGCCCTGAGACCGGTAAGCATCTGTGCCATGGGTTATGATCCACGCCGCCGCCGCCAAGGTTTCCACGTTGTTGATCACGGTGGGCTTGTCAAACAAACCATGCGTGGTGGGAAAAGGCGGCTTAAGCCTGGGGAAGCCGCGCTTCCCTTCCAATGACTCGAATAAAGCCGTCTCCTCCCCGCAAATATACGCGCCGGCACCGGGGTGAATCTCGACATCGAAAGAAAAGCCGCTGCCCAGGATATCCTTCCCTAGAAACCCCCTCTCCCGCGCCCTTACAACAACCTCCCTAAACAGCTCCCGGGCCCGGTAGTATTCGCCGCGAATGTAAATGTATCCATGGTCAGCGCCCACCGCATATCCTGCCAGGATCATCCCTTCCAGGACCGCATAAGGATCCCCTTCCAGGAGGATCCGGTCCTTAAATGTCCCTGGTTCGGATTCGTCCGCGTTGCAGACGATGAATTTAGGTTCACCCTCCGCCCCCGCGGTGAATTTCCACTTCAAGCCGGTGGGGAACGCGGCGCCGCCTCGCCCGACCAGCCCAGACTCCTCGATCGCGGCAATCACCTCCTCCGGTGCCATCTCATCCAAAGCTTTACGCAGTCCCTGAAAACCTCCTTGAGCCTGATAGCCATCCAGATCCTGCGGATCGACCTCCCCGACGCGCTTGGTGAGCAGCCTCGGCCCCCCAGCTATTAACCCCAACGGCGCAGGAGATGGGTCGTTGGCAATCTGGGATATTTCCAGCTTTTCCAGATGCGCCACCGGGATCTCCCCGACCAAACCGGCAGGGGCGTGATCGCACAGCCCCAGACATTCCACCCCTTCGATGGTATATTTCCCATCCGGCGTGGTCCCCCCCGGCTCAACCCCGTAATGATCGCAGAGATCATCCAAGATCTCTTTTCCACCCACCTGGGCGCAGGTCGGGCTGACACAGACTCGTACGACGGTCTCCCCTTTGGGTTCATTGTAGAGCATGGTGTAGAACTCGATCACGCCGTGGATCTCCGATAAAGGCACGTGAAAGGCCTTCCCTATCGCAGTCACGACAGGCTCAGAGAGATGGCCAAAAGCTTCCTGTGCCTCCCATAAAGCGGGGATGAGTTCGGACTGACCGCCCGGGGTATGCTTTTCCAGGATTGGTTTTAAGGGATTAAGATTTATGGTTTTAGGAGACATCGCCTAGCTCCTTCTCAGGATACACTGAATGGGGAACGTGGACAACAAGGGAGGAAAGAGCATAAATCGAAAGGATTCCATATGCTGACCAAAGCCAAATCGCACCTTAATATCATACCACCCCAGTGAACAATTTCTTGCTCGTCCTCAGACAGAACTCCTTAATTTATTATATGCCTATCAATCAGAGATTAGGTGAGCAGTCCAATCAAGGAAAGTGCCTTCCTGTCTGAATAAACCTCCTTTGGGGATGAGAATGATAAAAAAGGCTGCTAACCATTTGATTAGCAGCCTTTCCATATTTAAAGGGACCCTTTAGGACAAGCCCAGGACCTCGCCGGTCTCGACATCGATGTCGATATCGGTGAAAGCAGGACGGGTGGGCAGGCCAGGCATGGTGCTGATCGGACCGCAGACCGGGTAAATGAAACCGGCTCCTACGCTGGCCCGCACCTCCCGGATGGGCAGTGTCCATCCCTTGGGCACACCCTTCAATTTGGGATCATGCGTGAAGGAGAGGTGGGTCTTGGCCATGCAGAGGGGTAGATGGCTCAACCCCATCTCCGTGAACTGTTTGATCTTTCTCTCCGCATCCTCGGAGTAATCAACGCCATCAGCGCGGTAGATCTCTTTGGCCACGGTTTCGATCTTCTCTTTGATAGAAGCGTCGTCTTCGTACAGGAAGTGGAAGTCATTTTCCTCTTCCGCGATGGCCTTGACCACGGCACGCGCCAGATCGGCGCCGCCTTCGCCGCCGTTGGCCCAGACATCGCTTATCACAGCATCCGAAGCGCCCGCTTCAATGGCTGCCTCCCGCACCATTTCCATCTCTTTCTCGGTGTCCGAGGTGAAGCGGTTGACGGCCACGACCACGGGGACGCCGAACTTGCGGGCGTTCTCGATGTGCTGCACCAGGTTCGGCAGGCCTTTCTCGAGCAGCTCCAGGTTTTCTTCCGTGTAGGCCTTGTCCAACGGCTTTCCAGGCACAACCTTGGGACCGCCGCCGTGCATCTTCAAGGCCCGGATGGTGGCGACCATGACCACCAGGTTGGGGGTCAGGCCACTGACACGGCTCTTCAAGTTCATGAATTTCTCCATGCCGCAGTCCGCACCAAAGCCGGACTCGGTGACCACGTAACCTTCCGGACCCACCAGCTTGAGGGCGATCTTGTCAGCGAGGATGGAGCTGTTGCCCTGGGCGATATTGGCGAACGGCCCGGTGTGAACAAAGGCCGGGCTG
Source organism: Anaerolineales bacterium (assembly GCA_041686005.1). Lineage (GTDB taxonomy): Bacteria > Chloroflexota > Anaerolineae > Anaerolineales > UBA11858 > B10-G9. Next base: position 135,713 of record JAWLER010000002.1, on the reverse strand, counting down.
CCGACCAAAGTCTGCATCATGTTCGGTTTGATGGCGTCTTTGAGCAGCACCGTCATGGCGCCCGCCACGTTCAAGTCCTCGGCGGTAATGGGCATCACCGGGCGCTGGACATGGGGCTGACCGCCTGTCTTGCTGGTGCCGATGATGATCCGGCCCATGCGCTCCCGCAGGTCAGCCAGATCGGTGGCCATACCCAGCGCAGCCATGATCTCGGAAGCGACCGTGATGTCGTATCCGGTCTCGCGGGGCCGGGCGTTCTCTGCCCCCCCCAGACCGATAACAATCTCTCGAAGGGCTTTATCCGAGACATCAACGACGCGGTTCCACTGGATGGAGTAGGGATCGATGTTCAGGCGGAACATGCGCCCTTTATCTTCATCGCTCAGATCGGACGGTTTCTCAGATTCAATGCCCAGTTTCTCCAAACGTTTGCGCATGGAGTCGGTGTATTCGTCATCGGGGCAAAGCATCTTGGCCAAGAAGTCCGTGCTCCACTGGCTTTCCTTCATGATCCGGTTGTCAATGGCGGCTGCCAACTGGTTGTGGGCAGCACTCACGGCGTGAATGTCACCTGTGAGGTGAAGGTTGAAATCCTCCATGGGCACGACCTGGGCATAGCCGCCGCCGGCGGCACCCCCTTTGATCCCAAACGTCGGCCCCTGAGAGGGTTGGCGGATGCAGGTGAAAACCGTTTCCCCGATGTGATGGAGTCCCTGGCTGAGCCCAATGGTCGTCACGGTCTTCCCCTCACCCAACGGCGTGGGGGTGATCGCGGTCACATCAATGTATTTCCCATTGGGAACGTCCTTTAGTCGATCGAGGACTTCCAGCTTGACCTTCGCCTTGTACTTGCCGTATTGCTCCAGCTCATCTTCCTTTAGGCCGACTTTCTCCGCGATCTCAGTGATCGGGAGTAGATCAGCCGCATGAGCGATGTCAATATCAGCTGGCACTGGATGTTTGATGTCAATAGGCATATTTTATACTCCTTATCAAGCTTAAAAACTTATCCAAAGAGAGAGACAAAATTACTTTTCGTAGGCCGCTTTGGCAGCCCGCACCGTATTGCGGAGCAGCATCGCGATGGTCATCGGACCTACGCCCCCCGGAACCGGTGTCAAATACCCGGCCACTTCCTTGGCTTCTTCATAATCAACATCCCCCACCAGGCGGTAGCCTCTTTTCGCGGTATCATCGTCCACCCGGTTTACACCTACATCGATCACCGCAGCGCCGGGCTTAATCCAATCCCCCTTGACCATCTCCGGCCTTCCCACGGCAGCGATCAAGATGTCCGCCTGGCGGCATTTTTCACTGAGATTGCGAGTGCGTGAGTGGCAGATGGTCACGGTGGCGTTCTCTTTCAGCAGCAACAGCGCGGCCGGCCGACCGACAATGTTGGACCGTCCCAGAACCACAGCGTCCGCACCTTCCAGTTCTACACCCTCGTGTTTCAGAAGGTGAATCACGCCAAACGGGGTGGCAGGCACGAATTTTGGTTCACGACCTTTTTGGGCCAATCGTCCAATATTCAGAGGATGGAAACCGTCCACGTCTTTATCGATGCTGATGGTGCGTAAAATCCGCTCATCGTCGAGACCGTTGGGCAAGGGCAGCTGGACGAGGATGCCGTGCACTTCGGGGTCCTCGTTAAGTTTTTTGACTAAATTTTCCACTTCCTCCTGGGTGGCAGTTTCAGGTAGTTCGTGACCGATGGAACGTATCCCAGCTTCTTCACAAGCCTTATGTTTCATGCGCACGTACACCTGGGAAGCGGGATCCTGTCCCACCAGCACGGTCGCCAAACCAGGAGGGTTCTTGCCTTCCGCCACCATGGCGGCCACATCGGCTTTCACTGCATCACGAACTTCTTGGGCAATGGCACGCCCATCAATCTTTTTTGCGGTCATAGACAACTCCCTTTACAATTGTTAAGCCTTACCGTTTTGGAATAGACGAAGAGTAACGAACCTGCTTTTTCTGTTTTCGTCCTTAGCGAGACGCTAAAAAACATTATTGCTAAAAACCCCACCCTTTTCAAGTTATTTTCATCATGAGTTGGACGAGAAATGATATATTAGAAATATATCAGAGACTGCGCAGAAATTCAACCCACAGCGGGCATTCCGCCCTGCCTATTTCATCCTGCCGCGCTGAGATGTATCTTTGCCTTGAGCACTTCCACCCCGACAATTCAAGTTGCGCACCTTTCCGCTTTAACGTAAAATACAAAACACCAACCACCCTCTGTTTACCCTTCCAAAGGCAGAGATGACCCGCAAACGATCCTATCGATTGATGCCACGATTTCCAACCAAAGGGCCTGGGTTTAGGGGGGGCATGACCTGCTGCACTGGAAATAAAGAGCTACCCACAACCGTCAGATAGAATCTGGCGGTTTTTCAGTAAAGGACCTTTCAACCTACCCATCTTCCCTTTACCCATGCTGTATGGTGGGCATTGACCCTATGCTACAGGAGGCATTTGATGTCCGAACGCAAAAAGATCACCATTCGCACCTTGTTTGACAAGGCCGCCAAAGGCGAGCCTATTTCCTGGTTAACGAGCTACGACTATCCCACGGCTTACTTCCAAGAGCAGGCGGGGATCGACATGCTCCTCGTCGGGGACAGCCTGGGGATGACCATGCTGGGGTATGACGGCACCCTCCCGGTGACCATGAACGACATGCTCCGTCACACCCAGGCAGTGCGTCGGGGAGCGCCTGCCGCGTTTCTGGTGGGCGACATGCCCTACATGAGCTACCAGCCCAGCGACGAAATCGCCATCCGCAGCGCCGGCCGCTTCATGGCTGAAGCGGATTGCGACGCCATCAAGCTGGAAGGAGGAGGCGAGATGGCCAGACGCATGGAGGCCATCGTCAACGCCGGCATCCCCACCGTCGGGCATTTAGGCCTCACCCCCCAAAGCGTGGCCGCCCTGGGAGGCTTCCGCGTCCAGGGCCGGGGTGCATCGCAAGCCAAGCAGATCATCGACGACGCCAAAGCCCTGGAGGAAGCCGGCGCGTTTTGCATCCTCCTGGAAATGGTCCCGGATCGGGTGACCAAGATCATTTATGAACGTGCGAAAGACTGCCTGATCATGAGTTTGGGATCCGGCCCTGACGCCCACGGCCAGCTGCTGATCTTCCACGACATGTTCGGCCTTTATCCCAAATTCAAACCCCGCATGGCCAAAGTGTACGGGAACGCAGGAGAGATCATCCAGGAGGGTCTGAAGGAATACAACCAAGAGGTCAAGGAACGGACCTTCCCTCAAAAAGAGAACTGGTTCACGATGGAAGACGAAGAATACGAGCAGCTCATGGAGATGTTAGATTGAAACTGGATCCCTGATACCTTCACCTTCACCCAAGGAGGACCCCATGCCAGATCTGCAAAAGCGATTAGAAATCCCCCCGGATAGACTGGATGCCATCAATGACATCCTACTTGATCCGGACATGCAAGTTATGAGCGATTTTCTTGATGTGGTGGCCAAGTACGGCACGCCCGAAGAGATCAACGCCAAAGCCCGGGAAGCTTTGAAGATGGACCGTTTGTTGGAGCGGGTCAAAGAAACCCAACCGGATTATCTGGACGATTTAGCATGGCTGCGTGAAAAACGGGATCAGGGTGCCTTCATCAGCGTCGATGAGTACCGGCGCAAAGTGTTGGGAGAGAAAGCGGACGAGATGACATTCGCGGACGACTTTGCGGTGACCCTCGAGATCAGCGCCTGCCAGTACTTCCCCTATGTGCGGATGATCGCCGAACGCGCGCTGGAAAAGGACATGCTCATGCCGGGACGTTTCATCCGGGTCCGGAAGATGAAAGAGCAGGAGGCGGATGGGGATTTACCTGCCTTCGCTGCAGCCATGCAAATCCTGGGCTCCACATACGTGGAAACCCTGGACACAAAGGGGACCGACGGTTCCAACATCCATCTGGGGGGACCGGAGACGATCACCGGCTACTTCGGCGGGGTGGGCGAACCCAACCGGCACGCCCTGCAGTGGCTGGATGAGTACCTTTACTATTACACCGAATACGGCGTCCGCCAGGTGTTGAACATCAACCCCGGCACGGTCCTGCTGGCATATATGCTGCACCGCCTGGGTGTGGACAACGAATTCAAGATCTCCGTGTACATGGGCAACGACAACCCCTACGCAGCCCTGTGGACGCTGCTGGGCGCCAAGCTCTTCGCCCGGGACGACGGTACATCGCCGCTGATCGGTTTCAATTGGAGCAATTCCGTCAACAACGAGACCATGGAGATCACGGCCCAATTCCGGAAGGAACTGGGCTTTGAAGACGTGGTTCGCTTTGAACACCACATCGTGGAAACCTACAAAAGCATCGTCATCCAACCTTACAACCGGCGGGACGAACTGGTCGAGATCGCGGACCATGTGGCCAATATCTCCGCCAAACATGAAGGCGCGGACCCGGAAATCGATAAAACCCGGGAGCACCCATCGGACATCCTGGACTACTTCCGGGACAAAGAGGAAATTATCGAGTCTGGAGACTGGGATCATCTAACCCTTAACTTCCGGGATAAGTTCGACGCCCTCAATAAAACAGCCCGCGCCCTGACGGAAAACGGGCTTTCCTTCATCGCAGCGCCTAACCTGCACAAATAGGGAGTGAACAAAGGTAACTTTGCACTTGCGGAACCGTTACAGTTAACAAAGCAAACCTTATCCCCTCCAAATTGAATATGCACGACCACCTCAGCAAAAGGAGGATCATATGGACATCTTAGAAGAAGGCCAGGGCAAACTCCTTCAACCCATCGACGTAAACGCTTTCCGGGAACACAACCGGGGCAAAGAAAGGAGCCTGGTCGATAAACGCATGACGGAAGCGGAGGCGGTCCGAACCTTCATCCATGATGGGGATTACATCGGCACCGAGCTGTACGGGACCGTGCGCTGCCCGCAGTCCTTGGTGAACGAGATCGTCCGCCAGGGGAAGAAAGACTTACGGGTCGCCGGTCAGGGGGTCTATGAACTGGACATGCTCCTGGCAGCGGGGTTGGTCAAAGCCCTCGACCACACCTACATTGGCCTGGAAGTGTACGGCATCTCCCCCTGCCTTCGTCGCGAGGTGGAGAGCGGTCGTGTCGAGCACTGCGTGGAGTGGAGCAACGCCGCCATCGCCTGGCGTTTTAAAGCCGCGGCCATGGGGCTCCCCTTCATCCCCACCCGGTCCATGTTGGGCACGGACACTCTGAAGTACAGCGCGGCAAAGGTGGTCAAAGACCCTTACACCGGAGAACCCATCGCCTTGCTGCCCGCTTTGATCCTGGACGTCGGACTCATCCATGTGCACCGGGCGGATAAGTATGGCAACGCCCAAATCGACGGCATCAGCGGCTTCGCCTTCGAATTGGCACGGGCTTCGAAGCGTCTGATCATCAGCACGGAGGAGATCATCTCCACGGATGAGATCCGAAAGAAGCCTGACCGGACCATCATCCCCTACTACCTTGTGGACGCTGTCATCCATGCCCCCTTCGGCTCGCATCCCGGCGAGATGTGCTACCTCTACGAACGGGATGAACCCCAGATCCGATCCTGGGCGGAAGCTTCCAAAGATCCGGAAAGCACCCAGGCCTACCTCAATAAGTACATCTACGACCTTAAAGACCACCAGGAGTACCTGGATTTAATCGGGCAGGAGCGTCTGCGCGAATTACAGGACATGGTGCCGGAGGTGTGAACATGACTGAAAGATACAACCCCACTGAACTGATGATCTGCACCGCGTCCCGCCTGATGGAGGACAATTCCACAGCCTTTATCGGCACGGGCGTGCCCATGCTGGCCGCCGCATTGGCTCAAAAACGACATGCGCCTAACCTGGTGACCATTTTTGAATTCGGAGGGACGGGTGCCGACCTGGAGGATTTACCGCTTGCGGTGGGTGAAAGGCGCACTTTTCACAAAGCCCTGGCAGCCTCGGGCATCCTTGATATCGTAGAAACGGCCCAGCGAGGTTTCATTGATTACGGTTTTTTGGGTGGGGCTCAAATCGACCCCTACGGCAACCTGAATTCCACCGTCATCGGGGACCACGACGCCCCCAAGGTCCGGCTTCCCGGCAGCGGCGGTGGGAACGATGTCGGTTCTCACTGCTGGCGAACGATCGCCATCATGCAACATGACCAGCGCCGCTTTGTCGAGAAAGTGGACTTCATCACCACCCCTGGTTACCTGACTGGGCCTGGGGCTCGAGAGGAAGCGGGGCTTGGCCCAGGGACAGGTCCTTACCGGGTGGTCACCCCCTTGGCGGTGATGGGATATGACGAAGAAAGCAAACGGATGACCTTGTTGATGACCCAGCCCGGGGTGAGCGTGGAAGAGGTCCAATCCCATACCGGGTTTGAATTGCCCATCAGTGAAGATGTGCACGAAAACACGCCCCCGCAGGATGAGGAGCTGAAAATATTACGGGAACAGGTTGACAAGGACAAATTCTACATTTAAAGTGAAAGACGCTTCACCCCCGGTCATAGTATAATGAAGCAGGCTTCAATTCCAATCTGAATCTACCTTACACAGAGTACACCCTTTTTAGGTCCTTGCATGAGATCCCCCATTCTGTGTAAGTAGCCATTTCTAGCGTTCAGCCACAAGCCACGGCCTATGAAAGGTAAAAAAGCCGTCAAGGAAGCTTTCGCAGAACTTGCCCCTCGCTACGAAGAAACCGTAGATGACGAACTGCGGACCTTCTGGGGGTGGAGCTACCAGGGATTTGTGGACCACCTCATCGAGCAAACCCCCCTCAAACCCGGCGACACCATCCTGGATATCGCCACCGGCACTGCCGTGATCCCCCGGAAACTGATCGAAGATGAAAACAAACCTGAAGTGCGAATAATTGGTCTTGACATCACCGAGTCGATGTTGGTGCAAGGGAAACGCAGGATCCCACCGGATCAATTTGGCTCCACTATCAGCTTGGCCTGTGGAGACGCGATGGCACTACCTTTTTACGATAATTCTTTTGATATAGTTATCACAGGATTGTCATCTCATCACATGAAAATTCCAACTTTGCTATCAGAAGTACGGAGGGTGCTAAAACCAGATGGTAATTTCTCTATGCTTGATGTTGGAACATCGCCCATCTGGAAATCATCTGTGGTTAGAGCCATACTTCGAGCAGTTGCATTTTCATATTTTTTGCTCAAAGAAAATTACTCTCGTGCCTTAGCAGAGGCATCAGCTTTATCCAATGTACAAACAATTGAAGACTGGAGGCGGGATCTAGAAGACATAGGTTTTAATCATATAAACACTAAAAAACTCCAATCCAAATATAAATGGTTCCCAGAGCCCTTTGAGATTCTCGCATATAACAAAAAATAATGGAGGAAAAATGACTTCCACATCCACTTTATTCAAACAGGGACGAAAAAAAGAAATTTGGGCTAAGTATTGTGGCTTCCTAGATCTTGATTTAGAAGAATTCATGGAGATACAAGAGCGTCTTCTCCTTGAACAGATCGAACTGCTGAGTAAAAGCATGATGGGGCGGATGCTGATGGGGGATGTCATACCCACCAGCATGGAAGAGTTCCGCGAAGTTGTTCCCTTTACAACATATGAGGATTATCTTGGCTACCTTGATCAAAAGCGTGAAGATGTACTTCCTCGAAAACCGTATGCATGGGCTCACACTTCTGGAAGATCTGGCGAGTATAAATTCAAATGGGCTCCATATACTAAAAAAATGTACGACATTTTAGGAGAAGCTGTCATCGGGTCTATGATCTTATCTAATTCTTCAAAACGAGGAGAAATTAACCTGGAATTGGATGATATTGTTTTATTAGCCACAGCCCCTCCGCCTTTAATTTCCGGATTAATTGTTCACTCTATTGCAGATCATTTAGAACTTGAATTCTTACCACCAATAGAAGAAAGCGATAAGATGGATTTCCAAGACAGGATTACAGAAGGTTTCAAACTGGCAATGAAAAAGGGGGTAGATTATTTCTATGGAATTGCCAGTATTTTAAAAAGAGTGGGAGAACAATTCGAGCAAGGTTCAGGTAGTACAAGTTTCTCCCTTGATCTTTTAAGGCCAAGCATTCTTTACAGGTTATTAAAAGGATATATTTCATCCAAAATAAACAATACTTCAATGTTGCCAAAATATATATGGAATGTAAAAGGCATCATGACAGGTGGTACAGACACATCCATTTATATTGATGACATTGAGCACTATTGGGGTCGAAAACCTTTAGAATTGTACGGCTCCACTGAAGGTGGAGCCATGGCTACACAAGCATGGAATTACAATGGATTAACTTTCTTGCCAGAGATGTGCTTTTTAGAATTCATACCTCACGAAGAATACAAAAAGAACAAACGGAATCCTGCTTACCGACCGAAAACCGTTTTATTCGACGAACTGGAATTAGGAATTTACGAATTAGTATGTACAAATTTCCACGGGGGTATATTTACGCGATACAGAGTAGGAGATCTCATCGAGGTTATGTCGATGAAAGATGAAGACATTGACGTTAAGCTACCCCAAATCCGTTTCTATTCTAGAGTCGGTGACATGATCAACATCGCTGGTATTGCACTATTAACAGAAAAGAATATCTGGGAAGCCATCGAAGCTTCAAATGTAGATTATTATGACTGGGTAGCACGCAAAGAGAATATCGAAAACAAGGCTCACTTACATCTCTTCCTTGAAGTGAATTCGGTTGCAGACAGTAACTTAGATGATATTCACGCTGAGATCTCTGAAAACCTAAATAGAATAAACTCCGATTATAAAAATATCGAAGCCATGCTTGGATATGACCCCCTAAAAATATCATTATTGAACCCAGGATCCTTCAGTGCATATATGGACTATCAACAAAGTCAAGGAGCTGATCTTGCCCATACCAAACCTCCCCATATGAAACCCTCTAAAGAACAAATGAAGGCTTTGCTTAATGGTAAACGAATAATAAATTAATATGGATTGGAATATAAACACCATTGTCCCAATAATAGCATTTCTTCTCTACGGGGGATTGTACATCGTTGTTGCTACTTCCACGCCACAGACTGATACCCGCCGTTCATTTAGATGGTATCTTAGTGCCATGTTGCTATGGTCTTTTAGCGGTTTTCTGGTCCTTGAGGATATTAGTTGGACATTATTCTGGTTCCGGGTGATGTCACTCAGTGGAGTTGGGACAATGGTCAGTATTTTTTATTTTTCTCAAACATTACTTGAAAAAAAGAGAAAATGGTCATCTATTCTTGTTTCCTATCTTCTAATTAGCGGAATCATTACTATTTTTACTGATCTGGTCATCAGTTCTGTAAAAGTTGAAAGGAATATTGTCGTCGAGTACCAATTTGGAGTGCTAACCATTATTGGGGTTCCTGCTTACCTCCTGGTTATACTTTCAATGTTTCAATTAGCTAAAGAATACAGAATAACAAATGATAGTATTCGTCAGAACCGGATTCAATATCTACTTATTGGTATCGGAGTAATGTTTCTTGCCACCTTCTTCAACTTCACCCCCCTAGGCAAGTACCCCATCGACATCGCAGCCAACGGCGTGACAGCGGTCCTGATCGCCTATGCCATCCTGCGCTACCAGCTCCTGGACATCACTGTCGTCATCCGGCGAGGTTTGTTCTATACCATCCCCACGGTGATCATCGGCACATCCTACTTTTTAATCATCACCCTCGCGATGCGCATCTTCAACATGTATTCCGGCGCGAAAGTGTTCCTCCTATCTTTGGTGGTAGCCCTGCTCACCGCCCTGATCGCTGAACCGCTCCGGGATCGCGCGCAATCCTGGGTTGACAGGCTCTTCTTCCGTGACAGATACGATTCCCGGGTGATGCTGCAGGACCTGAGCAGCCAAGCAGCTTCCGTGCTAAACATGACCGATCTCACTTCATTGATCCTGGAAGAAGTGACATCCACCCTCCATATTGAGAAATCAGCCTTCTTCCTCAAAGATGAGGAAACCGAGAAGTTCTTTCTCACCGAGCACACCGGCCTGGAAGGGATTAAAACGCTGGAATTAAGAAGAAATCACCCCCTCGTGCTCTGGCTTTCTAACCACGACCGGACCCTCACCAGCCACGACATCGAGGTCCTTCCCCAATTCAAGTCGATGTGGAAACGGGAGAGAGAAGAGCTTGATTCCTTGGACGCTGAACTTTTCATCCCCGTCAAAGTCCAGCAGGAATTAGTGGGTATTTTTTATGTGGGACCCAAATTATCAGAACAAGCTTACGACCAGGATGATATCCTGACGCTGTCCACCCTGGCCAATCAAAGCGCGGTAGCCATTGAAAACGCCCGTCTGTACACAGCGGAGCAGAACCGCCGCAAGGAAATGGACACCCTTTATACCATGGCCCGCCAACTGGTGGCTTCCGACGATTTCGATGCCGTCCTGAACAGTATCTCTGAACACGCCTTGAAAAGCGTCAATGTCAGCTACACCCGCATCCTGATCTTGGACGAAAACAAGGAATACCGCTGCCGGGCTGCGCACGCCAATGAGGGGGAAACCCTTCACTTGGGGTTAAACAGGCTGGAGCCTTTAATCGCTGAGCACTACTACAACTGGATCATCCAAGGGGGGAAAGCTACCGTGTTGGATCGCAATGACCCCGACCTCCAGGAAGAGGAACGGGATGCACTGTTCCACGGAGATGTGAGACATATCTGCATTTCCCCCTTAATCGGCACAGATGAACCGCTGGGCCTGATCGTCTTCGGGGAAGCCAGAGAGGATATCCGGGACCCCTTCAATGCCACCAAAATGCGTCTGGTTGATGTGATCTCCGACCAGGCAGCCAGCGCGATCCAACGCACTTTGCTCCACGAACAACTGGAAGAGAGCTTCCTCCAGACGGTGATCTCCCTCGCCAACGCCATGGACGCCCGGGATGCTTACACCAGCGATCACAGCCAACGCATGGCTTCGCTATCGGAAAGCGTAGGCCAAGAAATGGGCCTCAACCACGACCAGCTCCAGGCTGTGAAATGGACTGCCATCCTCCATGACATCGGGAAGATCGGCGTCCCCGATGAGATCCTCCGCAAGCCGGGCCCGCTCACGGATAAGGAATGGGAGATCATGGAGCGCCACCCGGATATTGGCGCGAAAATCGTCGCACCAGTCAAAAAATTAGCCCCTGTCTCTCCCATCATCCGGGCCCATCACGAGAGATATGACGGCACAGGGTATCCCAGAGGACTCAGAGGGGAAACCATCCCTATCGAGTCCAGGATCCTGTCGGTGGTGGATGCTTACATCGCCATTCGCGACAAACGCATCTACAGCGACAGCCACACCCACGAAGAAGCGATAACAGAGATCCGACGCAACAGCGGCACGCAGTTTGACCCCGAAGTGGTGGACGTTTTTTGCCGGCTGTTGGAGGAAAACCCACATTACAGCGAGAACCATCAAAATATAAAAACAACCCGTTATTGATCCCACACTTTACACCCTCCCTCACATACAATGACAGATAATCAAACCCTGAAACCCTTTTTTGATCCCCAAGGTGTAGCGGTGATTGGGGCCTCGCAAAACCCGTCCAAACTAGGTTACCTCTTGGCTCAAAACCTGACGCGCAGCGGATATGAAGGCGCAATCCACTTCGTTAACATCAAAGGCGGGACACTGCTTGGGCAACCTATTCACAAAGGCCTGACGGATGTCCCTGACCCTGTAGACCTCGCTGTCGTGCTCATCCCCGCACCCCATGTCCCGGACGTTTTGCGGGAATGCGGCCAGCGCGGGATCCATGCCGCGATCATCGGTTCGGGCGGGTTTCGAGAAGTCGGCCCGGAGGGAGCCAAGCTGGAAGAAGACATGCTTCAGGTCGCAACCCAAGAAGGCATCCGTCTGATCGGTCCCAACTGTATCGGTCTGCTCGACACGCACCTGCCCATCGACACCACCTTCCTGCCCCCACCCGGTCCCACACCCGGTGACGTCGCTTTCCTGTCCCAATCGGGCGCCATCTGCGCTGCTGCCATCGACTGGGCCCGCGGCCAGGGTTACGGCATCTCCCGCTTGGTCAGCCTGGGCAACCAGGCGGATGTCAGCGAAACGGATCTATTGGAACCGGTCGCGGAAGATGGTCACACCAACGTGCTGGCCCTTTATCTGGAAGGGGTGAAAGCGGGACGCAGATTTGTTTCCGAAGCGCGGGCTGTGGTCCAAAAGAAACCGATCATCGCCCTCAAAGTGGGAAAGTACGAAGCGGGGAGAAAGGCAGTAGCCTCTCACACCGGCGCTCTGGCAGGTCAGGAACACGCGTATGATGCCGCGTTCCGGCGCGGGGGGGTGCTGCGGGCGGAGACCAGTGAAGAGATGTTCGATCAAGCCCGAGCCCTGGCCTGGTGTCCTCTCCCCGAAGGAAACCGTGTGGGCGTGCTGACCAACGCTGGGGGACCGGGCGTGACCGCAGCGGACGCTTTGGAGGAACTAGGGATGGAAATGGCCTCCTTCACCGAGGCGACGGTGCATTCATTACAGGAAATCCTCCCCGACGCAGCCAGCCTTGAGAACCCGGTGGACATACTGGCATCCGCCACCCCCGATCAATTCGCCACCTGTTTGAAACTGATGCTCGACGATCCCCACACGGACAGTGTGATGGTCATCTATCCCACCCCTCCCCTGTACACCGCCGGGTCGGTGGCCAAGGCTATCATCCCTATCATCCACGGGTCTGAAAAACCGGTCGTGGTCTCCGTGATGGGAGAGCGCCTGATCCAGGAAGCGGTGGAACATCTGCGCGCAGCCCGAATCCCTGAATACCGGTTTCCCGAACGAGCCGCAGCCGCCATCAACGCCCTCTGCGAACGGGCCCATTTGCTGGACTTTGCCCGGGCAGAACCTGTTCGCCCAGAAGGCATCGATCAGGATGCGGTCCGGGGCATCCTCGCCACATTGGATGAGGGAAGGTCGATTAACTCGGACATCGTCCAAGACATATTTACAGCCTACGGCATCCGGGCTGCCAGGACGGAATTGGCCCGGTCAGAAGGACAAGCCGTCGAGATGGCTCGTGAGTTGGGGCTCCCCGTGGTCCTGAAAATCGCCTCCGCCGAGATCCCCCATAAATCGGATGTGGGGGGGGTACATCTGGACCTGGGGGATGAAGGGTCGGTGCGCAGCGGATACAAAGCCATCCTCCAACAAGCCCAAGACGCTTTACCGGAAGCGGATATTGACGGCGTGTACGTGCAGAAGATGATCCCCTCTGGACAGGAGGTCATCATCGGCGCGATCCAGGATCCGCAGTTCGGGGGATTGGTCATGTTCGGCTCCGGCGGGACGGAAGTGGAAGGGTTGAAGGACATCGCCTTCGGCCTTGCCCCTTTGACCGAGAAAGACCTGGATTACATGCTGGACAGCACCTGGGCTGGCACGAAACTGCGCGGTTACAGGAACCTCCTTCCCGCGGATATCGAGGCGGTGAGAGACACCTTAATCAGATTGGCACAACTGGTGGCGGACTTCCCAGCTATCGATGAAGTCGAAATCAACCCCCTGCGGGTTCTGCCGGAGGGTAAAGGTGCGGTAGCGGTCGATATCCGGATGGCGCTCCGCTAGACCAACAGTCTCCTTTTGCCCTGCTAAGGTAAACGGGTATCCATAGAAATATCCCCCACTGAGAACGCTGCAGTGGGCTTGATCAAATTCCCTCCCCTATTAAACGTAAAAACCCCCTCTCAAACCTTTTGCCGTATACAAATTGCGAGGTTATCAAGACCTCGCTGTGTGCATTTTCTTAAGTCGCGCGAAAGCCTTTTGGTAAGCTTCCCTCTCCTGGGACCAGTCCACCAATTGGTCGCAGGGGAATTCCCCACATTCGCTGCAGTTGTTGAGATCCTTCTCATCCACGCAACAGAGCAGGATCCAGCAATCTGGTGACCAATGCAGGTCGCGGTCGCCATGGCAGCCCTGGCAGTACATCCCACGTTCAAGGGCTTCACTGAACCCCTCGTCCTCCTCCAGCCAGCCTTCCTCCCGGTACCAGCCAATCACCCGTTCAGCAGCTTCCTCGTCAAAGGGAAGGAGGCGGATGGGGCAAGTCTCGCAGTCCAACCCACAGGCAGCGATCCACGATGATGATTCATTCATGGCGACAACCCTTTGCTATGTAGATCATTATACATAAACACCAGGAGATATTCACCTCAATATTCGCGGTCTGCAAAATCCAGAGGAGGCCCTGCAGATTCCTTCATGAATCCACGTGGTATCCAGCTGAAAGCTGACGGATCCAGACGATAAGCGCCTGGACTCGTATCCTGAATTGACCTCTACCCTGACAAAAAGCTGACATCAAGGATTGATTGCTGTAGCTATGAAATCGCGGATCCTGGTCGTTGATGATGAACCAGCGGTGATCGATCTGATCCGCTACAACCTCCGCAAAGCGCACTACGAGGACCGGGTCGCTGCCAGCGAGAAGGCGCAGGATCTGGCCGAAGCAGCCGGCGCCGAAGCCGGGTGCGTGGTGAGCATCAACGAAAACACCTGGTCTTATTTCAACAGTGGATGGTACGGGCGGGACCCAGAACGTCGTTCAAAACGCAGTCCCTGCGGGCGTGGGGAAGATCAACTCACCTTTGGACCGGTCAATACGGGACATATGTCAGTTCGGGCCGAGGTCAGCGCGGTGTACAGCCTGCAGTGAGGGCCGCTCTTCACCCCCCAATCCACATCCGGGGACCACACCGTACGGAAACCCCTTCAGCTGTGATTCTCCCGGATATAATGCTGGAGGTATTCGCCGGTGAAGGAATGAGGATTCGCGCAGATCTCCTGTGGCGTCCCGGTGGCGATGACCTCCCCACCCGCCTCTCCCCCTTCCGGTCCAAGGTCAATGATGTGATCTGCGACTTTGATGATGTCCAGGTTGTGCTCGATGATCAGCACTGTGTTGCCTTCATCGACGAGACGCTGCAGGACCTCAATCAGTTTATGGACATCGGCCGCGTGCAGCCCCACAGAAGGCTCATCTAAGACGTAGAGCGTGGATCCCGTGGAACGCTTGGCTAGCTCTCTGGAGAGTTTGACCCGCTGGGCTTCCCCGCCGGACAGCGTGGGGGACGGCTGACCGATGCGGATGTACCCCAGGCCGACATCCTTCAAGGTTTGCAGGCGTTTCATCATCAAGGGGAAGTTTGCAAAGACCTCCATGGCCTGATCCACGGTCATGTCCAGCACATCGGCGATGTTGTATTGGTCTTTGAAGCGAACCTGCAGCGTCTCGCGGTTATACCGCTTGCCGTGGCATACATCGCAGGGGACATAGACATCAGGCAAAAACTGCATTTCGATCTGCAACTGACCCTGCCCGCCACAGGCTTCGCAGCGCCCGCCCTTGACATTGAAAGAAAAGCGACCCTTGTCGTAGCCGCGGATCTTGCTTTCCGGAAGTTCCGCAAACAAATCACGGACGTAATCGAACAATTTGGTGTATGTACCGGGGTTGGATCGCGGGGTGCGCCCGATGGGGGATTGATCGATATTAATCACCTTATCAATATGCTCCAGCCCCCGGATGCCGTCGTAATCGCCCGGTTTCGTTTTGGCCCGGTTCAATGCCCGCGCCAGGGCTTTATAGAGGATCTCAACCATCAGGGTCGATTTCCCGGAGCCGGACACCCCGGTGATGCACACCAGCTTTCCCAGGGGGATGGAGACATCGATATCTTTCAGGTTGTGCTCCCTCGCCCCTAGAATCTCCAGCGTTTTCCCGTTGCCCTCGCGGCGCTTTTCAGGGACAGGCACCTTGAGCCGTCCCGACAGATAGGCCCCTGTCAAAGACTCAGGGTGCTCGAGGATCTCTTCCACCGGCCCGGCCACCACAACTTCTCCCCCTTGTTCCCCCGCTCCAGGACCGAGATCCAGGACCCAGTCAGCAGTGAAAATTGTCTCCGGGTCATGTTCGACGACCATGACGGTGTTGCCTAAATCCCGCAGGCCTTCCAACGTCCTCAACAAGCGGTTGTTGTCCCGGGGGTGCAGGCCGATGGTGGGCTCATCCAAGACGTAAAGCACGCCCATTAAGTGGGATCCGATCTGGGTGGCGAGACGTATACGCTGGGCTTCCCCTCCGGAGAGCGTCCCTGCAGACCGCGTCAGCGTCAAATAATCCAAACCTACATTTGCCAGAAATCCCAGGCGTTCTTTCAGCTCCCGGATGACCCGTTCTGCGATAATCTGCTGGCGGCTGTCCAACGGCGTATCCTCCCCAGCCAAAGTCGTCACCCATTCCAGGGCCCGTTTGATCGGCCAGGAGGCCACATCCATGATGTTCTTGTCATCGACAGTGACCGCCAGCGCTTCGGGACGGAGGCGCGCGCCGCCGCAGTCAGGACAGGGCTGGTCGTTCATGTAACCCATGATCCGGTTGCGCATGTATTCCGACCTCGTTTCATTGAAGCGGCGCTCCAGATTGTTGATCACCCCCTCGTATTCCCGTTCGAATCTGTACTCCTTACCCTCATCGTTGACGTAACGCACAGGGACTTTTTCCCCGTTCGTGCCGTAGAGAATGATCTCCCGATCTCGATCCGTGAGTTCGTGGTAAGGCGCTTTCATGTCGATATCGTAGACTCGGGCGGCACCCACCAAGGTCTGCCAGTGATACCCACCTTTCTCCCGCGGACCGTCCCACTCCCCGGCATCAATAGCCCCTTCCCAGATCGATTTCGTTTTATCCGGAACGAGCAAGTTCTCGTCAATTTCCAGTTTCGTGCCAATTCCCTCACAGTTTGGGCAGGCGCCGTGGGGGGTATTGAAAGAGAACATGCGGGGCTCAATCTCCGGGATGCTGATCCCGCATACCGGGCAGGCCAGGTGCTCGGAGAAGTTGATAGACCGAGGCTGCTCGGGGTCCGTGACATCGTACACTGTGAGATAGCCGTCCCCGAATTTCAACGCCGTCTCCACAGAATCAGTAAGTCGAGAGCGGAAGTTCTTTTCATCCTCCTCGTCCTCATATGCCCGGATGACCAGACGGTCCACCACCGCTTCGATGGTATGTTCGCGGTAGCGTTCTAACTCGATATCCTCCTCCAGACGGCGGATTTCCCCGTCGATTCGGACCCGGACGAACCCCGACTTTTCGACCTCCTCCAAGATCCCTTCGTGCTCTCCTTTTCTCCCCTTGACCACCGGTGCTAAGAGGTGAAACCGGGTCCCCGGAGGATACTTCTCGACGATTTCCACGATCTCCTGTGCCGACTGCGTGGTCACTTCCCTGCCGCACTGGGGACAATGGGGGATACCCACCCTGGCAAACAGCAAACGGAGATAGTCATAAATTTCCGTTACCGTCCCCACGGTGGAACGAGGGTTGTGGGAAGTCCCCCTCTGGTCGATGGACACAGCGGGGGACAAGCCCTCGATGTAATCCACATCCGGCTTGTCCATCTGCCCCAGGAACTGCCGGGCATAGGAGGAGAGCGACTCCACATACCGCCGCTGTCCCTCCGCGAATATCGTATCAAATGCCAGGGATGATTTTCCAGAACCGGACAAACCTGTGATGACTACAAACTTATCCCGGGGGATTTCTACGGTTAAATTCTTTAAATTATGGACCCGGGCGCCCACGACTTTGATTGTCTTTTGCATAAGATGTACTGACCTATTCCTCTTTCATCTTCGAACGCGAATATGGCCACACGAAGCCTGCCTTCCCCTTCCTTGGAATAGAAATTATACCAATCCTTGCCAATCCCGTGCTCAAGAGAGACCGATCATTTACAGGAAATTTATACTCTTTTTTCAGCAGGGATCAAAGGGCCCTTTTTTCTTGAAAGGAAGGACTTTGGAAATGTAAATGATGGTAAACTATGACTAATTGGTGGAATATTGTATAATCAGTAGTCCTGAAAGGGCATAAGCGGCACATCGGGCATTACAGGAGGCTGAATGCATATCACCTGGCATGGACATTCTTGTTTTCGATTGAAGGAACGCGGCATGGCTACCGTGGTCACCGATCCGTACGATCACCGGAAGGTGGGCTACAAAGAGCTGGATCTCTCCGCCGATATCGTCACCATCAGCCATGATGACCCCGGACATAATTACAGTGATGGGATCAAAAAACGCAAATCCGAGCTTCATATCCTAAACGGCCCCGGGGAATATGAAATCGGTCAGGTGTTCATCACAGCCATCCGGACCAACAGTGGAAAAAAAAGCTCCAAAAGTGAACAACGGAATTTGATGTACATCTTCGATTATGAAGGCGTCCTCCTGGCCCACCTCGGCAGCTTACACCGCGTCCCCAGCCAATCCGATGTCAAATCCATCGCTGGTGATGTCCACGTCGCCTTAGTACCGGTAGGCGGAGGGAACGCCTTGAACGCCTCACAGGCTGTAGAAGTGATCCGCATGCTTGAACCCAGCTACGCCATTCCCATGCAATACAAAACCAAAGGGTCCAAGTTGGACCTAGATCCCCTGGATAACTTCATCAAAGAAATGGGGTTGGAGAACATCGAACCGAGACCTTATCTGCGGGTGACGAGCACCAAATCATCCAACGAGACGAATGTCGTCGTTCTAGAGCAAGAAGCATAATTTTCCTGGCCAAGCAAAGGGACCCGTTTGTGACTGTTAAGTTATTGATGACCTGGGATATTTTGCCCAATCGGGAGCAAGAATATTTTGAATTCGTGATCAGCGAATTCATCCCCGAAGTTAAAAAACTGGGCATCATCCCCGTGGATGCCTGGTATACAATGTATGGGGACCAACCCCAGATCATGGTCTCCGCGAAAATCCGCAGCAAAGCGGACTTGGAAGCGGCCATGGCCTCCCAGGAGTGGTCCGCCCTGCTGAATGATCTGCTCGCTTTCGTGGATAACTTTCATTACAAAGTCGTCCCTGCCCGCTCGGGGTTCCAGTTGTGAATTCCTCTTTCCGATACACTTCCTCCAGGATGTAACGATGGCCAAATCACCCTCCAAACAGAACAACCTGCTCTTGAGATTTGGTGTGATCATGACCATGGTGGGCTTTTTTATCTTTATCTTGGGCGCCGACCCCGACCTTTTTAATCTCGACAGAAGCCCTGTGGTCGGGTTCGTTCAAACGGCGACGTTCTCCACCGGGTTGGCGATCACGTGTCTCGGCGGCTATTTAAGCCTGAGAGCGGCCAAAGACCCCCAGCATGAGCCCAGCATCGTGGAGGACATTGGACTGCGGTTGGTGGGCACAGGGTTCCTCATCGCCTTCGTTTCAAGCATGGCAGATGTGTTTGGTTTCGGAACCCAAACCTGGCCGGCGCCCCCATTTTTCGGGCCCTGGCAGGCTACGGGGGTGGTCATCGGTGAGGTGACCATCGCCCTGGGGTTCCTGCTTTACATCCCCCGTTAGGAAACCTCCCCGAAACCCCTCAAGCTTGACAAGGGTTTCCCCAAAGTGTACAATGGGCGATGCACTGGGAGGGAATCACGGTAATGCCGAGATAGCTCAGTTGGTAGAGCACGTGACTGAAAATCACGGTGTCGCCAGTTCGATTCTGGCTCTCGGCACTGACATGCGGGCGTGGTTCAGTGGTAGAATGTCTCCTTGCCAAGGAGAAGGTCACGGGTTCGAATCCCGTCGCCCGCTCTTAAAGCAATGGCTGGTGGCGAATGGCTGACATGCGACAGCCATTGTCCATCAGCTTTTTGCAATTATGGCGACGTAGCCAAGTGGTAAGGCAGAGGTCTGCAAAACCTTGATCATGGGTTCGAATCCCATCGTCGCCTTTTCAAGAGGAAATGTCTCGCTGTCCGCACAGCGGGATATTTTTTTATGGAAAGGGGAAGAGAGGAATGGCCAGAAATTAATCCGAAAATTCCACCGCCAACCGGACGGTTTGGAAATGAATGTCAACCGTGTCATTCACATCCTCCCCGTATCCCCCGGACATGACCACGGCAACCGGCAATCCACGTTGGCGAGACCTCTCCAACACCAACCGGTCCCGCTGGGCCAAGCCGGATTTTGTCAGGGACAATCGCCCCAGGCGATCCCCATTGTAAGGATCAGCCCCAGCCAGGTAGATGACCCATTCCGCATCTGCCTCATCAAGCGCCTTCTCTAACCCATCCTCTAAAGCCGCCAGATACTCATCATCACCTGTCCCATCCGGCAGGTCGATATCCAGATCTGATTGGGATTTGCGGAAAGGGAAATTCTTCGCGCCGTGGACAGAAAAAGTGAAAACGCGGGGGTCACCTTCAAAGATCGCCGCCGTGCCGTTCCCCTGATGGACATCGCAGTCCACAATGAGCGCTCGCTCCGCTCTGTTCTCTTTTTGCATCACCCGGACAGCCACCGCTACATCGTTCAAGACACAAAAACCCTGACCGTGATCGGGGAAAGCGTGGTGCGTCCCTCCCGCCAAGCTGGCAGCCAGGCCATTTTCCAGCGCGGATCGACAGGCAGCGATCGTGCTCCCCACAGAACGGCGGGAACGCTCGACCAGGTCCAAGGACCACGGAAAACCTAAACGCCGGATCTCTTTCTCCGTTAACCCGCCGTTCTTCAACTTGTGCAGGTATTCCTGAGAATGAACCAGTAACAACTGGTCGTCACTGGCGGGGGCAGGCACATGCAAATCTTCCAAGCGAATGATCCCCTCTTCGACCAACCGCTGGCGGAGCATGGCATACTTCTGGATGGGGAAGCGGTGGCCTCGGGGAAGTGGAAACGTGAACAGGTCGTGATAATATACATCCATGATCTAGGTTTGCAGTGCTACTTGTCACCTTTTGGGATGGATGTATTGTACCAAGAGGCATGGAAAGGATGGGACCGGCTTCATCTCCACCTTCAAGCGATTGAAAAAAGGAACATACCCGGGGAACGATGACTAAAAATGTGCTTCTCTCCTGGAGCGGCGGAAAGGACTCTGCGCTCGCATTATACAGGGTGGTCCACAAAAGTGAGTACCACATCAAGGCTTTGCTGACCACACTGACGGCGGGTTATGACAGGATCAGCATGCACGGGGTGCGAAGGGAACTATTGGAACAGCAAGCCCACTCCCTTGGCCTGCCGCTGCAGATTTTAACCATCCCCCAAAACTGCACTGACGAGGAATACGATTCATTGATGAGAGAAACACTGGAAAAGCACCTCACCCAAGGGGTGACGGACGTCGTTTTCGGTGACGTGTTTCTGGAAGACATCCGGTCATACAGAGAGGAACGGCTTGCGGAGGTGGCTATGAAAGGGGTTTTCCCGCTGTGGGGGATGGATACCTGCCAGCTGGCCCAAGATTTCCTCAACCTGGGGTTCAAGGCCGTACTGGTCTGCGTGGACACCCATAAACTGGATGGAGGCTTCGCAGGCAGGACGTACGACGAAAACCTTCTCGCGGATCTTCCCCCCGGAATTGATCCCTGTGGGGAGCACGGGGCATTCCACACTTTTGTGTATGATGGGCCCATCTTCCATCACCGGATCGATTTCCAGGTCGGAGAAACGGTCTTACGCGAGGGTCGATTCCAATTTTGCGACCTCATCCCTCGCGGATAAACCCCCAAAAGACCCCAGGCAGCCTCCCGGGTATGTTGCACAGCCGTTTACACATGAATATAAAAAAGACCGGGACCATACACCATTTAGCCCCGGTGCTTCCTCGTTCTCCGATCCGCACCCCTATTTTTCGCTCAGACGGTAGACGCCCCCGCGGATATCGAGCAGAAACACCTCGCCTGCTCCGTCCTGGCTGATAGCTGGGATCAGGTAGTCCGTATCAAAGAGGACCTCACTCAGCCAGCTGCCGTCCTCGGACTTAATCAAGCCGCGCACCACACCCGTGCAGTAATCCCCATACAGGTATACACCCTGCCACGCAGGCAGGGACCCCCGATACACCGCACCCCCAGAAACGGAGCAATCTCCGGAATCCTGGTTATACTCTGCGACCGGGTCGGTCAACTCGACATCGGGGGGAGGGGTGCCTTCATAGGGGTGACTGCCCTCCCGGTAATCCCACCCAAAGTTCGTCCCCCCGGGTGCACCGGCAGGCAAGTAATCGATTTCCTCCCACTTGTCTTGACCCACATCCGCGATGTACAACTCCCCCGTAGCCGGATCGAATCTGAACCGCCAAGGGTTACGCAGGCCGTAGGCCCAAATCTCGTCCCCAAATGGGTTATCCCCGGGGATGGCATAGGGTTCTTGGTCGATATCGATGCGCAGCAGCTTGCCGAGGAGATTATCCAGGTTTTGGGCGTTATCCTGGGGATCCCCGGCTGAACCGCCGTCCCCGGTACTGATCCACAAGTATCCCTGCGGACCAAAGAGGAGATGCCCGCCGTTGTGATTTCTGTAGGGTTGACTGAAGGTCAACACCTGGGATTCTGAGGTGGGGTCCGCACGGTTTTCATCTTCGGAGACGGAAAATCGGGACACCACAGTATTTCCATCGTCATCCGTGTAATTGACAAAGAAGGTGCCGTTGTCCTCATAATTGGGATGGAACGCCAGCCCCAACAAACCCTGCTCGCCTCCCTCATCCCCCACCCGGTCCTGGATATCCAAAAACGGGTCTTCCAGCACTTGCCCGTCCTGGATGATCTGAATGCGCCCCGGTTTTTCAATGATAAAAAGGCGGTTGGTCCCATCGCCAGCCACAGATAACCCCACCGGTTGAGCCAGTCCATCGGCAACCAGCGCCCAGCGGTAAGAGTCAGGGTCGGGAAAACGCTGCACATTTTCCGGGGAAGGTTCTTCGGTTGGTGTGGGTTGGATCTCTTCTGTCACCCCCGTGGTAGGCTGCAGCGTGGGAGTGGCGGTAGGAGGAGGCGTTGATGTCGGCTCACGGGTAGCCGTGGAGACCGCGCTGGGTGATATCGTTTCCTTCCCAGTCATCTGGGGCGTACACGCGACCAAACCCGCTAACATCAGGGCGCCAATCATCCACGCAACCCCTGGATAAAAGAATCTTTTTGCATTTGTTTTCATAGCGAAACCTCTAATTTGGCTGCCCGGACAATTGCGAAAGACTTTCTATGCCCAATAAAACCAGCAGGCGAGAAAGTCTTCGTTATTTCGGGCAAACGAAAGAACACTGGATAAAAAAACAAAATACACCTGATTGAGGGACATTATACTGAAGGAATATAAATGAGAGATAAGAAAAAGAGAAGGAGACAGAAGGAGGGGCCCTGGCAATGCATAGGTTGATTCTCCAAACCCCATCTATGAAGGTACCTTTGACCTGACCAAGACTAATCTGATGAGCTTAATCATCATAACCAGCTTTCCAGGCCTCAACCGGTTCTTCAAAAAATAACTGTGGTGAGGATTTTCAAGCCCAAGGATAACCTTAAGTAAGGCATCGGATTGGGATGTCGATCCCAATCCGACGCTTTTTCAATACTGCCACAAAAACCTTTTAGCTGTCGAATGTAGAAATAACAATGGCCAGCTAATTCTCTTGGAGATAGCGGTCAAACCAGCGCTGGATGTGTCCCAATCGCTCCACCCGACGGTCGGTGCGCCCGCCTCTGGAAAGACCATGGGGTTCGCCGGGGAAGCGGACCATCTCCGTATCCACGCCTTGCTTTTTGAGGGACACAAAGACCTGCTCCCCCTGCTCGATGGGGCAGCGAAAATCGTTCTCACTGTGAATGACCAGCGTGGGCGTGGTGGCGTTCCCAATGTATTTGATGGGCGAGAGCCGCCAATAATTCTCAAAGTTTTCCCAGGGTGCTTCATCCCCAAATTCGCGCTGGAAAGCCCAGTTAACATCGCTCGAGCCGTACATACTGAGCCAGTTGCTCACGCAGCGCTGGGTGACAGCGGCTTCAAAACGGTCGGTGTGACCGATGATCCACACCGTCATATACCCCCCGTAACTACCGCCCGTGACCCCCATTCTATCCGGATCGATATAAGGTTTTTTCTCCATGACATCGGCCCAGGCCATCAAGTCCTCATGATCCACGGTCCCCCAATTGTTCCAGATCGCTTTGGAGAATTCCTCACCGTACCCTCGGCTGCCGCGGGGATTGCAGAAATAGACCACATAATCCTGGGCTGCCAGGTAATAGAA
Source organism: Anaerolineales bacterium (assembly GCA_041686005.1). Lineage (GTDB taxonomy): Bacteria > Chloroflexota > Anaerolineae > Anaerolineales > UBA11858 > B10-G9. Next base: position 111,598 of record JAWLER010000002.1, on the reverse strand, counting down.
CTCATGCATGAATAAATATCCATACTGGGTCCGAGGGCCGCCGTGAATCTCCAAAATGGATGGGTAGGATTTCGAGTCATCGAACCCCGGCGGGGTCAGGATCCAACCCTGAACCTCGGTCCCATCTGAACTTTCAAACCAAACCTCCTCGATTTCGCCCAAATCCAGCTCTGACATCAAGGCATCGTTCACCCCTGATAATTTTTCGGACTCTCCTTCTTGGAGATCATGCACCCACACCTCGGCCGGGCGCGTGAAGTCAGCGTAAAGGTACGCCATACGGATTTGACCATCATCCATCGAGAAGGCGCCTAGCGTGCCCTCCCCACCCACCACGGTTTCCAAGCTCTCCCCATCCCCTTCCACACGAAGAGACACAATCTCCGTTTTTCCGTGCTGGGCTACCTGGGAAAAGAGGCGTGAGCCGTCCTCAGACCACGCCGGTGAGGACATGGGTAACCCGCCCGGCATATCATTGATGGTGGGATTGGACACGTCTACATCAAAGGCTTCGGTCAGGTTCCGCGCCTGCCCCCCTCCCTCAGTGGGGACAACCCACAGTGAGGTGTTTTTCCAGCCCACCCCCCTCCCCTCCTTCCCTAAATAGGCAATCCGTTTCCCATCTGGGGAGAAGACCGGCAGCTGCTTTGGACCCACAGGGGTCTCGACCTTTGTGGCTTCCCCACCCTGGGCGGGAAGGATGAACAGGTCTATCAGGTCCGGTTCCAGATCCGGGTCGTCCGCATGATTGGAGAGGTAAACGATGCGCTCCCCGTCCGGGGACCAGCGAGGGCTGACCTCGTCATAGACATCCCCCTCTGTGAGCTGCTGGGCTTCCCCCGAAGAGGCATCGATGACCCACAGGTGCCAGCGCTCTTTAGGGAGATACCCTTGCCCATCCAGTTTATAAAATACCCGCTCGACATGTCGGGAAACTACACCGAGTTCTTTTTTCGTTTCGTCTTTCTCCCGTTCAATGGCTTCCTGATCTTTCTTCCGAAATTGGATGAGGATTTTCTTTCCATCCGGGGACCAGGAGAGGGAACCGAACTCCCCTTTCAAATCCGTCAACTTACGGGCTTCCCCACCCTGAAAAGGGATCAGGTAAATCTGGGACTGTTTTTCATCATCGCGGTTGGACAAAAAGGCGATCTGGCTCCCATCCGGCGACCAGCGAGGCATACTGTCCACATGATCGCCCACTGTGAACTGGAGGGGCTCCCCTCCCCCCGTGGGAAGGATCCACAAATTGGCGTACTTTTTCTCCTTTTCCTGATCCACCCGTTGGATGGGATACACCACATGTTCACCGTCCGGCGAAATTTCCACTTCATTGACAAGGCGGAATTTGTAGAGATCTTCCGCTGTGATCCTTCGTTTATCCTGGTCAGACATCCTTGACATCTCCTTATCCATCAATTGGTATGGTCCCCTTGCGAAGTATAACATACAGAAGGAGGGTGTAACTTTTTACCCGGGAAGCCTTTCCAGATCGGACCAGGGGATGGCGATGATCTTACTGTGGACCTTAAGGTTTAGATTGAAAATACGTGGAGAGCAAATCCTGCAAATCAGCATCCGTATGCTCTTCAAGCAAACAGAAGAAGTCCTCCCCCGTGGCGATCTCCCCCGCGTACGTGCCCGCGTAGTCCGCTAAAAAGGAGAAGAACACTTCATCCCCCACCAAATCCCGCAGGTCTTCCAGAAAGTGCGCCCCCTGCAAATAGATCGCATCCCGGTAATCATAATAAGGATTTGTAAATTCTGGGAATTTATAGTCGTAGATGGACCGATCGATGACCCCCTGCGGTTGGTGATAATCCACCCGGTTTACCCACCACCATTCCACGGCCTCGGGATGATAATTTTCGAAAAACACCTTCTCGTTGTACGTGCACAAAGCTTCGTCCAACCAGGGTTCCAGGGCTTGATCGTTGGCCACCAGCCCATACCACCACTGGTGAGTCGTCTCATGGGCAGCGATGGCGATCAGGAAACTCGCCGGCGAACCGGTATAACTGTTGAAAAAGGAACGGTTCAGAAAATATAAACCTTCATATTCCATGCCATGGTCAAAATCAGCCTGGACCATGGTCAAACTGGGCTGCTCGTAGGGATGGTACAGATCTGAGTAAAGCTGAAGGGCTTTGATCGTCGCCTGAAATGCCGCTTCCCCCCCTTGCTCATAAAAGGGGAAATGGTACCCCAAGACCTTGGTCCCCTTGACCTCTTCTTCAAGGATCTGATAGTAGGGGCTGATCGAAAATACGAAGTTGCGGGCACCTTCTAAATGATAGCGGTAGGTCCCTTTTTCCCCGCTGTCCAGAGCACTGGCAGCCACGACCAGGTCTTCCGGTCCATTCAGAATTTGGAGAGAAACGTCAAAATCAGCGGAGGGGTATACCAAATATTCCCCGAAAATCCAAGGCTCGTGAATGATCCACCCACTCCCCTCCTGGTAAGGAGGCAGGAAAGGATACCAATCCACCAGGTTGATCTGCTTGACCAGACTGTCCTTAGTCAGAGAATAACCAAAGGGGTTAGGGCCTACATCTGCTATGACGTTCATCTCGGGGAGGGAAAGGGTGTAAGTCAAGGACAATTCCCTGATCTCGCCAGGGAACCAGGCCTCGCGGATGGGGATCTTTAAGCGCACACCCTCCAGCGAATACTCGATGATCTTCTCTCCCCCCTGCCAAGATAACGCCTCCAACTGGAAAACCCCCGGCCACCAATTGGGCGGCACGACCAGGGATAGGGTGGTCAGTTCTTGAGAGGCTGGATTTTGAATGGCAACCGTTTCGGAAACGGAGAGCTGTCGTGTGGCGTAATCCAATTGGGCGGATATCTGATAATGGGTGTTCCGCGGCTGAGGAGTCGGGGTGGGGGGCGGTGTGGTCGGGCCAGGAACCTGTGTCTCGGTGGGAAGGGCCGGGGAAGGCGTGGATGTAGGTGAGGGGAGAGAGGTGGAGGCCGGGCCTGGCGTCCCCAAACCAGCGGTGGTCCTCGCTGAGCAACCCGCAAGGAGGATGAAGGCTAAGATCGCCGTATAGACGGACATTCCTCGTTTGTTGATCACCATCGTCTATAAAACACAGGGGTCCATCCCACCCCGGATAGAAAAGAAACCCAGGCGCTACTCATGTGCATCCCCCTGATCAACCTCAAGATCTAAACGCTCGTCAGGGAAAAGCACCCTGATCAACTTTTTTGATTCTCGAATCAGGTCTACTCCGGGGGGAAGTTCAAACGCTTTGTTCACTCGCAGTGTGAGCAAAGAAAGGGTCTCCCTCACCGGATCGGGTAAATGACCCTCCTCTCCCAACCGTTCCAAGAGTTGATAGGCGTTGTGAGCGGGAGGGTCGAAGCCTCGCTGTTGGAAATACGCTTCCGCTGCAAACCCCGCCGCCCGGCGGGCACAGACCCGAGCCTGCCCTTCATTCCCTTCCCTTCTGGCTTGGTGGGCCATGGCTAACTCTTGTTGGACCTTTCTCTGCCATCCCTCATTTTTTTCCATGCGCAAATTATACCGTAAGGAAGGGCGATCCTTCTTTTGGAAAAAAGAAGTCATATCCCACACCCATCGAGAAACGGAACAGTTCATCCATTATAGGTGTCGAAAAAGACTGCCGAGGATCCCGTACGGGGCGATCATTCGCCTCTTTTTTTCATCCGCAGTTTATATCACCGGGGACCCACCCTACATTCCCCATCTGCTCCGCCCTATGAGGGGATGGCTTGCCGCGCCAGTTTGTCCACGCGTTCGTTTTTTTCATCTCCCGTATGAGCCTGGATCCAATGCCATGTCACCCGGTGGTCTTGCACAGCTTGATCTAAAACCTTCCATAAGTCCGCGTTGGCCAATTTTTTTGTCTTTCCTGGTTTCCCGCGCCTCCAACCCAACGCTTTCCAGTCCTCCATCCACTCAGTAATCCCCCTTTTCAGATACTCAGAATCCGTGTAAAGGTCCACACGGCAGGGTTCTTTCAAGGCCTGGAAAGCCTGGATGGCTGCCATCAGCTCCATGCGATTGTTGGTGGTATTTCTTTTTCCCCCGCTGAGCTCCTTTTCGTGCCTTCCGTAGCGGAGAAGGACACCCCAACCGCCGGGACCGGGATTCCCGGAGCAGGCGCCGTCTGTGTAAATCTCAACATGAGGTTGCTTCGACATAACTGTCCTTTGATGCTTATTCAAGCGGATAAAACAAGTATAACGTAAAGCGGCTTAAGAAAGCGGTTTGTACGGATGTCATGGAAACGGCACATCATTGATTAAGGGAAACCAACTCATCAGCGAGGTCCTCCAAACTTTCCAGGATGGCAGGTATGTTTTCCGATGGCTTCCTAAAAAGATCCGCAAAAGCATCCCCGACCGCACGCCTTACCAGAGGCCAAGAAGGAACCGGGGGTTCGGTCTTACCATACGAAAGCAAGCTGAAACCGCGCTTCCATTGCGGGCTCCCTGCCCCATCATCCTTCAAAATCTCTCCTGCGCTCATCCGGACAGGATACGTATCACTAAAAGTAGCCCATTCCGCTTGGGTTTCAGGAGAGAGAAGATATGTGATAAACAGCCAGGCTGCTAATTGTTTCTTCGCCGTTGTTTTGACAACTGCCAAGGAAGGGACGAAAACATTGACCGCCTTTTCCCCTTCAGGGCCCACGAAGGGGATCAAGGTCCATTCGTCATCCGTGGCTCCTTCAGTTTCAAAAGCCTCCATCTGCCGGGATAAGCCCGCTGTGGAGCTCATGATGAATAGGGCCTCCCGGGTGGAAAACGCGAGAGGGGATGACAGATCAGGATAGGGGTAACGCTCCATTTCGAAAGCACATCCCTCATCCCACAATGACTTCCAGAATTCAGCCACACCCACGACCTCTTCCGAAGTGAAGTCATAGCTCATCTCCTGCTCATCGTACACATCGCCGCCGTAGGCGAAAACCCAGGACATGACATTGGAGGCTTCGGTATAGATCACCAGACCGCCCGTGCCGTCGTTATCAGGGCTGTCGTCCGTGTTATTGGCTTCCGCTGCCGCGCAGGCCTGTTCTTTGAACTCGGCAACATTGGAAGGCGGGCTGTCAAAGCCCAGCTCCTGGGCCCAGGTTTCATTGTAGAAAAGCACGTTGGCGGACTGCTGGAACGGCAGAGAGATCCGCTCCCCCCCAGAGGTCACTCCACTTTCGAAAGGCCCTTCAAAGAAATCCCCCATGGCCCCTTCCCCCAGCCCTACCACCTCGTCTTCCATGTAGGGGGCCATATCGATGATCGCGTCCACCGCATACCAGGATGCAAAGGCATTGGCGTTCCCGACGACCAAGTCCGGGACATCGCCGGACTGGATGGCTGCGTTCATGGCGTCTTCCAATCCGTTATAGCCCCCTTGGTTCAAGGCTTTCACCGTAATCCCATAGGCATTGGTAGCGTCGAATGCTAAGATGACGTTCGTTATACCTTCCAACAGTTCATCCGATCCCCAGACATGCCAGAAGGTCACCGTGATGCCGTCCAGCTCGGACAGCTCCAGGCCCATGGCTTCCGACATTTGGGTGGGATCAGGAGTGGCAGGAACGCTTCCGCCCTTTTCCGTCACGGTTTCCGTGACTGTCACCGGCAAAGTAGGGTTTGCATTCACCCCATTCTCAGGACGGCAGGACGAAAGCATGACCGAGATAAGGGATATGAAAAGGAAGAATATCAACTGCCATCTAAAAGCTTTCTCAGAACATCGCATAGGTCACTGGGTTTCATATACTACTTAATCGCTTATACCATTAAACATGCGACTTTAACTGTAAAAAAAAGAGCGGGTGCTGGATGCATCTTTCCCCACCCGCTCTTATTTCTCACATCAAAAAACTAGATTGTCTGCTTTCCGATCACTGCATCTCAGCGACCAGTTCAGCTGCAGTTTCGTTCAGATCTTCGAGAATGGCCTGAATGTCTTCCGGGCTGCTTTGCAGGATCTCTGCAAACGTATCACCCACCGTACGTCGTACCGAGCTCCAAGAAGCTGCCGTTGGCTCAGCGCGGCCGTATTGGATCAACTCCAACCCTCTTGCCCATTTCTCATTCTCAGCCTTGAAGTCTTCCAGTAGATCTCCGGCGCTCTCCCGTCCCGGATAATACCGGCTGTATCGAGCCCACGTGGCCTGAGCTTCAGGTGAGGTGAAGTACTTCACGAACAACCAGGCTGCTAATTTCTTTTCTGGCGTGGAGTTGACAATCCCCAAGGACTGGACATAGCTGTTGACCGCCTTGTTTCCATCCGGTCCCACGAAGGGGATCAAATTCCATGTGTCATCCGTCGCATCTTCGGCATCAAAGGCTGCAATCTGGTAGGGTAACCCTGCCGTGGAGCTCATCGTGAACAGCGCTTGACGGGTGGCAAATTCGGGGTTGGGGTAGCCGTCTGTCTCAAAAGCGCACCCCTCATCCCACAATGACTTCCAGAATTCAGCCACACCCACGACCTCTTCCGAGGTGAAGTCATAGCTCATCTCCTGTGCATCGTACACATCGCCGCCGTAGGCGAAAACCCAGGACATGACATTGGAGGCCCCGGTATAGATGACCAGACCGCCCGTGCCGTCGTTATCAGGGGTGTCGTCCGTGTTATTGGCTTCCGCTGCCGCGCAGGCCTGTTCTTTGAACTCGGCAACATTGGCAGGCGGGCTGTCAAAGCCCAGTTCCTGGGCCCAAGTTTCATTGTAGAAAAGCACGTTGGCGGACTGCTGGAACGGCAGAGAGATCCGCTCTCCCCCAGGGGTCAATCCGGTTTCGAAAGGCCCTTCAAAGAAATCCCCCATGGCCTCTTCGCCAAGCCCCACTGTCTCATCTTCCATGTAGGGTGCCATGTCGACGATCGCGTCCACATCATACCAAGCCGCAAAGGCATTGGCGTACCCGACGACTAGATCCGGGACATCGCCGGACTGGATGGCTGCGTTCATGGCGTCTTCCAATTCGCTGTAGCCGCCCTGATCCAAAGCTTCCACCGTGATCCCGTATTCATTGGTGGCGTTGAACTCTTCCACGATGGTCGTCAATCCTTCCAAAGGCTCATCCGAACCCCAGACGTGCCAAAACTTGACCGTGGTGCCGTCCAGGTCAGACAGCTTCACGCCCATGACTTCCTCTTCCTCTTCTCCCTCCGGCTCGGGCATTGGTTCTTCCGTTGCCGCCGGCTGGCAGGCGGTCAGCGCCATGGAGAACACAAAAACGATGAGCATAAAAATAGAAAGGGTCCTTTTAGACATGTGTCTTCTCTCCTTTTAGATTAGATAATGAGTGGTCACCCCTCGAACATCCTCCTCAAAAGCGGAGTGACCCAAAAAATGACGAAACTCAATCAACTTCGCTTTCCTTGCCTTACACCTCCTTTTTACAATCTCAACCTGAGAATGATTTATATATATCATACCAAAAAATCAACTCTCTCCTGATAGCAAAATTTAAAAAACCCACTTTCTTGACTTCAACGCTTTCCATCCCGCTTTGTTTACCCTTTCAAGCCGCTGCGAGCGATGCTCTCTGTAAACTGCTTTTGGGTGAAGAAGTAAATGATCAAAATGGGGATGATGGTGATGAAAGCGCCCGCCATCATGAGGTTGATTTCCTGGCCGGCTTCATCGACAAAGTTGTTCAACCCCACCGCAATCGGCCGCCATTCCGGTGAATTGGTAACCAATAAGGGCCAAGCCAGGGCATTCCAGGAGCCGATGAAAGAAAGGACGATGATGACCATCAAGGGAGCGCTGGAGAGGGGTATGACCACCGTCCACAGAAAGCGCAGATGGCCCGCGCCATCGATGCGGGCGGAATCCCATAGCTCGTCGGGAATTTGAGCGAAAAATTGCTTTAATAAAAAGATGGAAAAGACATTGCCCATGAAAGGGATGGTCAAGGCAGGCCAGTTGTTGATCCATTTGATGGGCCCTATCCGCCCCAACCAGGTCACAGTTAAAAAGTTGGGGATGATGATCACCATGGCCGGGATCATCATGGTGCTCAACATGACCGTGAAGATCAAATCCCGGCCCGGAAAATCAATCCGCGCGAACGCGTAAGCAGCCAGGACGCTGAAGGTCAGCTGCCCGACCAGGGTGATGGCGGTGATGATCACGCTGTTTACAAAATATTCTGAAAACTGGGCATCCTGCCAGGCGTTGACGTAGTTTTCAAAGTGGAGGGAGGAGGGAATCCAGCGAACGCCCTGCGCTTCCCCCAAACTCATCAGGGAGGTGGCGATCATCCACACAAAAGGCGTGATGGATATGACCACACCCATAAGCAAGAAGAGGTAGGTAATCGCCTTTTGAAAGACATCCCGGAAGCGGTCGAAAAACGTGGCTGCCGAATCCGTTTCTGCTGATCGAAACAACTTTACCTTAGCCATAAAAGACACGTGTCCCTTGTATGCGCTGGTTTAACAAGGTCAAACTGAGGATGATCGCAAAAAGTACAAAAGCCAACGCTGATGCGTATCCGTAACGTAATTTTTCATAGAACTCACTGAAGATCACCACGCTGAACGTATCCGTCGTCCCCAGCGCGGAGGCCTCTCGCATGACCCAGATGTGGCTGAAGGCCTTAAAGGTACCGATAATGGCGATCAGGGAGAGGAAATAGGTGGTGGGAGACAGCAGGGGAAAGATGATATAGCGGAACTTTTCCCACGGCCCCGCCCCATCGATCTCCGCCGCCTCAATTAACGGCGTGGAAATATTCCCCAGGCCAGCCAAATAGATCACCGTATCATAGCCGACATAGGTCCAGATGGAATAGATCATGATCACCGTCAAGGCCAAGCTGGGACCACCGGCCCAGGTCGGCAAGCTGATGCCCACCGTTTCTGCCAGCATGGAAAATATGCCCTGGGGTTCCCGGATCCACTGCTGGGGATCCATGCCCAATTTTAAGAGCAACTGATTCATGGGAGCCTGGTAGCGGTTAGAAAACAGTTGTCGAAAAATGGCGGCGCTGGCTACCGTGGGGGTGACATAGGGAAGGAAGTAAAGCATGCGAAAGATATCCGAGCCCCACAAGTTTTGGAAGAGTAGAATAGCCAGGAACATGGAAAACGCCAGCTGGAAAGGCACGGTGCCCACAGAATAGAACACGGTGACTTTGAGACCGGTCCACATATCCTCGTCACCGGCTGCGATCACGGTCGGCAGCTCCCCGATCAACAACCAGGCGCCGACCATCAAACTGATCGCCGCCAAGATCCGCCACAGGAAGGAAAAATTGCTCGTTTGCCTGCCCGCGCTCTTCCACAGAAACCAGGCTGCTGCCAGGAGCAGTACACCCACAATCAAGGTGATAACCTGAACCCAAACGCCGGGGTCCTCCCCGGCCGCCACCGCTTCCCGGTAGACGGATTGAATGCTCTGGTAAGTAACCCACAGGAGGCCCAATCCTACTGGTACAATAATCCAAACAAACGTGAAATTCACGACCTGTGTAAAACGGCGGGCGGAGCGGATCAAGAATAAGAAAAGAAGCAATAGGAGAATGGACGCCCCAAAGAGAATGAGGAACAACCGCCAAGCCCCCTGCACGTCGGGCGTTGAGAACGCTTCGCTTAACAGCCGGATGAATAACTCCCGCGTCTTCTCTTTGCCCCAAATTTTATCCGCGATGGCCAGGATCTCTGGGAGCAGGAGCACGGTCCAACGCACAAAAGCCAGGATCGTGGCGCTGAACAGCGCCCCGGGGAAGATCATCAACCAATCTTTTTTATCCCCCTCCTCTTTGACGTGCTTCAGGATCCTACGAATGAGAAAGTAACCACCCACCAGGGCGGCCAGGGCTAAGACGAAAAGGAGGACATAGGCTAAGTTGTCAAGGGCTTTTTGATAATGCGTTAACCCTAGAAATTTTCCTCTTTTTATGCGCCATTTATGCAAACTTACATAGAGTGCAAAACCAACAGGGAAAATACCAAACAAAAAAATCAGGAGGGTCGCCGGAGCGATCATCAAATACGCTGTAATGTACTCCCGGATCCTCCGAACTTGCCGACCGGAGAGAAAGCTCAAGTTCAATGAAAACCTCCTTTTCATTCTCTTCGTCGTCCATCCTATTATATCAAAAGAACATAGGCCTGATGTGCAAAAAGGATACAAAAAGATGACCAAACACCACCCTTCAAAAGGACAATCACAGGAACCACAGGATCGTTCATTAAGGTCCTATCTGGGAGACGACTTCATCCTTCCCCACTATCAAGGGGGGTCGATCCTCAATATCGCGGACAGCGTCTGCAGGTGGTTTGACATCCCCACCTTCGGCATAGGCCCATTGAAAGATAATATCCTCTCCGGGGTGGAATCCCCTATCCAAAAAGTGGTCTTGGTCATCGTGGACGCCGTTTCCTACCATCACTTCCAAGAATGGACGCAAAATCGTGACAGCGCCTTTTGGGAGACTCTGCGCTCTGTCGGCGACCTCTCGGCGATCACTTCCATCTCCCCGAGCACCACCTGTGCAGCGATGTCTTCGCTATGGACAGGACAGCCCGCGGGACGGCACGGCGTATCCGGGTACGAGATGTGGATGAAGGAATACAGCATGGCCGTGAATATGATCGTCCATGGGCCGACCACATTCCATAAGGGAGGGGGGACACTGCTGCGGACGGGATTCGATCCCACCACCTTCCTCCCCCTCCCCACGCTTGGGACTCATTTACAAGCCCATGGCATCGAAGCCCATGCCTTTCAGCATCATTCCATCCTTCACTCCGGCCTCTCCCGAACCTTCCTCCATGACGTCACCCTGCACGGGATCAACACCCCGGCTGATATGTGGATCAGCGTGCGCGAGCTGCTGGAATCTCAACCCGACAAGAAAACCTTCATCAGCGCCTATTGGGGTGCAGTGGACGGGTATTTTCATCGATTTGGTCCCAGCGATGAAAGGGCAGGAGCGGAATTTAACAGCTTCACCCACCACCTCCATGACCAATGCCTGGGCGCACTCAGCCCTCAGGCAAAGAAGGGGACCCTCTTCATCCTCACCGCTGACCACGGACAGGTTTTCACGCCATTCAACCCGGATTACGATCTAAATAATCACCCCACGATGACCGATATGCTCCACATCATGCCCACCGGCGAGAATCGACTTGCCTATCTCCACGTCCGGCCCGGGAAGATCCAAGCCGTGCAAGACTACATAACAGAGCATTGGCCGGATCAGTTTCAGTGCCATCCATCTCAAGACCTGTCCAGCGCAGGTCTGTTCGGGCCAGCGCCCTTCCATCCCCAGTGGCAAAGCCGAATTGGGGATTTGTCTGTGATCGCCAAAAACGACGCCTATCTGTGGTGGTCTACAGATGTCAACGACCTCTTAGGCAGACATGGAGGATTATCAGAGCGCGAAATGCGGGTGCCTTTCCTGACCCTCCCCCTTTCTTAACATATTTCAACCGATGATCACCCCCTCATGCAACAAGGCAAGGAAACCATCTCCTTGCCTTGATTTATTCACGTGGATATGTTGGTGGGCTGTTTTTTCACCCGCGAGCCGGGTCCCCCAAACGCGCCCATTTCCCTTTTATTGGAGAAAGTCCCAGGGGTTTACTTTTTGACCGTTATAGATCATCTCGAAGTGCAGGTGCGGGCCTGTTGAATTGCCTGTGCTCCCTAAAGTGCCGATCGGTTGTCCCTGGTTCACCCCTTGCCCGCAGCGGACACTAATGGTGTGCAGGTGAGAGTACAAAGTCTGCCAACCGTTGCCGTGATCAATGACGACAAGGTTGCCGTATCCGTGGTTGCTCCAACCTGAATAGACCACCACGCCAGTGTCCGAAGCCCACACATTGTTTCCAATATCCCCAGCAATATCAATGGCCGGATGGTTTGCAGACGGATTGTAATCATACCCCGACAGCCAGCGTTCTATAGTGGGCCATATGAAAACGCCCACTCCCACCGGCCCTTGGTAGATTTCCCCACAGTGACCCGGACCGTATGTTCGGGCGATGGCGGGGTTGTCACGGGTGATGGCAGGAGGTCCGTAATCGATCAACTCCCGTTCCCCACCGGGGACGATGAGCATGGTTCCCGGCTCAATATCCGGATTTTCAATGTCAAAATCGTAGATATCAATGGCATTCCCCGGCCATTCGACGATATCCATGGGGTCCACACCGTAATATTCCGCCACTTTGATAAGGCTTTCCCCTTCCCGCCATTTATGGTAAGTGCCGTTTACGGGGAGGATATTCAGCTCTTGACCAGGTCTCAAACTGTGCGGATTGTCTTTCAGCGTTTCAAAATTCCCCCACAAGATCGTTTCCGGTTTCAACCCAAATTTGTCCGCAATCCCAAAGACCGAATCCCCCTGTTTTACAGTGTAGGTGCGGACATCGACCCGGGGACGGGAAGGTATGGAGGTGTGGAGATTCGCTATCCTTCGCAGACCCTCTGTGTAGGATGCCCGGGAAACTTCAAAAGAGGGCATCAAATAACCGCCACTCCCTCCCTTCTCTTCAAAAGAGGAAGGCGTTTGGGGAGGAGACTCCTCCGTTACAGCCTGAGGTTGGGAAGAAAACAAACCCGTGTTGAGGTAAAAAACCCTCATCCCAAAAACGACCAGGGCGACGATGACCACCACACTGCCAAAAGTCGCCAACTTGCGTGTAGTGTTCCCCAATCTTGGATGGGACAGGAGGTCCCTCGCCCTGTTCAGGAGCGGTTTGCGCTCCCCACCCACCTCGTCCTTTTCCTGCCTGCGATCTTTGTCATCCATAGTTTTGGCTACCTCCAGAGCAAAGGATAACATCCTCAATAATCGCCGTCAAGCGGTGTGATCCCCCTCTAAGGCCCCCTTAACCTGCCCTCTCCCCTCCAGAAAAGAACCCCTTCCAGTCTGATCCACCCCAGCTTTCCTCCCTGGGGTTGTCCTTAGGACATCTCTATGGCACAATACGTGAGTACCCACTTCAAATCGAGGGCAATGATGACTCGCTGGACCCTGTTCTTTATCGTCTTGATGATCAGTCTGGGCATTGGGCTGTATTATGGTTGGGTCATAAATCCCGTCCAATACGAGGACACCTCCCTCCAGACTTTGCGCATGGATTTCAAAACAGATTACGCCTTGATGGTCGCCGAGGTATATAAAGAAAACCAGGACATCACCTGGGCCATGAATCGCTTGGCGCTTCTGGGCTACGCTTCTCCCACCGAATGTCTCACAGAGGCCCTGTCCTTCGCCTCCCAAGCAGGATACACGCTTCCCGATATGTACCTTCTCCGGGACTTGAAAAACGCTTTAGAGGAGAGCATGTAAAGGGATGAATTCTGACCGCGGTCACTGGTACCTGATTACAGCGCTCGTCCTCGGGGTGAGTTTAGGCCTCCTTATCTCATGGGTGATCGCCCCGGTGCGTTTGGAGGACACCCATCCCAAGAACTTACGGGAGGATTACAAAGACGTTTACCGGTCCTTAATCGCCCGTGCCTACCAGGCCAACCAGAACCTGCCCCGCGCCAAAGCGCGCCTGGATCTTTTGGGGGATGAAAACGCAGCCCAAGCCCTCGCCGCCCAGGCTCAGCGAAGTCTAGCGGAACAAGGGGATCAGGAAACAGCCCGGATTCTCGTCAACCTTTCCGCAGCGCTGCAGCGCACCCCCGCGCCGGAAGAGACATCTCCCTCCCCAACCCCACCTCCGGAGGAGGCGGCAGAGCAGGGGACACCTCCCACTTCCACCGAGAATGGAAACAATGGGGGCACCCCAGAGGGAACGGATACGTACGCGACCCGAACCCCGCTCCCACCGCCCACCTTTACCCCGACCGATGCGCCCCCCTTCATCGTCGAGGAGCGGACAAAACTTTGCGACCCGAACATAACCGTCCCCCTCATTCAAGTGTTTGCCACCAACGCGGACGGAGAGGGGGTGCCCGGGGTGGAAATCCTCATTTCCTGGGCTCCCGACCGCCAAGAACGGTTCCTGACCGGCTTAAAACCGGAAATCGGGAAAGGGTATGCGGATTTCGAAGCGGAAATGGGGGTAACGTATACCATCGAAATCCCAGAGAGCGGTTTGGTGATCTCAGATGTGGTCATTACAGAATGCCAGCCAGATTCTGGAGATCCCTACCCGGGGAGTTACCAGATCTATATCACGTACCCCAACTAAAAACCTAGTTTTTCCCGTTGCTGACCCCGATCCAAAAATGATGGGGCAGGACCCTTTCATTGACCTGGACGAGGACATCCTCAACCTTGAACTCCGTTTCGCCATTGCGTCCCCCACCGTCTTGGACTGTCACGGGATGAACAAAGCAAATGTTGGGCGCTTTGCCGTACTTTTCCTGATAATACGCACACCCCCGTTTCACTTTGTTGGGAAAGCTTGTCGATGGGTCTTTATCAAACCAGAGCATTCCGATATCCATGGCTGCCTCCCACCTAGGTTTCCTGCCTGCGGCGAAAACCCAGGTGTCTTCATCATTTAGAACATTTGTTCTACCCCCATTATAGCGGATCCGTGGCGCTTTGGCAAGTGCCCGGGAAAGAAATGTCGAGGGGAAAAAGGATCCCATGTACTTCTCCTCTCTAAGCCGGGCAACCTCTCCCCGCCTTGGTTGAAGGAGAAAGTGTAATCTCCCTCCCTGCAGGGAGGGGAAGAACGGCTTATAATACACCTATGGTGAAAAGTTACACCCGATACGTTTGTCAAGAATGCGGCAGGACGTCCCCACGTTACATGGGCCGCTGCCCTGGCTGCGGTGCGTGGGATACGATGGTAGAGGAAATCGTCGACCGCGATGCAAAGGGAACATCTCCCACCAAGCGGGGCAGAACAAAGGCTTCCACCCCGAAACCCATCACGGAGGTTCACAGCGACGCGGAGGACCGGATCCTTTTCCAAATCCATGAGTTCACCCGGGTGTTAGGGGGAGGCCTGGTGCCCGGATCCATCAATCTCATCGGTGGAGACCCAGGGATCGGAAAATCAACCCTGCTCCTGCAAATCGCCATGGAACTCGCTGGAAAAGGGAAAGTGCTCTACGTTTCCGGGGAAGAATCGGAGCAGCAGATCAAAATGCGGGCGGACCGCCTGCACCGCTCAGCGAGCGGCGAACCTCTCCCCCTCCCCCAAAACCTCTACCTGGTCACCGAGACCAACCTGGACGCTATCTTCGACCATGCGGACGACATCGAACCCTTGCTGTTAATCGTCGACTCCATCCAGACCAGCTACACAGCCCAATTGGAATCTTCTGCTGGATCCATCTCTCAGGTCCGCGAGAGCGCTTCCCAACTCAGGGAATACGCCAAATCCACAGGGACAAGTGTGTTTTTGATCGGTCATGTCACCAAAGAGGGGACCATCGCCGGTCCCCGCGTCCTAGAACATATCGTGGACACGGTCCTCTATCTGGAAGGGGACCGATACCAGGCGTACCGCCTGCTGCGGTCTGTAAAGAATCGCTTCGGCGCGACGTCCGAAGTGGGTGTCTTTGAAATGCAGGAACGGGGCATGATCGAAGTCACCAACCCTTCCCAGGCTTTTCTAGCGGAACGGATGATCAACGCCCCGGGATCCGCCATCGCGGTGACCATGGAAGGTACCCGGCCCATTTTGGTGGAGATTCAGGGCCTGACCAATCCCACCTCCTTTGGTAACCCACGCCGGACGGCGAACGGGATTGAATTCAACCGCCTGCTTTTGATCGCCGCCGTCCTCAGCCGCAGAACGGGTATCCAGCTCAAAGAACAGGATGTCTTTGTCAATGTGGTGGGCGGTTTGAAGATCAGCGAACCGGCCGCTGACCTGGCGGTAGCCACCGCTATCGCCTCTTCGGTCCGGGACGTCCCGGTGAAAGCGGACACCATCCTGGTGGGGGAAATCGGCCTTTCCGGCGAACTGCGCATGTCAAGCCGGGTCAGCGACCGCCTCCAGGAAGCGGCCAAATTGGGTTTCAAATCCGCTGTCATCCCTCACCGGCTTCGCAAGGGGGACATGGCGTGGCCGGAGGGCATCCAGATCACAGAAGCCCGTTCGCTCAACCAGGCGCTGAAACACGCCTTGGTCACCTAGCTTATGCCCGGACTCATGCCCGGAGAAGAAGTGCATTTCACCGTGGGGTCCATCCCCATCAAGGGCGACCTGATCCTTTCCCCCATGGACGGCTACTCAGACGCCCCTTTTCGCGCGCTCTGCCGTCAATTTGGCTCCGCGATAAGTTACACGGAATTTGTGAGGGATAAGGACATCCTCACCCGGCACTCCTATATCCAAAAGAAGTTGGTCTACAGCGAGGGTGAACGCCCCGTGGTCTACCAGCTTTACGGGCACGACCCCGCCCATTTATTGGATGCCGCATTTATACTCCAGGACAAGGACCCAGATGCCATCGACATCAACATGGGCTGCCCGATCAGCGCCATCGCCCAACGGGGAGCCGGGGTGGGGTTGATGCGCCGTCCCCTTGTCGTAGCACGTATCTTTAAAACCCTTGCAACGCACCTGCAGGTCCCCGTCACAGCGAAAATCCGCCTGGGGTGGAAGGATTGTCGGAATTATCTGCTCATCGCCCGCATCATCGAAGAAAACGGCGGGGCCCTGGTCGCTGTACATGGCAGGTCAAAGGAGGACAGACACAGCGGGTTGGCTGATCTGGATGCCATCGCCGAAGTCAAGAACGCCCTTTCGATCCCCGTCTTGGGAAACGGGGGTGTGAAAACGGTAGCGGATATCGAGAGGATGAAAAACCACACCGGGTGTGATGGGGTGATGATCGGCCGGGCCGCGAGGGGAAATCCCTGGATTTTTTCACGGCGGGATCGCGACCAGGTCTCCCCCCAGGAGGTGATGGAAACCATGCTCACTCACCTGGATTCCTCCCTGTCCTTTTACGGGGAAGAAAGGGGGTTGATCTTATTCCGGAAGTTTGCCACCCACTATCTCGCCCCCTACCACCTCTCCCGCGCGGCGAGGAAAACCTTGCTGACCCTCAGTGATCCGGAGGATTTTAAAGACATGATCGCCCACATCCTATCCTCGAAATCGACCTCCCCCTGATCGTTCCCCATCACCCGTCTGTTTTCCCCCCATTTTTTGAAATATCAACCACAAAGCGGGTCGTGTTGCACCCTCCACGTCATCCACCCCGAACCCAGTCAGGTTTGCCACCCCGGCTTTTTAGGCTTTTCGTTGAGCTGCCCGAAGGCCTGGGAACGCAGTCCACACCGGTTACCTGCCATCCCCCTCAGCCAGGGTGACGGCGTTCGTACCCGTCCCGCAGCCCATGGCAGGGGCACGACCCGGGTCATGTTCTACGATAAACGCCATCAACTCCGGGGAGGAAACCCCGGTATTCCAAGGAGTGTCAAAGAGAAGATATCAGAGATAGAAAAATCCTCGTTGAACATCAAGGGAGACTTTCACGGATCTTCTTTACATCCAAAGTCCCTACCGTCCGCCAGACTTCGTTCCCGCTTTGATCGAAAAAAATGAATGTGGGCGTGTATCGGAAGCCATACTGTTCCGCCAGGGCCCGTCCTTTGGGATCTTGGATATTAACCCGGATCACCTTGACCTCCCCCTCGAATTCGCGTTCTACCCCATCCACGATGGGTTTAATGGCTGTGCACGCCGCTCAATAGGGCGATTGGAACTCAAGCAAGACCGGCATTTCCCCGCCGATCTGGTCCTCAAACCGCTCCAATTCATCCTGCGGGCTTTGTTGAGGTCGCACGGCGTACCACACCAACCCCAAAACAGCGGCAAGTGCAAACACGCCCAGCACACGGGGCAGGGTAAATCCCCCCCAGAGGACGAAAAATGATCCGACCAAAAAAATCATCCCCAGAAGAATCAGAAATGAATTTTGATTAATTGTTTTCATCAGCCCACCCACTAAGTCAACGGATGATCATCCCCGACCACTTATCCCCCGCGACAGGCCGAGGCGCCCGGAACCTTCCCCAAAATAACTATTATAGATACAAAGGGTTATCCAGTAATTCACGAAGTTCTCCCAACGCCTGCTCCCTGCTCCTGAAGTGGATGGCGTTGATCCCGTTTTCCCGGGCCCCCTGCACGTTCTCCGGGAAGTCATCGATGAAGACCATTTCGCCCGGATGGGTACCCAGCTCCTGGATGACATGCTGGTATATCTCATCCCCCGGCTTCGCCAGGCCTAACTCAGCAGAGATAAAAATGCGGTCAAAGGCATCCGCTATGCCCCACACCTCCGTGAGCACCTCCCGCAGGTCGTCCCAGGCATTGCTCAACAGGGCGGTGGTGTAATGGAGCCCCAGCCCTCGGATAAAATCGACCAAGACGTCATCCAAGACGTCACCCCCCCAGAATTCGTCTTTGAAAGCTTCCAATGCTGCATCGGACAGACCCAGTTCCTCCTGGATGTTCTGCCAGTGTTCCTCCGCGGTGATCTTGCCCAGCGTGGCCAAGACGGCGCTTTCCCGCTGATAGACCAACTCGCTGATCTCACGGTAGGTCATGCCATATCTTTCCGCCAACGCTTCCCGGTGCTGGGGATCTTCCGTCCTCACCAGCACGCCCCCCAAGTCAAACAAAACTGCTCTAATCATACCCACCTCTCCCTTTACTGATGTTCCCTTGTCCGCTTTATTGTATCGTATGTCCTTTACGAAGATCCCAAACCGGTAACGCTGATCTCTTTCCCGGGGCGCAGTTCCTTTTCATACAAATCGTACTGGTGATGGACATACATCCCCGCTTGGCGGTAAAGGCGCATGGCCCCGGTCAAGTTTTCAGCATCCACCCCCAAATCCACTTTGGTCTTTCCGCGCCGATAAAACTCGCCGAAGGCATGCCGCAGGAGGGCGAGGGCAATGCCTTGGCGCCGCCAGGGGCGGCGCACGCCCAAGCTGGAGATATACCCCGCGTCGCGGTCTTCCTGGGACCATTTGCGGCAGATGCAGATGCCGACGATCTCATCATCTTCCACTGCCAAAAACCACAAATCGGGGTCATAGGTTTCGGGATCCGTCATATGGTGCATGAAGCGCTTATATCCCTCTTCAAACGGTTCCTCCACATATCCGAAATGATCCTGGAAGACCTCGTCATCCACGCGGTAGACTGTTTCCGAATCACGTTCTGGGTCATAAGGGCGGAGCGTGATCCCTTCCGGCCATTCCGGGGCTGGAGGGGGATCGTCCATCTCAACCCGCATCTGGAAAAAGTGGCGGATGAAATGGAATCCCTGCGCTTTTAAAAGATCTGCGGCCTCCTGGTTTTCGTGGTAGATCGAGATCCGCATGGAAACCCGGATGCCCGGTTCCACCCTTTGCAGCGCTTCCCGGCAACGATCCTCACCCCAGTTAAGTAAATACCCTCTGACCCGGTGGGCTTCTGAACAATCCGGGTCCACTCCCATCCACACCCAGGGGTGGACAGGGGGCTGGGAGAGGTCCCAGACTTCCACTTCTCCCACCAACTCCCCATGGGGGGAAAACACCAGCCGAATGCTTTCTCGGAGGTTAAAACCGGGTGTCTCCCATTCATTTTTCAGGCGATCATAGGTGATGTCCCGCACCCCCTGATAACGGAGGGAGATCTTATTGGATAAGGTGAGCACCTTTTTCAAATCATGTTCTTCCGCCGGCCGGATATGATATCCCTCAGGCAACCCTCTCGCTTCTCCTGCCATGCAACTTCTCCTTCTTGGACCCAACAGAGAATCCCTTTCTTATCCGCGCCCCCCTTAACCAGGGATCAAACGTCGTCCCATCACCCTGGAAAAGATCACCCTAACATTTGATCTCCAAAACTGCCCTCACAAGAACAGAATCAGATACTAAAACCAAAGTGTAACATCCGCGGGGTCCCAGGTCAATTGGACCCCGTGCCTTGGCATTAGACCCTTTGATAGAGGCAGAAACGGTCCCCCACCCCACCGCCCCATCCCAATGAGATGTTTTTTATACATCGTTAATGCGGTTCACATTTCTATATGGTATCGTACATACGCAGTCTATAAGCGCAAATCAAAGAGGAAAAAGATGAATCAATCTGAGGAATATCAAAAAGCGACTTTTGCCGGCGGTTGTTTCTGGTGCATGGAAAAACCGTTTAAGAAGGAGGGGGTGAAATCCGTCGTCTCCGGATACACAGGAGGGCATACCGAAAACCCCACCTACCAGGAAGTGAGCACCGGGACCACGGATCATTACGAAGCCGTGCAGGTCACATACGATCCAAGGCAGATTTCCTACCCGGAACTGCTGGACGTCTTCTGGAAACAGATCGACCCCACCGATCCCGGCGGGTCCTTTGTCGATCGCGGGTCCCAGTACAAGACAGCCATTTTCTATCACGACCAGGAGCAAAAAAGGTTGGCCGAGGATTCCAAACGATCGCTGGAGGGATCAGGGCGATTCGACAAGCCCGTCGTGACCGAAATCCGGGAAGCCTCCACGTTCTACGAAGCAGAAGACTACCACCAAAATT
The DNA here is from genome assembly GCA_041686005.1 of Anaerolineales bacterium. GTDB lineage: Bacteria > Chloroflexota > Anaerolineae > Anaerolineales > UBA11858 > B10-G9. The sequence goes on along the minus strand of JAWLER010000002.1, from coordinate 91,134 downwards.
TTTACCTCAAGAGCTCCGCTCATTACAAATCGTACCGGTCAAACTCAGGCCGGGATACATTCCTTGACAAGGTATGGGGAGAATAACTATGTCCGATAAGAAAAAATACATCAAACCCTCTCAGGATGAATTGAAGAAGAGGCTCACGTCTCTGCAGTACAAAGTCACCCAGCAAGACGCCACGGAACGGCCGTTTAAAAACGAGTATTGGGATCATAAGGGAGAGGGGATTTACGTGGATATCGTGTCCGGCGAACCCTTGTTCAGCTCCCATGACAAGTTTAAATCCGGGTCCGGTTGGCCCAGCTTCACCAAACCCCTCAACGAGGAAAGCATCATCAAGAAAGAAGACAGGAGCCTGGGCATGCGCCGAACCGAGGTCAGAAGCCAAGGTGCCGACTCCCATCTCGGACATGTCTTCGATGATGGGCCGCAGCCCACAGGAAAACGGTACTGCATCAACTCCGCGTCGCTGCGATTCATCCCCAAAGAAGACCTGGAAGAAGAGGGTTACGGGGAATACCTGACGCTTTTCGAGTGACAGCCCCTCTGCCAGGTTCCTGATTTTAAAAAGGCTATTAACAAATTGCAAAAACTGAGACCCCCCGGGATTCCGGAGGGTCTTTTTCCATCTAGGTCAGGGGGTATGCTCCACATCATCCAAAATTCACAAAAATAGAAGGGGGATATTCCTCTTTTCTGAGCCCAAACCACTAATCCGAGATCCTTTTGGTGAAGATCAACACCTCTGGCTGCCCCGGGAGATGTCCCGGAGGAGATATGTCTCCATCGACCAGGTCCGTAACAATCTCCCCGTCTTTTTGTTATATATAAGCGAAAGGACATCAACCACACCTATTTAAAGCGATGCGGTGAAATGTCAAGGCTAAAAATAAGCAGCAGGAAGCAGTAAAGAAGACAAGTTGAACAGACCTGTTGAAAAAGCACATTAACAACAGAAAACAACATAAGAAGATATAAGCGGACGAAAAGTCCTGGATGGCGAAGGGAAAAGATGAGTTAGCTTCTTCTCCTGGGCCGATAGGGCTGGTTGGTCGTCAGCAGCCGAACGACCAGCCGTACCAGTTTGCGAGCCGTAAGGACAATGGCGCGTTTGTGTTTATGCTTGGGGACTTCATCATGTTTGCGCTGATAGTAAGCGGCATACTCGCGGTCGCACCTTGAGACCGCAAAAGCCGCTTCGCAGAAGTGATAGCGCAGATAAACGTTTCTCGAGCGTGTCATTGGCGTATCCTGGGCTTCAAACTCATCGGACTGATGCCTGCGCCACTTGAGACCGGCATACTTGGCAACTTTGGCCTGGTTGTAGTCAAAGCGTTCAATGCCTCCGATCTCAGCGATAATGCCGGAGGAGAAAACAGGGCCAATGCCAGGGATGGTGTCGAGGGTATGCTGGATGGGTTGGATGCACTCAGCGATGGCAGTATTGATGCGTTTCTCTTGACGTTCAAGGAAGGCAAGGTGACGAAGACTGAGATCCAGAACGGTATTGACGGGTTCCTGCAAAGCTTTGGGCAGCGAGTAGGAGTCCTGAGCAATCTGACGGAGTTTGCGGGTATTGTTGACGGGGTCGGGAAAGCGGCGTTTCCCTTTGGCATCGATGAATTCGACCAATTCATCGAAAGGAATAGCCGCAATCTCCTCGATAGAAGCGAACTCTTGAAGCACAGCTCGGCTGGCAGCGCCAAAGACATTGGAGAAGGCTTTCTTGTCTTTGCGAGAATACTCACTGACCTTGAGGTACAAGACCGTCAGACAATAGGCCTTCTCACGAGCAAGATTGTGAACCAGTCGAAAACGCTGCCGGGTCAACAATCGCAGTGCGAAGTAGCTCTCATCAAGTTCGAAGGGTACGGGTAACTCCCGGCCAATCCGTAAGCGATCGGCAACTACAAAGGCATCAATCGGATCGGCGTGATCGAGATCACTGAAGGTCTTCTTGTAACTGGCTGTCAAGCGCGGATTGAAGGCATAGAGTTGGACAGGCCATTGAGTAAGTTGTGGGGCTTGACGAAGAGTTTGGAAGAAATGCCACCAGTACCAGCCGGTTGCTTCAGCGCCAATCTGGATGGCATCGAAGTCACCCTGCACGACTTGTTGGGCTACCTGCTGCACAAATTCGGCGCAGCCAGGTCGGTTGTTTTCAACCCGGAACCCCTTGGCTGCTTGTTGTCCCTGCTGATCCATCATCGAGACAACATTGTTTTTGCGGTGGATGTCTACGCCCACCACCAATGGATTAGTCATCAAAACCTCCTTTCACTAAGAACTTACACCGTCTGCCCATAGGAGGTGGGAATCCCTGGCCCCTGATGAGATCAACAGCCTCGCGGTCAATCAGAACTTCACCTGCATTGGTAAGTGCCCCGGACCTGCTGTTCCCGGCCAACGAAGGTTTGAACAAGATGCGTTGTCAGAAGTACCCATCAGGGCGAGGGGCGCATGCTTTAGAAGAATTTGCTCAGCTTTGAGCAGTGAAACAAGGAGAAAAAGCGCTACCCTCCCTGGGCCAACCCCTAGGATGCCAGAGTTCCCTTTTTTGTCAACCGGAGGTAGGTTGGTACCTCCATCTACTACATATCATACGAGGAGGAACTTCATGAACAAACAGATCGGACGCTGGTTATTTATCGCAGGACTGGTCCTGGCCGTCGTGGCAGGGTTGTTTTTACAGACAGCCTGGACAACCTGGGTTCTCGCTGTCCTGGGCCTGGTGGTCGGTTTCTTCAACATCACAGAAGCAGAGACAAAGGGCTTCCTCATCGCAGCGATCGCCCTCAACGTCTCCGCAAGCGCATTTCAAGGGGTGCCCTATGTGGGCTCCCTCGTCACCAACATCTTAGGGTATGTGGTCGCCTTCGTCTCCGGTGCGATGCTGGTGGTGGCTTTGATCTCCCTTTTCAAGAAGGCCAGCACATAAACCCAACCAACCTTCTTTCTCCCCTTTTTCCTGGGCGATTATGGAATCGCCCAGGTTTTTCTTTTTAAGGGATGCACAGAAGGTAACAAATGACACCACATATTGAGCTTTAAGAAGGGACGCTCCGTGGTAAGATAGTATTCCACGAAAAGAGGAAAAACGAAATGCCGATCGATGGCATGCAAGACGAGAAATGGCGTGAAAAACAGGTAGACAATCGGCGGTAGATAGTGATGTCCAGCCAGAAAAGTCCCCTTACAAAAAGAGTGGATCAACTCCGTGCAGCGTTGAAATCAAGAGAGCCTGAACAGCTCGCCCTGCAAACGAATACCATCTTTCAACCCGGAGAAGACGGTCGGGGACAATTCCACTTTTCCTACTGGGAGGAAGCGGCGATCCTTCCCGCCCGGGATTATGTGGCCCGCCGCCAAGCCACCCGAGAGGCGTTGCGGATCATCGATCAAGCGATGATCTTGTATTACTTTCATGATTCCCAAAGTTCCGGAGCGTCCCAGGGTTGGATCTCATTCTCAGAACTACCTGACGGGCAATTTTATAATTCCGCCTTTCAGGGGTACACATCCAAGAAAATCCTCCAAGGTTTCAAGCGGGATTACGCCACTTTTCACCAGGCTGCCCGGAACATCGGGGGAAAGGAAACACCCTTCGCCTCCATCGCTTACCGGGTTCAAATCCTGCCTCAGGTGGCCGCGCTTATCGCCTGCTGGAAAGGGGACGCGGATATCTCCCCTTCCTATCAAATCTTATTTCAAGACACGGTGAAATATCATCTCCCCACCGATGGATGCGCCATCCTGGGCAGCATGATCGCCTCGAAATTATTAAGGGAAAAAGGACATCTGACCTCGGATAATGCCCAAGGAAAGACCAAACAAACCCAAGGACGTGAGTTATGAAAATTGCCATCAGCGGAAAAGGGGGTGTTGGGAAAACAACCCTCGCTGCTCTCCTGGCCCAAACGTATGCTGACCAAGGGCGGGAGGTATTGGTCGCAGACGCGGACCCCGCCCCTTGCCTGGCAGGTGCGCTTGGTTTCCCAAAGGAACTCCGCCAGCAACTTCGCCCCATCGCCGAGATGGACACCTTGATTGAAGAGCGCACCGGCGCTAAACCAGGCTCTTCCGGCGGATTTTTCACCCTCAATCCCCGGGTGGACGACCTCCCCCAGCGCTTCAGCCTTAAACACCGCGGGGTCCGTCTTCTGGAACTGGGCGGCCTGGATCTGGGGGGGTCGGGCTGCATCTGCCCGGAGAGCGCCATGCTCCACACCCTTTTCACACACCTCCTCTTTCGAGATGACGATGTCTTGATCTTGGACATGTACGCCGGCGTGGAACATCTGGGGAGGGCGACCGTGGATTTCGTGGACGCCATGGTGATCGTCATCGAACCCACTCACCGCAGCTTGGGCACCGCCCGCCAGATCAAGAAATTAGCCCATGACATCGGCTTGTCGCGCCTGTGGCTGGTGGGCAACAAGATCAGGGAAGATGAGGAGATCGCCTTTCTGAAATCCGAATCTCCCGGACTGCCGCTGCTGGGCACATTGCCCATGGACCTGGGTGTGCTGGATGCGGATCGCCTGGGGGTGCCCGTCTATGATCACGTACCATCCCTCCGGGAAGCATCCCAGGAGATGGCGAAAAAGTTAGAAGAACCCTACCCCGAGGAATTATAATTAAATCGCGACCCACACTTACTTGTTGAGGAGTTTGTCTCAAAATGACGACGACAATCGCTTTAGCCGGCAAAGGGGGAACAGGGAAAACCACGGTTGCTGCCATGGTCATCAAATACTTGACCTTAAACCAGGAAGACGCCATCCTCGCCATTGACGCCGATCCCAGCGCGAACCTGCACATGGTCTTGGGGTTAGAATTGGGTTGGACGGTGGGAGGGATTCGGGAAGACCTTTTGAAGAAGATCAAGGAATCGGTCGCTGTGGGAGGAGCAGCCGTAGGATCCGTAGCGGGGGGCATGTCCAAACACGATTACTTGAACTACGAAATTTACTCCGCTCTCGTGGAAAGCGAGCGTTTTGACCTCATCGCCATGGGTCGCTCCGAAGGACCCGGCTGTTACTGTGGTGTGAACCATAATTTACGGCAAATCATGGATACCCTGAGTGAAAATTACAAATACGTGGTCGTTGACAATGAGGCTGGGATGGAGCACCTCAGCCGTCGAACCACGAACGACGTGGAATACCTGTTTGTAGTCAGCGATCCCACCCAACGGGGCATCATCGCGGCAGAACGCATCGCAAAACTCAAAGATGAACTTGAGATCCATATCGAAAACACATATCTGATTCTTAACCGCTTGCCCGGGGAAATACCTCCTGCTTTACAGGAGCGCATCGATGACATCGGGATCCCCTTCCTCGGCGTTGTCCCCGCCGACGACACCCTGACGACATTCGAATTCAGTGGAAAACCCATCATTGAGTTGAGCCTTGACTCCCCCGTGTACCAGGCGGTAGCGGAGATGATGGACAAGACGTTGAACCTTTAGCTCATATCCCTCACTCGGCCCTTTTAAATGCAATCCGGGACGTAAAAAACACGTCCCGCTTTATCCTATCCTTACCATCTCCCATCTCTCCCCCTCACTGTCCAAAAAAGAAGCTCATCAATCAGCCGGTACGACTTCCACCTCCGGGAAAAATTGGTGGATCGTGCCCTCCACCCACCCCTTGAGCGTGTAGGTTGAAAGCGGACAGCCCGTGCAAGCTCCCCCCAGTCTGATCTTGACGACATCATCTTCAAAAGAAACCAGTTCCGCAGACCCTCCATGATATTGCTCGATGTAGGCGCTGATATTGGAGATCAAGATCTCCATGCGTTCTTCCCGGCTGTATTCTTTTTTATTTTCAGTCATCATCACAAACCTCCCGTTCATCATTAAGGCCATTGCGGAGCAAAGCCATCACTTGTTCATGGGTCCCCCGCAATCTTTGTGCGATGACACCCGCCAATCTGTCTAAGATAAGTATACCCGTATCGGGATACTTATCACATAAATTCTTTAAGTCTTTTCCCTCTAAACGTAAGAAGGTCCCCTTTTTCGCACAGACAGCGCCGGAGGTGTATGCCCGGCTTCCGATCGCAGCAGACCAGCCAAAGACATCCCCATGTTCGAGCAAGGACACCGTGAGAAGGGGTCCATCATCGGGTTTAAACCGAATAGCCACCTCGCCTTCGACGACAAAATAAATGTAATTAGCATCTTCTCCCTGAGAGAAAATCACCTCACCGGCTTCGAACTGGACCTCCTTAAACAAAGGCCGCAGGAGGTTGATTTGTTCCTCCGATAAGTCTTCAATAAGCGACAAGTGATCCACAAACAGTGCAACCATTCATTCCTCGTCCGATCATGGAATGCGGATATCATTTCCTCTGTTTCTCCCCCTTGGCGTGGGGATCCCTGGATGATCAAAGAGTGCGGGTTTGTGCTACAGTATTACTAAATTTAATAAGAAACCGGGGTCTTTGATAGTGGTAATCTTCTTGAAAGTAGAGACATTCATCACCCTTTTCAGGAAATGACCCCCTACATCCCTCCCACACCCTGCACAACACCGGTTTGCACGGCCCACAACCCCGCATACACCCCCTCATTTTCCAGCAGGGCGGCGTGCTTCCCTTGCTCGCACAATCTCCCTTTATCCAATACGAAAATCCGGTCCGTATTGACCACCGTGGACAGGCGGTGGGCGATCACCAACGTCGTCCGCCCCTGTGTGATCCGATTCAGAGAGCGCTGAATCATAGCCTCTGTTTCGTTGTCCACCGAAGAGGTGGCTTCGTCCAGAATCAGGATGGGCGGGTCTTTAAGTATCGCCCGGGCCAAAGAAATCCTTTGGCGTTGACCGCCAGATAACTTCTGCCCCCGTTCCCCCACCATGGTCTCATATCCCTCAGGCAAACCGGTGATAAAATCATGGGCTTCGGCGATTTTCGCAGCCCTTAACACCTCCTCCTGGGAAGCATCAAATGAGCCGTAAATGATGTTCTCACGAACCGTGCCCCGGAATAAAAACACGTCCTGGCTGACAAAACCGATGGCTTTGCGCAAGTCCTCAAGCTGGAAACACCGCAAATCGTGACCGTCCAGGGTAATCCGCCCCCTCTGGACATCATAAAACCGCAACAGCAGTTTGACCAATGTGCTTTTCCCGGCACCCGTGGGCCCCACAATCCCCACCGTCTCCCCCTCATGAATGGTCAACGAGAGATCATGGAGGACGGACTGGCCCTCCCCATCCTCATATTCAAAAGAGACATCATGAAATTCGATGTTCCCCTCCACCTCACTCACCGGCAAAGGTCGTGTGCCTGATTCGATGTGCTGCTCCGTATCCAAAAGGTTGAAAATGCGGTCGATGGAAGCCATCGCCCGTTGATAAAGATCCAGCGTTTCTCCCAACCGGGTCAGAGGCCAAAGCAGCCGTTGGGTGATGAAAACCAACACGGAATACGCTCCCACTTCAAGCTCACCCTCCAGAGCCAGGTAACCGCCAAAGATCATGATGGCGATGAAGCCGGTCACAATCACCATGCGGATCAAAGGCACAAAAGCAGAGCTGAGTCGGATCGCATTGCGGTTGCTTTCACGATAGCGGTCGCTTTCGTTTTCGATGCGCTCCAATTCGTAATCTTCCGCGGTGTAACTTTTAATGGTGGCTATCCCGCTGAGGTTATTGGAAAGCTGGCCGTTCAACAACCCCACCATCTCCCGCACCTTGGCGTACCGCGGCGCCAGCAGATGTTGGAAACGAACAGAACCCCAGATAATCAAGGGCATGGGTAGGACCGCCATCCAGGCGACCGAGGGTGCAAGGTAGAAAAAGATGCCCCCGATGACGAGCACGGTGGTCAACACCTGCAGAATTTGATTGGCCCCAATATCCAGAAAGCGTTCCAATTGGTTGATGTCATCATTGAGCACGGACATCAACCCCCCTGTGCTCCGGTCCTCAAAATAGGTCAAATCCAAGGACTGCACATGCTTGTAGGCGTCGACCCGCAGTTCATGCTGCAGTGTTTGCGCCAAATTTCGCCATAATACAGCGTAGAAATACTGAAAAAGGGACTCCAGGACCCAAACTACGAGCGTCAGTCCCGCCAGGACCAGCAGCTGGGTCCGCGTATCCGGAAACCCCAGCCGGGCGATCAGGGAATCCTCCTGCTGGACCACAACGTCCACAGCAGCGCCTATCAATGCCGGAGGGGCTAAATCAAATGTTTTATTCAGAATCGAACCCAGGGAGGCGAAAACGATCCGCCGCCGGTAGCCGTGGGCGTAAACCCACAATCTTAATAAAGGGTGTTTTTGATCATCCATATTCATCCCTCAACAGAAAAGCACCAAGCATTCCCTTGGTGCCAACAGCGTAACATTTTTCTCTGTCCGATGTCACGAAGATAAAATCAAATCCGCCGCCTGGCGCCCAATTTCCACAGCGAAATTCGTGCCCCGGTCCCAGGGGTACACCTGGCTCATGCTGGCAAAATACAACCCGGGGAGGGGTGTGGGGATATCCGGAATGTTCTGGGAGTGATTTAATTCGGGCACGGGTTGGGCGTATTTTGTGCGGTTCAACCAGGATCCCTTCACCCAGGTGCTGTTGAAATCCGGATTGATCCGCACCAAGCCCGGCAGGTAGATGGATAAAATCTCCTCCTCGGACAAATCGAAATAGTCATGTTCCGGCACCAGGTAATCCCCACAATACACGATATGATCTCCCCCGAAATAGGACGGAGAGAGGAAATTGGTGTGTTCAACAACGGCCAAGAAAGGAAACCCTTTCTCTTTGGGGATGTTGTACCAGTAAAACCCCTGGGGGGAAAGCTGGCGTTTCAAAGACAGGGTAAGCACCATGGCCCCCATGCTCTTGAGCTGCAATAACCCTTGATGATAGTGATCCGGGAGGGCGGGAACCATCTTACTCAACAACTGGGGAGAAGTGGTGACCAGCACCCGGTCAAACTTCTCTCTCCCTAATTTAGATTTCACAGCGAGGTCCTGAGAGATATGGGTTACCGGGGTGGAGAGATAGAGAATCACGCCCAGTTCCTTGAGGATGTCCGCAAACTGATCGGCGAAAGCCTGGAACCCGCCTTCAAAAGTCCCCAACCGGGAGGTGCGGGCGTGGATCCTGGCCCACATCCAGGCCATGTTGACATCTAAATAATGAGGGCCGAACTTGCCCTTCAACATCGGCTCCCACATCGTCTCGTACACGCGGTCGCCGGCCCACTTCCGCATCCAGGCGTCCACCGTGGTTTTCTCCAAAGGGCGCCAGTTTTTCGTCAACCGCAAATACAGTCCCACCAATCCAAAGCGGATCTTGTCAATACCCCACCCTAATCCGGGGAATTTCAGGGCCTGAAAGATGGAGTCAAAGGGATACCAATCCCCTTTGTGATGGAGGACGGTATAGGGGCGCGGAAAGCGGACTTTGTCGTCCAAGCCCAGTTCTTGAATCAACCCTAAGACATGCTCGTCCGAAGCAAACCAGTGGTGATAATAAGCTTCCACCGACCAGTCCCACCCGGGTTCTTTGAAACCCTGAGCCAACCCACCTGTTTTCTCCCCCGCCTCATATAGGATCACCTCATGACCTGCACGAATGAGATCATACGCGGCTGCCATGCCGGCGTAACCCGCGCCAATAACAGCAATTTTCATCTACTAACCCTTTCGTGAGTTCTATCCCTTCTTGCGATCTTGCCGCGCCAGCCGCCCCGCTAAGACTTCCAACCTGCGCCATTTCCTGCGGATGATGTACAGCATGGCCAGAGTCCGCAGCCACCGCACCTCACATTTGGGGTTGGCCGCCAACTGCTCGAAGACTTCCAGCGCCTCATCATCAGTCCGGCGGGTTCTGGAGTACTCCCGGGCCAATTGTTTCAGATACGATTCTCGCTGGCGGCGAAGGCGCGCGGCGACTTCCGCTTTTTTCCGTTCGCTTTTCACGATATCCCCCACCCGCTTCACCGCGTTGTTAAGCTCATAAACCGTATAAGGTTTCACCAAATATTCTCGCGCCCCAACGTTCATCGCCGAGCGGAAGGAGCGGTTGTCGTCCTCCGCCGAGATGATGATGCAGGCCATGGTGGGAAAGATCTTATGCATCTCTTCGAAGGCTTCAAACCCCGTCATTTGGGGCATATTGATGTCGAGAAGGGCGATATCCGGCTGATGTTTTTTCGCTAATTCAATCGCTTCTTTGCCGTTGTGGGCAATGGCCACGATATCCACCATGGGATTATCGGCCAGCATCAAGCGGGTGTTGCGGCGTGTTTCCAGGACATCATCCGCAATCAGCACCCGGTATTTGGCATCTTCTTTTTCAGAGGGACTCATTCACACACCTCTCTTTGCCCAATGTCACTCTCATGCATTCGGCCTCTGTTTGTTAATTATAACGGTAAATTCAGCCATCCACTTCGTATTCCCGGTCCTCTTCCAGGACCTCCACCTTCCCTTCCCGCCAGCGGATGCCCTCCTTGATCATGTAGTAAGCCCCCAGGGCGGTGATGGGAAACCAGAGGGCGACGTGGAGAACCAGGGTATACCCCGCAGCGACCCCACGGGCAACCCCGTAAGCGACGAGGACAGCGATGCCGGGGGCGTCAAATGTGCCCACATAGCCGGGGGCGGAGGGGATGGTAGTGGCCAGGTTGACGATGCCGTTCATCAACATCAAAGCAAAAAAACTGACCTCAAATGTAAAGGCATGCATCACAAACCAATATTTCCCCGTCTCCAACAACCAGATCACGACGGAGGTGACAAAAACCATCAAAGCCTCCTGGGGGGAACGCAGGGACTCCAGGCCCTGCAGGAAACGCAGGACGACTCCCAATACCTTCTCCTGGTATTTATCCGGGAGCAGTCGCTCCACCAACCAAGTGAGGACCTTTTCTGCCACGCCAGGAAACATCGCCGCTGACAAAAAAACGGCTAGCGCACCTAAAAACGCCCCCGAGCCCCACAGGGCCAAGGTCTGTATGTTCCCGATGAAACCAGAGGAAGACGTCAGGTTCGCCAACTCAGGTAAATTCAGAAAGACGAAAGCCAGCATGACCACGCCATCGAAAACACGTTCCACGATGATGGTCGCTAGAGAAGCGGAAATAGGCACTTCATGACGGCGTTTGAGGACGACAGCGCGGAGCACTTCTCCGGCCCGGGCCGGGTAAATGTTATTTCCCATATACCCAATGGCTACGATGGGGAACATGTTCGGCGTGGAGATCGCTTTCACCGGACGAAGCAGGTAATGCCACCGCCAGGACCGGACCCAAACACCGATGAAATACACCACAACCCCAGGTAAAATCCACCAATAATCGGCCTCTTTCAGGGGCACCAGGACTTCCCCCAGCCTCAACCCTCGCAAAGCGAAGTATAAAAACACCCCGCTGAGGAGCACACCGAGCCAAAACTTCCACCGCTTCATGAGGGACATTCTACCATGAAGGGTCAGAGAGTAGATATGAAAGGAGCTTTCCTTTTTATTAGGTCTCCAGGTGGGTGACCGATACCGAGGAGAAGCAGGCTACCCGCCCTTCCCCGGCATTGGGACCGCCGTTGTAGTTTATAATATCCGACATGGACTGGAAAAGACTCCTCCCGCTTTTGGGATTGGCGCTCCTCCTCCTGCTGGTCATGGGCTGGATTTATGCTCCCCGGGTAAAGGGCGTTCAACCTCTCCTAGAACCTCTCCATGGGCGGCAACCCATCCAGATCACCTTCACAAGACCCATGGACCCGGACAGTGTGGAACAGGCTCTCGCCACTCAACCTCTCCAGAAAGGCGAATTTGGGTGGGACGAGTCCCGGCAAACCCTTACTTTTACCCCCCGCGAAGCCTGGCCCAGCGACACCATACTCACCATACAGGTTTCCTCCGGGGCGCGGTCCACCATCCATCTGCCGCTCCTCAACCCGCAAACATGGCAGCTGGAAATCAGCCCTTATCTGCTTACCTATCTCTACCCTGCGGACAATGAGAGCAATATCTACAGCTTGAACCTGGAAAACGGGGAAACGAGGCCCTTAACGCGTCACCCCAACGGCGTCTTAGATTATGACATCAGCCCCGACGGGTTGACCATCTATTACAGCACGATAGATGAAGATGGAAGCAGTGGGATATACGCGCTGAACCGCCTGAACGGGGAGAGCGACGTTATCCTCATCTGCGCCGATGCCCTGTGCAGGGATCCTCAGGTCTCACCTGACGGGGAGTGGATCGCCTACCAGCGCATCCCACAAAGCCCCGATCACAACCCTGAAATCTACCTTCTTACGGTGCCCACCCGGAAGACGGAACCACTCCTGGAAACGAATCACCACCTTGAGAACCCGGTGTGGTCCCCTCAGGGTTGGCTGGCATTCTATGACCGCTCCGACCAGGCTTATAAATTTCTGCATCCCCAAGAAGGGGAAGTGATCGCTTTCGCCAATGACACGGGCGGTCAAGGTACATGGTCACCGGAGGGTACCGCATTTGTGACCACTGAAATCCTGGACATCAACGAAAACCTCGCCTTCCGCCATCTCTTCAAATATCAGGTCCAGTCCGGGTCCAAAACGGACCTCACGCAAGATCCCTTTCTAGAAGACGCCACACCCTCCTACTCACCGGAGGGGCTTCTGGCCTTCGGGCGTAAATCTCTCCTGCCCGAAGAGTGGAGTCCGGGCAGACAGTTATGGATCATGGAAAGGGGAGAAGAGGATGCAAACCCGCTCACAAATGCGGGGGATTACCACCACACGGCGTTTGCATGGCACCCGGACGGGGAGCAGCTGGCGTATGTGCGCTATAACCAGGCCCAACTTACAGAAAGCCCTGAACTTTGGTTGATTGCGGTCGACGGCGCAGACAACTACCGTTTGGTCATCAACGCCTTCGACCCGCAGTGGATGCCCTGACGCCTATGAAAGAACGCAAAAAACTCACCCGAGCCTTAAAAGAAGAAGCCAGACGAGCAGGGTTCCCGCTGGTGGGGGTGACCCTGCCCGATCCCCCTGACCATGTCGATTTCTACCGGGATTGGATATCCAAAGGGTATCATGCTGACATGGATTGGATGGCCACAGAACGGGCCCTCCAGCGGCGATCTGACCCCATGGAAATCCTCCCCGGATGCCAATCCATCCTCGTCTTAGGCATGCCTTACCCGAATCCAAAGGATAGGAAAGGGGACGGCAAAATCTCCTCTTACGCTTGGAACAAAGACTATCACGATGTGCTGCCCGAAAAAATGCGAGGACTGGTCCGATTTCTCGAAGACCAGGTCGGAAAACCGGTACCCAATCGCATCTACACGGACACCGGCCCCATCCTGGAACGCGAACTCGCCCGGCGTGCGGGGTTGGGATGGTTTGGCAAGAACACGACCCTCATCAACCCCCGATGGGGGTCTTTTTTCTTCCTGGCAGAATTGTTCTTGGGTATCACCCTGGAACCCGATGCCCCCTTCGAGGAAGAACACTGCGGGACCTGCACCCGCTGCCTGGACGCCTGTCCCACCGGCAGCCTTAAAGAACCATACCTCCTGGACGCCAACCTGTGCCTCTCCTATTTGACCATCGAACGGAAAGGGCCTATCCCCCCGGAACTGCGCCCTAAGATGGATCAATGGATCTTCGGCTGCGACATCTGCCAGCAAGTCTGCCCCTGGAACCAGAAACCCCCTAAGAAGAGGGACATCATCGAAACCTTACGCCCCCGACCGGAAACCACCCGGGTCAAGCTTCGGGATGAGATCTCGCTTTCAGAGGAAGCTTTCCGGGAGACCTTTAAAGGCAGCCCCGTGAAACGGGCCAAGCGCCGCGGATATGTGCGGAATGTCGCTGTCGCGCTGGGAAATGAGGGGGAAAACGACTCAGTGCCCGCCCTCACCGGTGCCCTCCATGATCCGGAACCCTTGGTGCGGGGGCACGCTGCCTGGGCGCTGGGGCAATTGGGAGGGGAAGGCGCTCAACAGGCGCTCCAAGAAGCGCCTTCCGGCGAAGAGGATCCCTACGTCAAAGGGGAAATAGAACGGGCTCTACAACGGTGGGGCTGATTCCCCTATCGAATTTCATGCCCCTTTGTTAGCCCGGCTGCGGACAGTGCGAACGACCCAACTCAGCCCAAAAAAAGCGGTCGCAGTGAGGACGATCGCTGGGCCGGAAGCCACATTTAAGTAATAGGAAACATACAGACCCACCACCCCTGAAATGGACGCCAAGGCCGCGCCCAGGGCCATCATCACCGGCAAGCGCCGGGTCAAAAGGTAGGCAGAAGCAGCCGGGGTGACCAACATAGCCACCATCAATGCCACCCCTACCGTTTGCAAAGATACGGCGATGGTCAAAGCGATGAGCACCAACTGGAAATATTCAAAAAACCCCCTCGGGATGCGTAAGGTGGTGGCGAGCACAGGATCAAAAGTGAGTACCAAAAACTCTTTGTAAAACGCCAATACCAGGAACACAATCAAGGCGCCGAAGACCGCGATCAACCACACCTGGCGGGTGGAAACGCCCAGGACGTCGCCGAAGAGGAAATGGGTCAAATCCACAGTATAACTCTGGACCGTGGAAATGATGGCGATGCCCAGGGCAAACATCCCTGAAAAGATGATCGAGATGGCTGTGTCCTCTTTGATCTTCGCCCCTCTGCTGATGGCACCGATGCCCAAGGAAGCCGCGATCGCCGTCCCTGTGCCCCACCAAAACAGTGGGGTTTTCGCCCCGCCGGTGAGCAGGTAACCCACCGCCACACCGGGGAGGATGGAATGGGCCAGGGCGGATCCAAAGAAGGCCATCCCCCGCAGCACCACATAGGTCCCTACAGTGGCACTCACCACTCCAGCCAACACGCTGGCAATCAGACCCCGGACCATGAAGGGATACCGGAAGGGTTCCAAGATAATCTCAAGCCATTCCATTTCGATCTCCTTCACAACAGCTGTCCTCCAGGGCCATCTCCCCCGTTTCCCCTTCTATGAAATGGATCCGCCCCTCATAAGCCTCAGAGAGATATTCCTTTTTGAAAACCTCTTCTGGGGAACCCATCGCGATCATGTGTTTGTTGAGCAACATAATCCGGTCGTATTTTTCTGACGCCAGTTGGAGATCATGCATGGAAACCATCAACGTGACCTCATTCTCGGTCAACGTATCCAAGGCGCCCATGACGCTCTCCCGGGAAGGCACGTCCAAGCCGGTCAGGGGTTCATCCATCAGCATCAGCTTCGCCTCCTGAGCCAAAGAGCGGGCGATAAACATGCGTTGCTGCTGCCCTCCGGACAATTCTCCAATTTGTCGCCCTGACAGGTCAGACAAACCCACCAAGTGGAGGGCCTTTTCCACTTCTTGCCAATCTGCCGGCGAGGGGATGCGCAAGGGGCCGATTTTGCTGATCCTCCCCATCATGACCACATCCGCCACCGTGACGGGAAAACGCCAATCCACCTGGCTGCGTTGAGGTATGTAGGAGATACAAACATGCCCTCCCGGCTCATGCCCGTAAATTTGCACGATCCCCTCGTCAGGATGGATCACACCCGCGATCACTTTAAATAAGGTGCTTTTCCCGGCCCCGTTCGGTCCCACAACCGCCACCCGTTCCCCTGCCTGGAGATCAAAGGTGACCTGATCCAGGGCAGCGCTGTTCTCATAGTCCACGGAAACGTTTTCGAGAGCCAGGATGGGGGCATCGGGTTGATGAGCCGCATAGTGACGGCCCAACGATCCCTGACGAAACCTTCGCAATACATCAACCATTGGCCCAACCTCTTTTTGTCTACATCCCTAAAAATTTACACGAATCGATCCTGGCCCCGGGCGCTCAACGGAAGCAGCTTATGGGGGGGCGATCCCGTCAACGCAGAGCCTTGACAATGGCGCGGACGTTCTCACGCATGTATGTAAGATACGTGGGCGCCTCCCCATCCGGCGGCGTCAAAGATCCAAAATGAAGGGGGACCAATTGTACCCCGGTGTCTTCCGCTACCCTCGCGGAGAGCGCGGGGTCGAAATCCCTGCCCACAAAGATGGCTTGGACATCGTATGCCTGGATCTTCTCTTCGAGCTGCGCCAACTGCTTCCCGGAGGGCTGCGCTTCAGTGGTCGGCGCCGGGACGACCGCCCCGACCTGTTCAAAGCCGTACCGGTTCGCAAAATATCCGAAGGCGGTGTGATCGGTGACCAGCTCCCGGTTCTCCTCCGGGATCTTCGCGACCTGGTCTGCGATCCACTCATCGAGCTCACGCAGTTGCTCCCGGTATGCGTCAGACCGCCTCCGATAAGTGCCGCTGTGGGCCGGGTCAAGTGCTGCCAAGGCGCTCTCGATATTTTCCGTCCAGATGATCACATTCCGAGGATCAAACCAGACGTGGGGATCCGGATTTTTCAGGTCATGATCCGCTGTTCCCTCTCCCTCCTCATGCTTTTCGTTAAAGACCCGCACCTCCACGCCCTCCGAGACGATGACGACCTTCGCCTCACCTCCTGCACTGGCAAGGATGTCTTCCAAAAAGGTCTCTAATTTCAAACCATTGGCAAAGATCACGTCCGCTTCCGAAACCGCGGACATATCCCGGGGCGCGGGCTGGTAGGCATGGGGATTGGAACCGGGGGGGAGCAGGACTGTCAAATCAATCCACGCCCCTCCCACTTCACCGACCACATCCCCGACGATATTCGTGGTAGCCACCACGCGCAGGCGACCCCCTTCTTTATCTTCCACATCCTTTTGTACCGCCCCCGTTCGCGGAGCGCAGCCTATCACTGAGAACACAAAGAAGCCAGTGAAGAGGAGCAACCAATAAACTGAGATATGTACTTTTCGTTGAAACACCATTAAAAATGCTCCTTATGATTCAGGCTGGGACCCTTTTGCCCGGCAATCCTGACATAACCCAAACAACTGTAGCCAATGTCCTTTGACTTCATACCCGCTCCGGTCCTCCACTTCCTGCAAGAGGGCTTCCACCTCTTCCATGCCTGAAAAAGCCACCATCCGGCCGCATTCGGTGCAGATCAAGAAATGCTTATGCCCGCTGAGGGCTGGCCCATAGGCATGACAACCTTCCCCTTGATGTATTTGTTGGATCAAAGCCAGTTCATCCAGGATTTCCAGGGTGCGATACACACTGGCGATGCCCACGCCATGACCCTGGTCCCGGGCTGAATCGTATATCTCCTGGGCGGTGAGGGCTTTCTGTCTTTCCGCCAAAATTTTCATCACCGTCTGGCGGGTCGCGGTGAGTCGAAAACCGCGGGCTTTAAGGGTGGCTTTCCAAGTCTGGAGTCGCTGTTCAGGGGATTCTCTTTTCATGATCATTAATTGATATTGATAATCATTATCAATTACCAAACACCATTCTACCATCCCCTACCCTTCTGTCAAGGAAAAAGCCGGGCGTGTCCACCCGGCTATCATGGTTTAGATGGGTTAACTTTATTCTTAGGGTGTAGGTGTCAGGGTCGAGATCGAACCCGGCGTCTTTTGAGGCGTGTCCTGGGGTTCCTCGGTGGGAACCGGGGTAACCAGGTTGACCCGCACGTTTAAGACCTGACCGGTGTAGATGACGCCGTCCTGTTCTTCCTCGATGAACTCGTTTCGCCGGAGGATATCCTCAACGGTGCTGTTGAGTTTTCTGGCGATCAACTCCACGGAATCCCCCGGTCGAACCGTATAATCCACCGGCATGCCCCGGGGCGCGTTGATCACCGAAGTCGGTGTGGGAATGAAGTCGTCGGGGGCCGGAATGAGAATCTCATCCCCCGCATAGATGTTGGGGTTCACGGGATCAAGGTCAAAATCCTCCCGCTCCCGGTTACGGACGACCAGCGTGAACAAATCGACATCGAATTTTTCCGCGATGGAATACAGGCTGTCCCCTTCTTGGACGACATAAAGCACTGCGCCTGACCTGGTAGGGGTCAAGGAGGGGGATGGTGTGTCCGTGGGCGGCGCTTCGGTGGGGGTCAGGGTCATCGTCGCCGTGGGGGGAACGGGGGTGGGGGTCCAAGTCTGGGTAGGGGTGGGGGTGTCAGTGGCAAATAAAGCCCGGGGATCAAATTTCGCTCCCGTCAACCAAAAAATTAAAAACGCCGCCCCTAAAATGATCAACAAAACGATACCGATGAAAAGCAGCGTCGTCTGCCATGTTTTTGCCTGGCGTTTGCGGTATTTATCGATCACATCTTTTGCAGATTCTTTTTCACTCATAGGCTCAGCCCCTTCACAATTTCTTCACTCCAATCAACATCACCCATTGAACAGGCTATGCGAAAACCTCGCGCGATGATGGATGGCTTTAGTATTCTACCGTATTTTAGGATAGATAGCGAATCTGATCCTCAAGCCTCGTATTTTGCCTTTTTATCGCCCCGGGAAACCTGAAGATCCATATTCCGTGAATGTCTGACTTTCGCTGAGGACAATGGCGGTCACCCACTTCATTCGGAGCCCTCAACGACATCAATTTTTACCCAGAAGGCTTTGGAACCATCCTCACCGGTGCCGAAGACTTGACCGCTGGGATTTCGCAGTTTCCAAAACCCCTGGTATGTCCCTGCTTCTTCCGGCGCCTGAAGATCAACGGAGACATCGACCGTCTCCCCCGGCTCTACATCCTCGCTCGCCAATCGTTTCGAGGCCGGCCCCTTCATCGCATCCCCCTGATCAAAGACCAGCGAATACCCGGATGTCCAGGTGCACGAACCAATATTCTTCAATCGCCATGTTTTCCTGAACGCCTCTCCAGGGGAGAGATCGACGCCATCCGGATAATTGACATCCTTGATAAAAGTTGCTCGATCACAGGGCACTTCCGTGACTGTGGGGGATGTCAGGGAGACCGGTGTGGTGGGCTCAGGCACCCCGCTGGAGGTGGGTGTCCGCTCCGGTGTCGCGGTTCTGATGGGGTCAATGTCACCGCCGACCGCCTGCGTTAACTGCGCGGAAACGGTCTGCGCTGCGGAAGTGTAAAGCGCCCCACCAGCCTGGGTGGGAACGTCAGTCTCCCGGGGCAGATTGCAGGCGGATAAAGCCAAGGACAAAAGGGCCCCTGCGGAGACGAATCTCAGCAAGGTTTTTCTTGCCATACAAACCTCAGTTGTGAATGAAATTCATGGACAATCGCCCTCATTGTACCCATAAATAGATGAAGTGTACAATGGCGCACCGATTTTACTCACAGCGTCGGCCGTGATCATAAAAGACCCAGAGGTGGATCTGGACCTCTCTCATGAGGGAGATCAGCCACCCCGCCGCCCTTCACGCTCTTGCTGATCAAGGTAGACGTGAAGGGAATACCGCAGGTAGTCATCGATGGGATACTGCAAGGCCTCCCGCGGATCCAGCCAGCGGTATTCTTGCGCCTCCTCATTCAAGACCACCTCCACTTCATCGCTCTGACAGGTAAAATCGAAAAAAATGAAATGGCGCTTCTCCCAAAAGCTGTCCCCCCCGATATATTCTTGAAAACAGAGGAACGCGATGTCGTGCACGTCCAGACCGGTTTCCTCTTTGACCTCCCGCCGCAGGGCATCTTCCAGGCGCTCTCCCACCTCCACATGTCCCCCCGGGATGGTGTATTTGCCCTTCCATTTATGGGATTTGACAATCAACAGCTGGCCCTGAGCGTTGAACACCAATCCTCCCACCGTGGGCTCCGGGTACTCCTGATCAATCCCTTCAACATCCGTATGGCCCATAACTTCCCTTCGCAGCGAACGGTCTTAAGTCAGGATCTCAACCCTTCTTTTGTGGGATAAATTGGCATCTCAGGGTTATCCTGGGCGATAAGCTGACCCTGCATGGACCAGGGCCCCGCCCATGTGACGTTCACCGGGAGTGTCTTCCCCCTCACATCTTGATCGCTTTCCACAAAAACGAGTTTATGGTTCGGCGTTCGCCCCCGCCAGCGCCCTTTTCTATCCCGGCCCTCAAAAAGGACCTCCACCGTTGAACCTTTGTAGGCCGCGTTGATCTCCCCCGCGATCTTTTCCTGAAGGCGCTCCAACCTGCGGAAGCGCCACCATTTTTCTTCTTCGCTGACATCGTCTTCCATTTTCCGACTGGCGACTGTTTTGGGGCGCGCTGAATAGCGGGCGATGTGTGCCACATCCAAGCGCAGCTCTTCCAGAAGATCGTATGTGCGTTGAAATTGCTCCCGTGTTTCCCCGGGGAAACCAACGATAAGATCGGTGGCAATCCCCACATCGGGAATGCGCTCCCGGATTTGATGAATGAGAGACCGATATTCATCTGCTGTGTATCCACGCCTCATGGCCGCCAATATCTCGTCATCCCCGGATTGGTTGGGGACTTCGATATAGGGCATGACCTTGGGCAAGGCCGCCACGGTGTCCACTAACTCCACATTGAACCAGCTGGGATGGGATGTCAGAAACCGAATCCGCTTCAATTCCTGGATCTCATGGACCTCCCACAACAGATCGCTCAAGCTCGGTTTATCGGGCAGATCCAGCCCGTAGCGGTCTACAATTTGGCCCAAAAAGGTGATTTCTTTGACTCCTTGCGAAACAAGGGCCTGGACTTCTTTTACCACGTCTTGGAGTGGACGGCTGCGCTCTATCCCCCGTCGAAAGGGAATGACACAGTATGTGCAGGCGTGGGAACAACCCAAAACGATAGGGACATAAGCGGAGAACAGCTTCAATTGATCGGCTGCTGGCAGTTCCAAATCCCCATCCATGAACGCAAAACGTCTCGATGTGGCTTCTTTTTGATATGCCTTATCCTCATCCTGGGTTAAGTAAGCCATCAACGGTCCGGGGTCCGAGGGCGGCGAGAAGACATCCACGTAAGGATATTCCTCCTCTAATTCCCTATGACCGCCCACGCCCACCAGACACCCCATGACGTTGATCACCACATCCGGGTTTTTGTCTTTGATCCTCCGCAGGGACCCGATCCGCCCCCGGGCGCTTTCCTCCGCGCTCTCCCGCACCACGCAGGTATTAAGCACGATCACATCCGCGGTTTCCGCCCGGTCGGTGGGTTGGTAATCAAGCCGCTCCAACGCCGAAGCCACCCGGCGGGAGTCAGCCACGTTCATTTGACATCCGGAGGTCCAAATATAGTACTTCATCGCTGACATTGTATACCCCTTCGACCCTTACAGTCAAGCGATCGGACAGGAGATGAAAGGGATCTTAAAAAGAAAACTCCGCAGGACATGCCCTGCGGAGTACCATGGCGATTATCCTGATAGTCAGATTCTATTGGGGATCAGCAAAGGTGAGATCCGCATCTTGCACAAGAATACGTTCTAATGCCATGGTATGGCTGCACCGGCCCCGGGTTTTGAAAAAATCACAATCACACTGCCAGGTTCCATTTTTATAAGATACCTTATGGGAGTTATTCGTGCCCTCAAAGGTAACCGACAAACTGTCAATCTGAATACGCTCCCGTTCCATGGCATATTGTTTTGATTTCTGGATTTTCCCGATCATTCCTGAATCCATGCTTTCACCTCCAGGGTTAGACAAAAAAAGAAAAAGCACGCGGCTTCAGAATGCGTGCTTTGCTTACCAGGACATCTATTCTTTTGGAGTTTTCGAATCGCATAATGGCTTTCCCTCCAACCTATTTCTAGTATACGCTGGATTGAAAAGAAAGTCAACCAGCGGTGAAAAATCGATCTCCCTCAAAATGCTGTGTATGGAAACGAATCACCGTACCAGCGGATCCCACATCATTCACGCAACCCCCCGCTGTGCTTCATCCATATTAAGGTCCTTGACAGGGAAAAACCACATGCTTCCAGGCTTTGATTTGCCCTCCCGGCCGGATAATCAAGTCTCACCCTGCGGCGAAACGAATGTGCGTTGGTTGAAAAAAAAGCGTCCAGGACCATGGGCTCTTTTCCAGGCGGCGCGGCCAACCACAACCAATCCGAATGGCGTTTGGAAGCTTGCCAGCTTAACACCCCGATCAACTCCTCTTTGGTGGAAACCGACCACTGCCGGACTTCCGGTTCGACATAGAAAGCGCGCGTGAGCATGCCCAGGATCCCTCCCCGGAGGTATGGAATTTTAAGGGGCAGGTGCCACCTCACCCACGCTGGATAGGTTTCTTCCAACCACTGCTTTTGCTTTTCCCAATGTCCTGCCTGTCGTCTGTGCACAGCCATACGGGACGTTTCATGCCAGCGACCATCCCTGATGATCCCCTCCGGTTCCAAAAACCAGGTGGTGCGTCGTGTTTGCTCATCAAATCCCTCTTGTTGGTACAACCGAACCGCAGCCAGATTGCCTTCGTCCACCTGCAGCCAAATGCCATCTAAATTGCGGGGTTCCAAAAAGTGCAGCGCCCGGCGCACCAACGCCCGCCCGATCCCCCTTCGTTGAAAATCAGGGTGGACAGCAACGTTGGCTATCATATAGAAATCCCCCTCTGATAGATGATAGGGGATGAGGCTGAGATTGCCCACCACCTCGCCTCCTTCCTCCCAAACGAAGCCCGTAAAGGGCATGGAAACCCGACCGGCAACGTGATGCGCCCAGCGTTGGAAGCGTTTGCTGCGGGCAGATCTGCGCATCTTTCGCAGAAGCGCTTTCCCATCCCTGGATAAACGCTCCGCGAAACATAACTCCACCAAGTCGGAAACCGCTAATAAATCTGACCGCACATCAAAGGGTCTGATCTGCTTCGATTCCCGGTCAATGACTCCAGAACGCGCCGCTATCATACGGTACATTTTAACACTTTCAAATGCCTTAATCAGCTAACAAATTCTTACATTCCCGGATGCTGGGACCCTCCCCCCAGCCACTCACAAGGGATATGGGGCAAACAGAGGATCGCATACAAAGCCACAGAGCGACTATAATCAACCCCGATACGGTTGACAGGCATCACCGAACGTTCGTATTTACTTGGAATCCGACCCAAAGGGACACCCATGAAACGCCGCATCTTCCTGCCCATTCTCCTGCTATTCCTGGCTTCCTTGGCGTGTGGGGAGAGGACCGCCAATCCCCCCCTGACCCCCTTAGAGACCACCCCTGAAAAGAACGTCTCCCCCACCTCCATATTTGAAACGGGGGAGACCGCTTACGGGTTCTTCCCCAGCCCTCCCAATGCCACGGAGGAGAGCGTCCTGCAACACTTTTCCAATCTGGGAGAGCACGCAGATTTCATCCTCATTCAACCCAACATCCCCTGGCTGGACTTCGCCGAGGGACCGCAAGGGGACTCGCAGAGCCGGACGGACCTGAAGAACCAGGTCCTGCTGGCGAAGATGCATGACCTGGAATGGGTTTTCGTAGTCGACCCCCTAAACGGCCTTAACCGTCGGGAATTCAAAGGGCTTCCCGAGGGCTGGGAAGCGAATTTCGCCAACCCCGACGTGCGAAATGCATTCGAGCATTTCACCATCTGGATCGTGGATGAATTCGAGCCCCGTTATCTGGGCTTGGCATCCGAGATCAATACCTATATGGATGCCCACCCCGCGGACAGCGAGCATTACCTCAGCTTATACAGGGAGGTGTATGATGAGGTGAAGGCGAGATCTCCTGATACACAAATCTTCGTCACTTTCCAGTGGGACGACCTCAACAACATGTTCCCCGGCGCGTCAGAAAGCCGCCCCGCTTACCAAACAAACTGGGACCAGGTGGAAGCTTTTGAACCCTACTTAGATCTATGGGTCATCTCCTCCTACCCGTATTTCGTATACCAGCATGGGGAGGAGATCCCGGCTGATTACTATACGCGTCTCAGCGAAGCGACGGATAAACCCCTCGCAGTAGCGGAGGGAGGCTTTACGTCCAGCCGGGACCCCGGCGACCAGGCCGCGTATTTGCAAACCGTCCACAACCAATTGGGAGAGCGATTGGCGTTTTGGGTTTACCTCATCCTCAGCGACCTCAATATGGACCACACCGCCGAGATGCTGCGGGAGCAAGGGATGCCGGAAGAGGACACCCAGACCCTGAGCCAATTTGCCACCATTGGACTCATGGGAGTGGATGGAACCTCGAAGCCAGCCCTGGAAATTTGGGACCGTTATCTGCAAAAGGAAAAGTAAGGACCCATTCTTGGAGGGGTTAAAAATGACCCCTGCCTCGTCCCAGCGATGAAAAAGTCCGATCCACAGTTATGTTCGAAGACACCCTACCTAATATAGGCGCATTAAATCCTGTTCTGCAAAGATCGGCCCTACAGAAATGCCCATCCTCCCGTAAAGCTCTGGCGGGACACCGATATCCGCCAGATACAATTCTCCCACGCAGGGGCAGGTTTCTTCCACGAAAAGCCCCCTTTTAGGCAGCGCCAGGGTCAGGGTCGCATCAGCCCTGATATGGGGTGTGTGAACCGTTCCCGTCCCCGCCTCGACCCCAGTAGGCACGTCCAAACTGAGGATGGACGCCTTGTGATCCGTGGCGCGCTCGATCAAACGCGCCGTCGCTCCCCGGGGAGCGCCCTTTAAACTGTAGCCGATCAAGGCATCCAAAATCAGATCAGCCTGTGGAAAACTCTGATCACCCCCTGGGGGGATGATACCGACCCCCTCCATGGCTTGCAAAATCGACAGCTGCTGGGCGGGAACGCCGTCCATCTCCTCCGGCTTTCGGGACAGGAAGATGATGACCTCCGCGCCCCAAGTGTGGAGCCGGCGTCCCGCTACCAACCCGCCCCCGCCATTCCCACCGCTCCCGGCCAAGATCAGCACCCGGGACCCTCGTGGATCCCCACTTAAAAAACGATCCCGGGCCAGGGCAGCCAAACCGTGCCCCGCGTTTTCCATCATCTGGGTTAATTGGATCCCAAAGGTCTCCACCATCAAGCGATCCACTTCCCGCATCTGTTCCACTGTCAGGATGGGAATGCGCTCGTTCATTTCTCGCCAATGGACTCTAAGAATTGCCGGATCATCAAAGCCGCGGTCGCACCTTCTCCAGCTGCAGACGCCGCCTGAGCTGTTGCCCCTTCCCGGACGTCACCCGCCGCGAATACCCCCCTCATGGTGCTCTGTAATGTGGAATCCGTGACCACAAACCCCTGCTGTTTCCGTTCGATGCCCTCCGGTAAAAAATCGCTGTTAGGTTCCAACCCGATGAAAACAAACACCCCATCGGGATGATATGCCTTGGTCTCACCTGTCACCCGGTTTTTGAGGATCACCCCCTCCAATTTCCCATCCGCTTCCTTGAATTCCTCTACGGTATGGTTGAGCAGGATATCCATATCTTCCCGCTGCTTCACCTTTTCTTGCAAGATTTGGGAAGCCCCCAATCGGTCCTCTCGTTCGACAATGGTGACCCGCTCTGCAAATTTGGTCAGGAAAAGGCCTTCTTCCAAGCCGCTGTTCCCCCCGCCGATCACAAACACCTCATCCCCTTTGTAAAACGCGCCGTCACATGTGGCGCAAAAGTGGATATTCGTGCCAATCAACTCGCTTTCCCCGGGGACATCCAGACGCCGATACCGGGCACCGGTGGAGAGAAGCACCGCTTTGCCAGCGTAACAGCTTCCATCCGCTGTCAGCACTTCGCGATATTGCCCATTCAGGCGGATCTCCGTCACGGTTTGGGCTTGCAGGATTTCCACGCCAAATCGTTCCGCTTGATTCGTCAACCTTTCAGCAAATTCTTCGCCGGAAATGCCCTTATCGAAACCTGGAAAATTATCGATGACCTGGGTCACCCCCGCCTGCCCTCCAGGCGCACCTTTCTCAATGATCAACGTATCCAGCCCCTCCCGGGCTGTATACATCCCGGCTGTCAAACCCGCCGGCCCGGCGCCCACAATAATCACATCATAATAGGTATGTTCCGCTTCCCTGGTGATGCCCAGTTTTTCAGCCAGTTCCGCATTGGAGGGTTCAACGAGATGGTCCCCATCAGGGAACAGGATTGTGGGCACAATCCGTTTACCGCCGTTGATCTCTTCCATACGCGCCAGAGCCTCTGGATCCTCTTCGATATCCACCCAACGGTATGCAATACGCTGGTCCCCAAAAAACTGCTTCGCCCGTTTGCAATCCAGACACCAGGTTGTCCCATAGACAACAATCGTATCCATCTCTTCGTTCATGATCTTTTTCCCATCCTCACTTCCCTGACATCGCTTTGACCGCGACCAACAATGCCTCATATTCTTCCCGACAGTTCTGGCAGCGATCCAGATGCTCTTTCACCAGGGGCAGGACATCCCCAGGGCTCTCCCCTGCCAATTCCAGTTCCACAAATCGATCAACTTGTTCAAAGCAATCATCACACCCAATTTCTCGGTTCCGAACGTCGGCTATGGCCCGGACCATTTTGTACATCGCGTCTTGATCAATCCTCTCCATAATCATCTCCTGCCATACTGACGGAATAAGGACGCAATCTCTTACCCATCCTTAAACGTCGCCAACATCTCCTCCGGTGTCAGGCCCTCCCGCAGCAAGGATTCCTTCAGGTTTTTTCTGGCGTCATAGATCAGTTTGTACAGCGCATTCCGATTCGTCCCCATTTGTTCCGCGACTTCCTGCATGGGCATGCCCCCCAATATCACGGCATAGATGGCTTTTCGCTGCCGTTCCGTAAGTTCCTGATCCACTTTTTGCAGGATGATTCTGACCATCCTGTCCCGGGTGGTCATTTCTTCAGGGGTGGGCTTCGTATCGGTCAGAATCGCCGGGGTGAAATCCACACCGCTTTCTTCAGGGACAAATTGTTCGATGGACACATCCTCCCAACGTTTCCTGCGCAGCTCGGAAAACGCCACGCGGACGGCGATTTTTTGAGCCCAGGTGGTTAATTTACTGTCCCCCCGGAAGGTATCCAGGTTATCCAAAATCTTGATCAACGCTTCCTGGACAAAATCCTCGATCAACACATCCATATTTTCGCGATGGTGATTCCCCAATGCATAACCCAGCCCTTCGATGAGGAATTCCCGTAAGTCCGCAATGGCTTGATCCTTGTGTGGTCCCTGTAAATCCTCCAGCCATTCTTGATTGGTGCGCTCTTCCATGCCTTTGGGACCCTCCTCAGCCTTTCTCTCCCCCATCCTGCGATTAACTTTCCAGGGTGATCGTCACCGGTCCATCATTGTGGATTTCAACCAGCATATGAGCCCCGAATTGACCACTTTTGGTAGGCACGCCCCAAGCTGATAATTCGCGGACAAAATGGTCCACCAACGGACGGGCGAGGGACGGCGGGGCAGCATCCGTAAAGGAGGGCCGGTTCCCTTTGCTTGTGTCCGCATAGAGGGTGAATTGGGGCACAACCAGGGCTTCAGCGCCCACATCTAAAAGGGAAAGGTTCATTTTCCCATCTCTGTCCGGTAAAATGCGCAGTTTGGCGATCGTTTCCGCCAACTCACGGGCATTCCGCTCCTCGTCTTCCGGACCCACCCCCAAGAGGACCACCACTCCCCGGGAGATCTTGGAGATCACTTCCCCCTCGACACGGACGCTCCCTTTCTTGACAAGCTGGACGACGGCCTTCATGATGATCCACCCCGTTCATAAAACCCCACCGCGGACCGGACCTCTTCCATGGTCGCCGCAGCGATGGTTTGAGCCCGTTTCGCCCCCTCCGCAAGCACATCGCGGATGAAATCCGGATCCTTCTCTATCTCATCCCTCCGGGACCGGAAAGGAGCCAGATGCTCATTGAGGGATTTCGCAAAGCGCTGTTTGCATTCCACGCAACCGATATTTGCCTCCCGGCAAGCCCGGTTGATTTCCTCCACATCTTCCTCGCTGGAGAAGATTTTATGCAGCGTGAAGACATTGCACACGTCCGGGTCCCCAGGATCGGAGAGCCGCATGCGCTGGGGATCGGTGACCATTTCCATCACCCGCTCTTTGGTGCGCTCCGGCGAGGCTGCCAGCTCGATGTGATTGTCCAGACTTTTGCTCATCTTCCGCTGCCCGTCAATCCCCAGCACCTTCGGGATCCGGGTCACTTTGGATGCCGGCTCGACCAGGATATCCGTCTCATAGCGGTGGTGGAAAGACCGCACCACTTCGCGGGCAAATTCCACATGGGGGATTTGATCCACCCCCACCGGGACCGTGGTCGCTTTATAGAGCAGGATGTCCGCCGCCATCAGGACGGGGTACCCGACCAGACCGTAATTGACGTTATCGGGGTTTTCACGCACCTTCTCTTTAAAGGTGGGAAGCGCGGTTAATTTCCCCAAGGGGGTGACCATGGACAGGATGGTGTGAAACTCCATCACCTCCGGCACGTGGGATTGAACGAAGATGATGCTTTTTTGGGGGTCCATGCCGGCAGCCAACCAGTCCAAAGCCATCTCGACCGTGTTCCGTTTCAAGTCCCGCGTGGTTTCCTCCGTGGTCAAGGCGTGGACATCGACGATGCAGTAGATGCTCTCGTATTCTTCTTGCAAGGCCACGTAGTTCTGGATAGCACCCAGATAATTTCCTAGATGCTGGCGCCCGGTAGGCCGCGCTCCGGAGAAAACGCGTCCATTCTTTTCATCCGTCACAATTCTCTACTCCTCCATAAATTTGTCAAACAGATCGATCATTTCCCCCTCCTCAGGAAAACGCCCTGTTTCCGATTTGGAGTACAGCAACTCTTCATCCACATGCACATCAAAGATACCCCCGCTAGAAGGGACGAGGGTCAGGGCATCGATCCGATCCTCATAGGCATCAAAAAGATCGCCCGTCACACTGAGGGCGCGCGGGAGATAGTTTCAAACGGCACAATATTCGATGCGCACCTGCGCCATCGTCAAAGCCTCAAGACTGTCCAAAATATTCCAAAATAGTATATCACAAGGGGGGATGGGCATCATCCCGGGGAGGAGAGCCAATACATGCGATAGGGCATGAAGTGCTGTCGCTCAAAGAAATTATCCACCTGTGCTACAATCAAATCGAAGAGAGATTATCAAAGGACAACAGCTATGACCACCACCGACATACGACCATCGCCGCTCGCCGGACAGTGGTACCCGGCTGATCCTGAGGTATTGGCGGATTCCATCGACGGGTATTTGTCTCAGGCAGATCTTCCAGAGATCCCCGGCGAGATCCTCGCCGTCGTCACCCCCCACGCCGGTCACCGCTATTCGGGCCCCGTCGCAGGGTACGCGTTTGCAGCCCTGCAGGGATTGAAACCGGAGTTGGTCGTCATCACCTCTCCCATGCACCAACCGTATTCCGAACCCATCCTGACCTCGGGGCATGATGCCTACCACACCCCGCTTGGCGATGTCCCCGTGGACCATGAAGCGCTAGCATTCGTCAAGCAGGCCTTCCAAGAAAAGAGCGGGGTGGATATCTCCTCCGTCAAAAACGACACCGAGCACTCCGTTGAGATCGAGCTCCCCTTTTTGCAGCGGGTGATCCCCACGGCATTCACCCTTCTCCCGCTCATGATCCGGGACCAGGATCAAGGATTGATGCGTAATCTGAGCGAAGCCTTGGGGGAACTGCTTGCCAGCCGGGAGGGGCTACTGGTGGCCAGCACGGATTTATCCCATTTTTACTCCGCGGAAAAAGCCCGCCAGCTGGATCAGACCATTATCGATGCCATCCTGGATTTGGACCCGGAGGCGATCTACGAAGCGGAGCGAAAAAAAGAGGGTTTCGCTTGCGGCAAAGGGGGGCTGGCTGCAGTGATTTGGGCTGGAAAACAATTAGGTGCAAATCAAGCCCATCACCTGAAACATGGGCACTCTGGGGAAGTCACCGGCGACAACGCTCGCGTGGTCGGCTATGAGGCCGCTGTGCTGACAAAGGACTGACCCCTTTTCCCCACTCAAACCGATCATGACCCAATACGTCGATATCGCTGTCAATGTCCCTCACGTCCACGGGACTTACCATTACCATCTCCCACCTGGTCTCAGAGGAAGGGTGGAAAAAGGGCAGCTGGTCATCGTCCCTTTTGGCTCGCAAAGGGTCCAGGGCATCGTCCTGGGATTTGTGGATCAACCCGAGGTACCCCGTACCAAGCCCATCCAAGAAATCCTCGACCGCCAGCCTGTGGTCACCCCCCACCAAATACAACTCGCCAAGCATATCTCAGAAGAGACGCTTTCCCCGCTCGGGATCACCCTTCATGCCATGCTGCCCAGCGGTCTGAGTGTGAAAGCGGATACGCTGTACCGCTTCACCCAGACCAGCCAAGATCGACTGGAAAGAAACGAACCGGTCTATGAGGAACTCACCGAAGCCCAACGCCGCTTTGTGGACCTGCTCATCGAACGCGGCCCGCTGCGGGGGCGCCAGATCGACCGCGCGCTGCCGCACAAACGCTGGCGCCAGACGGCGGGGGCCTTGGAACGCCGCGATGTGATCGAGAGCACCTCCGTGCTGGAATCGCCCAGTGTGCGGCCCAAAAAAGAACGCTTCGTCACCCTCACCTCTTCCGCCGAAGAAATCAGCCAACACATGGACAGCCTGGCCCAAGAAGGCTACCCTGATGCCCTGCACAGGCGCCAGGCGATCCTGCGCCTGCTCATGGACCGGGACGGCCCTGTCAACGTCTCTGATATCTACGCCGAGACGGGGAGCAACCTCAGCGACCTCCGTCAGTTGGAGAAAAGAGATCTCCTCACCATCTCCAAAGAAACTGTGCTTCGCGACCCTCTTGAGGACCTCAGCCCCAAAAAACCGCAATCCCTGACCCTGACTCAGGCCCAAAGCGATGTTTGGAAAGAGATTGAGGAAGCGCTCCAAGAGCACGCCTCCCATGTCTTTTTGCTCTACGGGGTCACCGGATCGGGAAAAACGGAGATCTACCTCCGGGCGGTGGATCAGGTCATCGAAAAGGGAAAACAAGCCATCATCCTCGTCCCGGAGATCGCTCTCACCCCGCAAACGGTGGGACGCTTTTTCCGCCGTTTCCCCGATCAAGTCGGGGTCCTGCATTCCGAACTCTCGCCCGGCGAGCGCTATGATACCTGGCGCCTGGCAAGAAGGGGGGACATCGCCGTGGTGGTGGGTCCCCGCAGCGCCCTCTTCACCCCTTTCCCAGATATTGGATTGATCGTCGTCGATGAGTGCCACGACGATTCCTATTACCAGGCGGAGACACCCCCGTTTTACCACGCAGCGACCACGGCTGCCGCGTATGCCCAACTCATGGACATCACCTGCATCATGGGGTCCGCCACCCCCAATGTGACCAGCACGTACAAAGCCGCCCAAGGGGAATGGACGCCGCTCTCCCTGCCCGAACGCATCCTGGCCCATAAAGACACCATCGAAGAGCAAATCGCCAAATCCCCTTCCCCCACCCCTGTCCACCGCTACCAACCTTTGGAAAAGGAAATCCAGATGGCGGAACTCCCTCCGGTGGAGATCGTCGATATGCGGGAAGAGTTAAAAGCGGGGAATCGATCGATTTTCAGCCGCCTGCTCACCGAACAACTCCAAGAAGTACTTGAGCGCGACCAACAGGCCATCCTTTTCCTCAACCGGCGGGGCACCTCCACGTACGTTTTCTGCCGTGACTGCGGTTACGCGCTGAAATGCCCCCGCTGTGATATCTCCCTCACCTACCATCAACATGATCATTCTTTGATCTGCCACCATTGTGGATACCAGCGCGGCCTCCCCCAAACCTGTCCATCCTGCGGCAGCACCCAGATTCGCCAGGTGGGCACGGGGACAGAAGAAGTGGAAGTGAAGTTATTAGAAGCCTTTCCCAGTGTACGCACCCTGCGCTGGGATCGAGACACGACCCGCAAAAAGGGGGCCCACTGGCGGATCATGGAGACCTTCACCAACCATGAAGCGGATGTGTTGATCGGCACCCAGATGTTGGCCAAAGGTCTGGACCTCCCTTTGGTCACGCTGGTAGGCGTGGTCTTGGCCGATACCGGGCTCAACCTGCCCGATTACCGCACGGATGAACGCACCTTTCAAATCCTGACCCAGGTTGCTGGCCGGGCCGGACGCAGCCCGCTGGGCGGCCAGGTCATCCTCCAGACCTACCAGCCGGATCACTTCGTCATCCAAACCGCTTCCCAACACGACTACCGTCGTTTTTACCGCCAGGAGATCAGCAACCGGCGTAAGCTGCGCTACCCCCCGCTGACCAAACTGGTGCGCATTGAAACCAGTTCACCGGACGCCATCCAGACCAGAGAAAACGCGCAGGAATTGGGGGCCAAAATCAAAACGTGGATCCGGGAGGGGAATTACGAAGCGACCCAAATCATCGGGCCTGCCCCGTGCTTTTTCGCCCGGGTGAGGGGGCAGTACCGCTGGCAGATCATCTTACGCGGCCCGGATCCCACCAAAATCATCCGGGGCCGCCTGAAGGGCCCGGATTGGAAGATCGAAGTCAATCCGCCCTCTTTTCTATAAATCCGTTTTCTTCCTTTAAAACGGCCCTCCGAGGTTTTTCACCAAACCTCGGAGGTCTTAATCAAACGCTTCACAAAATTTCGTTTAGATCCAGCCCCGCAGCTCCATGGCTTTGACGACCTTCTCGATCGCCACCATATAGGCCGCGTCCCGCATGTAGACCCCTTCGCCGGTCGACATATCCACGACATCCTGAAATGCTTTGGTCATCTTCTCATCCAGCTTGGTCAAGACCTCTTCCCGGGGCCAGTAGAAGTTCATGTCGTTCTGGACCCCCTCAAAGTAGGATACGGTCACGCCCCCGGCGTTGCACAAGAAGTCGGGGATGACGAAGATGTCTAGTTCCTGCAAAACCTCATCAGCCTCCGGAGTGGTGGGACCATTGGCCCCTTCTGCCACGACCTTCACGCGCTCGCTGATGTCTTTCACAGTTTCCTCGTTGATCTGTCCTTCCAGCGCAGCGGGGATGAGCACATCCGCTTCCTTGCTGATCCAGGCTTCCCCGGCTTCAATCTCGTACCCCGCTTCCCGGGCTTTCTCTTTGTCAATCATTCCATAGGTATTGGTGATCGTCTGCAAGAACTTCGGATCTACCCCGTCCGGATGGCTGATCGTGCGCGCTGCCTGGTCATCGCTGTCCCAGTAGGAAACACAAGCCACTTTACCACCCAGAAAATCGACGAAACCAATCGCTGCGTATTGAGCCACGTTCCCAAACCCTTGGATCGCAGCCACCGATTGGGTGGGATCCATTCCCAGGTGTTCCATCGCCTCCCTGAGGTTGTAGATCACGCCAAAACCTGTGGCTTCCGTGCGCCCCAAAGAGCCTCCCCCGCCCACGGGTTTCCCGGTGATCACCCCCGGCGTATATTCCCCGGTCAATTTTGAATACTGATCCATCATCCAGCCCATCATGCGGGGATTGGTCCCCACATCGGGCGCCGGCACATCCTGGCGGGGGCCGATGTTGCGGTATATTTTATCAATCCAACCCCGGCACAACCGCTCCTGTTCCGTGATCGACAAGGTGGACGTATCCACCGCCACACCGCCCTTTCCTCCTCCCAAGGGGATATCCGCGACCGCGCACTTCCACGTCATCCACATGGCCAGGGCGCGCACCGTATCCAGGGTTTCAGCAGGGTGGAATCGAATGCCCCCTTTGGCGGGTCCCCGGGCATCATTATGCTGGACCCGATATCCATAAAGGACTTTGAGGGACCCATCATCCATGCGCACCGGTATCTGGAACCTGAACTCGCGCATCGGACAGCGAAGCATGGAACACACCTGGGGGTCCAAATCCAGGAGCTCAGCGACATGGTCAAATTGAGCCTGAGCCATTTTATAAGCGTTGATTGGTTCTGCCATTGGAACAATCTCCTTCTCGGTGATTTAAACGAAAGGCGGGCACCCTACACCGGTACCCGTCATCTATCCCTAACTGAATTTGTACGGAGCTGGAAAGCTCACAGCGCACCCACCCTTCCTACCAGAACAATTTCTTCACAAGTCATGCTATCACGCACCCCCTTGGCCAGCAAGTGATTTCTTGGTAATGGGCATATGATATACATCACAAGAGTGTGGGGAAGAGGATTTTCCTCTCCCCACCCTTTCCGCTACGTGTGGTTGTTCAGGAAGCGATCCATGCGCTGCAAAGCCTGTTCGATCTCCTCATAAGCTGTGGCGTAAGAGCAACGTACGAACCCTTCCCCCCCCGCGCCAAAAGCTGATCCGGGGACGACCGCTACTCTTTCCTCCTTGAGCAACTTACGGGCAAATGTCTCCTCATCCATCCCACTGACCGTGATCTCCGGGAAGGCGTAAAACGCCCCATGGGGTTCAAACGTCTCCAGACCGATGGCATTCAAGCCGTTGACAATCAATTTCCGCCGCCGGTCATATTTTTGCCTCATCTCTTCGGCAAATGCCTGTCCGCCTGTTAGGGCCTCAACGGCAGCCATTTGGGACATGGTCGGCGCGGACATGATGGTGTATTGATGGATGCGAAGCAAACCTTTCAAAATCTCAGCCGGAGCCGCCGCATATCCCACCCGCCATCCGGTCATGGCAAAGCTTTTTGAAAACCCTCCCAACGTGATCGTCCGCTCTTTCATCCCCGGCAGGGATGCAAAGCAGACGTGCTCGACATCGTACACCAGGTTTTCATAGATTTCATCAGAGATGACCACCAGATCATGCCTTTCGGCGATGGCACTGATCTCCAGCAGGACATCTTTCGATGCCACCACGCCTGTGGGGTTATTGGGGTAGCCGATGAAGATCGCCTTGGTCTGAGGGGTCACAGCCTGCTCGATTTCCGCCGGATCAGGTTGAAATTGGTTTTCAAATCGACCTGGCACCTCAACCGGTCTTCCCCCGGCCAGGATGACTTCCGCCTGATAGGAGACGAAACATGGTGTGGGGATGATGACCTCTTCCCCGGGCTCGAGGATGGCCGTCAACGCCAAGTATAACGCCTCCGAGACCCCCACGGTAACCACCACCTCACCGGCTGGGTCATACGTCACCCCATATTTCTCCCCCAGGTAGGCAGCGATCGCTTCTCGGAGTTCAAGGATACCCGCATTGGAGGTGTAATGGGTTTCCCCATCCTGCAAGGCTTGGATACCCGCTTGCAGAATGGGTTCCGGGGTGACAAAATCAGGTTCACCGATCCCCAAAGAGATGACATCGTCCATGGTGGCGACGATATCAAAGAACTCACGAATACCCGACGGCTTGAGGTTGGCAACATGCTGGGCTAGATATTGCTTACTCATCTTCTCTCCTCGTAAGATCACCTACCCGGACAGTCTTGAAAAATATGAGCGACTCGACCTACAGGTCAAGCGAAGAATGATCCCCGATATTAATCGTAGAGGCCTCTCCCTTGACCTGGGTGTTTTGGCCGATCAAGGAATCTTTCAGCGTGACCTGGATGACATGGCTGTCCTTTTCGATCACCGAATTTTGGATCACACTCCCTTTAATCAGGCAGCCTGGGCCAATGGCGACGTGTGGTCCAAGGACGCTCGCCTCCACCTCTGTCTGAGGATGGACATAAACGGGGGGAATCACTTTTACCCCCTCCCACCCTGCGACTTTTTTAGAATTGTCATGTCCGTGGTCTAGTAGATAGCGATTGGTTTCCAGCAGCGCTTCGGGGGTCCCTGCATCCAACCACACGCTGACCTTCTCCGTCCGCATCACCAACTCTTGTTCATCGAGCATGATGTTAATGGCATCCGCCAAAAAATATTCCCCTTTGAGTTTGATGTCCTTTTCGATCTGCTCCTCGATCGCCTCAACCAGCAATTCCCCCTCGGAGAAGTAGTAGAAACCAACCACGGCTAAATTGTTGTCCATCGACTTTGGCTTTTCAATCAGCCTGGTCACCCTTCCATCCTCCCCCACCTCAGCCACTCCAAAGCGTCGAGGGTCAGGGACAGGCTTCACCCAAGCCACGATATCGGACGCTTCCTCATCGAGGAAGGAAAGGTCTGTTTCCAGCAGGGTATCTGCAAACACCATCAGCATCGGTCCTGTGAGGTGCTCCCGCGCCAGATACAGGGCATGGGACTGCCCCAACATCTTTTCTTGGGTGATATAGTGCACCTCAAAATCGGGATATTCCTCGTCCATGTACGCTTTGACTTTTCCCCCCAAATAGCCGACGATGAACACATATTCGACCTGGGTCGATTCCGGCAGGGTATCAAACATACCCAACACATGCCCCAAAACGCTATTGTCAGCCATGCGCATTAACTGTTTTGGACGGCTCCAGGTTTGGGGACGAAGCCGTGTTCCTAACCCGGCCATCGGGATGACAATTTTTAATTTTTGTGACATAACTCCCTTTCCAAGCTGATGATGATCGAAAAACCTAGGATACATATTATACCTGAGCCGCACACAGCCAGGTACTGACAAATCGCTTAAGTGGGACCCGCCCATCAGAAGGTGCCGTTGCAGGCCCCTGCCCGCGAAGCCAACGCCCAGGGTGGAAGGCACCTTCCCCCACCCCTGGATTTGAGATCGAAGCAGGACCCGTTGGGGTAATGGGGTAAAGCGCGCTTAAATGACGGCTTCCAGGTCCTGCAGGGTGCGTTCTATGAGCTCCACAGCGGATGCCAGTGTCCCTGCATCAAACGCGAATTCCGCCCCGGCTGCCTGATACAGATCGGGCAGAGAAGCCGTACCTCCCAAGGCCAGGGATTGGCGATACCTGCGGAGCGCTTCCGCCTGATCTTCAAGAGCGTTTTCCCAGATCTGAACCGCACCCAGCTGGGACAGGCCATATTCGATGTAGTAAAAAGGCTCGCGGTGGATGTGCAGCTTTCGCTGCCAGCCGGTTTCCTTGACATCCTGCAGACCACGCCAGTCAATGGCAGGCATGAAGCGATCCACCAGCTCAGACCATTTCTGATCGCACGCCGCGGGATCCGATGCCTTCTGGTGGTGTTCGTAGACCCAGTGCTGGAAGGCGACCACAACGGCCATATACGGCCAGAAGAGGAGCTTGTTCTCCAGATGCCCCCGCCGGTAGCGGGCGGTCTCTTCCACTGAGAAAAACCCCCCTGCCTCTTGAGCAACGTAGCGGGACGCCAGCAGCTCCATCGCCGTGGAAGCCACTTCTCCAAACTCCAGACCGGGGCGCCACTGGTGTATATAAGGCAGTGCGGCCCTTTCAAAGACATGAAAGGCATGCCCGCTCTCATGGAACAAAGTGCGCACATCGGGGGCGAGGCCCACCGCATTCATGAAGATAAAGGGACGTTTTTGGGTGGCAAAGGACGTGCAGAAAGCTCCGGGGGCCTTCCCCTTTCGGTTGACCAGATCCAGCAGATCCTCCTCCCGCATGCGGTCGAAATACGCCCCCAATGTGGGATCGAGCTTATGATAAATCTTAGAAACTCGGGACGTGAATTCCTCCTCCGTTTCAAAGGCCTCCAAAACCGGAAAATCCATCGTGGATTTGTTATCAATCACATCCCAGGGCCGCAGCCCGTCCAACCCCAGGCGCTCCTGGTAGCGGTCATAGACACGGTTTGCCGCCGGGACGACCACCGTTTCCACTGCATCCACGAACTGCAGGCTGTCCTCTGGTTCATAATCCAGCCGGGTTCGCTGCTGCCAGCGGTACGCTCGATAATCCTCTTTGGAGGCGTTTTCCGCCAACTGCCAGCGAATGTCCATCAGTTGTTCCCAGATCTCATTGATCGCTTCCCGATCTTCCAGCTGGCGATCTGACAGCAAACGCCACAGCTCTTCCCGCACCGCTCGTTCCGGTGTGTGAAGCTTCGACTTCAATTGCACGAGGGTGATTTCCTCTCCTTCCCATTCCACGGATTGCTTTCCGAAGATTTTGTTGTACTGCAAGCCCAATTTGCGCTCTTCGGTCAGCAAAGGCAGGTTCTTTTCCCGGAACAAATCCGCTTCCGCGCGCATTTTCCGGAGGGGGATTTCCATTCCCTCCGGCGTCAATCCGCTCTCCAAAAGCTTCTCCTTCAACGCCTGGTCCGCTGCCTGGGCAGGGGGGTAAATCTCCTCCAAAAACCGGTGAAAGGCTTTTTCCGCCTCCTCATCGCGGGTGTCCAGACTCGTCGCTAACTGCAATCTGGCATACCGTTCGCTGAGTAATTCCCGCAGGGATGACCAGTCTTTCAACCATTCAGGGGCATTGTCCTGCTGGATGTCACGGTCTTGCAGCTCCTCGTAGAGGGATCCTATCCCCTCCCAACCCAAATCCATAAACGTTTCCACATCGGGCAGTTTCATACTTAGCTCCTTATCTTTTTTTGTAAATCAATCCACTGTATAGCAAACGCATAAGACTATTTGATGGAATCTCGAATCTTTTCCTTCACCCAGGTAGTGCTGCTGTACCAATCCAAATACTCCGGGAGATGGTCCCTCCAATAGGCTTCTTCATGTCCGCCGGGATAGAGGTGCCATTGATGGGGAATGCCCTCTTCCTCGAGCAACGCCACCAAGCGACGGGTGTATTCGCCATAGGGATCATCCTCGCCCATATCAAGGAAGAGCCGGGGCCGATGGGGATCAGGGATCTCATCCAGCCATTCAGGGATCTCCCGCAGGTCCCCGTAGAACAGGGGGGCGCTGTGGGCTCCTACAGCCGCAAATGTTTGCCAATATTTAAAGCCCAAGCGGAGCGCCCAGTTCCCACCCCTCGACACTCCGCCGATGGCCCGGGCATCCCGTCTGGCCACGGTTGCGTACGTTTTGTCCACCCAGGGGAGGAGGTCTTTGACAATCGCTTCTCCGTATTTGTTCTCCGGGGGCAAACCCCGGGATGGTTCCCGCGGCATGACGACCAGAAAGGGACGCATCCCACCCTCATCCAGCATCGCATCCATGGCTTCATCCAGCCCGATGCGATCCCATTGTTCATCGCTCGCCTCCAACCCGTGCAGCAAATACAAAACAGGGTATGCCTCTTCCCCTTCCCTGTAACAAGGCGGTAAATAAATCCTCCCTGCCAAAGGTTGACCCAACGTCGGGGCATCGATGGAAAAATCCACAACCTCCCCCTCCCCATCTGTGCAGGGAGGATCAGCGGGGTGGGCAACCGGCGTGGTAGGCGTTGGCGAAGGAGGTAATCCACAGTCTTCCGCAGCTTTTTGTGCGGGCTCGGTGGAGATCGTGGGGATGGCCTGCAGCGTATGGGTCGCTGGAGGAGATGGGCTGGGCTCCGTGGCCTGAATGCCGCTCGGACGGCAAGCTGCCAGCGCGATGAGGGGGATGAGGACAACCACCCGGCGGATGAACTCCAATTTATCCCTCTTCCTTTTCTTCCCCGGATTCCTCACCCGCTGCACCTTTTTCGCCCCCCTCTTCCTCCATCTCGATCTTGCCCCGAAGGTAAGCCCCTTCTTCAGTAGAAAAGGACTTTGTGATCACATTTCCCCACACGCGCCCCGTGCCGCGGATCTCCACCCGCTCCGCTTTGATGTCGCTGCGCACTGCGCCGGCGATGATCACCGAACGAGCCTGAATGCTTTCACTGGTGACGCGCCCTTTTCGATCCACAACGACCAACCCATCAATGTTCATAGATCCTTCAAACGCGCCTTCCACCCGCACGCCCCCCTCGCCTGACAACTCCCCCTTCCAGGTCATATCCGGACCCAATACCGAGGTCACGCGCTCCTGCGGGGAGGAGGCTTCAATCCTTTGGGGCGATTCTTCTTTTTTTTTGAACATACACTCTCCACATTTTTTCCATCATAATGGATTCCAAAAATCTTGACGCAGCACCTTAAAGTTAAATTCGGCTTTCAACCACGAAACGCCAGGGGATGCTTTTCCACGGCTCGGGGACAGCGTTCAATCCCACCCGGGGGGTGGTCCTCACCCGATGATCCGGGACCGCCTCCCCTCGTTCCAGGAAAAGCCTGGACCCCGGACGGCAGACATCCCGTCCGTTAAACGCCCCATCGATCCCCAGCGCCTGACATAATTTAGCCGGGCCATCCGCCCACTGCTCGCGCGGTCGACCGTCCCTCCGTTCCCGGATGCGGTCCAACCCCTCCTCCGGCGCCAACCCCCGGATAAGCACCGCCCCCGGAAATCCCTCCTCTTCGGTGACGAAGTTCAACAGCCAGTGCATGCCGTACACAAAATACACATAAGCGACGCCGGGGGGACCATACATGACCGCGGTGCGCTCTGTGTGCCCAACCCGGCAGTGACAGCCCTGGTCTTCCTCCCCCCGATACGCCTCGGTTTCAATGATCCTCCCCGAGACCCGCCTTCCCCCCTCCTCCACACGGACCAGACGGGTTCCCAAGAGGTCGCGCGCCACATCTACTGTGTGCCGCGCAAAGAAAGACCTTGACAAACGTTTCGACGCCTGCATACAGATATTGTACAATAACCATGGATATCAAACGAGACCATTCGCAACCATATGCAGGGGAAAAGGTGAACCATGAACGTACGCTCGCAGCCCGGCCTGACATTTGATGACGTCCTCCTGGTGCCCAAGCGGTCGCATATCCGCAGCCGCGCCAATGTCGACATCTCCACGGTCCTTGCCCCTGGGATCACATTATCCATCCCTGTGGTCAGCTCCAACATGGACACGGTCACGGAATCGGCCATGGCTATCGCCATGGCTCATGCTGGCGGGGTGGGGATCATCCACCGCTTTCTTCCCATTGAGAGACAAGCGGAGGAGGTCCGAAAAGTCAAACGTTCGGAGAGCTTCGTCGTTGAAAATCCCGTCACCATCCAGCCCGACGCTAAAATCGCGGAAGCGAAAGAGAAAATGTCCCGGGCCAAAATCGGCGGACTGGTGGTCACCGATGAAGAGGGGCACCTGCTGGGTTTACTCACTTCCCGTGATCTGCTGTTAGCGCCGGAAGAATCCATGCAGGTCAAAGAGGTCATGACCCCACGATCTGAGGTCGTGGCTGCTTCCACGAAGGAACCCCTCAAAAACGCCCGGGAGACCCTCCACGAACATCGCATCGAGAAACTGCCCTTGGTAAACGGTGAGGACGTGGTCCAAGGGTTGATCACCGCTCAGGACATCGTCAAGCTCCAACAGCACCCTCAAGCCACCAAGGACGACAAAGGGCAGCTGATCGTCGGCGTGGCGGTGGGTGTGAAATCAGAGGACCTCCAGCGGGCCCAGGCCTGCATAGAGGCCGGGGCGGACGTCCTGGTCGTCGACGTCGCCCACGGTCATGCTGACCATACCATTGAGATGGTGAAAAACCTCAAGAAGCGCTATTCCCTCCCGGTCATCGCTGGCAACGTGGCCACCGCGGAGGGGGTGCGAGATTTAACGCAAGCGGGGGCGGACGCGGTCAAGGTGGGCGTGGGGGCGGGTTCGATCTGCATCACCCGGGTTGTGACCGGTTTCGGCGTCCCCCAGCTGACCGCCATTGCGGATTGTGCGCAGGAAGCCCGGAAACTGGGGGTCCCCATCATCGCTGACGGGGGCATCCGCAAATCCGGGGACATCTCCAAAGCCATCGCTGCGGGCGCCAGCACGGTGATGCTGGGCAGCTTGCTGGCAGGCACAGATGAAAGCCCCGGCGCCACCGTGATCCGGGACGGGCAGCAGCACAAGATCGTGCGGGGCATGGCGTCCCTGACCGCGAACGTCGACCGCAAGATCATCGACCCGGACAACAACGAGGAAGACATCGATTACGGGGAAGTCGTCCCGGAAGGTGTGGAAGCTGTGGTCCCTTACCGCGGATCCGTTGCAGACATCCTGCACCAACTCCTCGGTGGGCTGCGGTCGGGCATGAGCTATGCAGGGGCGGACACCATCCCTGATTTCTGGGAAAAAGCGGAATTCATTCAAATCACCCCGGCTGGCAAACGGGAATCCGGGGTGCATGATGTAGATGTACTTTAAAGAAAAGAGTTGACGATTTAAAAGCGGGGGTCGCGCTCCAGGGTTAAACGTAACCCCTCACGAAGGGGGATTTGCGGTTCATAGCCCAACAAAGTTTTAGCCCGGGAGATATCCGCCCGCATCCGCTTCACGCCGCCGTCGGATTTCGGGTTATGGACCACTTCCGGCTCCTCCTCAGTGACCTCCAGCACCAAATCCGCCAGCTCCCGGACGCTGACCTCGGTCCCGCTTCCGACATTGATGATCTCCCCATCCACGCCCACAGCGGTCGCCGCTGCCGACATGGCCCGCACCACATCATCCACATAGACGAAGTCTCGCGTTTGATCGCCGCTGTTATGGATGACCAGCGTCCCATCCTGAACAGCCTGTCGAAGGTAGTTGGGGATCACCGGGGGATGGGCAGGGGGGAGATGCTGCCCCTG
This sequence comes from Anaerolineales bacterium, assembly GCA_041686005.1. GTDB lineage: Bacteria > Chloroflexota > Anaerolineae > Anaerolineales > UBA11858 > B10-G9. The sequence continues at coordinate 48,993 of JAWLER010000002.1, read as the reverse complement.
ACCGTAGGCGTTGAAAATCCGCAAGGTGACCGTCTCGATCCCCCATAGTTTTCCAATGGTGCGCACATAATATTCAGCCGAAAGTTTGGAAACAGCGTAAGGGGAATCCGGGCGGGGTCGGAGGTCTTCTGAGAGGGGCTGCTGATTCTGCGCGCCGTACACCGCGCCGGATGAAGTAAAGACCACGCGTTTTACCCCCACATCCCGCATCGCCTCCATCAAACTCACCGTACCGCCCACATTGGTCTCGTTGTATTCTCGCGGATAGAGGATCGATTCCTGAACAGACACCCGGGCAGCCAGGTGGAAAACGCATTCCACATCCTGCAGCAGCGTCCACAGCTTGGGGCGGTCCATGACATCCCCGCGGGTGAAGAGCACATCCTCATGCAATGCCTCTTCCTTTCCCGTGGAAAGGTCGTCCAGACCGCGCACTTCATGTCCCCCCTCGACCAAATGCTTCCCCAGGGCAGAACCTAAAAATCCTGCAGCGCCAGTGATTAACACTTTCATAGGTTATTAAATCATCCTCAATCTAGTCAAAGCCCACAAATTATAGCACGATCTGGTTCAAGATCAGCGAAGAATCTACAGGTTTTGCATAGAATTAACATCCATCTTTTAGTACAATAGATTGTCATGCGAGGTGTTACTTTTCACACATCTCAAACATCCCTTATGGTATAGAAGTGTTACCAGATGGAAGGTAAACAGTTTAGAAACCGCCTTTGGCCGCCAGCCTGGCGCTGGACTAGGGTGAAGACAGACAACAATCCTTTGAGTGGATGAATTCCGCATGCCCAAGGATGATTTTATTCCGGGTGATAAACCCTGCGCTCAACCCCGGAAAAAGAAAAGGTGCCCCTGATGACACAGAACTTGTTTTCTAGAATACGAAGGAATCACGGCTTGGAACACGCCACATTAAACCTGTTGCATGCCCGTTATCCGCACCGGGCTTTCGCCGGGCATTCCGACGCCGGCGGCTTCTGGATCCTGGGGGAGATCACCGCCCCCCAACTGACCGAGGTCGTCAAAGACGCCCTGGAACAACTCCGGGGGGGCAAGCGGAACCTGGCGTTCCACGATAACTGCGGCACAAATCTGCTCACTTCCGGCGCGCTGGCCGGCCTGGCAGGGGCGCTGGGTCTGCTCGGCACCGGTGATAAGCCCCGCCGGAAATGGGAACGGATCCCCCTCATCATCACCCTGGCGACGATCGCCCTGGTCATCTCCCGCCCTCTGGGACGCTACCTTCAAAAACACGTCACTACAGACGGAGACCCTGGTTCACTGCAGATCCAGAAGGTCATCACCCATCAACAGGGGCAAGTTAAAGCCCACCGCATCCACACCCGAGGATAAGGTATGAGCAAAGATACGCCCACGGTGTATATCCTTCACGGCGATGATGAATTTGGCATTCAAGAATTGATCAACCACAAGCTGAAACCGCTGATGGGGGAATCCGCCAACGCAGAAATGAACATCACCTCCTTGGATGGAGCGGAGATCTCCCTCTCCGAACTGGAATCAGAAACCCATGCCCTACCCTTCCTCACGGACCGCCGCATGGTCATCCTTTCCAATCCCTTAATGCTGGGGAGGCGGGCAAATGACCAAGAGGATTTCCTGGCTCTCCTGGAAACCATCCCGGAATCCACAGCCTGCATATTGAAAGTCGATCAACTCTTGGATGAGAAGCATTGGTTAAGGCAATGGTCCCAGGCTCACCCATCCTTGACCTGGCAGAAGTCGTTCACCCTACCCCAAGGGCAGAATATGGCCCGCTGGATCCAAAACAGAGCCCAAGACCAGGGAGGGACATTTTCCCTGGATGCAGCCCGGCTGCTGGCCGTTTACATCAACGAGGACCCTCGCTTGGCGTCGCAAGAGATCGAAAAGCTGCTCACCTATGTGAATTTTGAACGGGAAGTCACCGAAGAAGACGTCAGAAAGCTGACCGCCGATGTGCGCCAGGGCGATGTATTTGAAATGGTGGATGCCATCAGCAGGGGGGATGGGGAGACAGCCATGCGCATGCTGCGCCGCCAGCTACAGGAAAAATCCGCCTTGCCCCTTTTCGGGATGATTGTGCGCCAATTCCGCCTTCTGATCCAGGTCAGAGAGATCCTGGATCAGGACCCCAAGCGAGATCGATTTCGCATCGCTGAAGACCTGGACGTCCATCCCTACCCCATCAAAAAGATCATCCCCCAAACCAAACGGTTTACCTTGCCCCAACTGGAAAGGATATACCACCAGTTGTCAGATGTAGACGCAGCGATGAAAAGCGGGCAACTCGACCAGGAGTTAGCCCTGGACATGCTCATCGCAGCTTTAACTCAATGAACTCCTCTATCCCACCCTTAAAATGGAGGGCGGAAACAGACCAGCGACAACCATGAGTGACCAACCTTTACTAGAAGAAATTCAACCAATCCAGCTTGAGAACGGCTTACAGGTGATGTTGAAGGAGATCCACACAGCCCCTTTGATCAGCCATTGGGTGTGGTACCGGGTAGGCTCCCGGGATGAAATTCCCGGGAAGACAGGGATTTCCCATTGGGTCGAACACATGTTGTTCAAAGGCACCCCTCGCTTCCCGGCGGAGGAGGTGGAGCGGGACATCTCCCGCACGGGAGGCTTATGGAACGCCCTCACCTATCTGGACTGGACGACCTTTTTCCAGACCATGCCCGCAGATACCATCGACCTCGCCTTAGAGTTGGAAGCGGACCGCATGGTCAACAGTGTATTTGATCCCACAGAAGTGGCCCGGGAGCGCACCGTGGTCATCTCAGAACGTCAAGGGAGGGAAAACAGTCCCGGGTTCCAGCTCAAAGAAGCCCTCCGGGCGGCAGCATTTCGCGTTCACCCTTACCACCACGAGATCATCGGCGACATGGCAGATTTAAAAACCATGCAGCGAGACGATCTTTACGAACATTACCGCACCTATTACCGTCCTAACAACGCCCTGGTCGCGGTGGCAGGCGATTTCCAGACCGAATCCATGCTGGCCAAAATCAAGGCCTTGTATGGGGACCTGCCTCCAGGCGAGGAGACCCCCCGCCACTCACGTCCCGAACCGCCTCAAAAAGGGGAACACCGGCTGAGTGTGGAAGGACCTGGGGAGACCACCATTGTCGAGGTGGCCTATCACACCCCGCCCGCGGCTGACCCCGATTTTTTCCCCCTCTTGATCATGGACAGCCTGCTCTCCGGTCCCACCGGGTTAAACCTATTTGGCGGGGGCGGGATCTCCAACAAGACCTCCCGGTTGTATATGAAAATGGTAGAAGAGGACGTGGCTGTCGACATTCACGGTGGGCTGCCGGCGACCATCGATCCTTTTCTTTACAGCCTGCATTTTATCGTCCATCCCCGCGCCTCCGTTGACGAAGCGTTGGTTGTCCTGGACCAAGAGATCGCCCGCATCCAAGACACCCCTCCAGTAGAGGACGAACTCAACCGGGCCATCAAACAAGCCAGAGCTCTCTTCGCTTACGGGAGTGAAAGCATCACCAACCAGGCTTTCTGGCTTGGGTTTGCCGAGATGTTCGCAGACTACGAATGGGTGAGGTCGTACATCAACCGATTAGCCAGCGTCACACCCGAGGACATCCAGCGGGTGGCGACCGAGTACCTGCGGCCTCAAAACCGGATCATAGCCACCTATATCCCTAATGGAATTGGAACCCCTCGCAATGCATAATTCCTCCTTTACCCTGTTAAAAAAATCTTCCCTCCCAGGGCCGGACGACATCACCCGGCGGGTGCTTGAGAATGGGATCACCCTCCTCGTGCGGCCTAACTTCAACACCCTCTCCGTTTCGGTGTCTGGCTACCTCATGGCAGGCAGTTTATATGAGCCCCTTCAAAAAATGGGGTTGGCTGATTTTGTCTCTTCCACCTTGATGCGGGGGACGGAGACTCATTCATTCCAAGAAATTTACAGCGGCTTGGAATCCATCGGAGCCAGTTTGGGTTTTAGCGGGGGTACCCACACAGCAGGTTTTTCAGGGAAATCCCTGGGAACCGACCTGGAAATCCTCATCGGGAGCATTGGGGAAGTGCTGCGCCAACCCACTTTTCCTGCGGATCACGTGGAACGTGTGCGTTCCCAGTTGCTCACCGCCCTTGATCTGCGCGCTCAAAACACAGGTGAGATGGCGTCTTTAGCATTTGATGAAATCGTGTATGAAGGCCATCCTTATCAATACCCCAATGAAGGGATGCCCGACACCGTCTCCGCCATTACCCGCCAGGATCTGATCGCCTTCCACAGACGACACTACGGGCCGAAGGATATGGTCATTGCTGTTGCCGGCGCGGTGGAACCGGAAAGGGCTTTTCAGTCTGTCGCCAAGGCGTTGGGGGATTGGGACAATCCAGAACAACCCGCCGTGAAAACGGTCCCCCCTGCCCCTGCTTTGGAAAAAACCACAAGCCGGCATTACACGATCCCCGATAAAAGCCAGACGGACATCGTGCTCGGCGCAGCAGGACCCTCTCGCTCCTCTCCCGACTTTTACCCGGCGAAAATTGGCAACAGCGTCCTGGGCCAGTTCGGGATGATGGGTCGAATCGGTGAAGCCGTGCGTAAAAACGCGGGCCTGGCTTATTATGCTTACAGCTCCCTGAGCAGCTCCATGGGTCCGGGGCCCTGGACGGTGTCCGCCGGCGTCGACCCGGAGGACACAGAGCGCGTTATCCAGTTGATCGTGGATGAGCTGGAGCGTTTCCTGAGCCACCCTGTGCCAGAAGAGGAATTTGCCGACAGCCAATCCAGCTACATCGGCAAACTGCCTCTAGCTCTAGAATCCAACGCCGGGGTCGCCGGGTCCCTCTTGAATATCGAACGTTACCAATTGGGATTGGATTACTTCCACCGTTACGAGGACATGATCCGGGAGATCACCCCCCGGGACGCTCATCGGGTGGCAAATACATATCTCAACCTACACCATCTGGCTATTGCAACCGCAGGACCGTAATCTATGAAATTGAAGACGGGCGTCGACCTCCTGGAAATCAAGCGCATCGAACGTATTCTGGAGCGGCATGGAACCCGCTTCCTCCACCGCATCTACACTCCCAACGAAATCGATCAATCAAAGAAAAAAGTCCCCGAACTTGCTGTGCGCTTTGCTGCCAAAGAGGCCGCATCCAAGGCTCTGGGGACAGGGATCGGGGTCATCTCCTGGAAGGACGTCGAAGTCTATTCTCACCCTTCTGGCGAACCCCATTTGCGCTTGCATGGTTCTGCCTTGCGCATCGCCCAGGCCCAGGGACTGAAAACCTGGTCGGTCAGTTTGAGTCATTCCAGCGAGATGGCCATCGCTGTGGTTGTGGGTTATTCAGGTTAGGGAATTCACCAATCGATTTCGGAGAAAACAACCTGCAGTTGCTTGTAGAGGGAGGATCATGGTGGATCTCCCCTTACATTTATTTAAAACCCCCTAAAGTATTGGATTAATCTTTTATTGATATATAAACTCAAATCGGAATATCGTCAAACTTTATCTTGCAGCTTCGTTCTATGCTCCATAATTCTTCTGACGATGAAAATGAGAAAAACTGCGATTATCAGGATCAGGACTGCCATCTCATAGCGGCTGATCCAATCCATCACCAGTGTCCAGTTTTTACCCAACAGATAACCCGCCAAGGATAATAAAAAACTCCACAGGGCAGTACCTAAAGCAGTATAAATGTTGAAAACTCCCAGATTCATCCGTGCGATCCCCGCCGGGATGGAAACCAAACTGCGGACGATAGGCACCATGCGCCCTAAGAAAATTACCCGTTCGCCATAGCGATTAAACCACGCCAATGAGGTGTCGAAATCTTTTTCCTTGAGCAGGAGCCATTTTCCATAGCGGCGGAAAAGTATTCGCACTCTCTGTTCACCAAACCAGTATCCCAATCCATAAAATAACAACGCGCCGCCAACAGAGCCTATTGTTCCCACAAGGGTTATACCCAAAAGGGTAAAATTCCCTTTATTTTCAAATGCCAACCATCCCGCCATGGGCAGAATCCCTTCAGAGGGAATGATGGGCAAAATATTTTCCAGCAACATGGCGATCCCGAGACCCAGATATCCCATGGAGAGGATAAGCGCTTGAACCCACCTGGCTAAACTGTCAATAATTTGAACGAGTCCCATTGAACCTCTCTTTTAATACTTTTTTACTCAACCTGGGACATTATAGCACGCCGTAGGAATCGATTGGACCGTAAAAGACCGTAAATCGCACCTACAGCCAGAATGAACAACCCTACCGGAGCATATTGTGCCATCCAATATCCAAAAGGTCCAAATGCCTCACGGGCTCCCGAAAATTGGCCCAGGGCGCCGAGGATATTCAACCCGTTCCACACACCGTGGAAGACGACAGAGGTCAAGAAGGCTTTGGCAAGCCTGGCATAGGATCCTTCAGACCAGGTGGAAGCCAACCCCCAGCCCACGAAACCCGTGGTCAGCATATGGACCGCCGTGGTCCCAAAACGGCTGATCATCACCACAGTCCACGTATTTGCGTTGGCGGATAGTGTTAAATTTTCAAATAAGGCGTACCCGGCCCCGCTGACCATCCCCAAGGTGAAGCCCTGCACGGGGGTTAATTTCCTTCTCATCAACAACCACAAGCCCAGGGGTTTGATCAATTCTTCCACCAGAGGAATCAAAACAGCTACATACGAAAATACAGAAGCCAGGATCCCGGGGTTGAAAAGGTATTTGTTGGCCATGCGTTCCAAAATCGCGGGAGACGCCGCGGACTGCGGCAAACGTTCTACGAGATGGGTGATCTGGTCTCTCAGCGCAGGATGTTGGACAAGGTAAGCGTACCATATCCCCCCGATCAAGACTAAGAGGAGAAACTCAAACAAAAGCGCCAGGGCAGGGGCTAAAGTCATCCCGCTCCCAAACACGCCCCAAAACCGCTGCGCCGATCCCTTAGGAAGGCCTTTCCGGCCCAAGTTCAAGATCCAGAACACGGCTACCCCATTGGCTGAAACATGGGATATGGCCAGTAGGAATCGACCTGCTCCCGTCTCCCAATCCGCCAGGTACCCCAGGCCGAGGAAGACAGGGAAAAGGACGATCAACCATCCTGCCCAATGCCATGACATTTCCTTCCCCGAGGAAGTACCCAATATTCTTTTCGCTGCATACAGCACAGAAGGAATCAGCAAGATCCCCACAAAGCCCAGGCTCGCAAAGAATAGGATCAGAGAGGTCGTTTGCACCGTAGAGACAGCGACAAACCATTCGCCCTTCTCCAATGAGATGACAAGGGTCCCCGCTACTGAAACCCCTATCAATACCAACACCCCCACAAGGCTACCTAATAACTGTAAACCGGAAGCCCAATCAAACGTCCTCTCTTCTGCCATAAGCCACTCAATTACTCAACTCGGATTCAAACGTCTTTTGAAATTGATCCAGCCGCCACATCCAGGCTACTTTCCTCATGAAAGCAGAAAAGGAGGGCATGGCCTCTTTTAGGCCGCGCAAATTCTGTCCCAAGCGGCTCTCTTCCTCCCCCGCTGCCCCTCCCGGCTGGGCTGCATAGGAACCGTGAAAAGCGAAGTAGGCCTGGTTCAGCTTCCGGATCCGGTAGCCCTGGTCCCAGAAAAACTGGCGGCGCTCCTCCATGTACGTTTCCGCCTCCTCAATGTTCCCCTCTTCCAGGAGGCGGTCGACCTTGAGGCGGGTGATGTGCATTTCATGGCGGAAATCAAAGGCTTCCGGTTCCTCTCCCTCACGCCGTCCCCCTTCAGCTGTCCCCTCCTCCGGTTGCGGTTCTTCTTCGACGTCCACAGGTTCGGGGGGCAGGCGCTCCGGGTAATATGCAGCCAAGACAGCCCTTTTGATCTCCGCTCCGGCAAGCTCAGCCACCGTCTCATTGATGGTCCGCAACTCGTCGCTCGCGAAGTAATGCATGCCAAGGGGCCGCAGGGTGAGAAAATTGTGAGTCCATTCATGGCCGATGACTTCCAACATCCAGTTCAGATCCCCGGCTTCAATAACCATAGCCGGGTACATGCCCACCCCGCCGATGCCCACAACCAGAGCAGAGAGATCCATTTGCTCCTCAATATCACGCTCCAGGGCGATCTTCTGATCCAGGGTCAACCCGGAAACCAGCATGATGTTCGCTTCCTGGCGGATGACGTCCCGCGGCGAGATGACCAGCGCAGATGAATCAGGCTCAGCGCGGTATAGGACGGAGGGAACCGCCTGTCCACCCCAGGTGAGGCCAAGATCAGCCAAGCTGCGGTTGACCTGCCTCTGGACGATCTCCTGAATGAAGGGCGCCAAATCCTCCTTCCGGGATCGTTTCGCAGCCAACGCTTCTCGGACATCAGCCGCAGCCTGCCCGGGGTCCTCCAGCGCAGGATCCGCGATGATGTTTTTCAACTCCTCTTCTAACCCGTTTACTTCGTCCCGGAGTTGAAGGTACTCTAAAACCAATGCCCGCGACTCAGTGGAGGATAGGTACCCCTCCACCCCCAGGCTGTACTGTTTCACTTTTCCCCACAGGGCAGATACCGTCCATGACAGGTAATCAAATTCCAGAGGACGGGAAAAGGCCCGGATTTTTTCCACTTGGAGAGAGGGATCAATGACAGCACCACGGAGCGGTAAAACCAATACCAACAAAAGAAGAAGCGACAATCCCAGTTTCCCTGGTCGCGATTTCAATCCCATATACCTTTTCACCATCCTTTAAAACCGACTTCTAACCCCCAAATGTCCCCAATATTCTACCATGCGGTAGAAAATGTTAATATGAAAAGCAATTAAGCATCACCCATACGGAGTTTGACCTGTCCTAAGTTCCTAGAGGCTCGATTATCAAGGCCCACCCTCCCCTCACCCACATCTTCCACTGATCCCTGATTTACCCTTTCCCTTTCCGTATAAATGGCCCACTTGACGACCCCTATCCCACGTGACATAATGAATACCACCAAGAAGGTATAGGAGGATGACAAGATGGCAGAAAAAGAAGAACACGCACCCATGCCAGGACATCTCTCTGCAGAAGCCCGAGAACACTTCAGAAATGCGAGATCTGAGATCAAGAAAGGGATGAAAGCGCTCTTTCCCCCTGAATTCCAAGAACACCACAAGGAAGCACGGAAAGAGATGCTTTTGGCATTCAGGAGCATGATCGACGCCGCCATAGAAGAGATGGAGGAGGATCACTAACCCCTTTAGCTCAACCTGAACGGGGTTCAATCAGAAGGATCCACAGGAACATCACCAAAGCGATCCCCAAGAGGATCGACCCTAAGAGCACCTTCTCCGCTAAATAAAATTGCATACCGCTTAACAATAAAACGCTAAATATCAGCGTCTCCACCACCCGGTGAAGCTCCCACTCCACGCCTTGCAGCTGCTCTTGGATATCCGGGACCTTTACGCTCAAATCCCCCCGCTCCATGCGCTCTAACACCGTTTCCAACCGCCGGGGAATGACGATCAAAGCTTGCACCAGTTTCTCTATCTCTTCCCACCAAAAATCCCACCTTGATGTGAACTCCTCGGACAAGAGCTCTTCCGCAAAAGGCCGGACGCTCTCCCAGACATTGAACTCGGGGTCAAGACCCGTGCACATCCCGGAGAGAATGGCGATCGCACGACCCAGTAAGATGTAGTTTTGGGGGATTTGGAACGGCATGCTGTACACCACATGCCTGAACTCACTGGCGAACTCCCGCCATTCGCTATAATCGATGTCCTGCAACTCAGACATGCTCTTCCCCCAGAATCGTTCGAACGCCTCCGCTTCGACTCTCTCCAGGGTTTCGATGTCCGCTTCCGGGAGGAGTACGTCTAATTTTTGATAGGCACCGACCAACCTTTTCGGATCCCGGATCCCAATCGCGATCACCGCCTCCCGCAGCCCCTCCCGGGCGTTTTCAGGGACATGGCCTACCATCCCGAAATCCACGAAAGCCAGCTGCCATTCCCGATCTAAATCAGAATCTCCCTCTTTCCCATTCTCTCTCCCGAGAGGGATGACGAAAAGGTTCCCGGGGTGAGGATCAGCATGAAAGAACTCGTACTCGAAGATCTGCTCTAAATAGGTCTCAAACAGGCGCTGCGCGACCTCCGCCCGGTCCACCCCCGATTCCGTGATCGCCCGGTAGTCCGTGATCTTGATGGCGTAGACATCCTCCAATGTCAGCACCCGTTTTGTGGTGTGCGTCCAGACGACCTCGGGGACTTTTACCCCCGGATGATCCTTGAAAAGTTCGCGGAACGTCTCCGCGTTCCGACCCTCTGCCAGATAGTCAATCTCTTCATAAAGGATCCTGGAGAATTCATCCAACAAAGCGGGAAGGTCCGCTCTGCGCCGGATCGGCGGATAGCGTTTAAGCCACCGGATCACCGTCCGAAGCGCGGAGAGATCCGTTTCGATCAATGTTTCGATTCTCGGCCTCTGCACCTTGACCACGACCCGCCTGGTGACACTCTCCACATCATCCCCTGATTTGAGCGTTGCCCGGTGAACCTGCCCTAGAGAAGCCGAGGCCAGAGGCTCTTCCTCGAAAGCAGCGAAATGCTCCTGGAGGGAAGCGCCCAATTCCGCCTCCGCCAGCTCGCGGATTTCCCGATAGTCTTCCGGGGGAACCTTGTCCTGGAGCCCACTCAGCTCCTCTGTGACCACGGGCGGCAGCATGTCCACTCGCGCGGAAAGGAATTGGCCCACCTTGATCAACACACCCCCCATTTCAACCGCCAACCGGCGATACCCCTCTGCTTTCCGTTTATAGCGGCGTGAACGCCCCCTTTTCGCCCAACGACTCAAACCTATGTTGGGAAGCAGGATCTCCCAAAATGCCAAGGAGAGCACCACCCGAGCGAAGAAGGCGACGATTTTCCGGTATCGAGCGCGTAACATGGTGATTCGATTATATCAACAGGGACAGGGTCTGAATACGCGTTTTTATGACCACCCCTCACGAGGAATGGACCTCACCAACCCACCAGAGGCGCGCGCTTAGCCTGAATCCTCATGGCTTTATCGACCTCATCGGCGAGCATTTTCCGCCCCAATTCCTCCCCGTAAGCGGTCAGTTCTTCAATTTTGCCGGCATCGTCCATGGCGATGGGTTCCTTGAGATCAACTTGGAAACGGCGGAAGTCGATCTCGTCGAAGAAGGTGTCCACAAGGTGGATCTGCTGGTCATCGGAGGACTGCATGAAGGCCCCCAGGATGGGCTGAATCCAATCCCAAGCGAAAAAACGCCGGATTTGTCTAGGCTGCAGGTGATGGGGGTCCCGCCCGGTACCTAAACTGATCAGGGTGGTCTCCGCGGGATCCCAGTTCAAAACAAAACGGGCTTCGTAAGCAGCCAGGTAGGCGGGATTATGATAAGAACCCACCCCACCATCCACATACCGACCTTCCACAGCCGGGAAAAAAGTCGGCGCTGCGGAGGAAGCCAGGACCGCTTTAACGATGGTCCAGTCGGCGTAGCCTTCTTTAAAGGGCTTCACAAACCGGGTCCTGTTCTCCACCAGGTCAAAGGTGGTGATGACCACATCGGTAGGCAGCTCTGATTCCCATAAGTCCCCCAGCTTCCGCTCGCCGAGATAGGTTTTCAATGCGCTTTCCAAGGGCTCTTGCGGGTAGCGGTAACGGGTCAAAGGCCACAGGACCGTGCGCAGCCTTTTACGGAAAATATCATCCCCCAGATCCACGTAAAGGCGGTGGAGCTCCATCCCGAACAGCCCCGATGCGAGCCCTGCTGAAATGATCGAGCCCGTGGAGGTCCCGGCCAGGAGCCGGAAGACCTCAAAGGCCGGCTTTCCCAGATGGTCCTCCAATATGGACAGGGCCCGGGTGACGATCACCCCCCGTATCCCGCCCCCATCCACAGCCAACGCGACATGTTTCCGAAAAGGTTCCATGCCATCTCCTATATTTGTACCCGATGAAAACTATTATGCCATAGATCCGCCGGTGAAAAAGGCCATATGCACAGGGCAAGTGTAGAAAATACAAAAGCGGGGGTGGATAACCACCCCCGCTTGGCAGAGATACCATGATGGTGAGATCCTGTACCTACGGCTTGGCTAAGGTGATGCTGGTGCCGTCGCTGTCGCCGTCCGGATCATGGTTGGCGGATGAATCGTAGCTCAAGTCAGCGTGGGTCACATCTGTGACCGTGAAGGTGACCGTGCCGTTGCGTTTGGGAATGCCGCTCACGCTCACCGTGCACTGCCCATTGGCATCCGTGACGCAGGAGGCAGTCCCGGAGGCACCGCCGCTCCATGTGCCGCTCACAGTAGCATCCGCCACAAGGTTATGGTCGCCGTCATGAACCGTGATGATCACCTCTGCCGCCCAGGTGGAGCCGTTATTGATGCTGTTGCCATCCAGGTCGCCGATATGCATACCGATCACGGACTCGCTCACCGTTACCTCTTGACTCTGAGAGTCCGTGGCGCCCTCATCATCGGTGACCGTCAGGGTCACCATGTAGGTCCCTTCAACGCTGTAGGCATGGCTCACCGTCACTCCGGACCCCGTGTTTCCATCTCCGAAGTCCCAGGCATAACTGCTGATGGACCCGTCCGGATCACTGGATCCAGAACCGTCGAAGTCGCAGGTCAGCCCGCTGCAGGCATAGGTGAATGACGCGCTGGGCGGGTCATTGAGGTTATCCACCGTCACACTGACGCTGTCCGATGCGGTCTGCCCGGCGGTGTCCGTCGCTGAAGCGCTTACGTAATGCGAACCGTCCTCATAAGCGGTCGTGTCCCAGGAAGCGGTCCAGCCGTCTGAGCCGTCGCTGTCCACGCCGATGCTGCCCCCATCCACGAAGAACTCCACCTGGGAAACGCCGTTGTCATCCGTCGCATCCGCGGTGACGGAGACGACGTCGGAGACGGTCGCGCCGTCCGCCGGGTTGGTGATGCTCACGCTGGGCGGGTTGTCGGTGGTGCCATTGTCAACAGTGACGGATACGCTGTCTGTCGCGGTCTGCCCGGCGGTGTCCGTCGCGGTAGCGCTTACGGAATGCGAGCCGTCCTCATAAGCGGTCGTGTCCCAGGAAGCGGTCCAGCCGTCTGAGCCGTCGCTGTCCACGCCGATGCTGCCCCCATCCACGAAGAACTCCACCTGGGAAACGCCGTTGTCATCCGTCGCATCCGCGGTGACGGAGACGACGTCGGAGACGGTCGCGCCGTCCGCCGGGTTGGTGATGCTCACGCTGGGCGGGTTGTCGGTGCTTCCGCCCGTCCCGGTGAAGTCAAAAGCGACTAACAGCGGGTCGTGGTCGGAGGAGCGGAACATGCTGCTGTCCCCGGTGTGGGAGCCAGGCCAATCCGCGTTGACATGGCGCGGCGAGACCACACGGGGGAGATCGTTCAACGCATCCGAGACCAGGGTGTGGTCCAGGGTCTGGGAGATGCCGTTGTAGAGGTAACTGTAACGGGTGATGGTCCCCTGTCCGGTGGAGGTGCTGCTCAGATCGCTCCACACGTTGGTCAGCACGCCGTAGGTGGGATCCAGTTGGTCGAGGGGGTCGGAATGGTAGTAGTCGTTGAGGTCACCCATGACCACGATGTAGGCCCCGGGGTCACTGGCGAGGATGCCGTCCACCAGGCTGTCCACGTGCTGGGCCTCTTCAACCCGCCAGTCGGTGCAGTCGCTGGCTGAGCAGGCGCTGCTGCCCAGCTTGGATTTGAAGTGGTTGTTGATGACATGCACGGTCTGGGCGCTGCCATCCAGGGTGATCTGCGCTTCAAGGTGCAGGGGCACGCGGTTATGCAGGTAGTAAGGTGTGCTGCCCTCACAGGTCACATCGGGGGGATGGTCGCTGGTTTCATAGTCCACACCCCAATCAGTGGACGAGCAGCCCTGCCGGTCATTGACACTGATCACGTTGACCCGGTCCGCGCGGGTCAGGAAGGAGACCTCGATGCTCCTGTCGTCCGGCCCGGCCAAGGTGTGGTAATTGTAGGTCACGCCGCAGGCCGACTCGATGTCGCTGGTGAGCTTTTGGAGGACGATGTCATTCTCGACTTCCTGCAGGCCGATGATCAGCGGCAGGTTCAACCCGTTGGCGTCACAGATTGCCGCGGCGCGCTTGGCGGAAAGATGCTCAAATTCCGTCTGGGTCAGCACTTCATCGCTTTTTTCGTTGTCGTCTTGGGCGTCGAAAAAGTTCCAGGCGTTGAAGCTGGCCACGGTCAAGGTCACGCTGTCATCAGCCGGCGGCGGGTTGTCCGCCGGGTCATACGAGGAGTCATCCCCTGCGCTGACGCTCAGGCAGCTGGTGTCGTCGTCTTGATGGATCTTGTAGGTGTTGAAGTTGTAGGTCAGGGGGCCGTATGCTGACCCAGCGGTCACGGTATCAAAGGTTTTAATGTAACCCAGCCCCTCCTGCCCGCAGGAGGCGGAAGAAACGCCGTCGCCGTCGACGATAATCCGGTGTCCATAGGCGCCGTCATCATGGTGCAGGCGGTCCATGCCGGATCCGCGGAGCATGACCAGCTCGTTGTAAGTGTTAGACGGGGCGATGACTGTGCTGTCCACGCTGACCGTCATTAACATACCCTCACGGGCTTCATTGTAGGTGTGGGCGTCGGCGTCGTTTGTGGGCGGGTTATAATCTTCGACTGGGGGCAGGTCGTAATTGGACTGCAGGGTGCTGACCGCACAGCCGCGGCTGCACACCACCTCAGTCAGCGTGTCGTCCCAGATAAAGGAATCCGGACCCTGGTATTCATCGATGTCAGCGCGGTCGATCTCGACCAGGTCGCCGACGGATACGTTGACGGAGGATGAACCGGTGTACACGAACACGCCGTCCGATGTGCTTGCGTCACAGTCCGTCTCATGGGCCTGGATGAAAAATCCCCACGCCTCATAAGGACCGCCGGTGCCTTTCTGGAAATCAGCGGTGACGACCCCGCGCAAATCGCTCACGCGCTGCCCGTCGTAAGGGGAGGTGTCGCCGCTGCCCTGGACCTCCCACACCGCGAGGTAATCGCTGGTTTTGCCGCAGGTCTCCGCGTAAGCCACCTGGCTTTCAAAACCGGGAACGGCAAAGGCGGCGCCGAGGACCAGCACGGCAAAGATGGCCATCACTTGGCGGACAAGCCTGGTTCTGAGGTGAAACATAGCTCTTTCTCCTTTTGGAGTAGGTTTATACGAGGAAGATCATGTTTCAGACGGCAAGTCATACAACCGCCTGCCCACCGGTAAGGCAAAAAAATTTGAGGGGCTGTTTTCACAGCCCCTCAAGGGTTTCTAGGTTGGTTACCAGGTGGCGGTAACTTCGTTGGAGCAGGTGCTCGTGCCTGCCTCACAGACCTGGTAGATGGCGGAGCCACCTCCCCGCTGGCCGGTTTCATCAGTATAAAAACCGTCATTGGCGGTTGTAGCCACCACACTTCCATCGCGATACACATCGACATCTGTTGACGTCGCCCCGCTCCAGGTCAGATCCGCGTACTGCCAGCCCCTGACCTTGTTGGTAGAAACACTCAGGCTGATGGGATAAGTTGTCCCCCCGCTGTTGTCCACCGTGACAGAGATACTGTCGCTGGCCGTCTGACCGGCGCTGTCCGTGGCCACAGCCTCAACGGTGTGTCCGCCGTCCACGTACGCGGTCGTGTCCCAAGAAGCACTGTAGCCATCAGAGCCGTCGCTGTCAATGCCGATGCTGCTGCCATCCACGAAGAATTCCACCTGGGAGACCCCGTTGTCGTCCGTCGCATCTGCCGTGACGGATACGGTGCCCGACACAGTTGCGCCGTCTGCCGGGTTGGTGATGCTCACGCTGGGCGGGTTGTCCGTCGTGCCGCCGCTTTCGACCAGTTTTGGAACGAACGTGCTCACATCCAGGAGCGGTTCCTGGATCCCGTCCCCGCTGTCGTCCGTCCAGTCGAAGTTCCCGGCGTTGATGACCTGGTCGTAGAGGTTGTAGACATCCGTGGCATTTCCAGGGTTGTTGGCGCTGGCCAGCAGAGCCAAACCACCCGCAGCGTGGGGGCTGGCCATGCTCGTGCCGCTGATCGTGCCGTATTCCCCCTCCTCGATGGGGAAGGTGGACAGGATGCACACCCCAGGCGCGGCGATATCCACTGCATCCCCCCAGTTGCTGAAGTACGCCAGAGTGTCATCCTGGTCGTCCAGACAGGTGGGTTCACCATTGCCGCCCGGTTTCCCGTCGAAATCCGCCAAAGCGCTGACGGTGAGCACATTGTCAAAGGCAGCCGGGCTGTAGTTATTGGCATCGTCATCGTCATTGCCCGCCGCCACTGCAAAAGCCACCCCCGCGTCCACCGCGCCCTGGATGGCATCGTATTCCGCCTGGCTGAAGCCGCTCCCGCCCAGGCTCATGTTAGCAACTTCAATATCAGCCGCATTGCCTGCCACATAGTCGATGCCGGCGATGATCGCCGAGCTGGGGCAGCTGCCCTGGGCGTCACAGACCTTGACCGCCCACAGGCGAGCCCCCGGCGCCACGCCCACCACGCCGAAGCCGTTGTCCAGAGCGGCCACTGATCCGGCCACATGCGTGCCGTGATAGTGGTCGTCATCCCCGCCCTCGCCACAGTAATATTCCCGCGACCAAGGGGGACCGCCGCCGCTGGAATTCAGGCAGCTGGTGCTGCTGAACACGTTGAGGTCCGTGTGCTCCAGGTCAATCCCGGTGTCGATGATGGCCACGTCCACGTCCACCCGATAGTCGTCCGTGCCGTCAATATCGATATTCGCATTATCATCTGCGAATATTCGCCGAACGCCGGTGGGGACGGTCTGCCCCCCCACGGTGCGAAGCATATCTTCCACCACATACGCCACGCGGGGGTCGTGCCGCAGGGCGTTCAAACGGCCGGCCGGGATGTAAACCGCCATGCCTTTCAACGCGTGGCGGTAGACATGGGATACCGTCAAGCCGTAATTGGCCTCCATGTCCGGGGCTGAGGTATTAATGTCCACTCCCTCTTTGAAGACCACGATGTAGTGATCCTTCAGGCTCTCCCCCGGTTTACCCGCCTGGGCGATGCCCGTGCTGGGAAGCAACAAAGCCAGCACAAACAAAATCGCCATCAGCCTGGTGAATCGTTTCCGAGTATGCATGCTGGTTCCTCCTTTGGGATTGAGTGAATAAAATGGTGAGTGCGGTCCCTACAAATCCCCCAATAAAAATGCCTGTTCTTGAGAAGCTCGCAAGTCTCAATTGAATCATTACCTGTATTCTAGCAACCTACGCATCCCCCGTCAATAACCACAACAGGGAAATAGGGGTTGGTTGTTCATGGTCATGACCCACGAAATGACTTGAGAAGGGGTTCAGGATAATCTTGAAACAATAAATAGATCTGAATTAAAAAGAAGGTCAGGTTGGGACAGCGATTGTAATAGAGGTCCGAAAGCACGTTTAAAGCTGGGAAGGACAATCCCAACAGGGTCAAGAAGAGGTGAAAGATCAAGCTCAATACCAATCCCGCTTTGACCCAATTTTTCCGGTAGATCAACAACAGACCCACTGAGATTTGAAATACTGCCAGCAGCAACGCCAGGAGGGTGATCCGCGGCATGACGAACTCCTGCCAGAATAGGTTAAATCCCGGTATCAACGCCGTATACCCGAACCCCTCATAGATCGCGGGGTCGAACAAACCAAAATAGACATGCAAAGGCCATCCCAGTAAATAAAAGGCAGCCACAAAACCGCGTAACCAATTCTTCATTCGGGACATCTCCTTTTCTTCCTGCCCGTGTTCCCGATCGGCTAGAGGGAATCCTTCCCTCAGAACCAAATCCTGAGCCCAGTCCAGTAGGAGGTATTTTCACCTAGACCTTTTCAAAATGCCAGCGCCGGTACGGGGACCAGTCGGGCATCCCAAACCACAGTTCCAAGCCCTCTACATCACCATCGGCGTTCCGGTCAAAACTCACCTGCCCCTCGAATTCAAGGAGCTCAAAGAGGTCGTTCTCCGCAGGCACCGCGGTCATGGTCAGGCCCTCAAATTCATACTCAATGCGCATCACCGCACCATATGCGCCATGCTCAGCCGGTTCCCACGCCAACTCTAACTCCACCCCCGGACCCTGATATGTCCCTGGAAATGAACCGCGATCCTTTTCCCGCAAGGGGAGAAGATCAACGACCTCCGGCTCCCATCCCGGCCAGCCCAAAGAACAGGCGAGTCCGCGCTCGACCTCGGGCCAGACCACATAGCCATTGGCTCCATTGGTGAGCACCGCAACGCCCTCCCCGCGTTCAGGATAGGCGATGACCTGCCCATGCCAACCCCGGGTTGCTCCCCCATGGTTAAATCGCAGATTAAGACCTTCACCGAGGACACGGACACCGAGACCAAACTCCCAGAAACCGGGTTCAAGCATCTCACGCGCCACCTCCGGGCCCAGAACCATCCCATCCTCCCCGCGATAGGCCTTCATGATCTCCACGGTCAACTTCAAGAGATCAGAGGGTGTGCTCCACAACCCCCCTGCAGCAGTTTCAACGTGGATGGGACCTTTGCCTGGAATCGGTTTGGCGTTCGAATGCCCGCTTGCAGCCCGGAGATGCAGGCTCGGGTCCAATGGCGCATAGACGCTGTCCGCCATCTCCAAAGGGGAAAAGACCCGCTTTTGCATGATCTCTTCAAAAGGTTCCCCGGTCACCTCTTCCATCACCTTTTGGACGAGGAGGTATCCACCCCCCGAATAGCGAAACCGCTCCCCTGGCTGCTCGACGACGCGAACCGGAGGCGAATTCACAAGGTCCCCTCCCTCCAAGATTTGGATCAGACTTGGAAGCTCATCCTCCACCCCATATCCATCAAAACCCGGTGTGCTGACCCCGGCGGAATGGGATAGCAACTGGCGAAGGGTGACTTCACCAGCATATTCCCCTCTGGGAAGGTGCCAGTCTCCAAGGTAGGTTGCAATATCCTCGTCCAGTGAGATTTGACCTTCTCGCACCACATGCAAAGCGCCCACAGCGGTGACGAATTTACTGATGGAAGCCGTCTGGAAGAGGGAGGTGGGGGTCGCCTGAACATCTTTGCCCTCCTCAAGCACACCCCAAGCCTGCGACCAGGAGATCTCCATATCACGGACAACCGCAGCGGAAAGCGCCGGAACTTGAAATCGTGCCATCCGTTCCTCTACACTCCATTTTGGTTCTGGCTGCCCGGTGATGACCTTGGCCGGAAGAGGGTTATCCCAAAGCAAGTCGGCAGCTTCGGAAGGACCCCCTTTACCAGTGTGTGTTCTCCGATTTGAACAGCTCATGAATACATCCCATGTTTTTATACGTATATCCCGCTCTTTTCCACGACGTGCACCAGAATCAAGTAAATTAGGATCTGGAATCAACCCCAGAAGTCGATCAAACCTTCCTGATGATCACCATTTCCAAAGGAGGATCACTGTCTGATGAATAAACAGGAAAATCAGGGGTTTTTTCCTCTCTTCTGGAGAGGTAACACCTTTCGATTTTAACTTTAAAAACCTCTTCTGCCAATGATATCAAATCCGAAACCAGGTCTTTCAGATGCAGTCAAAGAACCGCACTGGTTCCTATCTACTTTCCCCCAGGTCACAAAGTCAAACGGTCGGAATGAGGGATCATGTGATCCCTCATTCTCTTGATATCAAAAAAGTGAGGTGCAGGTCTAAGGCTTCGGCTGGCCTCATGCAGCCCTGACCCCTGTTCCTGCACCTCAACAAAATTGATTTACTTCGCCTGAATTTCCACCACCCCTTTGACCTGGACCTTCCCGGAGAATCCAGGCAGGACCATGCGCAGCTCATCGCCGTCAAAGGCCACCACGCATTCGCTGCAGCCCTCCAGGTCAGTGAGAGGAAGCTCAGCTTCATAGCCGTCCGAAGCCACGAAAACGACGGCTGACGCGTCCCCACTCAGGCCCGCTTCGGCGAGGATGTCATTCACTGGCACACCGGTGAAGGTCTCCGTTTCCCCGTCTTTGCCGGTGTACTCCACCTCCATGGTTTTCATGCCTTCCAGGTCCCCCCTCGACAAAGACAGCTCTTCATCGACCGCTCCGGATACGGTCAACGCAGCTTCACCGCCTCCCCCCTCCTCCACCACGGTCTCTTCGGCAGGGCCACACCCTCCCAGCAACAACGCAGCGATGAGGGCGAGAACTAAAATCGTCCGTTTTTTGAGTTGCATATATCTCTCCTTTTGGGTCATAACTGTGTCATTTATTAACTTGAATTTCCACCAGTTGGAAAACCCAGCGGTTGGCAGGAGTCTCCGGGGTCACCAAACGAATGGGTCCCTTATCCGGGCTGACATCTGCGATCCATTCCCCGCTGTCCTTCAAGGCGACGATCGCGTTGTCCAGCTCATCCGCTGAGACCTCAATGGCATAGCCATCAGCAGCCAGGGCGGTGATGGTGGAAAAATCACCCGCACCGGCCTCACTGAGCAGCGAAGACAACTCCACGCCACTCCAAGATCTGATCTCATCCTCGCCGGTTGATTTCTCCATCAAGATCTCTTTCAGATCAACCTCGGGCATGTTCGCCAACTCTTTATAGGTGAAGGTCACCGGGTTCTCCACATCCCCGCTGATCTTGAGCTCCCAATCCACATTGGGCCCACCGCCGCAGGCGGCCAGACCCAACAACAGACCGGTCAACAACAGAAATAACGTCCATCTTTTTACTCGCATAGATCTCTCCTTTTCTCTCCTAACACTTAATCCAGATACGTAATCCAAATCGGGATGAGCATATCGCGATCGATCAAGTTACCGTGATTTCCCTCCCTTTCCTCCCCTTCCACCTTATGCATGCCGTGATCTGCAAAAATCACCACCAATGTATCGGGGGGCAGCCGATCCAGGATCTGTCCCAGTGCCTGGTCGACCTCGCGGATCTTCTCCTCCTCCCGGGCCGCACCCGGTCCCACTTCATGCCCCATATCATCGATGCCGTGGAAATGGACGTAGAATACATCCGGCATGCCCTCTTCCAGGATCGCCAGGGTATTGGCCAGCACATTGTCATCCGTCCCGCCGTCCCCATCCCGGTCCCCGGAAAGCTGGAAATCCGCACCGCTCAACTGAAAAGCCAAAGCTTCCCCTTCCACAGCTGTTACCTGTAAACCCTCATTCGCGGCAGACTCTAATAACGTCCCCTGATCAGTTTTCCTGATCCCCCTGGTTTCCACACCGTGGACCGGGGGCTCTGCGCCGGTGAGCAGGGAGGCGGTGGATACCGTGGTGATGGGCGGATAAGTGGTGATCCCCACCAACGGGGGGTCTAACGCAGCCAGTTCCGGGATTAACCCCGCTTCCAAAGCTTCCGCATAACGTAGGTATCCAAAAGCATCCAGGAAAAGCAGCAGGACATGGCTGGCAGGCTGATTGGTCAGCGTCCGGCCCGTGGCGATCTCCGGGGCGGGGATACCCAAGACCTTAGCAGCAGTAGGCGCGATGTCACAGATGGAAGCCTCGACGTTGGAAACCCAGGGAGAGGGTTCAACAGCGAGGGAGGCTGGCCGGATCGCCCCCTCATCGATGACGACTTCTCCATTCTCCTGCAGCCAAACATCCTCCGCTATATCCCCCCAGGGGTAGCTGAATTCGTTCCCCTCCTGGTCGGTGAATGTCACTTTGTCGATGATCCGGTGACCATACCCATACAAAATCTGCTCCAGAGAGATCCCCTGCTCCCCGGCAAAATCAGCATACGCCCGCCAGGTCTCATGATTGAGGAGGATCTCCTCCCCTTGGGGTCCATTCATGGAGAACGCCCAGCTGGGAGCACATCCGCCCAAAACCAAGATCAGAGAAACCAGTCCTAAAGAAATATACGCCCGGATTTTTTTCGTCATCCTTTCACTCCGTTTCAATCTTAACTACCTCGTCGATCCACTGCGCCCGCGCCCGGCCTGGGAATACCAACGTCGTCCCCGAAGACATGGGGGCCAAGACAACATCCGCGATCTCTTCCGCCGGGAGCTCATATCTCTCCCCGGCTTGATCGGTGACGATCACCACTCTATACTCCTCTGAAGATAGAAGGTCGCTGAGGGCAGCTCCCAGAACCCGGGAGGCGGTCTGCGCTTCCCGGACCTTTCCATCTTCTTCGCTGGCGAACATCACCTTGGCCTGTTCCACGGTCACTTCCCGGGTAGGCCCCAGCAACAAACGTCCGATAGAGGTATTCTCACCCTGGATGGTCAAAGGTCTTTCTGTGCCCACCACAATGATCCCAGTCAACCCTTTCAGCCAGGTTGAGACATGCAGGTCCTCTGATGCAAACCGGATCCCGTCTGAATAGGGCATCAATAACGCCCTCTGGTTGAGACTCTCCTTGGGGATGATGACAAGACCGCCATCTCGGGAGATCAGAGCGACACTTTCAAAATTCTCTACCCCTTCTCGTTCCAGCAGATCCTGCAAAGGGAGCTGCGTGTAGGGATGGTCCTGGTAAGGGAGGACATCGTTCACTTCCAGGTACCCTGGATCCGGGACATCACCGGTGAAAGCGATCATGGCGTAAAAGGGGACGTCAGCGAATTCCACCGCGCCATGTTCATCATGGCATGTGTAACAGCGATGATAGGTTTCCTCTTCATGGCATTCCGCACACTCATTCATGATCACGGTTTCGCCCCAGAGCATCCCCACTGAATATTGTGAGAACAGGTGGACAGGCACCCCTTTCTCCCACCCCACCAAAAAGCCGCCACCGACAAGCAGAACAGCGCAGACTGAAAGTCCAACCACGAGCAAAACCTTTCTCCGTCGTTTTTTATCGGACATTAACCCTCCCAAAGTTTGATGACAATAACTATTAAAATGACAAAAACCAACCCCCCCATTGCAACCCCATCCATCCAAGTGGTTTCCCGTTTGCGGAAATAGGTCCGGGTCGGGAATCTCCCAAAGCAGCGACCCTCCATAGAAACGGACAGGGCGTCCACCTTGCTCATGGCCGAGATCAACATCGGCAGGAGCAAGGTTTTCAAATAATGGATCAAACTGCTCAGCGTCCTGCGATCGTAAGAAACGCCGCGGACCAGCTGTGCCCGGTAGACGGTGAGGGCCTCTTGTTCGAAGAGGGGGATCAGTCGCAAAGCGGTCACCAGCGTGAAACCAAATCGATAGGGTAATCCAGCGCGCATCAGGGCATAAGCCAAATCATTGGGAGAGGTGGTGAGGACAAACAAATAACTGAGCAGGATCACCGATAAAAATCGGGAGGCGAGATAGATCCCCAACTCAATCCCATCTTTGGTGACCGACAACGGCCCAATTTGACCGATCACACCTCCGCTGTCGACAAAGATCACCTGCAGCAGGGCGATCATCAGCGTGGTGATCCCCAACACTCTCAACCCCCGCAGCTTCCCGAGCCGCAGCCCCAACAGGGGGAACACCCCCAAAAGCAGCAGCGTAAAGGCCGCATTCGCGGACGGCCGTTTGAAAACGAAAACCAAAACGGTCAGGGACACCAACCAGGCAAATTTAACCAAGGGATGCATGGTGTGGAGAAGGGATTTTCCGGGTCGGTATGTGATCTCCAGCTTCAACTGCCACCCCCCGGCAGGTAAGCTTTTTTTCCCAGCCGAGACAGCGCCTTCATGCCCTCTTCCAAAGGCGCATCGATGATGAGTTTGCCTTCCGACAAAAAAAGGACCCGGGTCGCCACCTGGGGGTAATAGGCGGGGTTGTGGTTAACCATGATCACACTCCCGCCGCTCTCCACGTATTCGACCAGCAATCCCAACAAAAAAGCGGCGTTTTCCCGGTCTTGACCGATGAACATCTCATCCAGAAGCAAGATCTCCGGATGGTAGGAAAGAACGGAGATGAGGTTCAAGCGGCGTTTTTCCCCGTAGCTCAAGCGGTAGGGATGATCCTCTTTATAATTCGCCAGACCTGCCCGTTCCAAGAAAGCCCTGGTTTGTCCCTCGTATGCTTCCTTCTCAAGGCCAAAATTCCGGGCTCCGAACACCGCCTCTTCCCAGACCGTGGATGCAAATAACTGATGGTCCGGATTCTGAAAAACCAATCCCATGTCCTTTCCCAGCGAGGAGGCTGGCACCTCATCCACATCCCTGCCCAGAACCCGTACTGCCCCCTGATCCCATTCCACCATGCCGAACAAGCTCAACAATAACGTGCTCTTTCCAGAACCGTTATCTCCCATCAAACTGACCAATTCCCCCGGATGAAGCCTGAAGGAAACCTCCCTCAGCACCGGATGGCCTTGATATCCCGCGCTGAGCTTCTCCACCTCGATCAAGGGGGCTCCGGTTTGACCGTCAAAGGCAGGGCGGTTAATCTCCAGGCGGGGCGCTGGGTACGAATCCCGGTCGTCGTCCAGAATGGACCCCATCCCCATCTCCACAATCCGGGGGTTGATGCGGCTCAGAAAATCCAGCTTGTGTTCAATCACCAACACGGTGAGTCCCGTTTCCCGCTGGATGTCCAAAATAACCTGGAAGATCTCCTCCGTGGAGGGAGGGTCGAGGTTGGATGTGGGCTCATCGAAGAGGATCACCTCCGGCTGGGAGGCGAGGATGGAAGCCAAAGCGACCTTCTGCTTTTCGCCTCCGGAAAGGGTGTTGAGGGCCCGATGCCGGAGGTATCCTGCCCCCGTCACTTCCAGCGACCAGGTCAACAATTCCTCGATCTGCTCTCTGGGGTATTTGCGGTTCTCCAACCCGAAAACGATCTCGTCCTCCACCATCAGGGTGCAGAATTGGGATTCCGGGTTTTGCTGCACCAACCCCACTATATCCGCAATCTGGTAAATAGATTTACCCTGGACATCCATCCCTGCAACTTCTACGCTCCCGGATGCATCCCCGTCATACTGGGAGAACAAGACCCCGGCAACGGCCAGGGCCAAGGTGGATTTTCCGCAGCCGGAAGGGCCGGTAAGCAGGGTGAATTCACCTTTGGCGATCTCCAGATTCACGTTCTGGAGGGCGTACGCATCCCTTCCTCTGTACCGGTACCCGAAATCACGAATGCTGATCATCGCAGCCTGATCTGTTCGACATCCGTCAGGTACACCTCTCCGTTCATATGGGCTGCGGCATAGGAAACGGAGCCTTTTTCAAGAATGATAAAGAGCCGGACACCCTCATCCGTCCGCACTTTTTCCGCCGGCAGTGTGACCTGCTCTCCGTCCCCCGCTGCCAGGACCAACTCAGAGAGGGATTCATCTTCCAATCCGGAAGAGAAAATGAGGTTCAACGGCACCCCTTGATATTTGTTTGGACCGTACCCGACATCCAGGTTGGTGCTGTCCATGTCCTGAACCCAAACCCCAGGTTGAAAAACCCTGGGTCCCTGATCTTCCACCACGAGTTCTAAAGGCGTGGATTCGACCAGGGTCATTTCCACCACCCCATTTACCCAGGCTTTTTTTGTACGCGGTCCCACCATGTTGTAAACCAACTTATCGCCTTTGCCCTGGGCTTGTAACAGCAGCCCCTCATTCTCTTCCAACTCGCTTTTGGTGACAAAAAATTCGTACCCATCGGACGCCTGGAGGAGAACAAAGTCAAACCCGGGGGCAGGCTGGGCTTTCTGGAGGATATCCTGCAAAGGGTATCCACGATAGGACACGGAAACACCCCCCTGAGAGACCTCCGTGGTCACCTCTTCGATATCGGTATCTGTGGCATTAAATTGGTAGGGAGATTCCACTGACCCGTTGATGTCCACTGAACCGGCGCCTGATTGGGTGATTTTCAAATAACCGAATATCCCCCCTGCCAGCACAAGGGTTCCGGCGAAGAAAATCCCCAACACACTTGGCTTCATGGTTTGGGGTTCCTGATCCTTGACCACTCCGGATCTACGCAATGTCGTCAACAGAGCGGATCCCAGGACCCCGGCAAAAACTACCCCGGAGACAAAGGCCATCAAGCCAATCAGACCCAACACCCCATAGGCCAGGATATCCGCAGGCACCGCGGCGAAGAGTTGGAAGACAAAGACATTGGAAGCGGATGCGATCCCACCTGCGACAGCATAGGTCAGCCAGTGGTGCCGCTTCCGGAAGGGCAGCAGGCTCAGGTCAACCATCACGCCGGCCACAATATCCACCAGGACGACCAGCAGCCCGTGGGTGTTCCCCGAAAAGAGCTCCACCGCCCCCTTGAGGACCCCGGTGATGGTCCCGGCGCCCTGCTTCTTGGTCAAGCCCACAGCGAGGATCAACCACAACACATGGAAACCCGCCGCCCACTGGGTCGTGCCCGCAAATCCCAGGAGGGATTGAAAAAAATCCCCGATGAAGTTGATATATGTACTGGCGAGACCGCCCAGGGCTGCCAGGGCAGCCATCAACAACAAATCGCGGGTAGAGTAATAGTATCGATCTCGGCTCATAAGCCTCCCATCTTTTCTTTTCCCATTCCAATTGTATTTAATCAGAAACTATTTACTTTGTAAATAGCATTTGATGGCCGAAAGACCCGGGATCCATTAAACACCGGAAGATGTTTGAGTACTCAGTTATCTCCTACGCTGAGCAAGCAGATCGAAAACCAGTTCCCCCGGCTAAGCCATCTCCCCCTGGTACTCCTCCAGCCAATCAATGATGAAGGAAGCCTGGCGAATGCGGAAATCATACACCCGGACCATAAAGGGATCTTTTTCCCCCTTTCTCTCCTTTTCCCACTCTTGGATCATGTCCCGGAAGATTTTTTGCTGCGCCTCGATTAAACCCTCAACCCCTGGCAGATCCAACAAATAATAAAACCTCAACTTCGCGATCAACTCCACGCGCACAGCGCGCATGGATCGAACCGGCTTCTCAACCCAAGACAGAAACTTTTTTCGACCCTGATCGGTCAGGTGATAGATTTTTCGGTCCGGTCGATTTTCTTGGGGCTCCATTTCCGAGCGAAGCAGCCCATCCTCTTCCAGTCCGGAGAGGGTGACATACAGTTTGGTTTGGCCTGCCCTCCAGATCATCCGGAAGTCATCTTCTAATTTTTGATCAAGATGGTAGCCATGCCCGGGTTCATCCATAAGGAGCCCCAAGGCCAGATAACGGATATGATACGATCCAAACCCTGTTCGTTTTTTATCGATCATGGAACACCTGACATCTGCTTCCGGTTGAAAAGCGCTCTATCGTTATCGTAATTATAACCCATAGCAGGGTATCCACTCCCTGCTGAATGGCTCACTGGCAGCCGTCAGCCATTCCACATCCTCCACACCAGAGAAACCATGAAGGGCTGTCCAATGCCGTTCGCGATTCGCCTTGGCGAGCCGGGGATGAATGCCAGATCCCACGTCTCTATTCGACAACGATTCTAACCCAGCCAGGTTTCCCATCTTGCCCATGAGGACAAAGAGGTGCGAGACCAGACATATGCCCGGGAACACGGCCTCCTTGGCAGAAGTCAGCACCGCAGCCGGGGAAAGGGGCGCAGACACCGCCGGCCGCGCCCAATTTGGCGTTGTTGGAGACCGTTTGGATTCCGATTCTGACGTCAGGGCAGAGGCGAGTCGACTCGGGCTGCTAGTCACCCCAGCAAGATCAACCCGACAGACAAGGATACCCTGGCTATAGACCGCTTGAAAAAATTCCCCGGTCACCGGGTGCACTTCCTGAAGGCTGAATTGCAAGCAAGATGAGTTGAGATGGCAGGGGTGAAATCAGTGCTGCCGCCTTTTCAAAGAGCCCAATTACACGAGCGAGACATGAATGGTATGAAAGCTACGGTTCAGAAAGACTGGGTTCCTCAGGCTCAGTCACCTCGTAATCGCGCTCCCAGCCCTCATGCTGGAGTGTGATGGATTCCAGGGCGACAGATGTCTCATTCGCTTCCAGTTCGCTGAGAGCAGCATAGTGGGACGGCCAGCATCGATAAACAAAAAATGCCATCACAAGTTGACCCGCTTCATTGTAGAGCTCGATGATGACATCTTTCCGAAAATCCTTTAGAGATACTTCTGATCCTAAACCGGCCCCAAAATTCCAGACTTTGTTGACCCATTTCTCAAAGGCCTGATCGTGGGTTCGACCTCTTTCCAGAAGGATGGGTTCAAACTTGGTTTGACCCGGCGATTTACGAACCATGTTTGGATCCCCTCCCTCACGGTACTCGACTACCTCCGTGACCCGGTGCAGGCCGCTCACCTTTGAGACACCCGGGATGTACTTTCCATCCCACTTCACACGGAATTTAAATCCTTTGTAGGGATCAAAACGATGGGGGTTGACAGTAAACTGCGCCATGCTCACACCTCCAATCTTTGAGGATGGTTTCCTCAATACTCAGGTTTTCTGGCCCCCGGTTCCCTCTATATGAGATATTTTCACCATATGCCCGGGAATAACCGATAGGGCACTTTATTCTGATAGTCCGGGTAGCCTGCCAGTTTATCCTCCAGACTGTTATCCTCCAAGCGGGTGCGGATCACCACCACCACCACTATCAAAACCACAGGGACGAACGTCCATAAGGCATCCAGGAAAAAGGGTGTCGCCAAGTAAGTAAACAACGCGCCGGCATAGCCTGGGTGTCGTATCCAGCGGTAAGGACCGCCAGTGACAACGCGGTGATCGCGATCCGCCTGGATGCGGACCACACCGGAGAAAAAGGGGTTGGCGACCAAGGCGGAGGATGCCAGAATATACCCGACCAGGAAGATCACCAGCGAGACGATCTTGACAGGGAAACCGAACGAAGCGGACCAGCCAAAGCGCACATCCAACCCCGCCACCAAAGGGATCAAGCCACCACCCAATCCCGATAGAGGAGCCAGCAGCTTGTCCCACTTTTCAGCGTCTTTATGATCCATTGTGCGGGCTCGTTCTCCCAGCAGATCGGGGTGACGCCGGGCAACCAAGGCCCGGCTGATGACAAAGCCCAGGATGTTGATCGCCGCATATACCCAGGCTTCCCACCAGGCCCAGCGCCAGGTGATGAGCAGAGGCAAGAGGGGAACGATGAGAATAAACACGATTAATTGGATCAGAAGCCGGGGAGTGAGTGTCTTCTCTGCCATGTTTCCTCCTTGATTTGTGAGCTGAAAAGGTTGATTTCAGCCCAAAAAATCCTGGATCAAGCATCCTCGATGCCAAAATGGTTTTCTTTTGTTTGATTGTACATTAACTCCCCTGATTGTGCCCTCCCCAACGAATATTCTTCTCTTGATTTCTTGTACTGTAAACCATCAGCTACCTATCCCTTCTATCCAATGCTTCAGCACCAAACCCTTATTCTGATTCGTCGTCTATATATTCAATCAGCTTTGGGGTGGGAATAATACCTGCAATATTCTTCTGCATAATCGGATAGGGGAAAAATTTAAGTTGCATTGAGAAGTTAAGCTTGTTACACTGATCTTTATACAAGCGTGATCCCATGATGGCCAAAGGAGGGTAGTCATGAAAGACACCAAGCTTTTCTTTTTGCTGTTTGCGGGCCTTTTGGTCCTTCTCAGCGGCTGTGGTGGTGGAGCGGGACCCAGGGAAACAGCGGGGGACTATCTGGCTGATGCGGTGGCCCACATGAACGAGTTGGATGGATACGAATTTCAGCTCTCTCACGGCGGACCGCCGGTGTATGTCGACGCCGAGGGGCAAACCAAGTTCGTCAACGCCACGGGGCATTTTGTCTCCCCCGACAAAGCCAGTACGAAAGTGAAAATCTCTTTAGGGAGCATCGTCGCTGAAATCTCCGTGATCAGCTTGGGCGATACCCAGTGGGGCAGTAACCCGCTGACCGGGTCTTTCCAGGAATTGGACGAAACCTACACCTACAAACCGGCTAAATTCCTCAACCCGGAAACGGGCTTTTTCACCACCTTGGGCGATGAACTGACGGATGTGGCCCTGGTCGGCGAGGAAGAACTGGAGGAAATGCCGGGGGTGACCTTGCAGCTTCTGTCGGGCACACTGCCCGGAGAGGTGATCTCTGAGGTGAGTTACGGCCTGATTGCAGACGAAAGCGCTGAGGTTGACCTGTGGGTCGACACGGATGCGGACGAAATCCACCGCGTTCTGTTCACCGACCCCGCAACTGTGGATGACGAGGAGCCGTCCACCTGGCAGTTTGACTTCTGGAACTTCGGTGAAACCGTTGACATTGAGGCACCTTAGGGGTTCACTTGCGCAGATGGGCCACAAGTCCCGGGTTTAAAGTTGCGTTAATCGCTGTGCCTATTTTCATCGGGGCGCTGGATTTGACGGTTGTCTCAGCTGTCCTGCCCCATGTGCTGCTTGATCTGGAGCTACCCTTCCAGACCGGGATGGACGACGCGGCCTGGATCGTTTCCGGGTATTTACTGGCCTACAGCGTTTCCATGACCTTCATGGGGCGCCTGTCCGATTTATACGGGCGCCGCCGGGTCTATCTGGCAGCCCTGGTGATCTTCGGGATCGGGTCCTATCTGGCTGCGGTGGCCCACACCTGGCCGACACGCCTGGTTCTGCGGGTCTATTATCTGTTCGCCAGGGGTCGGCCGGACATCTCTTTTCTCTCCCTATATGTCCTCATCGCCGCGCGAATGATCCAGGCTTTTGGGGCCGGCACCATGGTGCCTGTGGGCATGGCCATGGTCGGCGACATCTTCCCGTCTGGGCGCCGCGCCCGCCCCCTGGGTGTGATCGCCGCCGTGGACACCGCCGGTTGGGTGGTCGGGCATTTGTACGGGGGTATCATCGTTCGCTTCTGGCGCTGGCAGACCATCTTCTGGCTCAACCTGCCCATCTGCGCGGTCGCCTTCCTGCTGATCTGGTTCCTGCTCCAGGAGGTAAAACAAACTCAGGATGCGGGGAAGATGGATTGGACCGGAGCGGCGCTGATCGCCCTCAGTCTCACTTTATTAAACATCGCCCTGGGTTCCGGTGCGGAAGGCTCCGGGGCTGCCGCCCTGGACGAACTGCAGGGGTTGCCCCCTTACGTGCTCCCCGTGGCCCTGATCTCATTGGTCATCCTGGGCATCTTTATCTGGTGGCAGGGACGGGTGAAACACCCCTTGATTGAGCTTTCCCTCTTCAAGACTAAACACTACCTGCCAGCCAGCCTGACCAATTTCTTGATCGGGATCGCCCTCTTCATCGCCATCGCCAACGTGCCGCTGTTCATCAATTCTCTGATCGCCACCTCCGCGGAGCAGGGCGCCTGGGAAAGCGGTTGGATGCTCTCCAGCCTGACCGTGCCCATGGCCTTAGCCGCTGTCCCGGGCGGGTGGATCACGGACAAACGCGGCTACCGATTCCCTTCCCTGGTCGGTTTGATGATGGCGGTGGTCGGTTTTGGATTGATGACCAGTTGGACGCAGGATGTGACTTACCCCACCATGGCCCTCCATCTGGTCTTCACGGGGGTGGGATTTGGCCTGACCATGGCCCCGGTCGCTGCGGCGGTGATCAACGCCTCCCCCGCGGAGCACCGGGGGACCAGCTCCGCGCTGGTGATCATCTTCCGCTTGGTAGGGATGACCATCGGCGTTTCCGGCATCACCACCTTCGGGCTCCGCCGCTCCGAAGTCTTGAGTGTTAAACTGCTCTCCGACGCGCCCGATGCGGCGGAATTGGCCCGGGTGGGCGTGGAAATGACCGAACGCGTCATCTCTGAGACGTTCATCATCGCCGGGGCCATCATCTCCCTGGCCTTAATCCCTGCCCTGTTTTTAGGATCAAATCCCCCTCAAGAACAAAGCGGTTCTAAATAGAGTCCCAGTTAAACGTCCATAGCGAGTCCATCCCCAAGCTGGACTATTGGGGTGGCAATTTACTATGTCACAACTGTGGATGGATGATCTGTTTTCCGGGATCATCCACCGGCACCTTCAATGAAAAAGCGGGATTCGATTGCCCTTTTAGGAAAGGTTAGACCCCACCGGATATATCTGGAATGGTTCGCACTCCACATGCGGTGCAAGCAGGGACACATAGCGCTCGATGTCCACGATGTGATTGTTGACAAACCCATGATCGATACCTTGGGGAGCCTAATCTGTGAAAATCACGTTTTTCGTGCTGGGCCGGATCCGGGTGCGGTGATCGGGACCGTAGATCACCGTGGAGAGGTTGCCTTTCCCATCCAAGATCATCATGTCCCCGGGTATCGTCCCTTGGCCTTGACCCCCTAATCTCTGGTATTCCTCATCACCCCCAGCCACATCGGCGAGGAGGGATCCCCCCCGAAATCCCGATCATGCCCCACGGCAAGGAGGAGATACTCCAGCCCGGCGATGAACATGGCTTCCACCAGGGGGGAAGGCGCGGAGATGGGTTTCTTCTTGAAGACGACCGTCTCCAACTGCGGCAAGATGTGATCGGTCTTCCGGAATTCGCTGTAATACGCGTCGTAGGCTGCCAGCGTGGGATGCGCCTTCAACCCCTCCCGGTCGTATCCTGCATACCGCTCCCTCAATCGTCCTTCGAGAGCCCTCTTTTCCTCGACAAATGAGAACAGATCCTCGCTGGCCACCGCGCCCTTCAGCGCCAGCAGCCCGACATACGCCTCGGGGTAGGTTTTCCGCCATCCTTCGCTGAGGTTCAACATAGCAAAAACCTTCTTCCCATAACGCATAAGTGTCTTCTTTCTTGACAAGTCCTTCATAGTTACAAGGATTTCGCTCAGCCTAATTACATCAAACCCCACAGCACATGCCAGACCATGTCGGCCCAGAAGTGGACCCCGGCGGCCGCGACCAAGCCATCCTTCATGTACCTCTCCCCAGCTACCAAGCCAACCACGCCGTTCAACAGCAATATTTCCGCCAGGAAGTAGGGATTCAAATCAGCCAAGCTGGAAACCTCGGCCAGGACGAACATCGACCCCAGATGGGCGGCGCCGAACGCCAAAGCAGCCAATACATTGGCGATCCACAAAGCCGCGGTCCGGCCGTTGAAGCGGCGCAGGATCCAGCTCAAGAAGAATGCCCATAATCCAAATACAAAACCCCGGAAGGCGATTTCCTCCCCAATCCCGGCGCTAAGAGAAGCGAGGAGGGAAACGGGGAAAGCGGGATGGGGCATGCGCCCGAACTCATTGACTGGGGCGAAAAGCAGATCTCCGGCGATGAGAACAAAGCCGCACAAAGCGCCCAGCCCCATGGGAATCAAAACCCAGTGGCGCCAATCTCCGCCTTCCCTATACACCCCCGGCAAGCCTAATTTGCGCGCAAACCAGATCCCAGCCATCCCTAAAAGGCCGTACATGACCAGGATGATCCCCGCGTTCGCCAGACCCAGGACGACGTTCGACACACCCAGATCCGGCATGGGGACCCCAGCCGCCGCAGCCAGCTGCTCACTGAAAAGGGCATAGGTTAAAAATGCGCACAACGCATAGACGATCAGAAAAATAAGGAATACCACCAGTTGATTGCGCTTCAGCATGGGTCAGACTCCTTCAAGCGATCCTTTTTTCTGGCCAGGGTTTTAGGCCCCCAGATGAGGATCACCAATAGGACGGCCAAGATGGAGAGAATGAAATTGTATACCTCAGCCCCGGCAGACAGAGCGAACAATTCCCCAAAAGCGTTGCCGGTGAAGTGGAAGAGAATGGCCGCCAGGATGCTCCGCCCGGTGTGGTTGTAGATCCAGGTGTAAAGGACGGCTTCGAAGAGGATGGTGAATGTATAAAACCAAAACCGCTGCGTGCCCAGCCCCACCTCGGCAGCCTGCCATGTCCCCGGGATGAAAAAGAGCGGCAGGTGCCAGGTGGACCACACCACCCCGACGATGAGGCTTGAAAAAAGGGCACCCCGCCGGGCCTGCAACCCGTCCAAAGCGTATCCCCGCCAGCCGGGCTCCTCCGGGACCGGGCCGAAGAGGAGCCAGAAGATCAGGGTGGGTAATATCAGCAGCGGCTGTTCCATCCAACGAGAGATGCCTTCCGGGGCCATCCCCGAACCGCCCAACGCGATATCCATCAGGGCAGCAAGACCTGACCGGAGGGGCGCATATAGGAAGATCACCACGTACCACACCCATCCAATGCGTTTGAAATCAATTATCCGCTGCCAAAAATCACGCCGGAAGGACCGGTCATGGACGGTGAAAGCCAGGCCCAGAGCGACCGCGAGCGGCATGAGGCCGCCCAGATAATGCAGCGCGGTCACGCCCCAGCCGGGGAGACCCTCGAACAGCACCGCGGCCAGGAATTCAAAGACCCAGGTCAGGCCCCAGACCAGCCCTAGGAACAGCCAAGGGCGTGTGCTTTCCGAAAAGCGGAGCGAGCCAGTTTCCTCATCATCTAACATACATACCTTTCCTTCTTACTTATCATTCAGGCGCGGTTTTTTGGTGAACCCTTTGAGATTGTTCCCTATCAAAATGCCTTGGGTTAGATCTTCAGGCCTCCCCACGGCAGAGTTGGTCCACTTCTTTGAGCAAGAGAGGGATCCGGGAATCCCCGCACATATCTGCGATGAACCGTTTTGCCCTCGCCTGGGGGATCCCAAGGGAGGTGACATACAAGGGCCGGCGGCTGCCCCGGCGGGTAAGTCCGGCTCCATCGGGCGTACCCCGAAAGCGACTTTTCGCCACCCCAATCACCGCGCACTTTCCCTCCAAGGCCTGATAAAGATATGCTCCCAGACCCGGTTTTTGATCTTCTCCAAGATGCACATATCCATCGATAAGGATGGTATCCGGCAGGGGATCCATTCCTTTCAACAGTTCCAAAATACAAGGCAATTCTCGTTTGTAAAATTGTCCCGGCTCGTACTTCCTGAATTCAGACAGCGAGACTGTCCCTTTTTGCTCCGCCTCGCAGGACTGCCAATCAGAAAAAAGCAAACCGGCCGCCACCGCCTTATCCTCCCGGTAATCGACATCCACCGCCAATTTCATACCACTCCTCATCCTTCCCGACGCGAGGATTGCTCTTCCTTATCCCCATCTGCATTCATGATCTCTTTTCTGATCTTGGTCGATATTTGCCCGGCCGGGCACACCCCTCGCGTGGCGCAGACCGGACAAATCAGCCCCAGAAATCCCCCCGAATAGATCAAGATAATAGCCATGTAGATCAGAAGATAGGTGACGCTTTGTTGGTATAAGAAATAAACTGGAAAAAGGAAAATGGCCCCGAAGGCGAGACAGGCCAGGGTGACAGCGATATGGTAAACCCTCTTCGTGATGCTGGCGCCCCGATATAAACGAGCGATCAGATTGGATGGCAGGCAGAACCCGCCCACGCAGGGTCCAAAGCGCCCCAGATAAGGACACGCCCAGTACACACAGACCAGGCTCTGGGCGAGAGCCACGATGACGAACAGGGCAAGGTAGATCAGGGTGTAAACGATTCCCTTCTGCCAGAGGAAGACGGCAACGACCGCATACAGCGCGATCATTGGGAGAGTCAACAAGAAGTACAAAGCCTTTCTTGGATAGGGCGGCGTCGTTTTTTTCATGTCACTATGCTTAGGGTTTTCTGGGGCCTACCGTCTCTGAAAATGGGAAACTGAACCAACATTTTGTTTTCTTCCATACTCATGCCTGGGTTTACCAGGCAGCTGGATACCCTCGCAATTTAATGGGCTTTTGACACAGTCCTGCCTCGCAGCCCGCAATACAAAAACAGCAGAGCGGGGATCGATGGTCGCCATACCTCCTCCTCATGAGGTTGAACCCCTCAAGCGCCCTAGAAAACAAGCCGCACATCCACCACCCCAGTTTGGTCTAGATAATGCTAACACAGATCATTGCCATAGCTTCACATCCCGAGTCCCCGGCTCTCAAACCTGATGATGGCGGGGCCAGATTAGTAGAAATCAGCACCGCTTCCCCTATTTCCCCCGCTCTGCAAGCCTATTTCCAGCCTCATTCTCTCCAAAGCAACCCCCATTTTGAGAAAAAACAGGGGTTAAATAAAGAAAATCAATATGAATATGTTAAAAATTGAATTATTGATTAAATTTCTTTAAATAAGTACTTGACAAACTAAAAATTATTGATATAATGTGATCAGAATATAAGAAATCACTTGAATTTTGATGAAAAAAAGGAGCAAAACATGTTTACCCCCACCATGAGCCTTTTGTACGCCCAGACCATTCAAAAAGAACACCTGCGCCGCGCCCAAAGACAGCAATTGTCCCCCAGGTTCCAGGCCAGAGCACCCTTCCAAAACAGGTTCATCGACACATTGGCGGATCTCTTGATCCCCTTTGGCCGCTCCATCAAGCAGCGCTACCAGACAGCCTGAATGAGGACCCGGATCCAAAAAGCAGACCAATCTTTGAGATAGGGAAGTCCTCCTTACACCCCGGTACACGGCACCCCGCCCGGGTGAGGAGGCTTCCCTGTCTTGACTTAAAGAGAGTTATCCCATTGGGTTACATTGATCCTAAACAACCGGCTTTTTTGCTTCCCCTACTCTTCCGGTACCAAGGGAGCGAGAGGGATATCTTCTGTATACAAGGTCCAGGTATGGTACCCACTCCCCGCCGCAAAGGGCCTCATCGTTGAATATCCTTCCTCGCTATCCACCAAGTAAAAAACCTCCCCTTCCCCATTCTTACCACTGTGTGTCTGACTGCCCATAGGCGGGATATTCATGGGCATGATCACGACATTTCCATCCCTATCGATGCACTCCATTTCACCCTCATACGCCAACCAGTTTTCTTCGATCGTCAAGCTGACCACACCATTCTCACAGCGGCCGCGTGCGGATGGCTTCATGGTCCCCTCACCGGTCAGGGAACATTCCTCACTCATCACCCCCTCCATGGAATAAGTCAAAGACGGTGACCCTACCGGCGCGATCGTCCCCTCCTCGTCGACTACCTCCAACTGCAACCATCCTTGGTGGAGAAAGTGCGTCAGCGACGTTTCCGAATAATTGATGGTCAAAGCGTGGTCGAAACCCAAGTATAGGGTGGTGCCTTTAGGGGGGCAGGGCAACGTCTCTCCCTCAAAGGCGGGTTCTACCACCTCTTCCTGTGACCCTTCCCCCTGATCTTGTTGGGAGATGTCCTCACCCTCCTCAGACTCCGGTCCTGTTTCCGGATCGGGGACCTGCACCGACGCCGTCATACAGGCGGAGAGCGCCATCCCCAACCCCATGATCGCCAGCACAACAATAGCGATCCGTCCTGGGTTGGCTGTATGCATATTCCACTCCTTTTCGATGATTTCCATACTAAAAAACCTCCCCCGTGTAGGGAGAGTATATCGACAAACAGGGGTCTTCCGTTTGAAAATTTCTCTGCTCATAGGTGAAATGCCATTCCCCTCCTTCTTTCCATTCATGCACAAAGAACCCATACCGGGTTCAGGATATATCCTGGATAGATCTGAGAACAGCAGGAAACAGGCATTCTCCTACCCCACCAGCCCCCGACTTGATTCCCAACGAGATAAATATAGCATATAATAGGCCTTTTCCCAGATGACAATCCTCGCTGGCGGATCCCTGTCACAAGACTTGTTCTGTTGGATTTTTACTTCAAGCAGCAATTCTAAAATCCAGCTGTAGATCACAGAGGCATCGCCGTAATATCCAGGAGAAGATCCCCCTTCAAGCCTCCTTACCCCAGGCTAAAAAGATCAATGTCAAGGGTTCTTCCCGCTCGTTCCAGACCAAATGTTCCGATTGTGGGGGAATGTAGTACGCTTCGCCGGCCTGCACCCTCACCGTGTCCTCCCCGATCTTGGCCCGCCCCTCCCCGGAGAGGAAGATAAAGGCCTGAGGAAATGGGTTCGTGTCCCCCGGCGCGTTCAAGCGTTCCCCTTCCCGCAGCATATACCACGCGCTGCGGAATCCCTGATCGTAAAAGAGGGCTACCGCATGCCCGCCGTGAATGGTCCGGGCATGCTCTATGCCCAGGTGAATCCGCTCCGGAGAGGAGACATTGAAGAAACGTTGAATGAATGTGATCAGCTCCCGATACACCTTGGGGCTCATTTCCAGACCTTCACCCAAGCGGAAATCCAAGGGCGCCGGTTCGGAGATCTGTTCCCGCCCCGCCGCGGTGAGCGGAGAGAGATCACCGGTATAAAGCCTGGTCAGGGTTTCCGGGGAAAGGACGAAGATGAAGCGAGCCTTTGCATGGTGCCCCTCCTTCACCTTTGGTGGTTTCTCGCCGCCCAAAACCACATGCCATGTTCCACCCTCTGGTTGAAGATCGAAGGCCACGACCCAAGCCACCTCTTCCCCACGCAGATCATGGTATGCAGCTACCAAGTCTTGCAATAATTCCTCTGGCTTTTTCCCCATGTCATCCTCCTTTTCTTGTTCCCCTGCTGACCGTAATGCTCCAAACAGTACAAAGCTAACCACAGGCCTGCTTACTGATCAACTCAAGCCCATTCCTACCCCCGACAACATGCCGAAGTGCTTAAGGGCTTTCAAGGCTTCAAGGGTAGCTCCCACCCTTTGGGCTTCCCCATCTTCCGACGCCCATGCCCCATCCTCCGCCCGCCGATCCACCAACGTGGGGAGGATTTTTTCAGCAAAGGGATGACTTCTGGGTAACCCTGCCCTGCCCAGACACCCTAAAGCCCAGGATATCTGTGAGTCCACCCATTCAGAAAGGGGCACAGCCAGTAAAGCCTCCAGGCCTTTTTCCACCACCTTCAGGTTTGGATCCCCTGCCATCAAGAAAGCGCTGGAGGCGATCCAAGTGGTGTGGAGAAATCCCTGAAACCTGCCCGATTTCTCTTGGTGGGAGGCGAGGTAATCCAGCGCCTTTTGAAAGGCCGGGTGTCCTTTATATCCACCTGCCGCCAACCAAAATGCCGATTGGGAGGTCAGATACACCCTGGCCCGGGTGTCGCCGGGTGTACCCCAAGGTGGCGTCTCGCAATCGGTAAGGCGCGGGTTTTCATCCCATCCCCCGTCGTCCTTTTGACGATTACATGTGAACTCAAAAGCGCGTTTGGCTGAAGGGGAACCGAGCATCCCTAATTCATCCATCCTCAGCAGAGCCCCATGAGTGTGGTTAAGCGCGCTGGGAAGCCCGGGTTCCATCCGGAAAGGGAACCCTCCATCCGTGTTCTGAAGGTCCAAGAACGGCCCCACGACAGCGGGGTCTGGACTCTCGCCGTAGAGGATCCACCTCAGGCGCGCTTTCTCCAAGTCGGATCCCCTGTCTTCGATGAAAGAAACAGACGCCGCAGCGTCCATACACTCACCCTTTAATATAATTTGACAGCGATCCTGAACACCACAACCCTTTTTCCAGGGAGGGGTTCATCAACATCATCACAACCTCTCCAGGATCTGGGGTCTGAATTTCTGAATCGCATTCAAGACCTTATAGACATTGGCCCGCAATTGCCTGCGCGTCTCGTTATAAGACCCAAATGCCCACTGTCCATCATCCCGGAGGGAAAGCAGGTATTCAATATGCCTTTTCACACAGTCCGTCTCTTGAGTGCTGTGGAGGTAGAGCGTTTCCAGGGCCAGCGCCGAAGTTGAATACTGGTAAGGGGTATCCTCGACTTCCTCCCGTTCCACCCAGGACAGGGCCTTTTCCACAGCATCTTCCTCTCTCCCCAAGCTGAGAAGACCTCTGGTCACCCACAACGTCGCCCCCGGGCAGCTCCTTCGATCTTCCTCCCAGAAACGAGGTCCGTGAAACCCGCCATCGTAGCGCTGATACTGCATCACATTATAGATGGTCTCATCTACCACCGGACCCTCATATCCGATCCTTCCCAACAGGTGCAAAACCCGTCCCGAGAATTCGGGGGTCCCCAAGCGGCGCCCGTAGGGGCAATTCACATCCCGCCCATGGATGGTCATGCCCTCTTCCCAGTATTCATGGAAACCCAAGGGTCCTTTCAACGATAATATCCATTCGAACCCACGCTGGAACAGTGCCGAGTTCTCTTGCCGGATGTCGACCAGAAGATGGAGATTGGGCAGCGTCTTATAGATGGTCTTTTCCCAGGAGCCGTCCGGCAGCTGCGTTTCCCCCAACATGCCCAGGACTTTCTCCATAAGCCTCTCTGTCTTTTGAGACTCTCGATCTTCGAGCAGATGAAGCCTGGTCCTCAGGGCAATCTCATCCTCTTTCTCGAGCAGCATATTCACTTCGTGAATGCGCTTTTTGTCGCCGATGTTACCCATTTACACATCATACCCATAGGCAAAGGGGGGTCAGCCCTTGTATTCTGATTCATTTTGATTATATCGGTTAGTGGCATAATAAAAGTAGACCACCTTAAGAGGGCGATATTTCGAAGAAATCATCATGATTATGGACAACAACTAGGCAGTGATCACTATGAAAAAAAAGAGTCCATACGACGACGAGAACAAATCAATCGTCTGTATTTTCAAGAAGGATATTCAAAGCGAGAAATTCATCAATCGCAAAATGTGAGCTGGCAATTTATCATCGACTGGACCCAGGCTCCAGGTCAAGATTTTGAGAAGGATGACCGGGGCTGGGAAAAAGGGCGACGGCGCAAGTGGGACGAGATGCTGGATAAGCGAATTGAGGCCATCCGAAAGGAATTAGAAAACGATCCTGATCAATATTACATTGGACCGACTGCGATCCAGGTGGAGTATCACCGAAGATATCCTGAAGAGGAACTTCCACCGGTGAGAACGATCGGCCAGGTGTTGAAGGATTTGAATTTGTCCACTCCTTTGAAAACTGGGAGGAACAAAGGAGCCGCGAAATATCTTTGCTATCCGGAATGGACCATTTACGAAAAGCTGGGAGAACGTGTGCTGGAAGCGGACTTTGTAGGGGAAAAGTTCATCACCGGACAAAGTGTTCCGATTCACTTTCTTGGGTACACATTCAAGAAAAAGCCCCGTTTACGGCATTTTATGAGGGTGAAAGGAGAAACGACGGACGAATTCATCCGCTGCAGCGCATGGTTTTTCGAACAATTTGAGAAACCTGGTGTGATGAAGATTGATAATGCCATGGCCATGATTGGGGGCCGTCGGGGGAAACGAGCGCTCTCACGAACGATGATGTTCTTGCTGCGGCAGCGGGTGTACCCGATGTTTGCGGTTCCCCGACAGCCGTTTTCCCAGGCATCGATGGAGGGGAGCAACTCGGTGTTTGGGCGCAAGTTCTGGAATCAATTTGAGTTTGGCTCGGTTGACGAGATTGACCAACGGCTTGTTTCATTCAACGACTGCACTCGGCGTTACCTGCGATATGAGCCGCCAGAATCCAAGAAAGGGAATAGGAGGGAGTTTGCGCCCAAAATCTACTTTCTCCGTCAAGTCCAGCAAGCAGAAAAAGGATCCTATGGTAATGTTCACATTTTGGGAGAAACCATTGAAATGCCTACAGAATACGTGAAATTCTACGTCCTGGGAGAATGGAATCTGCGAGATGAAAATCTCATGATCCGCTTCGAAGAGGACAAACAATCAACGGTGATAAGAGAAGTCAATTTTCCCATTAATGAGAGGTCAAAAACGAAATGCTCCGATTTGTTAAACGGCTAAAAAAGTGGTCTACTTTTATCTTGCATCCAACCTATATCGAAATATCTTTACCTGGATATCATTCCAGATCATCCAGCCGGGAGCATCAAGTATATCCAAATCAGGGGTACAATCCCGCATCTCGAAGGATGCCGAGGCGATGAACTGAGACCGATGGCGGATGTACACACCAGGAAGGGGCGACCACCTCACCAACCTGCTGACCGCTTCCGCGAGGGTCGCTTTATGCTGCGGTGTCCGCCAACTCTCGGTGAAGGCCAGCAAACACAGGTGATAGATATCAGGCCAGACCACATGGATCCATCCTTAAGGCGATCCACCCCACCTTCCCCGCTCACATCTTATTTAAAACGACGAATCCGGCGTTCAGATAGGTGGCAAACAGAACCCACACTGTGTACGGCCAGAGGAGCACAGAAGACGCCTTACTGATCTGCCAAAAATTCACCACCAAGAATAACAGGGTCACATCAAGGATGAGAATGTCCACCAAGGCCCAGCCCGGGGATTCCAAGCCAAAATATAGACCCGTCCAGACAAAATTTGCGATGAGATGGACGCCGAGGATGACATACAAACTGGTCCCTACTTCACTTCGATCACTTCTAAAAAACAGAAAGAGGGACAAGGCGATCATCAAGTAGAGGACTGTCCAAACCGGCCCAAACACCCATCCGGGGGGTGTGAGCGGGGGCTTCTGCAAGTTCTCGTACCACGGGTTCATCGTAACCTCCTGATCATAAAGGCAAGGCTTAGTACGCTCATTCTTCGCCCTTCCCAATCCATCTTTGGGAGAGGGCTTCCCGTTCTTCCGGAGAATAGAAATGCCGGGCGTACCTTGATGACAGCATCCGGTCCACGTAATCCTCCGGCAGTTGAATGGAAGCCAGGAAGGCCTGGTAGGTTTCAGCATATTCTTTATCAGCCGATATGTTCACCCTGGTGATGTGGAACGAATCCAGCCCTAAAAATTCCGCAATACGGGCACTCTTCTCCCCATCATCCAGGTCGTGGCGCATGATCAGGACATGGAAAGGAGGCTCATCGATCCTCTGGTAGCCTTTTTCATGCGGGAAGGGGTGTTGGTAGACGTCGATCCCTGTCGCAGCCCGCAGTTCCTCGTCGAACCAGGTCAAGGGGACATCATGGTTGTATTTGTGGATGAAATCCCGGACCAATTCCTCGACCTCCAGCGCGCTGTGGGCGCCCTTCATGCGCTCGAAGGATTCCAGGTTTTGGAAGAAGGCTGAAATGTTCCTCCCCACAGGCTCGCGGATGAGGGTGATGATCCGGATGGACTTGCGGCGGGGTTTGATCAACCTCTTATACAGATACAGCCCCCGCGTATCATCCGGCGGCACGTCCCCCCGCTGGAGATGCTCTTCGCGAACCCGGGCGATATTTTCCGGATTGAGGCGGTGGGCGTGGAAGACGTCCAAATCCGTGGACTCTTTTAGACTCACATAGATGGAAGTCGAGGCGACTTTCCCCATCTGATACACAAGAACTGGATCAGAGAGCTTCGTTCCCAAACGCAATTTCAAATAATGCAAAGCTTTTTTAATTCGAAATATGAATCGGTCCATATCCGCTCCCCATGCAACGATAGATAAAGCAATCGATCACCTGATATTCTCTCCCATCGTCACCACTCATCCAATCTCAGTTCCCCGAATCCCGGGTACGCTCCCACTGCAGGTAGGCTTCATACATTTCCGGCAGAGTTTTCCATTCCACCTGCCCGGACGCCAGATAGGGTTCAACCGCCTGCAACCACTCCTCAACCAACGCCTTATCCAGCATTTGTTCTCCAATGCTCCACCACACATAATAGATGTTGATCATCCCTGGTTCCGAGACAGCGAGGGCTTTCTCAAGCTCCTTCAAGAAAAGGTCAATGTCTTTCCCTTGGAAGGTGCATCCTTTTCCGGGGGTGCCCAAGATCTCCTCTTCCATGCAAGCCAGGCCCTGGCTGGAGGCGAGCATGACCAGTTCCCCCTCCGGATCATGGGTCAGCCAATCCTCTCCGCTCTTCATCCGCCAGGGATGAATGCGATCCTCGATCCGGGTCGGGAAGACATCATGACATTCCAACGCAGATTGGCAGTGACGGAATTTGCCAGGACGCTGGTCTTCGGGCAGGGACATCAATGAATAGGCGACCTGACCGGTAGTGAACTCATAGCCTGTTTCGATCGCGGCGGTCACCCAATCACAGTGCGAGGCAATCCCGGAAACATGACGCACTTCCACACCCAGCGAGTCCAATCGCTCCTTTTTGTGCCGCAGCGCTTCCACAACATGGTCACAATCATACGCCGGAACTCCGCCCACATCAGCGTGCACGCCCACGCCGTGGCCGCGCCCCTCCATCTCAAGGAGGACATTATCGCCCCATTTAATGATGCCTTCGGTGAGTTCCTTGCTCTCCCAGGTCAATTTCCCGCCGTATGTTTCAAAAAGGTCAGCGTACTCCCGGATGAGACGGACGTGCTCCTCAAACTCCGCCTGATCCCCCGCATCATCCCAATGCTCAAGATGGACCATGATGCCCAGATAGAGAACCGTTTCGTCTCCTGCTGGAATCTCAATGGGGGTTGAGGGAGGAGAGGGATCCGGGGAAGGGGATGGATCTGCTTGGGAAATGACCGCCGTTTTGGTAGGTTTTGGGGCAGCATACTGGGTTGATGTG
The DNA here is from genome assembly GCA_041686005.1 of Anaerolineales bacterium. Classification (GTDB taxonomy): domain Bacteria; phylum Chloroflexota; class Anaerolineae; order Anaerolineales; family UBA11858; genus B10-G9. Next base: position 4,886 of record JAWLER010000002.1, on the reverse strand, counting down.
GGCGAGGATTGATCAACATGCGGCGTCTGGGTTGAATGGGGAGCGTCTTGGGGAAAATTAAAAGCCGATTGACATCCTGTGAGGAATACAAAGAAGACTACGATACCCATCAAGCATACGACCCGTTTTATATATGACATCGGACTCTCCCTTTGGCGGTCACCGAATAGGGTCGATGAAACATACCACTTTCCACCCGGACCGTGTGAAATTCTTTGACTTCCTAACCCACCCGCTTCCAGCAAGCAGATGTGCTTTTCTACACTCCACGCCCCCGGAGCGGTGTTTAATTCATGCGCTCTTGGAGGACAGCGCGCAACTCTTGAGCTTTGTCCTCGGCATACACCCCTTGCTCTTCCCAGAGGATGTCCCCCTCTTTGTCAACCAGGAAAAGATGGATGACCTCCTCTGTGTCGATACCCAATGCCTGCTTGAACCTACCCTTGTCAAGATAAAGGGTGATCGTCCGCTCCCGCGCTTTTTGATCGGGGATCCCTGCCCGCATGCCCTCGTTGATAAAGGTCCGCGAGAGGGTGGGCAGCTTGTAAATGGTGGGAAGCTCATAATACACAAACCCCGGGAACGAGCGCTCTAATTCCTGGGCTGTGGGTACCCAGGTGTTGACATCTTGCTGTTGGCGCATCTCAAAAGGGACGATGACCAAGTTCAACTCCCCTTCAAAATCCCGCGGGAATTCAAACTCCTGGCGCTCCAGATTGAAACCTGACACCAGAGGGAAATGAGGTTCTTCCCCGGTCACCTGCAGGCGGCTTTCCCCCACCGATACCCACCTGCTCATCCAGATCCCAACCCCCACCAAGATAACGACGACAATGACAATAATTCCAATGACCATTTTTTTCTTCCTTTTCATGATCCGTGTCTGCTCCTGACATCACTACTCATTTTATATGGTGTTGAAGCTTGATGAACAGATTCTACCACCCCTGGGGGGACGATCAGGGCCCATTCACCTCCAGGCTAACCTCCCCCAATTATACCATCCTCAAACGCGTATATTTAAAATCAGACGGGGGCTTCAGAAGATTCCGAAACCCCCACGGTATGCAACATCCTAATATGGACCTTCTCTTCTTATGATAAGGTCACGGTATTTGTGACTTGAGATCTTGGGAAGAATATTCCCTCCCCAACTGGGCTTTCACAAGACGGTAGATCAGCACCAGGGTTTCGATCAGGGTCACGATCAAAGCGACCACGAATGCTATCCGGAAGGCGTGCATGCCCACCAGTTGGAAGCCTTCCTCCAGCAGCTCCGGGAATTTCTCCAATGTCATCAGAAACCCCTCTGCGTCGCGGGCTGCCAGCCAGGCGGTATGTCCCTGAACAAGCAAGTACAAAACCGCGATGCTGAGCAGGTTGGAGGAGATTTTAAGGATCCGACTCACACTGTCCCAACGACCCTGCCATAGCAGGTAGATATTCAGGCCAATCCCGGCTAATAAAGACACCGTAATCCACCCCAGATAGCGCCCGATGACCGGATTGGCAAAGAATTCCCCCCCAGGAGTGGTGACAAACCCAACCCATTGGGGGAAAGCGACCAGCAAAACCAGGATCAGGATGCTGAAGACGATCCCGGCGATCAGCTCCCCCCGCTTGACATCCTCGGTTTCCCTGATCTGGGGCAGGCTCTCCGGATCCCAGGTTTCCTGATCCATATCGGGCTGGACCTCAAACCACTGCAGGATCATGAAGACGATGACCACGCTCCCCACCGCAGCGGGGATGCTGTTTATGAGGCCCCCCAGGGCATCCAACGGAGCAAACGGTTCTCTGCCGATGGCGATCGCCAAACCCCATGCCAAGATCTGGGAACCGATCACCGCTGCCAGGGTGATCCCCACCACCAAGCGGAACAAGGGGTAGAGCGCAGGGCCTATCAGATACTGTCCCTCGGGGTGATACGAGGCAGCCACTTTTTTGGGCGGGCCCCATTCCTTCAACACCGCTACAGTGTCTTGCTTGGTCGGCTCCCCCCCTGCGCGATCTTCTATAGCGTCTACCACCGAGGAACGCAATTCAGCGAGAATGTCAGCGCGGTTCTTCCTCGGCAGATGCCGCCCGACCTCATCAAGATAACGATCAATCAAACTCATGGTTTCCTCCTCCTGGAGATATATCCTCCAGCAATCCATCCATCACAGCAGATAATCTCCGCCACTCCCCCGTCAATGCCTTCAGCATCTCCTTCCCCTGCGGGCTGAGGACATAGTAGCGGCGGGGTCGAGATCCATCCACATTCCATTCGCTGGTCAGCAGTCCTTGAGATTCCAGGCGCCGCAATAAGGGATACAGGGTCCCCTGCTCTATCTCCAATCCCCTCTCGCCCAAGCGATTAATCAAGTCATAGCCGTATCTTTCTTCCTCCAGCCGGCTGAGCACAGCCAGAATCAAGATCCCCCGGCGGAGTTCCTGGGTAAGTTTTTCAAACAGGTCTGCGTGATGGTTTTCTTTCATCATACTTCACATTATACAATGTAACACATAGTATTGTCAATCACATAGTATATCATTTTTGTCATCTTGTGGATACGTTTTGCGCCCACATGGATATCCTATACTCAACCCATCCCCTGCTCCCTGGGTGATCCCTCGGTTCCGGACAGGGACTCCACACAGGTATAAGAGACACAGATTACCGATCCTGGGGGGAACAAACTTTATCCCACGATAAGAAATCTACTATCCCCCTTGGATGAAAGTTAATGCAGCATGAAGGTTCCCCTGGCTCAACTTGACAAATCACTCAGCCTGCCATACCATGGAACCACCGTTTTTGGAGATAGAAAGGAAAATTATGAACAAGAAAATATCAGCTTTTGTATGGATCGCAATGGTTTTATCCGTGTTTCTGGCAGCCTGTGGTTCCAACGCCAGGCCGACAGAGCCCGATGAAATCTACTGGGCTTACTGGGAAGCTTGTTCAGATCAGAACCTAAGTGAAGCGAGAACCCATCTCACAGAAGGTGCCAAACAAAGAGCTCAAACGCTCGGTGTGTGCGGCTTTACCCATGATGCGATCAATACGTATGAGAAAAACCAGGGGAACCCGGTGCGAACCTTTTCCGAAGATCCTGAATTGTACGTCGAGGAAGAAATCGCATCCTTAACGTGGATTGATGACAGCGGCAATCTGGCCATGGTGGTCATGGTCCCAGAAAATGGGGAATGGAAAATCCAATACAGCCGCTGGTCGAAGTAAACAACTCATTTCTTTCATGCTTTTAAAGAGCACAAGGCAGATTCCCTCCGGGATCTGCCTTTTTTATGCTGTCCACAAACCGGGGTCATCTCTGGGCAACACGCGCTGGTAACCATCCGGACCGACCCGGGTGATAAGGTCCGTCTCAATCACGCCGGGTGCCATATTGCCAGACAGCATGAACCCCATCCCTCCGACCATTTTCTTCTCTATGTATCACGACCGTCCGTTCAAGAGCTCCCGTACGCGCTGCGCCAATCCTTCATCGCAGGCCATGCTTCCCTTTCTATCCAATCATCAACATTCAGCTTCCAACCCCACAGTCAAATGAGGCTAGGGATTGTATATTTTGCGCGCAAACCTTACTAAAGCCTTAATGAATCCTTCCCCATTTTTCCCCCGCTTCTGAAAAGTGACCATTTGATTAACACCGTCACCACTGCGATGGCCGCCCACACCAATCCACGGGTTCTCATAAAGGCTATGTCATCAATGACACGAAAGAAAAAGAGGTTGGGGATATTGATCACCACATGGAAGATCCCTGCCAAGAGGAGATTGAACCCCATCTCCTCGACCAGGGCATACATCACTAGACTATAAGAGACCATCAAGAGTACAAAGTATGCCATGTAAAGGGCGCCATTTGCGTACAGCCCCACATGCCAAAACGCCCATAACACGCCGACCAGAAGGGAAGATGCCAGGCCGCTCAGGTCCGGGTTCAAACGTTTGTTCAGGTATGCGCGCCAGCCCAGCTCTTCGCCCAAAGCGCCCAGATGCATCCACAGGACCAACACCCAAGAAAAGTTCGCATCTACAGCGAACGTTAATTCAGGGTTGAAGATTCTGTGCATGACATAAACCAGAAGCGCACCGCCAGCCGGGATTAAGGCAGTGAGGAGGTAACGCAAGCGTGGGATCTCAGGGTCAAAAAGGGACAGCTTTGCTTCGCTCTTTCGGAAAACCATGATCATCAACAAAGCCGCTATCCCGGGACCCCACTGGGAGAGGATGATCGTCCGGGATGAAAACCCAAGCGCTCCCTGAACCCCCGCCAAAAGGAAGGTGAATATCAAGGTCAGGATATAGAAAAGGAAGACTTTCAAGTCCAAACTACACCTCGCGTATGAATAGTGGTCACGTCGGGTAAGTCAGGCACGGCACGCTATTCGCCCTCTCCTTCAAGCCAAGGAGGTCTGACCCGGTGGCCTACCGTGGAGATGTTGTTCTCCTCCACCTCTTCCCCCTCCTCCCAGGCTTCCCCCCGACAGATGGAGAGCACCTGGTTGAGTTCGCCGGCATGATAGACATGGTGGCGCGCGATCATGGCCACAATATCAAACAAAGGTGCTTCCTCCCCCCAATGGAGCCTATGCAACGCCTCCATCTGATCCCCTTCCAGCGCTTCTAAATCCTCCTCCCACCGCCGGTGGGCTTCATCGAACCAGTCGATGACGGACCCCAGATACTCTTCCGATTTCTCAACCGTATCCCGCAGCCCGGAGGGCCAATCCACATCGACCCAATGGGTCGGATTCTCATCAAAGGCGTAGGAGCGGTAAACATGGCTCCACCCCGCCGCATGCTTGAGCGTCCCCAGCACGGAGCGGTACCCGCCTTCAGGCACAAAGAGGGCCTCCTCCAGGGTGATGCGCTG
>JAWLER010000094.1:0-4883 GCA_041686005.1 Anaerolineales bacterium | reverse complement strand
GTCTGACCAGCTTGGTGTGGACGCCCAGCTCAAAGGCTGCCGGATCTATCCTGCTCTGGAGATCACGAGACGTCATATAGAAAGTGGCTTTGACATCAAGCTGGAGAGCGTCCGGTGTCCGGTTCTGCAGGTAAATCTCCCCGGACAGATGCCAGTAGGCGACATTTCCGGGCGTGGTGAACCCGCTCACCGAGAAGGGGATGACATCCGCCTGCGGGGAAGAAGAACGAACGGGGACGCGGAGGATGGTCCCGGCGGTGGTATTCAACCACTCGGAAATAACCTCTTCCGTTTCGGTTTTGTTCAAAAGCTGCTGCCTCTCTTCCGGGTGAGGCGTCGCATGTTTGACCATGATCGAGGAACCTGGAAAAGCGAACAATTCAATCTGAAAAGCCCCCTGGTCATCCGCAGGAGCAAAATACAACCGGGTAGTATCCAGGTTCGTGACAGCTACCAGGCTGTTAGCTTCCACAGATCCGGGTTTTCCGGTCACGGTGACTGAGAATCCTTCATCCGAGATATCGAACTCAATGAGTTCTGCTTTCGGCGGTTCATCAAGCACGAAATCAAGCACTTCAAATGCCCCTGCCGCATCGTCCCCAAATTCCCCCTGGGAAGGCTCTTCCTGCTCTTCTGCCATGTCCGCTTCCAGGACATCATGGACCTCAACGAAATCCACAGCCAGCCCGGCATCGCTGTGATTGACAAATCCTACTGCCCCGGGATCCAGCACACCCAGACCGCCGCTCTCCAGAATGACCCCGGTTTCACTCAGCAGGGTGACTTCCCCTCCCCGGACGATGAGGTTAATCTCTCGCCAGCCCGGCTCAAGGGAATATGGCTGTTCCATCAGCAACGCCACCTCTCCTTGCTGTTCAGACATCAACGCCACCGCGTCAGTTTCAAAAAGCAGCTGGTTGAACCCTTCTTCCCCCGCGCGGAACAGCAGTGCAAAGATCGTTCCCTCTTCTACCCGAACCCGGGTATTGAGGTCAAAATCCTGCCATATGCCCGGAGAAAAGAGTCCCTCCCCGGGCTGGTCGGTCAAGGCAGAGCCCTCTTCGAATATCCAGGCCGGTCCAACTTCCCAACCCTCTGGCGTCCCCTGGTCAAATCCCCAGAAGGAGACATTCCCCTGAGAAGGACTTTCCGGCAGGGCGATCTCCTCCGCTTCCGGGCCGGCCAACGGTTCAGTTGGCGCCGGGCCACCGCAGCTGCCGAGCAGCAGCCCCATCAATAAACAGGCGGCTGACAGCCGGATAGGGGAAAAATTATATTGTCTGTTCATTCGATCATCTCCCAGAAAGAAATTAACGGTCAGGGCTGAATAAGGAGCGTTTGCTCATTGAGGATAATCTCCGAAAGGTCCCAACCGTACTGGTCAGCAATCGGCTGGAAAAGCCTGCGGAAAAGCACCCGCACCTCCAGCCGGGCTGTATCCCCCCTCATCCGAAATGAAAACTCCTCCTCCCGACCCCCATCCGCCGGGATGCGGTTGTCATTATGGATCAGCGTTGGGTTCCAATAATTAACCACAGGGTATTGGCCGGTGAGGGCATCCTCCAGCACTTTGGCGTATACTGTGCCGGGCATCCCGGCTTCGTCCCCGGACCAGGCCGGAATGACCGGACCGGACAGCTGGGTAAGGGGGTTTCCTGATTGATCGACTGCTTTGATGATCAAGATCAAATGACGACCGGGGTGATCTGTGGGAACGTGATGACCGGCTCCCGTATTGATCAGCTCCACCCGGACTGTCAGCCTACCGTCGTCCACACGGGAGCGGACCTCCATCTCCAGGCTGGTCTGCATGAATTCTTCGTCTTTCAATCCGAGCTGAAAATGAGAAGGGATGGTTTCCGGGGGATGCGAAAGCCCTCCCTGGCTCTGGAGGGCGAAATATTCATCGCCGCTGGGCGGCATATGGCAGTCCTGACAGGTGATCCCCCGCTGCGAGTAGGAGGAATCCAGCCATTCCCCATAAGAGTTGTAAATCTCCGTGCCCCAGTAGCTGAACTGATGGCAGGTGGCGCAGAAATCGCTTTCACTGATCTGCGGGCTATAGGTATCCGGGTCATGGATATCCAGGTAAGGACCGATGAAAATCTGGTCCCCATCCGGAGGACGCAGCAGAGCCATGGCCAGCACGCCAGGGACATTGGGATACGTCAGCCCGTTGGCTGGATCAAGATAGATCCCGCCGGTTTTGTGGCAGAAATCGCAGTGAATGCCGGCGGTGATCTCTCCACGGACCCGGTTCATATCCGTTGAAAAGGGCGCATCGACCGCCGCACCCGGGGCATGGCAGGCGGCGCAGTTGCCCGCCGTTCCCGGAAAATCCACCAGATATCCGGAGGCGTTCAGTGGATTGCCGTCGACATCTTCTGCGTTGTAAAAACTGTAAAAGCGCGTGTTGTGCACTGCCTGACCATGGGCGTTTTCCTCCCATTGGGCCAAGATCATCGGATGGCAGCGCCCGCAGGCATCCTGGCTGCTTTCCGGCTTGGGATCAATCCAGGCATAGGAGGTCGCATCCTCCGCAGGGAGCGGTCTGAGCACCAGGGTGACTTCCGTTTGATCCAGCTCTGGATGAGTGGAAGCGATGTAATAACCCTCTGCCCAGGCGGTGATTTCCGGATCGGACGATCCCGCCGGGCAGCGCAGTTGGAATGCGCCGTCAGGGTCGGTCCGTGTCCGGATATCCTCCGCCCGGACGGATACCAGGGCACCAACGACCGGCGTCTCGCCGTCTTCAGCCAGCACTCTCCCGGTGATCTTTTGACCGAAAAGGACCGGCAGGCAGCCACAAAACAGGAAAGATAAGAAAAATACCAGTACAGCAGCAGTGAATGACCTTTTGAAGCCCATCCGCTCCCCTTCTCTGGACCTTTTTGGCTGTAATTATTCTTATTCTACATTAAAAAACGCCCTGAAGACGATTGTCCTTGTCCTTTTTAAGGGGTCAGGCCGTTGAAATATTTTTTAACAGATCACCATGGTGTCCCTCACATATGCCACCCCAAATGATAGGCTCTGGTACCCCACTCTTTATACTGTCTATTCAACGGTTGGACCGTCAACCGCTCGACCATCTCCTCCACCACCCGCCTCCAAAGCCTTGTCGGAATCATCTACTCCAGATTCGGGGACAGCAGCATCGCTTGTTTCGGTGTATAGGGTTTGGAGAGTTGCACTTTCATTCCCCCAAAAATTAATAAAGAGGGGCTGTCCCAAAAAGCCATGGGACAGCCCCTCATGTTTGCCAATCCTACATGTTTATCGATCACAGAGTTTGAAATGACCAGCCTGGTCCGTGCGGTAGTCGTGCTGCTTACCGTCGACCTCTAGGATGATCCGGTAGCCGGGGGTGATCACCTGGGCGTACATCATGCCCTTCTCCGGGCAGCCCAGGGAAGCGTCGTTCCAGGTTTTAGCCTCCGCGCTGACCACGGTGATCTCATCCTCGCTGATCCCCAGCCTCGCAGCCAGATCCGCTTTCACTTTGGCGATCATGTTTTCTTTCTCCTCTCCACCCCCAACCCGCGGTGTCACTTCAACCACCTCCGTTTCTATGGGCAAAGGCGTCCAGGTCCATGTGGGTTCCACTGTGGGCGTGGGGGGTATGTCCGTGGGCACCACGGTCGCCGTCTCCTCTCCGGTTTCGATCTCCTCCCCGACCTCCGTTTTTGAAACGTCCCCAGCAGGTGCTTCATCTATCGCAGTCGGAGAAGCCTCCCTAGAGATGTCCCCTGCACAGCCGCCGGACAATATCATTAAAAGGACACTGAAAATGAGAAGCATGACTTTATGCTTTGATTTGTCAATCATGGACAATCACCTCCCGAATGGACTGTTCTCTATGATTTAAGACGGAAAACAGTCCTCTTTCGTTCCGATTTCCCTCTCTCCAGGAAACTTAATCCCCCTTCCTGCTGAATGTTGGATGACAAGTGTTTTTTACCCCGCATGATAAATGAGACATAATCGTATTTAAACCGAGCGGACTATCCCTCGACCCGTTCTTATCTGCTTTCATTATATAACCAATCTACAATCCGAAAAGACATGGACATATGACCCCCTCACATCTCGGTGACGGTGCCCATGATGAAAGTGCGCCAGCCCGAGCAATCCCGGGGACGCGCCATCGTCAAGTAGCGCCATTTACTTGAGATGCAGTCCTGCCATCTATATACGATCCCAAGAAATCTCTGATATGATGCTGCCTATACGAAGTCCCCTCCAGGGGCCACCATGATCCGATCCACCCTCAGCGCTTTACCCTGCCTGATCGCCCTCCTCCTGGCCGACTGCGCCGGCAGCCCATCCACACCACCGACCACAACGCCCTCCCCAGCCCAACCGCCCCTTCCCTGACAGATGATCATCCTGCCTGTGGCGGACAGTTCAACCCCTTTTCCACTTGCTTGGGGTCGGCTGTTTCCTTTGTGGTAAGCCTTCTTGCCCCCAAACAGCCCTTGTCCCACCCAATTCCACCTTACCCTGGGCTTTCCCCCTAAAAACGAACCCCTTTAACACCTTCTTAACAAAGCCTTCACCCGCCGTTAAAAAACACACCATCTCCGTTAAATTGTACGTATTAAACTTCACAATGTAGATTTGTTTAATCTTTATCAGCATGAGGAGGAAAAAGAATGAAAAGATCGTTATTTGCTGTGATGGCACTTTTGCTTGTAGCAGCACTAGCCCTTACCGCTTGCGGGAGCGGGACGGATACACCCGCACCAGAAGAGGTAGAAGAGACAGAAGTGGTCGAGGAAGAGGAAGCCGGACTTTCCGGACAACTCCAGCTGGCTGGCTCCACCACTGTGCAGCCTCTGGCTGAGGTCCTTTCCGAGGCCTTTATGGACATGCACCCTGAC
>JAWLER010000093.1:0-4908 GCA_041686005.1 Anaerolineales bacterium | reverse complement strand
TTCTTCCTCCTGGTGCCAGATCTGGGTGGCTTCTTCCAGGGCATACCAGACGTTGTTTTCCCGATAGGTCGCCGGCGAGGAGAGATCCAGGATCGCTCTCTCCTGCGGTGGATGGGGCCAGAGGTTATTGGTCCTGTAAAAAGCATGGAGGAGAAGGGCTTGGATATGGTTTTCTTCCGCCGGGGAAAGGGAAAGCCCGCTGAGTTTATTGATCAGGGTGAAGAGGGCGTACACCGCGCGGGGCGTGTAGAGTTGGAGGGCGGTTTCCGCATGGGAGCGAATGGGGTCGTCCGGCGGGGCGATCCGGGTCAGCGCCCGGGCATGATACAAGCTATTTTCTTTGTATTCCCGGGCTTTATCGATATCGTCCCGGGAAGTCGGGTACTCCCCCTGGTTATGACAATGAGGGCAGTGGCATATTTTTCGGTCCGGCGCGGTCTCTTTTGCCTTCCAGAGGAAGGCGTCAGCGCTGATCGACCGCCCGCAGTTCGGGCATTCTGTTTCGTATAGCGATAAAATATGGGGTTCCAAGCGCTCTTTCCCCTTGTATGTCGAGGCCAGGGTGACCAGGGCGGATTTCAATTCGGCGGCGGAGGGCGCTTGGGCGGAGTAACTGACCAGAAAACGTGTGATGGGGTTGTTGATAGCCACCAGGATCCGGTAACCACTCCTGGCTGATTTCAATAGTGAGGCTGGTGAACTGCCAAAAGGATCCAGAATCAAGTTGGGGTGGGGGGAAGTCCTGTCCAACCAGGTGGAGAGGATGGAAGAGGATAGCTTTGGTAAATATTCTTCCAGCGGTAGGGGTTGTGAGGAAGTTTCACCGGCGATAAAGGGGATGCTTTCCATTCTTCTCCCCTGTGTTCTGAGGATGTTTTGTTTCCTATCCTTATTTTATCTCAAAGGCCAGCGGAGACGCCAGAGCTGATGGGAAAATGGGTCATTGATGTTCGACCGTGTACAGGAGGGCGAAGTTGGGCGGCAGCATTTTATTGATAGGGAAACCGGCGATGAGCAGCACTTCCTGCCCGGGTTGAACAGGGGTGCCTTCAATTACCGCCTGGTTGACATGGACCAGCATGTCCTCCAGGGTGTCAGCGTGGGGAATCAGGTAGGGCGTCGTCCCCCACAGCATGGAGATATAGCGATAGGTCTTCGGGAGGGGGGTGAAGGCCAGGATCGGCACCGTAGGCCGGGCTTTGGACATTAAGCGGGCCGTCCGTCCACTCTGGGTGAAAACAGCGATGGCCTCCACATCTTGATCTTGGGCCAAATCCCGGGCTGCCCGGGTGATGGAAACCGCCTCATCATGTTTGCAATCTTCCGTGAGATCGAATCGGGTCTTGCCCCAATCTTCGATATGTTCCTCGCTCTGGCAGATGATGGAGGACATCATTTCGACGGTTTTTACCGGATACTTGCCAATGGCTGTCTCTCCGGAAAGCATCACAGCGTCACTACCGTCCAGGATGGCGTTGGCCACATCCGTCGCTTCTGCGCGGGTGGGACGGGGGTTATCCACCATGGAATCCAGCATCTGCGTGGCGATGATGACGTATTTGAGGTGGCTGTTGGCCATGGCGGTGATCCTCTTTTGTTCGATCGGTACTGTTTCCGCCGGCATTTCGATCCCCAGATCACCCCGGGCGACCATGACCCCATCGGAGGCATGGATGATCTCGTGGAGATTTTGAAGGGCGTCCGGGTGCTCGATTTTAGCGATGATGGGTTTCTCGGCTTGGGTGGCATCGATCTTCGCGATCTCCCGGCGCAAGCGTTCGATGTCCGCAGCTTTGTGTACAAAGGAGAGGGCGATGGCATCCACCTTGTGTTCCAATCCAAATTTCAGATCCAGAATATCTTTTTCGGTTAGCGTTGGTAGTTCCACAATAACGCCAGGCAGGTTGACCCCTTTATGGGGTTTGAGAGTCCCTCCCAGGACGATTTTTGTGACCACATGGTTCGGCTCGATGTCGGTCACCACCAGTTCAAGTTCCCCGTCATCCAGAAGGACACGCCCGCCCACTTTGACAGTTTCAGGGAGCTTCGGGTAGGGGACATAGATTTTCTCATGTGTGCCTGTGATTTCTTGTGTCGTGATGATCAGGGTTTCCCCCTCTTTCAGCTCCACCTGACCACCTTCGAGTTCCCCGGTGCGGATTTTAGGGCCCGAAAGATCCTGGATGATCGCCAGGGATTGGCTGCGTCCTTGGGATGATTCTCTGATCGTCTTGATGACACGCCGGTATGTGGGGTGGTCGCCGTGGGAGAAATTCAGACGCACGACATCCATCCCGGCATCCATCAATCGCTGGATGGTCTGTTTGTCATAGCTGACAGGGCCGATGGTGGCGACAATTTTCGCACGACGTTTCATAGGTAGTACCCTTTCCGAAATCTTGCTGGCACCCGTGGTTGGGGTGGATCCTGATCACACCGGAATCTGGGATATTAGATATAGTGGAGTTCCTTCGCCTCCTTCCGCAGTTGGTCGCGGAATTTTGGATGGGCGACATTGATAAGGGCTTGGGCCCGTTCCCGGATCGTTTTCCCGTACAACTCCGCGATCCCGTACTCCGTAACGATATAGTGCACGTGGTTTCGAGTGGTGACCACCCCGGCACCTTTCTTCAAGGTGGTCACTATGCGGCTGTTTTCCTTCGCTGTGCTGGGCAGGGCGATGATCGGAACGCCCCCCTCAGACCGGGAGGCGCCGTAGATGAAATCAAGCTGACCGCCCACACCGCTGTAAAGCCTGGTCCCGATGCTGTCCGCGCAGATCTGTCCGGTGAGATCGACCTCGATGGCGGAATTGATGGCCACCATGCGGTCGTTTTGAGCGATCACAAAGGGGTCATTGACGTATTCTGTACGGTGGAATTCAATCAGGGGGTTGTTATGGACCCATTTATACAATCGCTCCGTGCCCAGGATGAAGCCGGCGATGATCTTTCCCGGGTGGAGGGTTTTCCGGGTGTTGGTCAGTACCCCGGCCTCAACCAGGTCAATCACGCCGTCCGAAAATAGTTCAGTGTGGAGACCCAGCTCTTTTTTGTCCATGAGGTGGTTCAACACAGCATCGGGGATGGCGCCGATGCCCAACTGCATGGTGGCGCCGTCCGGGATCAAACTGGCGATGTACTGAGCGATCTTGTCCACCTTTTCAGAAGGCTCTCCACTGCCCATGGGGAGTTCCGGGAGTTGGTAATCAACGGGGACGATGTAATCAAGCTGGTTGATATGGATGAAGGAGTCTCCCAGGGTGCGGGGCATTTGCTCATTGACCTCGGCGATGATGATCTCCGCGGATTCAGCGGGGCTTTTGCTCAAACCGACCTCCACACCAAAACTGCAGAATCCATGCTCGTCGGGTGGGGAGAGGTGGACAAAGGCTGCGTCAAGAGGGAGGTGTTTTTCTTTGAATAAAAGGGTAAATTCAGAAAGGAGAACGGGTGTGAAGTCCGCCCGGCCGTTTTGAACCGCTTCCCGCGTGTTGTGGCTGATGAACATGGTGTTCACGCGCAAATGGCCTTCCATTTCCGGGCTGACATAATCCGCGGAGCCGACGGTGAGGGCCTGGTCGATTTCCACGTTTTCTAACTCTTGCGCCCGGTCGACGAGGGCGCCCAGGATCATTTTCGGCACGGAGCAGTTGCCGGTGAGAAAGATCCGGTCGCCGGATTTGACGGCTTTGACTGCTTCTTCTGCGGTGACGACTTTTTCACTGTATTGTTCAGTCCAACTCATAGTCTTATCTCCCCTCCAAGGCTTGATTGAGGAGGTCGTTGACGATTTCCCCGTTATGGGTGTAGATACCTCTCTGGAGAGCCTTATTTTCCTCAATCGAGGTCTCGATGCCCTGCTTGGCGATTTGCCTGATAAAGGGCCAGGCAGCGTTATTGAGGGCGTGGGTGGCGGTCCTGCCCAGTACGCCGGTCATGTTGGGTACGCAGTAATGGATGACATCTTCCTCGAGGTAAGTGGGATTGCTGTGGCTGGTCGGCCGGCTGGTCTCGAAGCATCCTCCCTGGTCGATGGAGAGGTCGATGATGATGGACCGCGGGTGGAGCTGTTTGACCATCTCCCTGGTCACGATCACCGGGGTGGGTGCGCCGGGCACCAGGATGGCGCCGATCACGATGTCCACGTAGGAACACACTTTTTCAATGTTGAACGGATAGGAGACGAGGGTATGCACACAGCCCTGAAATTCCTGATCAACGGACTGCAGTATGCCCAGAGAATTATCGAGCAGATAGACATTGGCTCCCAACCCCAAGAAGGTGCGGGCAGCGTTCCGACCCACGATCCCCCCGCCGAGAATGGCTACATCCGAGGGAGGTACGCCAGGGACACCGCCCAAAGAGAACCCCTTTCCACCATAGTTGTTCTGCGCCAGGGTAGCAGCGATCTGGGGGACCATCCGTCCCGCCAGCTGGCTGATGGGGACCAGGACTGGCAGCCTGCCGTCGTCCTCCTGGATGATTTCATATCCGATAGCGGTGATGTTCTTCTCCAGCAGGGTGTTGACCTTGCTCGGTCGACCGGCGGTGAGGTGCAGGAAACCCATCACGGTTTGCCCCTCCCGCATCCACTCATATTCCCTTTGGGTGGGGGGGACGACTTTAATCACTAAATCCGCCCGGCCGTAGACCTCTTCTCCGCTGTAAACGATCATCCCTCCCGCTTCTTGGTAATGGTGGTCACTGAAACCACCCCCCATGCCCGCCTCATGTTCTACGAACAGGGTATGTCCTTGCTCGGTGAGAAGCTGGACCCCGGCTGGGGTCAGGCCGACCCGATACTCTGAATCACGGCGTTCTTTTGGAATACAGATATTCATAAATCTCTCCGTCATCAAACAAGTGCTTAGATCAGTAGATGGATCAGCAGCCCTTTTGAGCGTGT
>JAWLER010000092.1:0-4981 GCA_041686005.1 Anaerolineales bacterium | reverse complement strand
CTTTCTACACAAGCGGACCTGCTGAGTCTTAGCCGGAGCGGACTGTACTATCAACCGGTGGGGCCTACAACCCGAGAGATCGAGATCAAGCATCGCATTGATGAGATCTATACCCGGTGGCCGTTCTATGGTTCCCGACGGATCACCAACGAACTGCGAAAAGAAATGACCATCAACCGCAAAACGGTGCAGAAATATATGCGAGAAATGGGCTTGGTGGCTCTTGGCCCTCGGCCAAACCTGAGTAAACCACATCCCGGACATAAGATCTATCCCTATTTGCTGAGGAATGTGACTGCCGATTATCCCAATCATATCTGGGCGATTGACATCACGTATATCCCTCTCAGAGAAGGATGGATGTACCTGACAGCTGTTTTGGATTGGTATTCGCGCTATGTGGTCAGTTGGGCTCTAGATCAAACCCTGGCCGTCTCTTTTGTGCTGGAGGCCGTTGATGAGGCGCTGTCACAGGCAAAACCGATTATTTGGAACAGCGATCAGGGCAGCCAATTCACCAGCCCGCAGTACATTCAACGCCTTGAAGATCACGATATTCAAATCAGCATGGACGGCCGAGGACGTGCGCTGGATAATGCTTTTGTTGAACGTCTCTGGCGTTCCGTGAAATATGAGGAGGTGTACTTTCAGGAATATGAAAACCCGAGGATGGCTCGCCAAGGATTGAATCGTTATTTCGATTTTTATAATTTCGAGAGATCACATCAATCGCTGGGTTATAAAACACCAGCAGAAGTGTATTTTGGAGATCAAAGTCAGTTACAATTCGTCTTATCTGAGAAGGAGGTATCCACCTTAACTTAGCCCCATTTTTTGTCAAATTTTGGGGTCCACCTCAGACAGCACCCTTCAATTCGATACGGCCTTTGGCCTACTCAGTACAGGCGATACAATTTTCGCTTGACTGCGAAAATCACCTTTAGACAAACTCCCTTCGGTACGCTAACGCTACTCAGGACAAGCAAGACACAGCTCAGGATGCCTTTGGGATAGTATTCGGTTTATGTTATGTAGGCGATGGATTGAGTATAACCAGCGTTTCAAGGATCCCTCGGTTCCCTCGGGATGACAATGATAATTGCGTTGGCGCGTGAGGGCTTTGGTGCATTGGCGCGTTTGAAGGTCGAGGGTGTAAGGTTGAAAGTTGAAGGTTACAATATACGTATCCTTGTCAGGGCGTTGAGGAGAAATGGATGTTTGAACCTATCAAGGTGTTATTTCTAGCTGCGGAGGCGGCGCCGTTCATCAAAGTGGGGGGATTAGGGGATGTGGCCGGATCCCTGCCGGCCGCCCTGCGCGCCCTGCCGGACCCGGTGGATGTGCGCCTGGCCATCCCCTTCTACAGTTTTTTGGACCTGGAAGGATGCGACCTGGAACCCGCCGCCAGCTTCACGATCAACAGCAGCCAGGGAGAGATCCTGGCTGAAGCCTTCCAGACCATGGTTCAAGACCTGCCGGTGTATCTGATCCAGGGGCAGCCGGTGACGGCGTCATCCAGTGTTTACAGCGACGACGGCCACCGGGATGGGCGGAAGTTCACCTTCTTTTCCCTGGCGGCCATGGAGATGGCCCGGTCTTTGAGGTGGCGGTCGGATGTGATCCACGCCCACGACTGGCACACCAGCCCTGCGGTGTACAACCTGGAATTGATCCGGGCGGGGGACGATTTTTACAGGGAGACGAAATCCCTCCTCACGGTGCACAACCTGCCCTATCTGGGGTACGGGGCTGAGAAGGCGCTGCACGAATTCGGGCTGCCCCCCGCGGAGGGTTCCACTCTTCCTGAGTGGGCGCAGCGCCTGCCCCTGCCGTTGGGTTTGCTGAGCGCGGACAAGATCAACACTGTGTCCGGCGGCTACGCGAAGGAAATCCTCACCCCAGCCTTCGGGGCCGGGTTGGACGGCTTTTTGAGGACCCGGGCAGAGGATATCACCGGCATTTTAAACGGGCTGGACACGGAGGCGTGGAACCCGGGGTCTGACATCCATATTAAGGCCCCATATGGGATCGGAGAATGGAAAGCTAGGGAGAAAAATAAGCTCGCTCTTCTTGCGGAAATAGGGCTCGAGATAGAACCTGAACGGCCCCTGCTGGCGATGATCAACCGCATGGACATGCAGAAGGGCGTGGATCTGGTCCCGGACGCACTGCGGTCTTTGGGGGAGCTGGACTGGGGGGCAGTGATCCTGGGCACGGGGGATCCGGGGCTGGAAGCGGAGGCGGCGCGGCTTGACGAAACGCTGCCGGGGATACGGAGTGTCCTCCGCTATGATGCCGGGTTGGCCCGGCGCATCTACGCCGGGGCGGACATGATCCTCATCCCCTCCCGGTACGAACCCTGCGGGCTGACGCAGATGATCGCCATGCGGTACGGGTGCGTGCCGGTGGCCCGGGCCACGGGGGGACTGCGGGACACAATCGGGGATTACCACGCTGAGCCCTCCCGCCAGAGCACGGGGTTTTTGTTTAGGGAGGCGACCTCGGAGGCGCTGGCGCACACCCTGCGCCGAGCGCTGGACGTGTATGGAGATAAAAGATGTTGGCGCGGGTTACAAAGGCGGGGGATGAAAAAGGATTTTTCGTGGGAACAGAGTGCGAGGGAGTATGTGGCGTTATATGAGGAGATGGTCGGGGGTTGAAGGTTTAAGGTTGAAGGTTAAAAGAACATCGGTCCTGATGACGGCCACTCCGCCAGTGTGCAAGACTTCCGAGGTTTCCCAAAGAGCCTCCGAAGTCTAATCGCCTACGGGGACGTCGGCTGGATCGAAGGCAGCAAGAAATCTAAAAAGTTTCAACAGTAAAAAACCCACTGTGTAAAATCACTCCTGATCAGGCCAGGGTAAAGGACACCCTGATATGTTTTCCAAATCACCCTCTCTCCAATACACCTCCCCAAAATCGCCTTCTTCTGAGATGAGAAATAAAACCAAAGCGTCTATGTTTCCCTTTCTCCGACAGCCAAAGGCTAAAACTGAAGAACCGTGAGGAAAAAAATCCGGTGAAGAATCCCTTCTCTGCACTCCCCAAAGATTATCAGCACCCGAAAGGAAAAACTCAAATCGATTATTTCCCTCCCGTTCAAGGCCCCCGATCACCGAATTTCTGGTATCCCGTGGATTTTCACCGGATTCAAAGTAGCGAGGGTACAACCCTCTACCCCAAAATATCTCCCCCCCTTCATCCAGGAAAGAACGGAGGATCTCCTCTTCCTCTTGTGTTAAAAGATGATCCTCCCTGCCAAATAATTCATCCACCAAGTTCTTCTTGCCAGATTTGGTATAAGCGTTTGGCTTGAGGTATTCAACTAGAGGTGGCAGCGAGCCGACCAAGAAAATAATTACTGAAACGATTATAAGTAGGGGTGCACGTTTCTTCCTATCACGACTGACCTGGGGGTCCTGGATATGGATTTCTTTTTTAACTGCACCACTGGACCTCCAACCCAGAACAGACAAAGATAATTCGATTAGACCAATGCTGTAAAAAACTAAAACAAGCCAATCTATTTTTTGGACTACTCTACCCCCTGACTGCTGGATAAATGTATAGAGAAAGATAAAAATCAAGAACGCAGCTGATGAGGTCCAGACCCCTCTTCTATAATACCTCCATCCAGCACTAAGCCCGACAGATATAATGGCTATATTCAAGACCAGCATGATTATAGAATAGGAAGGAATACCCCCATCCCAATCCTTCCACCAGAAAGGAAGACGCTTGACATATTTTTGAGGTGAATAGAAAACCCCATCATAGTAACGTTTTACAAGCCCATTGGTCAATTTAGAGATATAGTCCACATTTAGCATCAAGGGTTCGCTGGGTAAAAAAATCAGGGATTGAATGAGATTATTTACCAGATGGTCCAACACCCGCCCCTCCTCATCTTCCTCTCCAAGCTGCTTCCCATTCTGAGAGTAAACAACAGATTGAACAAAAGGGATCCCATGGAGTTCTATGATTCCCGTTTCTGGATTTTTATGTTGGATTACGTCGAGATTCAGACTGGCTTTCTTTATCTCGGTAGGCATGAGTTGAAATTGCCCCGATCTCCATTCTTCCCAGTATTCCTCAAGAAACCCCCCTAATAAATCCAACCGGTTCCCAGGTCTGTCGATATATACCTCCCCGGAGAAACGATAATTACGCCATATCCAGGGTGAGACCGCTAAGATCAACCCTACAAGCAGAAAAATGCTGGACCTGAGGAATATCCTCCCGAAGCTTTGATACTTAAACCAATAAATAATGAGGGCAAGGGGAAAGAAGATGATCACTTCCGGACGGATGAGCATGGTCAGGCCTAATACCCCTCCTGAGAGAAGAGGTAAGGTAAGTTGCCCAGGCTTTGAACGTGACCTTTTCAAGAGCAAGATCAAAAAAAAGACCACACCAATGATCATGGGAATTTCTGAGAGTGCCATTTTGGCATGCACGCCGGCATCCATGTTAGGCAGCAGCTGACCGTTACGATTCCTGATGATCACCAGAACTGCAGCTAATAAACCAGAAGTTCTGGTATGAAGCTGTTTTCCAAAGAAATAGATTAAAACGGGCAACCAAGCCCAAGCAAGCACCTGGAAGGGCAGCATCTCCCGGTATCCCAACCCTCCCAGAGCGTGAAAAGCCGCTTGGGCTGTAGTTAGAAGAGGCCTGAGTCCAATATAATTTTCCTTTGAACTGAGATAGGTTTGAAATCGCCCGCTGGCCAACAAACTTTGAGCGGTCCGGTCATACAGCAAAGCATCTGAGTCAGGATACAACTCATAGTTCGGGGGGCGGGGTTGGTCGATGAAGGCATTGGGAGATAACGGGACTTGGTTCCAGGCCAGAAAGGTCCCCAGAAAAAGAAGGGCCACCAACAGGATATCTAAAATTCTGGATGGTAAGCGGGTACGCTCTCGTTCATATTCCAAAAAAATACGTCCTAGAAAAGCGAGGATCAGAACCCCTACCAAAG
>JAWLER010000091.1:0-5128 GCA_041686005.1 Anaerolineales bacterium | reverse complement strand
TCCTCATCCATCATCCACGCCAGTTGATCGTCGACGGGCACCCGACGCATGCTGAGGGAGACGCGTTCACGCTCAGGCTCAATGCTCAAAACGCGTACCAGGACATTATCCCCTTCCTGGACGACGCTCTCTGGGTCCCCCATATTCGCGTACCCAATTTCACTGACATGGACCAACCCCTGAAGGCCTTCAGGTAATTCGACGAACGCGCCGAAGTCCAGGACAGAAACGACTTTCCCTTCCACAAGGTCACCGACATCGTACTTCTCTTCCAGCTCCTCCCATGGGTTGGGGAGCAAGGCCTTTCGGCTCAAACTCACCCTTTCCCTCTCCACATCGACGTCGACGACTTTGACTTCTATCTGATCACCGACTTTAAAATATTTGGAGGGGTCATAGACCCGGTCCCAGGCGATCTCCGATTTATGCACCAGGCCGTCCACGCCATCCAAGTCGACGAACACACCAAAGTCGACTACATTGACGACGCGGCTGGTAATCACGTCGCCGACCTCGAGCTCTTTGAGCCGCTTTTCACGCTGTTCTTTTTGCGCAACCCGCGCAGAAAAAACCAGACGGCGCTGTTTTCGATTGACCTCAATCACTTTCAGGGGAATGGTATCCCCGATCATTTTCGCCTTGGCTTCGCTAGCCTTTTCAAAACTTGTCCCCCGCCGCAGTGAGGGAATATGAGAATTGGGCACAAATCCCCGCAGGTTTTCGAATTCAACCAGCAGGCCCCCTTTATTCTGGTCGATGATGGGCAATTCTAAGAGCTCATCCTCTTCCATGTATTGCTTGGCTTTCACCCAACTTTCATAAGCGATCCCCCTGCTCAAGGAAACGAGCAGATCATCATCCCCAATGGGGCTGCGGATGACACTGACAAACACCTCATCCCCCACCTCCAAATTGTCGATCGTTTCCTGGTCAACTTTATCCAAGTCTTGGCTGGTGACGATCGCATCCCTTTTCAAACCCACATCAAGCAAGAGGGAATTATCGCCAATATCGAGAATAACGCCCTTTAATATTTCCCCCCGTTGAGGTCGATCATAATCATAATTATCGACAAAATCCTGGAACCACTCTGGCTGTTCTTGGGACCCTTCCTCTCCTTTGGGTTGTATGTCCTTCTCCTTCTCCGTTGTTCCTGTCTCCATAAAAAACTCGTCCGCTCCTCCGACATATAGGCACCTACATGGCAATGAGTGCAGGCTTCATAAATGATTAACAACAAGTTTGCTGCCAACCTAAATGGGAGGCAGCAAAGTTACTGAAGAATATGAATGCTACGTATCCTAAGCCTCGCATGATCATCCAGATTATCACAAACTTTGCCGCTTTTGTCAAATCATTATCCGTCAATCCGGCAAAAACGCATACCCCACGCCCCACCGGTTAACGATGAATTCCGGGTTATCAGGATCCCGTTCCACTTTTTGTCTTAACCTGCTGATGTGCACAAAAAGACCCCGGCGGGATCCCTTATCCGGCGCATCCCAAACGTGCTCGATGAGCTGCTGGTAGGGGAGCACTTGCCGCCGGTGCTGCGCCATATAGGTCAATATTTTGTATTCTAAGGGGGTGAGATCGAGGGGTTCGCCGCGCAACCACACCCGGTGGGTATCGAAGTTGATCCTCAATCCCCGCTTTTTAAAAACCTCCCTTTGGGTCTCTGCAAACCCTTCCCCAGATCTGCGTAATAAAGCTTTGACCCGGGCTAAAACCTCGTCCACCAAGAACGGTTTGGTCAGGTAATCGTCCACACCGGCTTCGAAGGCTTCCATTAGATTCTCCGGACTGGTTCTGGATGTAAGCATGAAAAGGGGTGTGGAAGACCAGCGGCGAATATACTTACTCACACCCAAACCATTCATCCCGGGCAGATCCCATTCTAAAATGACCAAATCCGGGGTAGAGATCTGAACGATATCCACCACGGAAGGCCCGTCAGATGCGACCTGGACTTTGTTTCCCTCTTCACGGAGGACAGATGTGAGAAGATGGAGGGTCTCGGGATCCGGTTCAGCGATGAGGATGGTCCCGTTCGTTTGCTCCTCTTCAGACGGTTCCCTTCCTCGAATCCGAACCGATCGCTGAGGGGGCATCGGCGGCAATGTGAAAGATACTTCTATCCCCCTTCCCTCCTCCAACTCAGGAGTATCCACCCATATCCTCCCTCCATGCGCTTGAATGATCTCTTTGCTCATCAGCAACTGCCCTTCCAACGGGTCCCTCTCCTGTCTTTCAGCGAAGGAAGAGCCAAGTCCGATATCTCCCCCACCATCACTGACCCCGATCATAGTCACCCTCACGCTGCCTCCCGCCACATCCGCCCGAACGGCTATATCCGAATCCGAGTTGGCTTCCCTGGCCATGTATCGCAGGACCTCTCGAAAAACGTCCTCAACCCGTGCGGGGTCGACCCGGACGGGGGGCAGATCCTGGTCCGATACGAAGTGGAGAGAGAGGTCAGGGAACTGTGCGGATTGGCTGTTGATCAACCCACGGAACAGGTCCTGCAATGAAACCTCCTCAGGATAGACGACAATTCCTTCGTCCTGAAACCGGAGGATTTGGATCACTTGCTCCATTTCTCCAGCGATTTCTTTCAATCCCGTATGCAGGGTCAACAAGACATCATCGATCATCTCCCCATCCCAGTTGTGGTGATGGTCTGACAACGCCCTTATTTGTCCTTGCATAGATGCCAGTTGTTTACGGGATTTTTTGGCCAAATCAGTGGCGAAAACCCCCATCTGGTCCCTGCGATCCTCCTGCAGAGACACCTCATGGATCAACCCGCCCCACTGCCCCTCATGGCCCCCTGCATCCCGGCAGGGGAATAAGGAGATCCGCAGATGGCGCTGTGGATCGCCTTCGACCTCCAGATCCACTTTGGTACCTTCCGGGAAGGCTTGTTGAGCCGCAAAGAGCGTTTCGCGGACCACCTCAGGCTGTTTCGAAAGGTCAGAAAGGGTTTGAAACAGGATGTGGTATGATTGACCCACAAATTTTGGAGTTTCATCAGGAACAAATGTACGGACGGCGGCGTTCATCCTTACGATTCGGTCATGCGAGGATACGAAAAACACCCCTACAGGCAGGCTTTCCAACCACGGATCCCCGCTGGTCAACGCGGGTGGGCGAGGAGGACGGGTTGCTGAGGAATTTCGGTCTTTTTTCTCCATATTTCCATTCTAGCACGCCCCGAAACCCCCGTCAATGTAACCATTTTGTAAGTTATTATAAAATATCTATAGTATTATGTAATAATGGCGCGGTATACTGTAAAGCAGTAGAAAGGAGGTTGTGGCCAGAGAAAATGGCTGGCTACATCGAGAAGTTAAATAATTTAGCCACAAACCAGAAAGGGTGAGAATGGATACGCCTCGCCCTTTCTGTTTGAGTGCCACTAAGAAAGGATGTGAGAAGATTGGCAGTAAAAGTTGAACTCCGACCGAATGAGTCGCAAAAACAGTTAATGAAGCGTTTTCGCAAGAAAGTGGCTCGGAGCGGCGTGCTCAGCACCGTGCGCCGCAAGCGGTGGTTCGTGTCGAAAAGCGAATTACGCAGGATTCAGCGCAAGAAAGCGATTCGGCGTCGAAAGCGTCGCCTTTCGAAGAAGCGGCGTCAAAAAAGTCAGCGCCGTTATCAGTATTAAGCTCGATCCGTGGCCTTGTTTCCACAAGGGACTGATAGCAAAGGTTTTTTGAACTGAGTCCCGGCATGGAAGCGTTGACATAATCAAGAGGTAACATGTCCAAAAAAGAAGAAAAAGTGCGCATGGAAGGCACGGTGGTAAAAGCCTTGCCCGGGACCCAATTTAAAGTTGAATTGGACAACGGTCACGAGATTTTAGCCTACCTGGCAGGGAAAATGCGCAAACACTACATCCGTGTTTTGCTGGGAGATCGAGTGACGGTTGAGATGTCTCCTTATGATTTGTCCAGGGGGCGGATTGTTTACCGGCATAAAAAACAAAAACCCACCCAAGACCAGGATGAATAAGTCGACAACCATATACAAAGTAGGGGTTGAAAAGAGAAAAGACCAACCGGGGCAGGCGGCGAAGCCATCCCGGTACCTTTTCATCCTTGGAAGCCCCCTCTTACCCGTTTAGGCTGTTTCTTTATCGGCTTCAGTCACCCATTATTCACTTATCGTTTCACATACAGCACCCTAAAAAATCCATGAGTAAAAAAACAGATTCTAACACTGTATCTGATGGAAAAAAACGTTCAAAACCTATCAAAGAGCTCATTGAATTAGGACAATCGCAGGGTTATGTAACATTCTCAAACATCCTCAATTACTTTCCAGAAGCCAAAAAAGACGTCTCCAGCCTCGAAAAAGCCTTCACCACCTTGCTGGAAGAGGACATCCCTTACCTTGAAGAGAGCGGCGAGGAAGAATTCGAGTCAATATTTGGGGATGACGGGGGGAACGGTAAGCTGGAGCTGGAGGACGAAGAGGAATTATTAGAAGACGAGGATAACAAACTAAGCCAGATCGACACCAACGACCTCATCGAACTGTATTTCAAAGAAGCGGCCAGCATTCCGCTGCTCTCCAAACAGGAAGAGAGAGAGCTCTCCAAACGCATAGAGAGGGGTCGGCTGGCCCGTAAGGAATTAGCGAGGGGGAATGTGTCGGGGAAACGCAGGCGCGAGCTTCACGAAATGATTGAAGATGAATGGGTCGCTCTCGACCATCTCATCACCGCCAATTCCAGGCTGGTGATCAGTGTAGCAAAAAAATATATGGGCCGGGGTGTCCCCTTTTTGGATCTCATTCAAGAGGGAAACATCGGTTTGATGCGGGCTGCGAAGAAATTTGATTACCTTCGGGGTTACAAATTCAGCACCTACGCCACCTGGTGGATCCGCCAGGCGGTGACCCGGGCTATCGCCGATCAGGGAAGGACCATCCGCGTTCCCGTCCATATGGGCGATAAGATATCCAAAATGTTCCGCATGCAGAATGACCTTAAACAATCGCTGGAACGTGATCCAACAATTGACGAGCTGGCTGATGCCCTGGACGAAGACCCTGAGAAGGTGCAGTACATGATGAAGGTCGCTCGCCGACCTTTGTCGCTGGAAATGCCCACCACAAAAGAGGG
>JAWLER010000090.1:0-5176 GCA_041686005.1 Anaerolineales bacterium | reverse complement strand
TATTTAAAGGGCTGTAAAGGATGTAAACCCAGTGGTTGGGGCCAGCCTGGAGCATGGGAATGGGTGTGGTCCAACCGAAAGGATTGAACTGGATGTAGACCCGCTCGTTCGCCGGTGTGTGCGAAGGGGCAGTCAGGTCGAAGGTGATGGGCCCGTTCTCCCCTGAAGACCAGGTAGCGACTGTATCGTTGAGCTGGACGGGTTTATCAGGGACGAGAAAACGCCGTATGCGAAATTCACCGTTCAGTTTGTGTTCTGCGTTCCAAAAGCCATCTCCCAAGGTGTATTTGTAATGGATCTCGGCCCCGACGGGCAGGGAGAGGATGATCCCATAGTGCGTTTCGTCGATCTTCGTCAGAATGGGCATCCGCGCGGGAAGGGTGTTCATACCTCCTGTAAAATTGCCAAACGTGTTTCCCAATTGGTATAGGTTTCCTGCAAGCCGCACGCTGTCCTGGGGCGTTCCTCGAGGGACCTCCACTACAAAGGTGATATCCACATGTTCGCGGGGGGTCAGTTCCAGGATGGCTTCTGTATTCGCTTGGGAGGCGACTTGGGCGCCTTGTTGAGCGATGTCATAGCTGCCGTCTAATGCGTAGGCGACCAGGTTGTGAATCCCGGGGGGGAGACCGGAAAGCAGAAAGGAGCCACTTGCCGTGGTATGAGCTTGAACGCCACCCGCAGCGACCAAAATGCCCGGTAGGGGTTGCCCCGTCTTTTGGTCGGTTATTCTTCCGGAGATGCGCCCCGGTTCTGGTCCTGAATAGGTTGTATCTGACCATCGGTAGACGACATCATGGACTTCTCCGGGGTTGACGGCGTGCAGCATGCGATAGCGGACCTGTTCGTCAGTGTCTGTATGTTCGATCACGGAGTACTGATCACGACGTGTATAGCGGTATTTAATCAAGGAATGCTGGGGGATACTCAGGGTCGTTTTATAGGTCAATCCTTCTTGCGGTGATGATTCCCCGAAGACCGGTTCCATGGGGTGAGCTTCCGCATGGACGCCTATGCCGGTCACCTCATCGAGGGTGCTCAAAAAAATCGGTTCTTCCGTGGGCGTTTCCGGAGGCACTTGAACGAAAAAGGTCATTTTCACCAAGGTTTCCGACCCACCCACAGATTGGAGTTTGGGCAGGTAGGGCTCGACCCACTCAAGAGAATTGCATGAATGGAGCCAGGGTGAGAGGATGGTCAGGAGGAGAAAAACCGTCCTCAGTGTTTTTTTTCGATGAGGGGTCATGATTGCACCTCTTCTTTGATGAGTTTGACGAGCAGTTCCATATTTTGGATCTTTTCGGAAGGTATCTCGAAGTGCTTTTGCGGTGAGAGACGGATGATTAAGTATCCATTGGCTGCGGTGATACCTTGAATATATGTCCAGGGGATGTCTTTTTCCTGATAAGAAAGGTATGTTTTCGATATGCTCAATGCCCCAAAATGGAGATCTTTGTTGGC
This sequence comes from Anaerolineales bacterium, assembly GCA_041686005.1. Lineage (GTDB taxonomy): Bacteria > Chloroflexota > Anaerolineae > Anaerolineales > UBA11858 > B10-G9. The sequence goes on along the minus strand of JAWLER010000090.1, from coordinate 3,715 downwards.
TTGGAAAGCTTCTTTGAGCTGCTTAATTAACCGGGGGTAAACCTGCTTTTTGAGTATGATGATCAAGTCTTCGAGGTGTTTGATCCTGTGGTTTAGTTGGATGGATGGTCCCTGGGTGGGGTGGAGGGTCAATGTGTGTCGCAGCCCGGATTTCCAACCCAGAAAGGACCTTTTCGTGGTGGAGGTGGAAAGGCCAGCGATTTCTTCCCAGCGGAGGGTCCTTTTCCGGCTTGGCGGGCGGTGGACGATGATCCCTCGAACATAGACTTTCACCCAGGTATGAGCGTGGTGGATTCGCCACAAAGCGTAGAGCAAGATGGCGATGGTCAGGAAAGCAGCGGATAAGAACCAGGGTTGACCCCAAAAGAGGGCCGTCGCCGGTCCAAAATTCGTATAGCCATAGATAGCGCGCCAGTAGCCGACGCCGACCAGGCTGAGTGCTACCAGGCATAAGGGGATAAAAAGCAGAAAAAAATGGCGCCAACCCAGTGGTTGAACGGCAAACGTCGTCACCTGCGATCCAAGGGAGGGATGTTTACTCTTTCTCACAGCCATGATACGTCGTTCGTCACTTAAAAATAGGTTGATACGATTATAGACCAGAACGGACGAGTTTGCACGTGGGAGTTTATTGACCAACTGACCGGCATACGGGGTTTAAGAGTGACTTATCAGGGCATGTCGGGGATGGTTAAAAACACGAGCATACCAGGGTCTTCTGGGGCAATCCTGGTATGCTCATATCCGGTTAGGGATCGTGTTGACCTCAGGCGGGGATGAAATAAACATCCGTTGGCTTCAATTTGCTGTTACGGAGGAATTTTGGTTTGATCTCCATCCCGATCCAATCCAGGGAAGCTTTTTGAGGGTCAACCCCCATCAAGCGGCTGAGCAGCAGGGTATCCACGCCTTCGAATTCCACCTGAATCAGGACGAAAGGTGTTTCGTCCAAGAACTCCTCCGAACCAAAATGGCACACGGTAAAAGCGTGGATTGTGGCTTTTCGATCTGTGATATCGATCCAATCCGTCTCTTGGCCGGTATACATATCATGCCCGCGAGGTGTGGCGTAGGTATAGCCGGTCTCCGGATCGCGATTCGCTAACAGCTTCTTGTTGGTCAATCCCGCAAACCAGGGGCTGTCCTGGGCATAGGAGTGTAGATAGGTGATGCTGTATGGCTGTTCAACAAGAACGGGGGCCATTTGCTTTAACCAGGAAAGAGCCTCCGGTGTCAGTTCTTTGGGAAAAGGGAGGTTGTGGACAACTTGCCCTCCAAGTGTCTCTTCTCTTTTCTTAGGTAGTTTGCTCATGGTTTTCTCCTTAAGCTCGTTCCAAGATGCTGACTGTCACGTAAGTCCCTGTTCCGGCGTGGGAATGGATCGCGCCGCGCTGCGCGTCATGGACCTGCAAAGCGTCGTCTTTGAAATGTTTTCCGATCGTGTTTTGCAGTTGCCATATGGCAAACACAGCTTGCATCAAACCGGTTGCGCCCACCGGGTGTCCGCAGGCGATCAATCCTCCTGACGGGTTGACCGGGCAAACCGGTGATTCCGGCAAGTCCAGCTGATAATCGATGTCAGGCATGAAAGCCTTTCCTGATGCTGCAAAAGGACCTCCTTCCCCGTAGCGACAAAGCCCTAAGTCCTCGTAGGTCTGAATCTCGCTGGAGGTGTAAGCGTCATGTAGTTCCACGAAATCAAGCTCTTCCAGAGGGTGTTCGATCCCGGCGTGTTTGTAGGCCATATTTCCCGCAGTGCGTCCGGCGCGGAAGGAATGCACGCCCGGGTAACGGGTGCCTTTGTCCCACAGGTCTCGATAATAGTCCAGGGTTTCCTGGGAATTCTTCTCCTTGGTCGTGGCGTAATCCCGGATAAACTCATCGTAATCCACGTGGGGGCGATCGGCCATGCGCATGGCGTCCGTACCCCGGCCGATCCCGGTGACTTTTACGAGGGGGCGGGTGATCTCTGCGCCTGCCTTTTCGAGTTTCTCCAAACCTTCTTCAGAGGCCAGAATGGTCGCCGCTGCCCCATCCGACATGACACAGATGTCCAGGCGGGTGAGGGGCCAGGCCACCATCACGGAATCCCGCACATCTTGCACTGTGTAGCGATTCCTTTTCTGGGCGTAAGGGTTGTGGTAAGCGTTGAGGTGGTTTTTAACGCTGACATGCGCCATCTGCTCCACGGTAGTCCCGTACTCCTCCATATGCCGGGTGACCATCATGGCATAATACCCGGAATAGAACCCTCCCACTGGGTAATCAAAGGACACATCAGACGCCAGGGCGATGAATTCGTTCCCTTTCCACGTCTCGACATGGCTCATGAGTTCAAATCCATAGGCGGCCACCAGGTCCATGTGCCCGCTGGCGATCGATTTCCAGGCTTCTTGGAAGCACAGACCACCTGTCGCCCCTCCTCCCTCCACACGGTGGCTGGGTTTGGGGCATAAGCCCAAGTAATCTTGGGCCATGATGGCTGCCATTAGCTGGCGGCTGAAGTGGTCGGAGAAGTAGGACGCCACGGATCCATCGACCAGTTTCGTAAAGGTGGGAAAGTCAATGCCCAGATCAGCTATGGCGTAGTCGTAGGCTTCTTTGACGATGGCTTGGTAATTCTTTTCGGGACGAGATTTGGTGAATTTGGACACTCCCCCTGATATGGCGTATACAGGTCTCATAAGTCAGCACTCCCTTCGTCCTTATGGACGATTCGCTTGGTTGGATCCTGATCACCTGCAAATGATAAGGCACCAGTTAATTTTTCCGCCGGACAGGAATTATCTCCTTGCCCTGCGGGATATGTCCTCGGCTGACTGGCATGTATTCCTGATTTTTCAGTATTCCCTACATTATTTCAAACGGTATCTATCCCGCTTGGTTTTCACCCAGGGAGGGTGTTTGCTCCTCTTCCGCCTCCACATCGGCGGGGTTCGGGGCACCCGCCCATGAGGTCTGTCCCAAAGGTGGGTTGTTCTTTGGGGCGGGAAAATCCTTTTCCTCGATATGGTAAAGCTTGTTCCACTCTTCGAATTCAGCCTCGCGCATTAATTTATGAGGCAGATTCTGGACTTCATCCACCCCGCTCTGCACACTCTGCCACCATTTGGAGGTCGCGACTGAATGAATGAATTGTCCCAACTTTCGACCTGTTTCCACCATGCCCTCAGGACCCAGGACTAAGATCCCAATTAAGACGACAAATAGGATTTCGAGGGGTCCAATGCCTAAGATATTCATATGGATGTATCGGCGGTTTTTGAATTCAGGTGCTGGAGGGACTGTTTGAGTTCGTTTTCCCGCTTTGCCAAGCTTCCCAAAACCCCGTTTACAAACCGGGGAGCGCTGTCGGAGCCGTAGGTTTTCGCCAGTTCCACCGCTTCATTGATGGCTACTTTCAGGGGTGTTTTGGTGTTGACAGCCAATTCCCACAGCGCAATGCGGAGGATGTTGCGGTCGATGATCGCCACTTGGTCAAGCGGCCATTCCGGGGCGTGTTCGGCGATGAAGCGATCCAATTCGGAGACATTTGGCCATACACCATGGACGATATCGTGGATGAAGTACACCAAATCATCGTCCATGTCAGCATCGGCGATTCTGTTTTTAAGTACGGTCCCAAGGGGATGATCGGTGACATCTAACTCGTAAAGAGCTTGCAAGGCGATCGCCCGTGCTTCGGTCCGTTTTTTCATCGACGCTTATTCCTCAT
>JAWLER010000089.1:0-5205 GCA_041686005.1 Anaerolineales bacterium | reverse complement strand
CGCCGTCAGCTGATCCCAACCCGGGCGTACCGCAACCGCTTCAGGGGTAATCCCATAGGCGGCATCCCCGAGGATGATGTAATCCGGGTCTTGGGCGATGATCTCCTCGGAACTGATCTGAACGTAGCTGCCTTCCAGCGCATCCCCCAGGTTTTCTCCTCCCGCTTTGTCGATCACATAGGAGATAAAGGTACCTTCCCCCACGGTGTAAGGATTGGAAGGATCGGTGGCATCCAATTCATAGAAGACCAACGGTTTTTCTTCCACATCCGCCACATTACCCTCCACGGCAGCAACCCGTTCCTGCAACGAAGAGATCAAATCCTCCGCCTCCTCCTCTTGGCCCACCAGCTGGGCTAACTGCCGTAAATTTTCATACAATCCCGGAAAATCCGCTGGATTTGCCTGCCAAAATACGGTTAACCCCACATCACGCAAGTTTTGTACTTGATCCGGGGAGATGATTTGGGCGGCGACCACGAGATCCGGCTCCAAAGAAACGATCTTTTCGATGGGCAACCCCTCCCAAATCATGCCCAAATCCTCAATCTCCTGGGCTTCCTCCGGATAGGTGGAGTTGGATTCCCGGGCGATAATCCGGTCCCCCGCCCCCAAAGCGAATAGGCTTTCCGTCATGGACGGAGACAGGGAAACAATCTTTCGAGCAGGACCTTGTAGCGTAATTTCATTCCCCAGATCATCGGTAAGGACGATGGGCTCCGGGGTGGGTTCTGGGGTGGCCGTCGGTTCCTCGGTCGGCTCCTGGGTGGGAAGGGCGGTCTCGGTAGGGGCTTCCGTCGGTTCCACCTCAGCAGCTGTGGGCTCCGGTGTGAGCTTTGGAGCGCAAGCCGAGAGCACGATAAAAACGACAAGCAGGACATACATCAAATGACGAATTGGTTTACTCATTTTTACCTCGTTAATTTTTGATATGAATACATTCCCCTTAAAACAAAAATCCCTGTCTCGGACAGGGAAGCAACATGGATTACAGTGATCTCAATTCGATGTTCACACCTCCTTACCGCGAGAGCATTATGAACTCTAGCTAAGGCGGTCGACCTGGCTTTGCTCGAGATGAGCATTACAGTTGCGGGACAGCGTCTGACTTGCACAGACTTCGCCTTTCAGCCCTCCCTTCCGGGAGATAAGGCACCTCAGCTAAATTAACTTGTTAAGCTGCGGATCCTTCTCGTATCCAAAGGGATTGTACATGGTTCTCCCATCTTTGTCAAACGACATGACCCCGTGGGACCCGTTCAGGTAGAAAATCATTCAAATCAAGTGATCTTCCCCTCCATCTCTACGTTATAAAAGTTGGGGATGGTATCCGCCAACCTAAGAAACTTAAGGTTTACATCTCGCCCGCTCATTAAAACCTTCGAGGGAAGCCTTTTCTCACAGATGACTTGATGTATTTCCAACGTCCCGTGAGTGGGCTCCCCTCGAAAGGGTCCGCGTGCTTTTTTACCTCTTCATTTGCCTTCAAGCCGTCTGGTAGCGCTGTTTCAAAAATCGGCCAGAGGTGATCAACAGATCCGCCAGGCTGTCAACGAATTTGCCCAAGAAAGGGACCCTGGCTTGAATCTTGGAAAAGATCGGCTGATTCTGGGCGCGGCGCAGGTGTTCTTCTTGTACAGCTTTGGCATACATCAGATTCATGGTGGTTGTAAACATGGTTTGCTCCTTTTTTCATCAATAATTCACTTGATTTCTCATATTCTAACCATATTGTATCAATAATTTTTAGTTTGTCAAGTACTTTTTTCATGATTTCTTATTTATACATTAAAATTATTAATTATTTCCTTAGATTTCTTGTGTGAGGGTTAGTTTTTAGGGAAAAACCGCCCCATTCAAAGGGTGGATTTGCCGTTTTTAGAGTTTTATGGGTGTCAGAGGGGACCATTTCCGTGGCCAAAAACATCTAAAAACACCTTGCTATCCCCTACAAAATAAGCCATGATACACTTCTCATGAGATAAAGATCGATGGAGGATAGGATATTCATGTCTGAGGTCATCGTTGTTGGCGGGGGTGCTTCCGGTTTGATAGCGGCCGGTCAGGCCGCTGCCCGAGGTGCCATCACCCTCCTTCTGGAAAAAATGGAACAACCCGGCAGGAAACTGTTGCTGACCGGGAAAGGTCGCTGCAATTTGACGAATCTGGGGAACGTGCAGCAGTTTATCGAGCATTTCAACCCCCAAGGGCAGTTCCTGACCCAGCTGTTTTACCGTTTCTTTCACCCCCATTTGAGAGATTTTTTTGAGGAGTTGGGAGTCCCCACTGAGGTCCAACGGGGAGATAGAGTGTTCCCTAAAAGCGAGGACGCCCGGGATGTGAGGGACGCCCTCCTACGCTGGATAGGGGAGCTGGGGGTGGAAGTGATCACAAATACACCGGTCATTCATCTGATCATCGAGGATGAGGAGATCAAAGGCGTAGAAACGCATCGGGGGAATTATCACGCCCAGGCGGTGATCATCGCCACCGGCGGAGCAGCCTATCCCGGCACGGGTTCCACCGGAGATGGATTTCAATTGGCCCGGGAAGCAGGACACACCATAGTCCCCATCCGCCCCGCCTTGGTCCCCCTGGTCACCCAAGGCGACACCGCCCCAAAGCTGCAAGGGTTGAGTTTGCGCAACGTACAGGCCAACTTGTGGGTGGACGGGAAAAAGACAGACGACCCTTTTGGGGAGATGCTTTTCACCCATTTTGGTCTTTCCGGACCGATCATCCTCACCCTCAGCAGGCAGGTTGTGGACCACCTCCGGTCAGGGAGAAACGTCGTCATCGCCATCGATCTCAAACCGGCCCTGGACCACCCTACCCTGGATGACCGCTTGCTGCGGGACATTCAAGCGCTGGGCCGGAAGCAATTCAGCTCCCTTTTAGAGGGGCTGCTTCCCAAAAAACTGATCCCCATTTGCACCGAACAAACAGGGATTCCCTGGGATAAAAAGAATAACCAGATCAGTGCGGAGGAGCGGACCCGTTTGCGGATGTGGCTAAAGGAGGACTTTCGCTTTCAGATTGTCGATCACCTCTCCTTCGACCAGGCCATCGTCACCGCCGGTGGGGTGGACACCCGCGAGGTCAACCCCCAGACCATGGAATCGAAACGCATCCGGGGCCTTTATTTCGCCGGGGAAGTGCTCGATGTGGATGCCGATACCGGGGGATATAACCTGCAAGCGGCCTTCTCCACCGGTTGGGCTGCCGGACGGGCGGCGGCTTCCCGGGTCAAGGGATAAAAGGGATCACTGTCGCCCCGCCATTGCCCAATGAGAGGCATCCTGACCCCTCAAGCATGAAAAATAGCTGTGAACAAACAACCCGCAAACTCTTCGTTCACCTATAACTTACTGGGCTTGGTATTCTTCAATAGTCGATTGGTAGAGATGGATGATGCGGTCGGTGATGTTTTCCCAGCCGTACTTTTTGGCAAAGGCAAACGCGTCATGCCCCATCCGGTATCGTAACGCCTTATCTTCCAATAACCCCGTAATGCGTTCGCTGAGCGCCTGGGGGTTTTCCACGGGGACATGGTAACCGGTCACGCCATCCTCCACGAGATGCGCCAATCCCCCCACCTGACTGGCCACCACCGGTGTTCCACAGGCCATGGATTCCAAGGCCACCATGCCAAAAGACTCATAATGAGAGGGCATGACCACCACTTCCGCGGCCGAGTAATAATAGGGCAGGGAATCCTGATCTTTCTTTCCTAAAAACGTCACCAGCTGATCCAAACCGAACTCTCTGCACAGAGATTGTAAATACGTCATTTCATCGCTTTTCTCTGCAGCTTTTCCCCCCACCTCACCGCCGATGATGGCCAAACAAAGCTGATCGCCCAACCCAGTATGTTTTTTCTGTATAATGACCAGAGCTCTCAGCAACGTCTCGATCCCTTTCAGGGGTTCGATCCGGCCCACGAAAAGCAGCATACGCTTACCCTCAGGTACGCCGACGAACTCTTTAGCTTCATCGGGAGGGATGGGGTAAAAATGACTCAAATCCACGCCCGGGGGGATGACGCAGATTTTTTGGGGATCGACCCCGTAGAGGGAGATGAGCTGCTCCTCCTCGGTCGATGTGGCGGCCACAATCCGGTCTGCCAGATCCATGGCCTTCAATTCCCCCTGGATCCGGAACTCCCCCTCTTCCTCCCTTGCTGTCTGGGCGACCTTCTGTTTCAACCTCCCCAACGTATGAAACATCTGGATCACCGGGACATCCCAGGCCTCCTTCAGCGTTTCCGCAGCCACACCTGACATCCAATAATGGCTGTGTATCAAATCATAATTAAGCGCCTTCTGAGCAGAAAAATCGAGGATATGTCGGGCATACATAGGGACATGGGCTGCCAACTCCTCTCTCGGCAGCGGATTTTCCGGTCCAGCAGGGATATGTGCCACCCGGTTGCCGTACCCCAGGTCATGCAGCACATGGGGCACATGCTCATCCTGCGAACGCGTAAACACATCGAGATGGATCCCCTCCCGGCCGAGGTAGCGGGAGAGATCGCGCACATAGACATTCATCCCTCCAGCGTCTTTACCCCCCAATGTCGCCAGAGGACAGGTGTGATATGAGAGCATGGCAATCCGCACAGACACCTTCCTTAGAAAACCTTCCCTTTGCCATCACGACAGGGGTTAGCAGTCGGCTCATCCTTGTCACCCTCGTATGATAGCTGGTATAATTTCCCCCGTCAACTGATAGATGTGCCACCGTAGCTCAAGGGTAGAGCAATCGCTTCGTAAGTGATAGGTTGAGGGTTCAACTCCCTCCGGTGGCTTTTCGATTTAAAATGATAGGCTTTTCATCCAAACCTGAAGGAGTCCCTGTGACTGACAAAGCAGCTCGTTTAAAAGAAATCGCGGAGGAGATCCGGTCTTTCCAAGATACGCCCCTTTATTCGTATCGCAAAGCGCATGGATACCAGGCTGTGCCGGGAGAGGGAGATCCCCAATCAAGGGTGATGTTCATCGGAGAAGCGCCCGGTAAAAAGGAAGCGGAAACAGGGAGACCCTTTGTCGGTTCAGGGGGAAATGTTCTAACAGAGCTGCTGCGATCGATCGGTTTATCCAGGGAGGACGTCTTCATCACCAATCTTCTCAAAGACCGCCCTCCAGAAAACAGGGACCCGAAAGCGGAAGAAGTGGAAACCTACGCCCCGTTCCTGTGGCGCCAAAT
>JAWLER010000035.1:0-23440 GCA_041686005.1 Anaerolineales bacterium | reverse complement strand
CGGTCCCAAGGGGATGATCGGTGACATCTAACTCGTAAAGAGCTTGCAAGGCGATCGCCCGTGCTTCGGTCCGTTTTTTCATCGACGCTTATTCCTCATCGGGGAAGGTGGAGGGGAAGTCAACATCTTCAATGTGGATGTTTACAGCGCCGACCTCCAACCCCACCATTTTGGAGATGGCAAGACCGACTTCCTTTTGCACTTTCATCCCTGCATCGCGGAGGTTTACTTCACCGTTTAGGATCAGGTACACATCAGCGTGGACACGACCGTCCTCTTCGACGCTGATTTGGACGTCTTTATCATGACCGCGTTGAAAAAGCGTGTTGACACCACTGGGGGCCTGTGCCAGGCGGCTGACCCCGTTCACCTGAAGGGCAGCTGCCTTGACAATCGTGGCCAGCACGCCGGGAGCAATGGTGGTTTTACCCGGGGGGCGCTCTGCTTCTATCATGGGATCTCCAGTTGGCTTTTGGTGTGTTTTTTCCATGGGTTGTTGAGGTTGATATCGCTACTTATTATAACCCATCGTACCTTTAAAACACAGGAGGCCGTGAAAGTCACGGCCATCACTCTGCCTCTATTGACGGTAGGTCATATATGTACTGGGTCTTATTCTGGGACCACTTCGCGTCCACGGTAGAAACCGCAGTTGGGGCAAACCCGATGGGGGAGCCGTTTTTCGCCGCAATTGCTGCATTGGACTAGATTTTTTGGTTTAAGCGCGTCATGGGCACGGCGGCGGTTTTTTCGTCCGCGAGAGGTTCGTTGTTTGGGCAGTGGGGTCATAATTTCACTCCTGCTTTGCGTTGAAAACACATCTCTGATGTGTTTGCGTTCTTCTATCTAAGCAGGGAGATTATACGGAGAGAGGGGCGACCTGTCAAGGTAGTCCGTGTTTCAGGAGCGGAAAAAAGGGGGATTTGCTGCGGTTAAAGGGATTCTCAGCTGTTGAAAGCGGTCACCCGGGCTGGCAGGTGAGGCAAAACCCGCTGGGGATTTTCTAGAAGGGGCGCCAGCTGGGTGGCGGGGCCCGGCAGCTCCCCGGGCGGCGCGCCGTATCCAGCATTGCTGAAGGTCCACCAGCGCAGGGTGTCCTCCGCCACCCCCAGCGGGCGGAGCACAGTGTGGGCTGCACGCAGGAGGAGTTCGGCGTAGTATTCCGTGTCCACGATGGAAGGGACCGGCCGCTCCGGCAGGTCCCAGGCGTACACGCCCGGTTCGCCCCGCGTATACAGGAAGCGCACGTGCTGCCCGGGCGCGAGGTCCACGCCGGTGTCTGCCAGCTGCCCTGCGGCGCGGGCGGCGGGGGAAGGGACCTTGTATTCCTCCAGCTCCCGGCTCAATTTCTGCGAGACCAGCAGCTCTTTGAGGGGGATTTCCCCCTTGCGGAGACGGCCCAGTTCCTCCTGCAGCAAGGCGTGGATCCCGGGCAGCTGGTCGGGGAGCGATTCCAGGCCGGGCGCCTCCGCCAGGCGGTGCAGGATCTCAAGCTGGACCTCCTCGATCCAGGGCGGCGTGTCATGCCGGCGGGTTTCGATGCCCCGCATTTTCAATTTTCCGTTCTGGTAGACCCCAAAGTAACGGTTGGCGACCGGCACGCGTTTGTCCTGACGCGAACCCAGAAAGGCCACCCAGCGGTAGATGCCGTCCAGGCTGATGGGCAGGCCAGTGCGGTCCAGGATTTCCTCCAGCAGGGGCTGGAAATCTTCCCCCTCCTGGACCCCCTCCTTTTGGACCCATAAGCCGTCCACGTACATGTGCAGGACGCGGAAGCCCAATTCCTCCGCCGCTTCCTTGGCGCGCAGCAGGGCCTCCCGCCCGTAGGCGGTGACCGCTTCGTGGGCCTCGATGCGCCCGAAGCGGGCGTTCTTGTAGCCTAAATAGCCAAAGCAGGTCACCAGGAGCCACTTGTGCGCCGAGGCCTGGGCTTTGAACGGCTCGTAGCGCATGTCCTTGGGATGGAGGTGGGCCAACTCCTGTTTGAGTTTGACCCGCTTTTCCAGCAAGGGTTGCAGGGTGTCGGGGACCAGCCCGCGGTGTTCCTGGTCGATGGTCATCTCCAGTTCAGGGATGTACGTGCCCCCCGGCTTGCCCTCTCCCACCGTTTCCGGGGAGATGTTGAAATGCTCCATGATGCTGGGGTACATGGAGATGAAGTCGATTTCCGCCACATGGGGGTGAAGGCCGATGGTGGGCTGGAAGACCAACCCGCCGCGGTCAGCCTGGAGCAGGTGGTAGGCCGTTTTGGGGCGTTCCGCCTGCTGTTTATGCCAGGGGACGAGGATCCCCTGCTGCAGGGCGGTCAGCATTTGCATGGCCGAGATCCCGGTGCCGGGGGAGACCCGGGCTGCGGTCTGGACCCGCAGGCGCGTGACCCGGGCCATCTCGAAGACCCCTTCCAGGCCGTAATCGTGGTACATGACCGTGTTCTCGGTGGAGATGTGCAGCCGACCGAAGGCCCGCACCTGGGGCCCGCGGTAGATCACGCCCCCGTAGGAATGGTAATAGCGCTCCGGGCGCCGCTCCACATCCCGCCCCTTGTCGCGGTTGAGGGGAAGCCGAATGTGATGTTTCTTCTCCAATTCGTGCAGCTTGGGTATCAGCCAGTTGTCGCCCCACACGGTGAGCAGCAGATCGGGGTCGTGCTTGTGGAGCAAAGCCCGGAGCTTGATGAGCAGGCCCCGCTCTTCGTGAAAGGGGAAGCGGTAGTGGCGCTCATCCAGGCGGACTTTCAGGGCCCGGGGAGCCTCGTGGAAGGGGTTGCAGTCGGGGGAGAGGGCCATGACCCGCAGGGGGGGAGAAGGGGGGTCGATGGCCCAGGGCGAGTCGAGGGCTTCGATGTCGTGGATCTCCCCCTCCTCTCCGGCTTCCACGCGACAGCGCGCCAATGGGAAGGTCCCGGTTTGGGCCGCGTAGCGCAGGTCGAGGGGGATGTCCGCGTCGTAATAGGTCAGGTCGGGGAAGGCTTTCTTGAGGCGCGAGAAGACGCGCTCCTGGCTGATGGGCGTGGTGGCTTTGACTTCCAGGACGGGGATGGGGTCCTCGACGAAGAGGTCGCGCCTTTCTTTGCGGGAGAGCTGGAGGGGGAAAGGCTGGGACTCCAGATAACGCCACAGCTCCCGCAGGCGGTGGAAATCCCCGTGCACGTAAAAGGTCGTTGGGAAGGGATGATACAGGCAGCGCCGCCTCCCTTCTTCTTCGTCCACCAGCCAGAGCACCACGCCCCACTCCGGGTCCGGGTAGAGGTCCAGTAGCCAAGTCGTGAATTCAGGCATGGGGCTCGTCATCCAGGTCGGCGATTTTTTGCCGCAGGCGCATGACTTCTTTGTGCTCCTCTAAGAGCATGGCCAAGAGGAAGGTCTCAAAGGGCAGGGCGTGGGAAGCGTAGGAGGCTGCCGAGAGGTGCTTGCGCGCTGAGGCGAACAGATCGTCCAGCGCCTGCTGGTCGCGGTGCCGGAGCGCACGACGGAAACGGGCGAAAGCGGCTTTTTCTTCTAGGAAGGTTTGGGTGATGGAAGAAACAGTACGGCCCATGGGTTCCTCCTTAGAGGTAGGAAAGCTGTTTGGGTGAGGTCGGTCTTTCGAAGGCCCACACCTGATGGGCGGCTTCCCCTAAGCGCGCCAGGAAGGGGTCCTCCTGCGGTCGGGGCTGGAGGACCAGCAGGGTGGGGGTGTGCTTGGCGGCTTTTTCCAGCCAGTAGAGCGCGGTTTCCAGCAAACGGAGCCGCTCGGGGAGGGGCACGCTCTCGTCCTCAAAGGTGGTCAGCGGGTTCAAAACCAGGGTGGGGGACTTGCTGCCCGAGTTCTGCTCCAGAAGCGTGATCATCTGATAGCAGGTGAAGGCCCGCGCCACCCGGATGCGCTTGAGGAGGGGGTAGAAGTCGCGCCCCCTGCCCCGCAGCTCGCGGTTGAGGCGGAGCACGTCAAAACGATTGCCGCCGTCCAGGACCTGCACCGGCCCTCTCCTGGCCAGGTCGGCGATGAAATGGGTCACCACCTGCTGCCGGAAGGGGTTGGGCGCGATCAGCATTTGCAGCGAGCCCGCGAAAGGTATGGGTAAAGGTGTGGGGAATCGGTTGATCATACACCTTCACCGTACCAGGCATGGGGCAGGGGGACAATCCTCAATGGGATGACATGAGGGTGGAAAAAGGGGCTACCCCAATAGGGGAGGGAAGGAGAGCGGGTTCACTCTTCCCATTCTGAGAAATCCCAGTCCGCCAGGGCGTTGCGCAGCTCGAGTTTACTGCGCAGTCCGAACTTGCGCTTGGCGTTTCTGAGGTGGGTCTTGACGGTCGCCGGGGCGACGACCAGACGACGGGCGATTTCCTTGTTCGTGTAGCTCAAGCAGGTCAAGGCGGTGACCTCTTTTTCGCGGGGGGTGAGGGATTCCCAGGCTTTCAGGTTTTCTGCCGCCGCCTGGCGGTGTTGGAGGGCAAAACTGAGCATGTCTTGCCCCAGCTCGTCCACCGGGCGGTCTTCCTGCTCGGCCAGGCGGGCCAGCGCCAGGCTCAGCTCATCGTTCAATTTGATGAAGTGAGAGGGGAAGCACAGGTATTTAAAAGAGTCGAGGACATGATCAGGCAACATGGGTGACATGACCGTGGGGATTAATTAGAACGTTTGTTCTATTATACAACCCTGGGGGCGGTTTGACAAGGGGGTGGGGATGACGCGGTCGAAAAAAGTGTCATTCTGTTTGTCTTGAGCAGACCGGAGGTTAAGCATCCGTGAGGGGGCGGCTCAGAGGTTGCCAAGGCCTAAAGAAGGGTAGCCCGGGGATTGTGGATGGTAGGCGGTGGGCCCGGTAAGGTGGTCTCTTCAAGGATCCCTCGCTTCGCTTGGGATGACGAGGGGGAAATAAGGGATGACAAGGGGGGTGTGCTCGGGATGACGATAGAGTGATCGAGCCTATGTCCACAACAGACCTCGGAGGTTTTTGAAAACCTCCGAGGTCTTCCCTTCCTTTCCACTGTCATCGTGAACGCAGCAATGCGATCCTTACTTCCTGCGATGAGGATGCCGCGGGGATCGGAGAGGTCGGATCGCGATCAGTCCCCTGGTATCAGCCGTAAAGTCCCCTCGGCTTGCGCCTCAACGCTGGATTTTCCCCACAGCATGGGGTGGTATTGGATCGTCCGCCAGTCTTCCACCATATCGATGTAATGGGGATGGTAAGGGTGGCCGGACTGTCCTGTCGTGTTGATGGTCAGGGATTGGGTGAGATCTCTGAGGTCCACGATCATGCGCATGGAGGGCAGACTGTCGACATGAAAGGGGTTCTCCTCGCTCCAACCATTGGCGTTGACGATGGCATTCCCCCCGGCAGTGGGGTACGGCCCGCGGTTGAAGGCAGTCTTGATCACCGGGAGGCTGCTCATCACGTCGTGGGTAAAGGTGATCGTGTGCAGCCCGCCCCAAGACCAGCCGTTGGGGTCTGGCCCCTGTTTGCGTTTCAGTTTTTTGACAGTTTGGTGAAGCGTCCGAAGCAGGATCTCATCCCGGGTTTCCACTTTTCGCGTATCCTTATCGTCCCACCAGGGATGGCGTGGTTGGGAGATTAACCTGCGGATGATTTCCTTGGCACAGGAATCCACCCCCGCATTGTAGGTTTCGGGGAGGTCATCGCTCAATACGGTATCCAGCAGGGTCTGCCAGAAAACCATGTACAAAGCCGTGGGGGCGGAGTCCATATCCGCCTGATAATCCCATGTCGCCAGGAGCGCTCTGGCTTCCATTAACGAGAGGTTGTCAATGGGGAGGTCCATGATCAGGGGGACCAGTTTTTCCGCCAGCAGGTCTTTATTGTCGCCTTGAAATGTTTGGATCACCTCCTGGGTGATCGGTCTGGGGGCGGATTGGATCATCTCCTCGATGCGCTGAGCGCGGTACCCGTACGACCACTGTTTTGTGATCAGATAGGGATAATCCTCTCCGACGACAGCGTTATTGGCCGTGATCAGATATCCTTCCGGCGGGTTGAAAGCGTAGGGGAGATCATCGAAAGGGATGGTGCCCTGCCACTCATACTCTCCCGTCCACCCGGGAATGGGGAGCATGCCGTCATGACCGGGATTGCGGATGGGGATTGTGCCTGGCATTTGGTAGCCGATGTTGCCGTCCACATCTGCGTAGATCAAATTCTGGGCGGGCACGGCGAATTCACTGGCAGCCTTGCGGAACTCCTCCCAGCTTTCAGCTTGGTTGAAGTCCCAGATGGCGCAGAAAACGCAGGAGGGTTCCAAGGCGGTCCACTGCAGGGCCAAGGCATAGTCTTCGGGGACCTCGATCCCAGCCTGCTCAGAAAACTCCTCCAGCCCATACACCTCGCCGATGATGGGTCCGTGGCGTGTTTTTCGGACCTCAAGTTCTATCGTCGCTCCCCCTGCGA
Organism: Anaerolineales bacterium; assembly: GCA_041686005.1. GTDB lineage: Bacteria > Chloroflexota > Anaerolineae > Anaerolineales > UBA11858 > B10-G9. Next base: position 17,046 of record JAWLER010000035.1, on the reverse strand, counting down.
CGCGGATCTCTTCGGTGAGGATTTCCATATCCACCCATTTTCCCTGGAAACGGTATTGGTCCGGGTTTTCAGGGTTGATCTTCTCGATATACAGGTCCATCACGTCCGATCCGACGTTGGTGAATCCCCAGGCGATGCGGTCATTGTGGCCGATGATGATCCCCGGCACACCCGCAAAGGAGAAACCCACGATGTCTATTGGGCAATCTGATCCTTTGGGTTGGCAGTGCAGCCCCACCTCATACCAAATGGAGGGGATTTGCTGTCCCAGGTGGGGGTCGTTTGCCAGGTACGGTTTCCCGGTGTCCGTGTGTTCACCGGAGATGGCCCAGCTGTTGGAACCTATGCCTTCAGACCCGATCCCGCGGAGGTGATCGAGTCGGGTGAGGGTGTTTTTGGTGTGTTCAAGAATAGGGATTATGGTTTCCCAAGGAATGTGGGACGCACCTTGGTCCTCTTTGTATTTGCTCGCTGCTGGGTGAGATGGGCCGTTCCGCGTCGCACCCGGTGCGGTGATCACCGGATGGTTGTCCGGGTAGGGGGGGTAGAGGGTATTTACCTCTTCCCGGTCCATAGATTTCAAGAGCAGGGCGCGGTCAATTTCCGTACCCAGGTTGCCTCGCAAATCCCAGGCCATGGCTTTCGCCCAGGTCAGGCTGTTGAGTGGGGTCCAGGGATCGGGCTGGTAGCCGCGATTCAGCAGGGGTAGAAAGGTGTACTCCAAACCGAGTTCGATCCCCGATCGCTGGGCCAGATAGGCGTTGACACCCTCCGCATACGATTCCAGAACGGATCGCTCCTCTTCATCCAGATTGGAGAGCTCGGTCATCGCCACCCGTTCCCATCCCAGGGTGCGCAGGAATTTATCCGTCTCCAGGGTGGAACCGCCTAACAGCTCAGACAACCGCCCCGCGCCCTGGTGCCGCCACATATCCATCTGCCAGAAACGATCCTGGGCGTGAACCACCCCCTGAGCGAAGAAGAGGTCATGGCTGTTTTGGGCATAGATATGGGGGATGCCCCAATCATCGCGGATGATCTCCACCGGTTTGATCAAACCGGGCATGGCCATCTCCCCTTCGATTTGGGGATAGGCTCTTTGGGCCCTCTTTTTTACCTGAGGGGGGATGAAAATCCCGCCAAGCAGGATGAGCGCGCTGACGACACCAAACACCACCAGAAGTATGCGTCCAACTTTTGTCCTCATAGCAACCCTCCTTTGGTGCAGGTTTGGTTGTTTGATGTACGTTGGAAGTCCGCCCTCTGACTGGCGACTTTTTCCTTCGCTGTGTTAAACAATATTTTGTGAAGTTGGTTATTCTAAAAGGAAGCTATGCCGCTCATTGGGTCAATCTTTTTCATTCCCTACATTGGCTCGCAAATAAGCTTCGATAAAGGGGTCCAAGTCACCGTCCAAAACGGCTTGTGTGTTGCCCTCTTCATGATTGGTGCGGTGATCCTTGACCATCTGATAGGGGTGTAAGACATAAGACCGGATCTGGCTTCCCCACTCCGCTTTCGTATATTCACCACGGAGCTCGTCGATCTTTTCTTTGCGTTTTTCTTTTTTAAGTTCCAGCAGCCGGCCGCGCAGCACGCGCATGGCCATTTCCCGGTTCTGAGCCTGGGAGCGTTCGTTCTGGCAGCTGGCCACGATCCCGGTCGGTTCGTGGGTGATCCGCACCGCGGTGTCGTTCTTCTGCACACTTTGACCCCCTGCGCCCGCGGAACGGAAGGTGTCGATCCTCAAATCGTTGGGATCGATTTCCACACTGGTCTCGTCTTCTACCTGGGGGAGGACTTCCACCAGGGCAAAGGAGGTGTGACGCCGGTTGGAGGAGTCAAACGGTGAGATGCGCACCAAGCGGTGGACGCCCTTTTCCGGGCGCAGGTACCCATAGGCATATCTACCGTTGACAGCGATGGTGATGCTTTTCACGCCGGCCTCCTCCCCGGGTGTGAAGTCAACAATTTCCGTTTCATAGCCATGGTCTTCTGCCCATCGCAAATACATGCGCTGCAGCATGGCTGCCCAATCTTGTGCGTCATTGCCCCCCGCGCCAGCGTGGATCGCTAGCAGGGCATCTCCCCGGTCATATTCTCCGGAGAGCATGGCTTTGAATTCGCGTTTTTCCACCTCTTTTTGGATGGCGGCGACTTCCTTTTCCAATTCCCCTGCCATGGATTCGTCGCCAAGTTGTGCCAGCTCCAGCGTGTCCTCGACCCGCTGCTTTAGCTCTTTCCACCCTTCCACTTCCTCTTCCAGATCCGAAAGGGTTTTCATGATCTTGCGGGCTCGCTCGGGGTTGTCCCACAAGTCTGGAGCCTGAGATTTCTTTCTGAGTTGTTCCACCCTGTGTTGTTTCTCTTCTACGTCAAAGATGCTCCCAAAGGTTTTGGAGGAGGTTCTGGGCTTGTGTTAATTCTTCAATTAGATTTTCCATGATCTGGACTCCGATATCTGATATGGATAATGGCTTAATTCATTGTACAACACCGGATGGGATTTCGTACCCCACCTTCTGCAGGCATTCATTGAGTGCCCTTTCCACGGGTATAGGCCTGGTAAATGGTGACTCCTACGGAGAGGGCGATATTGAGGGAATCCACCGTTTCCTCTTGGGGGATGCGAACGCTGGTCCCATACTGGTGATAGTCCTGTCCCAATCCGCTGGATTCCTCCCCGAATATGAGCGTGTAGGGAGGGTGGAAGTGGGCGTCTGTCAAAAGGACCTCGCCGTCCGTCATCATGGGGTATAAGTGATGGGAGGCGTATGTCCCCCAATAATCTGTGAATTGATCGAACCACTGGAAGCGAAGCTGAAAGATCGCCCCCATGGAAGCTCGGATGACTTTGGGATCGAATAGGTCCGCTGCGGGCTCGATCAAGCCCAGATTTTTAATCCCAAAGGCGAGCATGGTCCGGGTGATCGTGCCCAGATTGCCCATGCCCTGGGGTTGGACGAGGACGACGTGGTTTGCATCATGGTCTAACGCATGCTGGAACTTATCAAAGACGCCCACCGCGTAGGTGTCTCCCCGCCGGGAAAGTTTTTCGACCAGGTGATCGTTTTCGATGATCTCGATGCCGTGCTCCTCACACAGCTCGTGGATGAGGTCCATGCCTTGGTTACGCTCCCCTTTGGAGTGAACCAGAACCCCTTTCACAGCAGTGGGTTGGTTTTCGAGGAGTTCAATGGTTGGGAAGACCCCCAAGGTGTAGGAATGAGGGAATGATTTTTGGTAGCGTTTCAAGCGAATATCCATGACGCCTCTAAAAATCCGCCAGGATGCTGGCGACAAAAGCTTGGGGGTCGAAAGGCTGCAGATCATCTGCGGATTCCCCCAACCCCGCGTAAAGGATGGGCAGGTCAAGCTCCTTTTGGATGGCAAAGGCCATTCCCCCTCGGGCGGAGGAATCCAGTTTCGCTAAAATCACCCCATCGAGGGGGATGGCTTCCTGGAAAGCTTCTGCCTGGTGGAGGGCGTTTTGCCCCGTAGTGGCGTCCATCACCAGCCAGTTTGCATGGGGTGCGCCGGGGAGGGCTTTACCAGCCACGCGGTGGACCTTCTTGAGTTCTTCCATAAGGTTGTAGCGGGTGTGCAAACGTCCTGCGGTGTCGATGAACACCATGTCCGCCTGGTGAGCGATGGCGGATTTAATGGCGTCGTATGTCACTGCGCCGGGATCCCCCCCTTTTTCTCCGGATATGACGGGGATATCCAGCCGTTCTCCCCACACCTGGAGTTGATCGGCGCCCGCGGCCCGGTAGGTATCGGAAGCGGCAAACATCACCGTTTTGCCTCTGTCTTGATAACGCTTTCCCAGTTTCGCCATGGTGGTGGTCTTTCCGGAACCGTTGACGCCTGCGATGAGGATCACAGATGGTTTTTCTGACCAATCCTCTTCGGGGGGCGCTTTCAACCGCGATAGCAGCTCCCGTTCGATTTCCCGCAGCAATTCCTCATTTTTGGTCAAACCCCTTTCCCTGACCCGATCCTGTAAGGTTTCGATGATATCCAGGGTCGTTTCCACTCCCAGGTCAGCCTGGATGAAAAGGGCTTCCAATCGTTCCCACGTTTCGGAGGAGATATCGCTGGCGCCGAGGAAATTTGCGATCCTTCCGAAGGTCGTTTTCCTCGTTTTTTCCAGTCCTTTTACCCATTTTTCTAAAGCGTTTTCCATTTCTGGCATTATATCACGGGGGTGGGGCGGTCATGCCTTGTGGGGATGCCAGCGTTTCTAATGGGGTCCGTTCTCACAAAAAATTGGGCAAGTGCATCCGAGAGAGGAAGGGTTTGTTTAATGATGGATGAGGGCGGATTTTGGAGGGGCAATATACGGTATAATTTTGCTATATGGACGAGAAAAGCTTATCTCATGTGGATGAAGAAGGCCGGGCGCACATGGTGGACGTGGGACACAAGCCGGTCACCGAACGGGTCGCTGTAGCCAAGGGTGAAGTGAGGATGCGGGCAGAGACGCTGGAACTGATCCGTCAGGGTGAGATGGGGAAAGGGGATGTCCTCACCGTAGCCCAAATCGCGGGTATCCAGGGGGCGAAAAGGACGGCTCAACTCATCCCCCTCTGCCATCCTCTGCCCCTGAGCCATATTTCCTTGGATTTTGAACTGGATGAGGAGATGCCCGGGGTGCGGATCACCGCGGAGGTGCATACCCAGGCTCAAACGGGTGTTGAGATGGAAGCCCTCACCGCTGTGTCCACGGCAGCTTTGACCATTTATGATATGGCGAAATCAGCGGAAAAAACGATGAAAATCACGAATGTCCGCCTGGTTAAGAAAACGGGCGGGCGGAGCGGCGATGTTTATAATGTTTGAGAGTGTGTCAAAACGATGATAAAAGTAAAGGTATTATTCTTCGCGACCATCCGGGATATTATCGGTGAAAAAGAAATAGAAGTCGAATTGCCGGAAGGGTCGCAGGTCCGGGATTTAAAGGAGTCCATTGCTAAAACGCACCCCCAGGCTGGAAAAGCGATGCCCAGCATGCTCACATCCGTAAACCATGTTTTCTCGGATGGGAAAACGGAATTAGAGGATGGAGCGGAGGTGGCATTTTTCCCCCATGTCAGCGGTGGGTGAGTCTTACCGTGCCAGGGCATAATTCATAACTGGTTGGAGAAATCGATGGCCCATCCGACGATCGTCAGTATACAGAATGAAAGATTTGACCTCAATGAACTCACGGATCAACTGCTGACCCCTGAAGCGGGTGCGGTATGCATTTTTACCGGGGTGGTCAGGGGGTTGACAAAACGGGACGATCCCCGGCGCACCGAGTATCTGGAATATCAGGCTTATCAATCGATGGCGGAGGAGAAGCTGCGCCAGATCGCTGCAGAGATCCGGGAGAGATGGCCCACGGTGATGGGGGTTGCCATCGTCCAGCGCACGGGGCGCTTGCTGCCTCAACAGCCAACCGTCGCGGTCATCTGCACGGCAGGACACCGGGACACAGGCGTGTTTGAAGCCGCCCGGTACGGCATTGACCGCCTGAAGGAGATCGTGCCTGTTTGGAAAAAAGAGGTCACACCAGGGGGGGAGGAATGGGTGGAAGGCGATTACAAGCCGGCACCGGGGGAATAAGGCATCCATGATCGTTTGTTCTTCCTGTCAAGATCCGTATCCTGAGGGGGGCGTCCCCTTTCGTTGTCCGGCATGTGGGGGATTGTACGATTTCCAGGATCATCCGCCGTTTCAACCTGATCAGGTGGAAAGGGATCTGCCGGGGGTCTGGCCCTACTGGCATAGCTTCGGGTACCCCGTGGAGAGCGCTCCTATCACACTGGGAGAGGGGAACACACCGCTGGTGTGGGGCGATGTCTTCGGCATCCGGGTGGGGTTCAAGGTGGAGTCTCAGAACCCGACCGGCTCCTTCAAAGATCGGGGTACAGCGCTGCTGGTCAGTTTTTTGCGTTCCAGGGGGATCACCTCCGCCGTGGAAGATTCTTCAGGGAATGCGGGGTCCTCCTTTGCCGCCTATGCGGCCCGGGCGGGATTGGATGCCAGAGTCTATATCCCGGCTTATGCGTCGGGCCCGAAAAGGGTGCAAATTGAAAGGTATGGGGCAGAGATCGTCGCCGTGCCGGGTCCCCGTTCGGAGGCTGCCCGTGCGGTAAAGCACGCTGCTGAGGAGGGGGCGGTGTACGCCAGCCACGCCTATCTGCCGCATGGTCTGCCCGGTTTTTCAACCATCGCCTATGAATTGTGGGAAGAGATGGGGGAGGCCCCTGGCAGTGTGGTTATGCCGGTCGGCCACGGCAGCTTGTTGCTTGGGATTGCCAGGGGGTTCCAGGCCTTGAAAGCCGTGGGGGTCATTTCCCGGATGCCGGCGCTGGTCGGTGTTCAGGCCCAAGCGTGCGCGCCCCTTTTTAAAGCCTATGAAAAGGGCAAGGATAAACCCGTTCCTGTGCCGGAAGAGGAGACCTTGGCGGAAGGGGTCAGGATCCAAATCCCCTATCGAGGCAAGGAAGTTCTCAATTGGGTGCGAGAGAGTCAGGGTCGATTCGTGTCGGTACCTGAGCCTGAGATCAAGCGCGGTCGGGAGCGTTTGGCAGGGTTGGGATTGTATGTCGAATGGACGTCGGCCCTGGTGTGGGACGGTTTGGCCCAGGTGGTGGGGCAGGTACCTGAACCGGTCATCGCCATCCTCACCGGTCACGGCCTCAAAAACAGTTGAGAGAGGGTGAAAAAGGGGTGGTGGTCCCCTTGTGGTTTGTGGGGGCATCAGGTCGTAAAATGCTTTACGGATGTTCAAAAAGCATACTCCTTGTTCAAAAAAACCTAAAAACTGCTTCCAGGACGTGCAAATAATGGGTTTTCCCTGAGGCGGCGCACCGAACCCTTAAATGTCGAAAACCGGGTGGTCAATCCTCAAGCAGTTTCCGAGAAGGGATCTGAAATCAAAGGTGGTGGGCTCATTGAGTTTAGGTATAATAGGGAGTTGTGTAAGAACCCGTCATGGACGGGCATTGATCGGGAACTGATGGACCCCGAGACTCTCGATGGAAACCGAATTGGGGAGTTTCGCGGACCCTGAGTTCCGTGGAGGAAGCCGATGAAGAGCCCTCAGGGAACGATGCATGAAGAGTCCCCTCAAGAATTCCAAGAGCGGTTGGGCATCCAATTTTCAAATATCTCTTTGCTGACCAGGGCGTTGACCCATCGCTCCTATATCAACGAACATCCGGAAGCGCTGGAAGACAATGAGCGGCTGGAATTCCTCGGTGATGCTGTCCTGGATTTTGTGGTTGGTGCGTGGTTGTATCATCATTTTCCAGAGATGAAGGAGGGTAGTCTCACCCAGCTTCGAACCGCGTTAGTGCGGACCGAAACGCTGGCGGCGTTTGCACGGGATATTGAACTCGATCGCGCCATTCGCCTGGGGGAGGGGGAAGAACTGTCGGGCGGTCGTGAACGAACGGGCATATTATGCGCCACGTTTGAGGCTTTTATAGGCGGATATTATTTAGATCGGGGGATACGGGCGGTGGAGGATTTCCTGGAACCATTTTTGGAGGACGCAGTGGAGGATGTCTTGGAAAATAGGCAACACCGGGATCCAAAGAGTTTGTTGCAGGAATGGGCTCAAGCCCGGGGGTTGAATGCGCCCACCTATCGAACGGTGTCCGCAAGGGGACCTGATCATGCAAAGATCTTTGAGGTGGAAGTGCTGGTTCAGGGTCAGACCAAAGGGTGGGGGCAGGGGAGGAGTAAAAGGGAGGCGGCTAAACATGCAGCCCGGATGGCATTGGAACGATTCCGGTCTGAGAGGGGATAATTATCAGGTAGGGAAGTGAAAAAAGCATGCGATTGAAATCGATCACATTAAATGGGTTTAAAACTTTTGCCACCAAGACGGAGTTTGAATTTGACGAGCGTGTGACGGTGATCGTCGGTCCGAACGGATCGGGGAAGTCGAATATCGCTGACGCGGTTCGCTGGGTTTTGGGCGAACAGTCTTATAAGTTGCTCCGGGGGAGAAAAACGGTGGATATGATTTTCCATGGGTCGGATGAACGCCCCCGCTCCGGGATGGCATCTGCGACGATCGTTTTTGATAACAGCGACGGGTGGCTGCCGATCGATTTCTCTGAAGTTTCCATCACCCGGCGTGCTTACAGGGACGGCAACAACGAATACCTGATCAATGGTCAGCAGGTTCTGTTGCGGGATGTCAATGAGTTGCTGGGTCAATCCGGACTGGCGGGACGTACCTATACGATCATCGGGCAAGGGCTTGTCGACGCTGCCCTGGCGTTAAACGCGACTGAACGCAGGAGTTTATTCGAAGAAGCGGCAGGGATTGGATTGTACCAATCGCGGAGGGAGGACGCGGAAAGGCGGTTGGAGAAAACGTGGCGCAATTTAGATCGGGTGGAAGACATTTTATCGGAATTGAAACCACGCTTGCGGAGTCTGGAGCGGCAGGCAAAGCGGTCCGAGAAGTTCGAACAGGTCAGAGCCGATTTAAAGGAGTTAATGAGGGAGTGGTATGGCTATCATTGGTATGAAGTCCAGGAAGCTCTGAAAGAGGCTCAGAAACGGGAAAAAACACAGCGGAAAGCGCTTGGAGAAGCCCGGAGTAAACAAGCCGACCTGGATCGGAAACTAACGCAATACCAGACTGAATTGCATGGCCTGCGGGCGCAGCTAAACACATGGCATCGGGAGCTATCTGGACAACATGCATCGCGTGAGGAGGTCAGTCGCGAATTGGCTGTGACGTTGGAGAGGATCCGCACGCTGGAAAAGCGTGGAAATGAGCTTGTCACCGATTTGGCGCGGTGGGAGGAACAAAAGAAAGCCAGCAAAGACCGGCTGGAAAGCGCTGAAGAGGAAGTCAGGGAACTGGAATCGGATCTTGAAAGAGCGAAAGCCCACTATGAAGACGCCCATCAAAAATTGATGGCTTATGAAAAGGATCGGGACAATTATGATCAGGATCTCGATCGAACTCGTCAAGAGTTAACGAAGGGAAAGGAGAGCTTGTCGAGCATACAAGCTCGAATAGAAGACCGGCAGGACCAAATTCAAAATAAACAGGATCAACTGTCGAATCTGGCGGAAAAAGTAGAGAAACAGAGAGCTATTTTGAAGGAGGGTGAGGGGGAACTGCAAGCAGCCAAAGAGGATTGGGAGAAGGCAAAACAAATCCGTCAGGAGGTTGAAAAGGGGTTGGCAGTGCTGCGGGATGAGCTCCAATCAGCGGCGAGATATCTCGACCAGCTCCGGGAGAAAATACCCTCTCTGGAGATGGAAATCAGCCGGACCCGGGCCGAATTGGATGTCCTGAAGCAGGCGGAGGACAAACATGCCGGGTATGCTGAAGGGGCGCGGATCCTCCTCCAACGGGCTCAAGAGGGGGGTCTCTCTGGCACATTGGGCGCGTTAAGCAATCACCTTGACGTGGATGAAGGCTATGAAACTTCCATTGCCGCGGCTCTGGGGGAATATGTAGACGCTGTGCTTTTAGAGAAAAGACGGACTGCGCGTGAAGCGCTGGACATTCTGCTCCGGGAGGCCACGCGGGGTGCTTTGCTGCCCCTGGATTCTCTCACCCCACCCGAACCGCTTCAGGTGGATAAAAACACCCCTGGGGTCGTTGATGTCGCCTTGAATTTGGTTGACGTGGATCCTAAGCTCCAGCCCGTAATGGACTTACTTCTTGGGCAGGTTATCGTCGTGGAAGACCGGCGGAACATAGATCGGGTGTTGGCAAACCAACCTGTGGGGACGAAGGTGGTCACGCTGCAGGGAGAGGTCTTTTACAGCAGCGGGCAGGTTTTCGCTGGGCAAAAGAGACCAACGAGTACACTCAACCGTTCACGGCAGCGAAAGTCTTGGGAGGAGAAGTACCATCAGGCGGTGGCTGAGAAAACAGAGCTTGAAAAGCAAAAAAATGAGGTTGAAAGGAGAATCGCGGATAAAAGGGAAGAGGAAAGATCCCTTGAGAAACAGCTTGAAGAAAAGCTCGACCTGGAGGAGCGTGCGGAGAGGGCAACCCATCAAGCGGTTATCGCCAGGGATCAAAAGCGACAAGAATTCGAATGGCATACAGCTCAAAAAGAAGCCCTGCGGGAAGAGATCGACCGCGCGAGAACGGAAATCGAGACCCTTCAGGAAAAAGAAAAGGAGACGAGAGAAAAGATCGAGGATATTGAGAGGGCGCTCCAGGAGAAGCAAACCCATCTGGATCAACGGATCCAGGCTGCCAAAAGGGAAAAGGTCTCCGAATGGAGGACGGAAGTTGCGGTCACTGAAAAGGCCCTTGCAGATGCCCGGGACCGGTTGGTTGAGCGAGAGGAAGCTTGGCAAGATGTCGTGCAACGTGTGGATCAAATGTACCAGCGGAAAGCCGAGATAGCCGAAGAAATCGAGGCTTTGAACGCAAAAAAAGGTGAATGGCAGAGAAAGGAAGAGGATATCGAAAGCCGGATACAGCAGATCCGGACCTTGATCGAGCGTTCGGAAGAGGAGTTGGAGGAGAAAGAGCAGGAACAATCTCGCCTCCACCAAGCGGAGGCTGAAGCCCGGAAATCATTAAATCAAGCGGAGAGGGCATATGCCCAAGCGGAGGTCGCTTTAACCCGGGAAAGGGACAACTTGGAGCGAATGCAAGAGAGGATCAGGGAAGATATCGGCCTGGTGGAGTATGAGTACCATGATGACATCTCCGGTCCTACACCGCTGCCCTTAGATGGATATGTAGAGAAATTACCCAGGGTAAGAGATATATCCCTCGATTTGGAGAACAATATTAAGTCCTTAAGACGGCAGATGAAAAGGCTGGGGTCGATCAATCCCGAAGCCCAAACGGAGCATCGGGAGGTCAAAGAAAGACACCAATTCATGGTGGAGCAGTTATCAGATTTACGGAAAGCAGAAGCGGACATCAAGGAGGTCATCGCTGAATTGGAAGTGTTGATGGAACGTGAGTTCCGAAAGACCTATGACGCTGTTGCCAAGGAATTCCGGGAGATCTTCATCCGTTTGTTTGACGGGGGAGAGGGTCGTTTGGTGCTCACCGATCCGGATGACCTGACCAGGACGGGCGTGGAAATCGAAGCCCGTTTGCCGGGCCGACGCAGGCAGGGGTTGTCTTTGCTGTCGGGAGGGGAACGAAGTTTAACCGCAGCGGCGTTGATTTTCTCGTTAGTAAAAGTGTCCCCCACCCCCTTCTGTGTCCTGGATGAAGTAGATGCCATGCTGGACGAATCGAACGTGGCCCGGTATCGGGAGTTTTTGAGGGAATTGAGTTCAGAGACTCAATTCATCATCATCACTCACAACCGGAACACGGTGCAGGTGGCGGATGTGCTCTACGGGGTTACCATGGCTGAAGATTCTACCAGCCAGGTCCTGAGTCTTAAAATGGATGAGGTAGAAGAGGTCATCGCCTGAGTTCTACCTCCCCTTTGGGGATCATCGAATTGTTTGGATCCCGCTTGTGAAGTATAATAAAAATCGAACGTTAAATTAGATGTGGAGGGTGCTATGGCAGAAGGTGTTGGTTGCGCGCGACCGACCGGGACGCTCGTGGGGGAAGAGCCCAAAGAAGCAGCACAAGAGGTCGTGGAAAAAAAGGAGATGAAAATGGACACAGCGAAAGTAGGTGGTAAGGCGCCGGATTTCAGAGCTCCCGCCTTTTATCAGGGCGAATTCACCGAGGTGAGTTTGTCGGATTTCTTAGGCGATTGGTTGTTGCTCTGTTTTTACCCGGGGGATTTCACATTTGTTTGAGCGACCGAAGTATCAGCGGTCGCTGATCGATTTGATCAACTGCAGGATTTGGGGGTCAACGTCATTTCTGTGAGTGTGGACAGCCAATTTGTGCACAAAGTGTGGAATGACCAAGAATTGTCGAAGATGATTGGAAAGGATATTCCTTTCCCGATGGCGTCGGATGGATCCGGGAATGTAGGCAAGGTCTACGGCGTCTACGATGAAAACGCAGGTGTAGAGATGCGGGGACGGTTCCTGATTGATCCGGACGGCATCATCCAGGCTGTGGAGGTCATGACCCCACCGGTGGGACGGAAGATCGACGAAGCCATCCGCCAAATTAAAGCGTTCCAGCACGTTCGGGAGACAAAAGGCGCAGAAGCCATGCCAGCTGGTTGGGAGCCGGGCAAGAAAACCCTTAAACCTGGCCCGGATCTGGTAGGCAAGGTTTGGGAAGTTTGGAATCCAAAAGACGAACTATAAAGTCGCTTTTGCCCTATCCAGTCTAATCTATACGAATGAACATAATTGCCCTGTAAGTTGTTGGCAGGGCAATTATGTTTTAAGGCGATGCGGCCATAAGACATGGGAAAATCCCCATCTTTCTAAGGGATTAGGGCGTATAATCAAAGGGAACCCTCTCAACTCGCTTTCCAGGGGAAATGAGGGAGCTATTGCACAGTGGTTGAGGGTTGTCAGGGCGCAGGAGGTGCGTGATGATCCGATATGCAGATTACCCGTCCTCTGTTGTGGAGGATATTGTTCGCATCCGCCGCCGGTTGGCGAGTTCCAAGGTGCCCCAAAAGAGGGTCGATGAAAATTTGATCATCGGTTCCTGGAATATCCGCTCCTTTGGCGGGCTGCATGATCAATGGGAGGAAAATCCCAGCAGCCCAAAACGGAACTTGAGGGCCATGGCGTACATCGCGGAAATAGTGGAGAAGTTCGATATCGTGGCGGTTCAAGAGGTCAAGCGAAACACGACCGCCATCCGTACACTGCTGGAGCTTTTTTTGGGGACGGAAAACTGGGGTCTTATTCTCAGTGACGTCTCAGCCGGGGCAGGGGGGAATCAAGAGAGATTGGCGTTTGTCTATGACAAAAGGCGGGTCCAACCATCGGGGCTGGCAGGTGAGATCGTCCTCCCTCCCACGCCGGCGGGGGATCCCCTGGACCAATTTGACCGCACACCCTTCATTGTAGGATTCCGGTCCGCCGGGGAAAGCTTTGCTTTGCTCACCGCACACATCAAATATGGCGATCTGCCTGCTGACCGGCTCGGTGAAATCAGCGCCCTTGCGAACTATATCGCGGTTGAAATTCGGGATCGGACGAAAACCGGGGGAGAGGAAAGAAACTTGATCGTTCTGGGTGATTTTAACATCGACCAACGGGGGGACAACCCGCTTTTTCAAGCCTTCCGGAAGACGGGATTGGTCGTCCCTTCTCAGTTGTTGAACTTAAAAACAACTTATGCGACGGAACCGAAATACTATGACCAGATCGCCTGGTTTATGGGTAATTTGGATCTCCTCACCGAGGGCAATGCGGGCGTGGTCGATTTCGCGGGGGCGGTGTATAAGGATCTCACGCTTCGCCAGATGTCGTACCGTGTGTCAGACCATTTTCCCGTCTGGGTGGAATTCATGGTGGATCGAAGCAAGGAAGAGATGGCTAAGACCCTGGGATTTGATCCGGGCATGCCGGATCCGTTCCATCATGTGCCGGATTAGAGGCATCGTGTTGGGATCTGGATTGAAAGGTTAGCCAAATGACCTCCATCGGCCTGGAGGCCGTTGGGTAAACGCGTACATAGTCAGGAGGGTTGAGGATGGAACGTAAAGATGGACGCCGAGATGACCAACTCCGGCCGGTTACGATCGAGACGGATTTCATCGAATACCCCGAAGGGTCGGTGTTAATCGCGACGGGAAAAACCAAAGTGCTCTGCAATGTCACTGTGGAAGACGGGGTGCCGGAGTGGATGGACAGGAATGCGGCCCGAGGTGGTTGGGTCACCGCCGAATACGCCATGCTTCCGCGCTCCACGCAAACCCGTACATCCCGGGAAAGGGGTGGTTTCGGGGGACGGGCTCAGGAAATTCGAAGGTTGATCGGGCGCAGTTTGAGAGCGGCGCTTGACCTTGAAAAATTAGGCCCCCGAACATGCATTGTGGACTGCGATGTCCTTCAGGCGGATGGGGGCACAAGGACCGCCTCCATCACCGGTGGGTATGTGGCGTTGGCGCTGGCCCTCCGTCCGTATATCGAAGCGGGCCATATCCCCGCGGAGGTGATTGGCTCGCAAGTCGCAGCGACCAGCGTGGGGGTGATCCGAGGAGAGCCTTTGCTGGATTTGTGCTACCAGGAAGACGCCCGGGCTGATGTGGATGTCAACGTGGTCATGAACGCTGAGCTACATTTCATAGAGATCCAGGGGACGGCGGAAGGAGAGCCTTTTTCCGGAGATTTGTTAGATGAGATGTTGAGGTTGGCTGCGCTGGGAGCGGAGCAGCTCTTTGACATCCAACGGAGTGTTTTGGGTCAAATGTAAGGAGATGCTCAGCACCGATTAAAAAAACTCCCGGAATGTGTACCATCCGGGAGTTTTCTCTTTGATTAGGTCCCAAGATCAGGGACTGGTGGTGGCACCTGGTTGACTTTCTTGGGGTTGTTGAGAGAGGTTGATATACTGTTGTAATTCCACTGGAAGGTTTGGTTCGTCGGGTACATATTGCTCCCAGTCCTCAGCGATTTCAGGTTCATATTCCTGTCTTTTTTCTGTCAACCAATTGCTGAAAGCCTGATCCTGCAACTGCTGGTATGTACTTTGAGAGACGGCTCGTTCTTCATGTCCTAAGACCTGGATGATATGCCAGCCATATTGGGTTTGGATGGGTTCACTGATCTCTCCAATGTCGAGGGAAAAGGCGGCTTCCTCAAAAGCTTCCACCATGGAGCCCCTCCCAAACCAGCCCAGACAGCCTCTGTTGTCTTTCGTAGATGTATCTGTGGAATATTCTGCAGCAAGATCGTTAAAGGATGCCCCTTCTTCAAGCTTTGTAAGGACCTCTTGGGCTGTTTCTTCGTCTTCCACAAGGATATGACACGCCCAAACCTGCTCCTGGGTTCTTTCAACGTCTTCGGTGATCCTTTCACGGACTTTTTGCCGGATAAGGTACGCCCTGGCTAATTCGCGAAATGTCTCTTCCTCAATACCAGCTTCACTCTGGAGTTGGTCAATCCACGTTTGGTAATTTTCCTGGTAGAGATCAAAGGTGTATTCCGTGGGTTGAATCATGGGTGTCGCCGTGGGATCAGGGTCTCCTTCCTGTTCCTGAGTCGATGTCGCTGTGGGGGTCAGTGGGGCTTCTTCACCTGTCTGCGTTGGGTCCGTTGTGGGGGTGGGGGTGTCCGGCACCAGTGTCATCTGTTGGGATGTCAGTGTTGAGGTGGGTAAAGGGACGAACGTCGCTCGCGGGGTGGGGGTGCCTTCAGGATAATAACCAAAGAGGCCTTTGATTTCCTCCTCCAATTCATCGTCACTTAATGAGATGCCCATTTTGTCGGCTTCTTCCAAGATGATTAATTCATCAGTCAAGGACTGGATGACCTGTTGGCCGACCAGTGACGGTTGGTTGAGTTGTTGGGATATTTGTATCAACTGTTGTTGGAAATATGATGCTGTTTGCGGGTCTCCTCCCATGCTCTGTTGGATCTGCACCAATTGGACCGCTTGACTGATCATCTGGAAACGCTGGTAGCGAACACGCTGCTTAAATTCCTTGGCGTTGATGGACCTGGACCCCAATTCGAGGACCGTCTTTTTGGGTTGGAAGACATTCAAATCCAACACCCCGTAGATCACCAGACCTAATACAGCTGCCAGGACGATAGCCGTCCCGATGATAATGATCCGTTTTTGACGTGCTTCTTTTTCTCGCAATGCGATATATTTCTTATTTTTTGGTTTTGGCATAGTTGTGTTACCCTTTTGTCACTGCTGGAGATACGACGGTGATCCACAGATCGGACCCATGGGCTCCAGTTTGCGATAAAAGACTATCGTAACGACTCTCCTGAGAAGGGGAGCAGGGCTAAATGTCGGGCGCGTTTGATCGCCTTGGCCAGTTCTCGCTGGTGTTTAGCACATGTCCCCGTCTGCCGACGAGACCGGATCTTTCCGTGGTCTGTCGTAAAACGGGAGAGAGTGTCAATGTCCTTGTAATCAATTTTCAAATTTGGTTCTGCGCAGAACCTGCATTGTCTGCGGTCGTGAAATCTTCTATCTGCCATATCATGCTCCTAACGGTTTGTAATCCCTAGAATGGGAACTCATCTTCCTCGTTTACTTCTTCCGCACCCGGGTCTTCGATCTTCGAGGGGCTGCCAAACATGATCATCTCATTGGCCACGACTTCAGTGGCTGATTGGTGGTTCCCCTCCTCATCCGTCCAGTGTCGGGTGTGGAGACGGCCTTCAATATAGACCCGTTCCCCCTTTTTAAGGTATTGGTTGCAAATCTCAGCAAGTTTACCCCAGGCTACCACATTGAACCATTCTGTCTCTGTCTGTTCCTCGCCGTCCGTTGTGGTCCAGCTTCTATTTGTCGCGACCCGGAATTTTGTGAGCGGTTTACCTGATGGGGTGTAGCGCATCTCCGGATCATGTCCTAAATTTCCGATGATCATCACCTTGTTCAGACTGCGGGTCATACGTCAACTCCTGTTGATAAGCGTAAGGAATAACGTCTCCTGCTTTCATCCCTGATCACACTTCTGTGATGGAGATGACCGCATTTGAGATGGGATGGGTTAGTCCTCTTGACGGGTGATCAAATATCGCAGGATAGGTTCTTGCAGGCGCATGTTTCGCTCTAAGGTAGCGAGGAAGGTAGGGGGGAGCTTAACCTGGAAAATAAAATACTGCCCCTCCTTTTGATTGTTAATTTCGTAGGCGAATTTGCGCCGTCCCCACTGGTCGAGGTTTTCTAAAGTTCCCCCTGCTTCTGAGATCCACCCTTTGATCCTGTCGATGATTTCCTGCGTCGCCTCTTCGTCGAATTCAGGGGTGATGATAACGACTAATTCGTAATTTCGCATATCTCTCCTTTCCACGGGTTTGCTCTCGGTGATCCTGGTCAGTGGGCCGAGAACGGAAAGCTTAGTTTTCGATTGACCGTCACGTAGTGTAGCATACAACGGACTGTTTGAGAAGGGATTTGTCCCGGTAGATATGCGGAGGGTGTGAGATAAAAAACGCTTCCTGGAAGGAAGCGTTTTGTGTATATAAATTTTC
>JAWLER010000034.1:0-23445 GCA_041686005.1 Anaerolineales bacterium | reverse complement strand
GAGAAGCACCTGAGCAAACCCCAAACGATCGTGTTTCTCGGCTTTGTTCAACCTTGATTATGTGGCGGCTTCGCGCCACATCAATCCTTAACCGTTAGGTGGTTTTCTTAAGGACGATCATATTATGTTCGTCTTTTTCTGTCCCGGAAAATAAACCTATCAGGCTTGAGCGATCCCCCTTGTTAATTTTATAGCGCGCAAATGGGTGTTCTCCCTGGTTGGGGAAAGGGATGTACTCCTCGATATCCCACTCGTATTGAGGAAGTTCTCTGGTGTAAAACGCCTGGAGCTGACCCAGAGGGTGATGGCTTTGGTACGCTTGCCATGCTTCGGGTTCGAGGATGTCGTTGATGATCGTGCTCGGGTCTGCGGGTGTGACGCCTGGGGGGAGGGGGATCCCCTTTTGGGTTGTGCTGACCCCCTTGGCCTGCTCGATAAACCGTAAGCTCTTGATCACTTCCGATACCAGAGGTTCGAAAGATTCCCGGTTGACTTTCCAATGCAGGACCATAAACGTCAAGACCAGCCAGCCGCGTTCCAACACACCTGCCCAGAGCCGTTTTTCGCTTTTCTTAGGGAGGACGATCTCCACTTCATAGCCAGAATACCCTTTAATGGACCAGGGCGCAGATGCGATGTCTTTTGCCCCCAGCAACATCGCTGTCTTACTGATATGCTGTTTCCATAATACCTCTGCTGGTTTTTGAAGGGCGTTCCATTCCCCGTGGATGAGGAGCTGTCCTAATCGTTCCCCCTCGTAGTCGGGTTCAAAGGCTTTTGGATTGGCTGCAAATCCGTCTTTGTCTTTAAAGCGCATATGGAACCAGGTATTGGGAATCTGGATTTCGTATCCCCATAATGGGTGCTGGAATGATTTCATAGGGATATTATACTGGATGATGATAAAAAACTGGCCTTTCAGAGTCATGTACATCATGAAAGGCCAGCTTCATGTTCGTGGGGGGATTTTCACGCCATTGTCACTCAACCGCCTGCGACCGCTGGAATGTACGTGATGCGATCCCCATCTTGCGCTAGATCCTCTGGCTTGGCTTGGCGAAAGTTGCACATGATCACCTTCACTTCATCCTCAGGGAGGCCAAGCTGGTGCTGGATTTCCCCTAGGGTGGTTCCCTCCGGGATGTCCAGCACTTTGGGTTCCCCAATGCCAAGCTCTGGCAGATAGCGGCGTAAGGTGGCGAAAACGCGCAATTCGATTCTCAATCTTGATTCCCGGATCTTCACTCCTCTCCGTCTACCCAGGCGTAAACTTTGTCGAGTTCTTCGTCGGTGAGGGTCCAGACCACGTTATGGGGGGGAAGTTTTTCGTAACGCATGAATTCGGGCGGACGATCATGTTCCGCTGTGAATCCAGCTCGCATGTTGAATTTCCGCTCCATCTTCAGGATCTCTTTCCCCAGGTCGATCACGTCTCCACCGCTGATATCCATGCCCGTCACACCGGCCACGGATTCTGCCATCCCCTCCCATCCAGATTCAATATCCAGGATTGGGAAGGCGATGAAGAGACAGTAACCAGTGCTGTCCACGAAAGCGGTGGCTGCCTGGAAAGTCAAGGATAGTTCAGCTTTTCCTTTGTCCTCCAGCGCGTCGACATCGCCGCCCACCCCGGCGATCTCCGGGGCGATGGTGTAACCCGAGGTATGGTCCGCGCCCATAGTGGACGTGGCGTAAGTGACGCCGATGCCCTTGATAGCCCGCGGTTCATAGGCGGGCATGGATTGGCCTTTGACTGTGGGCACGCGATGGACCCCGTACGCTTTGGCTGTCGCTTCCACACCCTGCCCGTAAATGCGGCCCAAGGGGGTCATTTCTCGGATTTCATCGAACACACCCCGGGCCCCTTCCTTGTCCCCAAACTCAATTTGGCCGCCTTCCATGGCCATGGCGATCGTGTTACCGGCTTCGATGGTGTCCAGGCCCAGGTCATTGCATTGATAGGTCATGTCTGCGATGTAGTCCAGATCAGAGATGCCGAGGTTGGCGCCCAAGGTCCAGGCGGTCTCATATTCCACGACGGAGACCACCGCTTTCCCCTCCTCATCCGGGTAGATGTTGGAGCATTGGATGATACAACCGGGATGGCATTTGTGTCCTGTCATGCCCTCCCCGTCACGCTTCTCCACCATCTCAGCAATTTTTTCGCCGGAGATGTCAGCGGCTCCTTCAAACTGCCCCGCGCTGAAATTCCGGGTCGGCAAACCACCCGCTTCGTTGATGATGTTCATCAAAACGTTGGTCCCGTAGGCGTTCAGCGCCCCATCAGGTTTGGTGAGGTCATGCTGCATGATGGCATCGGTGAGTTTTTTGCGGCCCTGTTTGAACAGGTCTTCGTCTGCGATCTCCACCCCAGGCCCGCCTGTGTCGTCGACGACGATAGCTTTCACACCCCGGGCGCCCATCACCGCGCCCAATCCGCCTCGTCCGGCATATCGACCAGGTTTCCCCTCCGGATCGTTGACGCTGATACCTGCGTTGGACAATTTCTCTTCCCCCACCGGTCCAATCCCGATCACAGCCGGCTCATGGTCATATTGCTCCCAGAGGATGTCACTTACTTCATACATCCCCTTGCCGATCAGATCGGAAGCGTCGTTAAATGCGACACCATCTTTGGTGATGACCAGCGTGTACCATTTTCCTTTGGGAGGATTGCCTTCCAGGATGACGGCCGCCAGGCCCAATTTGGCGATCTTTTGGGAGGAAAGGCCTCCCGAGTTGCTCTCTTTGATCGTCCCCGTCAGGGGACTTTTTCCGCCAAAGGAGGTCCTCCCGCTGCTGGGCGCGGCGGGGGTGCCGGAGACCCAACCGGGCGCGATGACCAATTTGTTATTGGGTCCCAGGGGATGGCAGGTGGGTTCCACTTCGTCGGAGACAATCGCTGACGTCAACCCGCGGCCCGCCCATTTGGCCCATTTTTCGGGGATGTCTTCGTAGGCTGCGGAGAGCTCAGACATGTTGATTCTAAGTATTTTCTTTGCCATAATCATTCACTCCTTCGTGGTATTTAGGGTTTGTCGGTATCCTCTAAACGATAGGTGTTGCGGATGGGCCCATGTTCTTTGAGCGCTTGTTCAAGGGTCTCTGACATCCGGATCCCGTCGCGATACTGATAGGGCCACATGTGGGTGGTTGAAAATATGCCCACATGATCCCCTTCATGTAACACCGCGTCCCGGGAAGCGAATAACCCCGGTGCATCGTGGAGTACAGCGTTGATGAAAAGGTACCCTCTTTCATCGGGGGGTACACCCAGATGACGGAGAAGGTCTTTGATGCAAGCGTCTTCTTGGAGTTGGACCTCCTTGGAAACGGTGTGTTTCCCCCCTGCATAGTGGGCGATGTCGCCGTATAAAGTAACGTGGACGGTGATCATGAAACTCGGTCGTTTATGGGGCAACTTTTTCATTGTTACTGTAACATACTTGGTATATAAATTCAAATTATGTATATTATTTATAATAAAAATATTATTATCTGAAATAGAATTCGTTTTCTTTGATTGTAGACAACCTGCGGGTATCAAAAGGAAAACTGAGCCGCCAGGAGTTCAGTTTGGCGAGGGGTGTTGGGATGTGTTTGGGAGGGGTGTCCCTCGAAAAAGGGGACCACAGTTGGGGTGGACTTCCATTTTATTGTGATTGAAATGGAAGTCGTATGTTGTCTTGTCAGACGAGTACCCTGTTAATAGACCGGCAGGCTGTCGTCTACCTCTCTGGCCCAGGCATTGATGCCCCCTTTTAAGTTTTTCACTTTCTGGAAGCCGGCTCCGGTTAGGATTTGAAGAGCACGGATGGACCGCGTCCCGGACTTGCAAAAGAGCACAATTTCCTCCCCGCTGTCCAGCTCCGACAGCCTCGAGGCGAGTTCGCCCAGGGGGATGACTTCCGAGCCAGCGATGTTCGAGATCTCTTGTTCGTGGGGTTCCCGGACGTCGATGAGGTGAAGGGCTTCCTTATTTTTTAATTTCTTTTCCAGTTCGGCGACCGTGATATCCCATCCCTCCCCCGCGCTGCCCTCCTCCTCTTCGTGGGTTTGCACACCGCAGAAATCCTCATAATCGATGAGTTCCGTGATTTCGGGGTGGTCGTTGCATACCTTGCATGCCGGATTCACCTTCAGCTTCACAGTTTCAAAGGACATATTAAGAGAATCGTATAGCAGGAGCACCCCACTTAAGGATGTGCCGATCCCCAGGACGAGTTTCAACGCCTCCGTGGCCTGAATTGTGCCGATCGTCCCCGGTAAGACACCCAGGACGCCAACCTCCCCACAGGAGGGGACCAGTTCAGGAGGAGGAGGCTCGGGGAAAATGCAGCGGTAGCAAGGTCCGCCATCCGTGTTGAACACGCTGGCCTGCCCGTCGAATCGGTAAATCGAACCATACACGTTGGGTTTGCCGGTCAGGACGCAGAGATCGTTGACCAGATACCGGGTCGGGAGATTGTCCGAGCAGTCAATGATGAGGTCATAGGGTTCGGCGATGTCAAAGGCGTTTGCAGAGGTTATAGGCTCAGCGTAGAGATCCACACTGATTTCTGAGTTGATGTCCAGCATCCGATCCCGGGCGGAGCGAATCTTTAAATCATCGACCCGGGATTCGCTGTGAATGACCTGCCTCTGGAGGTTGGTGACCTCCACGGTGTCGTCATCGACGATCCCGATCCGCCCGATGCCGGCTGCTGCCAGGTAAAGAAGGACGGGTGAGCCAAGCCCGCCGGCGCCGACGACCAGGATGGATGCGGCTTTGATCTTCTTCTGTCCCTCTACGCCTATGTCGGGGATAAGCAGGTGACGTGAATAGCGCTGGATCTCTTCTTTGGAAAGACCGGGGAGATCACTTTTACCATTTCTCATGCTTGTTTCCCTTGGTTAACCACCCGCAATGGAAAAGAGGATCGTTGCATATATAACGAATTCCTCAGCGAGTTGAAGGAGGACATCCTTATCGTACCAAACATGGACGAAAAATGCCCATCACTCGCTATCAAAAGACCAATCTCTATCCTGGCTGATTGGAGGATGGGGAGGTTTATCCCTGGATCCATATATCTTCATCACTGAGATATTTAAATCCAGCGTCGGGGAAAAGGGTCACGATCTCGCCACCCTCCACTTCCTCGCCCATCTTGAGGGCTGCGACCGCGGCTGCCCCGGCGGAGAGGCCTACAAAGTAACCCTCCTCCGCGGACAGCCTGCGCACCATGCGTTGTGCGTCTTCCGTGCTGACCGGGATGATTCGGTCAGCGAGGGAAGGGTCATAGATGCCCGGTCGGATGGCGGAGGCCATGTGTTTCAAACCCTCGACGCCGTGAAGCGGCCCGTCGGGCTGTATGCCAATGATCTTGACCCGGGGTTTTTTTTCTCGCAGGTAGCGCCCCACACCCATCAGGGTCCCTGAAGTGCCTAGCCCGGCGATAAAATGAGTGATCCCCCCTCTCGTTTGCCGAAGGATCTCTGGTCCTGTGGTCTGGTAGTGGGCCTGCCAATTGGCGGGGTTGTCGTACTGGTTGGCGTAGAAATATCGATCGGGTTCCTGTTTCGATAATGCCTGGGCTTTTTGGAGGGCGCCGTCCGTCCCCTCCCGGGGATCGGTGAGGATCAACTCCGCGCCGAGAGCTTGCAGAATCTGGCGCCGCTCTTGACTGACATTGGAGGGGAGGGCAAGGGTGACGGGGATGCCCAAAGCAGCGCCGAAGGTGGCGTAGGCAATCCCCATATTGCCGGACGTGGAATCCAAGAGGTGTTTACCTCCTGATAACGCTCCGGATTCCAACGCCTTCAGGATGATATTCAGAGCGGGGCGGTCCTTCACCGAGCCGCTGGGATTGAACCACTCCGCTTTCGCTTGCAGATGAACATGAGGGGGGAGATGCTTGCTGATCTTCCTCAGGGGGAGCAGGGGGGTGTTGCCAACCAAACTTGGCAAGCCACCATCGAGGGTCTGATGGATCTTTTCGCGCGTTTTTGTTTTGATCTGCGTGGACATACTTCACCTGTGTAAAAGGTACACGGCCAACCGGCTGTGGGGCAATTCTGTCATCCAAGGTCATGCGGAGTCCGTCTCTGCCCTTGAAAGCCCATTGGCCGTTTGGATTCCCTGGGCAGAACTACGTTCCCCGCTCCATACAGGTGCAATTGCAGATCATGAAATGCCTCTTCATTATTTATGAATACCTTGATATATATTCTAACGCCTCTTTCTCATATGTCAAGAGGCAACTTACGTTATGTTACAATTAAGCCTCCTCGCTGAGGTGCGGTTCTCTTCACAAGGCTTTCTTTATCTTCTCCATGATAGGGACGGCTGGCCTGGATATCACCAAAATCGCCCTCTCGGCGTTTATCGTCCTGCTATATAAATGGTTGCAGGTCTCCTTTCGTCAATTGGGGAACAATTAACATTGGGTCATAAGCTGGAGTACAATGTGTTGAGGTTGATCACTTTGTAATCATCTTTTTACGGGTAGAAGGAGGGAAACGGATATGACTTGGTTGGAAGAAGCGATCCTGACAATTGGGGGGTCGAATCCCATTTTACAGGGGTTGGTGGGCGGCCTTTTCATCGCTTTGTTAAATGGGATCGGTGCTTTAACTGTGCTGGTGTGGCAGAAGCCTTCTCAGAGATTTTTGGACACGTCCCTGGGTTTCGCCGCCGGTGTGATGTTGGCGGCCAGTTTCACCAGTTTGATCCTGCCAGGCGTGGAGTATGGGGGTATTTTTCCGGTCCTGCTGGGCATGGTCTTAGGGGCGGTAGTTTTGGAACTGGGAGACCGGTACATCCCCCATCTACATCCGGGGCGGGGTCGAGAAGGGCCGGAGGCCAGCCGCATCCGGGCCGTATGGCTTTTCATTTTAGCCATCACCCTCCATAACATGCCGGAAGGGTTGGCGGTTGGGGTTGGTTTTGGCTCCGGCAACCTGTCGGATGCCATCCCCTTGATGCTGGCCATCGGCATTCAAAATATCCCCGAAGGATTGGCGGTGGCTGTGGCGGCGTTGAACGCAGGGATGGGGACCTATTTTTATGCCGGACTCGTGGGCATCCGGGCTGGTTTGGTGGAAATACCCCTCACCCTCTTCGGCGTCTGGGCGGTCAGTGTTGCGCGTCCTTTGCTGCCCTATGCGATGGGCTTTGCTGCGGGCGCCATGCTGTACGTGATCAGCGACGAGATCATCCCCGAAACCCACGGCACCGGTCACGAAAAACTGGCCACCATGGGCACCATGTTAGGGGTGATCGTTATGCTCTATTTGGATGTCGCCCTCGGGTAACGCAGAAAACCAAATCAATAAGAAAGAACTCTAAAGGGATGGATCTCCTTTAGGGTTTACGCTATCAAGGTTGGGCGCGGTCAGACGTCGAAATAGAGGTGCATTTCATAAGGGTGAGGCCTGTTTTTAACAGGGACGCATTCTTTCTTCCGCTTGTGTTCGATCCAATCCGCGATCAATTCTTCGCTGAACACATCTCCTGCAAGCAGAAAGTCGTGGTCTTTTTCTAAAGCCAGGAGGGCATCCTCCAGAGAGGAGGGAAGGGGTTGGATGGTCTTTCTCTTTTCCTCAGGCCAGGAGAATATATCTTCATCGATGGGGCCGAAGCCCAGCTTTGTAGGATCCAGTGCTTTCTGGATGCCGTCCAAACCCGCCAGTAGCTGGGCTGCCAGGGTCAGGTAAGGGTTGCTGGTGGCATCGGGTGGCCGGAACTCGATCCTCGCCGTCTGGGGGCCCTTGGCGTACTTGGGGATGCGGATGGCGGCGCTGCGGTTCCCCAGGGAGTAAAAAGCGTTGACCGGCGCTTCAAAGCCGGGAACCAGCCTGCGGTAGGAGTTGGTGCTGGGGTTGGTCAGGGCCAGCAGGGCGGGTCCATGCTGGAGCAGGCCAGCGATGTAATGGCGCGCTGTTTCACTGAGGTTGCCGTACCCGTCCGGGTCATAGAAGAGGTTTTCCTGCTCTTTGAAAAGCTGCTGGTGAAAATGCATCCCGTTTCCCGCTTCCCCGTAAATGGGCTTGGGCATGAAGGTGACCGATTTGCCATGTTGGGTTGCCACCATTTTGGTCGCGTACTTAATGAGGGTGATGGCGTCACCGGCTTCATCCAAACCCAACAAAGGCGTTTCGATCTCCATCTGTCCGAAGCTCCCCACCTCGTGGTGGTGGTATTTGACGGGGATGTTCATCTCCTGCAGATGTTGGGTGATTTCCTGACGGAAGTTGAAATGTTGATCTTTGGGCGGGGAGGCGTGGTACCCCTCCTGAAGGGGGATGTAGGTCCCTCCGCTGTGGCCTTCCGGCCCGGGATGTTCCGTTTCATAAGATGTAAAGCGGTATCCAGCCCGGTGCATCTTGTTCTCTATGTGCACTTGATCAAAGACATAAAACTCAAATTCCGGCCCCCACAGGCTCCGGGAGGAGACCCCTGTGCTTCTCAAATAGGATTCAGCCCCTCTGGCGATGTTGCGGGGGTCGTTGGGAAATATGTTCATGGTGGTGGCGTTGAGGGCATTGCACAGGAAACTGAGCGTGGGCACCTCCCAAAACGGGTCCAGAAAGCCGGTGGCGAGATCGGGGACCATGACCATATCCCCGGCTTTGACGTTTTTCAAACCCACTGCAGACCCATCAAAACCGATGCCCTCTTCCATCAAGCTGGGGCTGAATTCCCTCGCCGGGATGGTGATGTGGTGGGATCGTCCCCACAGATCACAAAATTTAAGGTCGATGGCCTGGATTTCATGCTCTTCGATATACTGGCGGGTGACAGTGTAAGTTTCAAACATGAGCTTTTTCCCTATTCCCTTTGCTCCTCTCGTTCCGTTAGGACCTCCAGGATCACAGCCTCTGCCCGTTTGGGAAGTGGGGGTACTTGGTGTTCTTCTAGCAATTTTTTGGCCCGTTCATTGGCCAGCTGGCGGTAGCTCTTTTCCCCTTCTTTCTCCCAGTCATCGTAGTTCTGGCGGTTGAGCAACTGGGGGAACCACTGGGCGGTTTTGAAGTGTTGGAAGGTGTGTTGGTCAGCGATGAATCCCCCGCCCGGTTCTGCGCGGGCTATGGCTTCCAGAGCCAGGGACTCCCGGTCCACGGGGATGCCGCCCATGAATTTCCGGGTCATGCTGATGATCTCATCGGCCATGACCAGCATTTCCATGGAGGAGGTGGAGCCGTATTCAATATATCCCACATCATGGACCAGGGTGACGCGGTTGAGGAAGGCAGTCATGATCGAAAAGGTGGCTTCGATGGCTGCCTGGGCGTCCACCACTTTGCTGTCCGTCGCTCCCGCGTAGCCCCACACTGGGAGATCGTAGTAGCGGGCTAGGGAGGTATTGGCCGCCATACCCATGCTCCATTCCGGTCCCCCGTAGCTGACGATGGTGGATTTCATATCCAGGGTCGCTGTGTTCATCCCGTATAAAAAAGGCGTCCCAGGGCGGATGAGCTGGGTGATGATCAAACCGAGGAGGCTTTCCGCGTTGCCAAGAGCAATCGCACCGGCCAGGGTGACCGGGCCCCCACCGCCCGGATTGGTGGAGGGGATGTAGGCCACGGGAATCCCCTTCTCGGCGCAGAAGATCACTTTTTGGAGGGACTCCTCGATGATGAACAGAGGGGATATGGGTTCTGCGTACTGCAGAAAGAAGGGCTTTTCTCGCAGAGCCTCTTCTCCCCCCGCCACGGCGACCGCGATCCGGTAGATGTCCTTCATATCCTGGATGTCTTTGGCGGTGTACACATTGGGTTTGACCGAACCGCGCAGCATGTGGATGAAGGAGTGGATGTAAAGGTCATCTGGGGGGACATCGCCAGGGTTGCTCATCGACATCACGAAATCGATGTTTTCAAGGGCATCGCCCAGCCTGGCGAAATGTTCCACATCCTCCGTCGTGGCCCGGCGGCGTTCTCCCGTATGGACATCATGGGTGTAGATGGTGTCTGATCCCGTGCCAAAGAAGACCTTTCCCAGTTCGAGCGGCATGGTCAGGTTCCCCTCCCGGTCGTACATGGGGATCCGGCTGGGAGCGCGGTCAATGGCATCGGTGACCAGATTTTCGGGGATCTTCAGCCGCCCATCCCCTTCCCAGGCCCCGGCTTCCAGGAGGATTTTTCGCCCTTTGGGGTCTTGCATCTTCACGCCGATATCCCCCAGGATTTCCAGGGAGGCGTAATGGATTTCGCGTACTTGTTGCTCAGAGAGCATGTCCATCTTGGGAAATTGGGTCGCAATGGGGACTTGTTTTGTCATAGATGGTATTCTCCACGAAACATACCGCTGCGTGTGGTTTCCTTTATAAAACGGGTCCGATTTGCGTACAAGTGATAAGGCACACCTCCTGGCTGATTTTCTTCCGATGTTGGCAGGAGGTTATCCCTCAGCTAAGTCAGGATTAAGGTCGATTTGAATTGCTCCTTGATCCAGGCGTCGACCTCAGGATCCAGAGGTGTGGCTTGGTGATTGGCAAGCAGGTCCTGGGTGATTTTCTTGGCTCGCTGCCGGGCATCTTGCCTGCCATCTTTATCCCAGTCGTCACGGTCTTGGCGATCGATGACCTCGGAGGGGAAATAATGTTCCGTGCGCATGTGTTGGAAGGTGTGATCGTCCGCCAGAAAGTGGCTTCCCGGCCCCACGCGATCGATGACATCCAGCGCCAGCTTCTCCTGGTTGACTTCGATCCCTTGGACAGCGCGCATGGCCATGCCCAGGATATCGTTGTCGATCACGAACTGCTCGTAAGCGATGGTGGACATGTCTTCCAGCATGCCGGCTGCGTGGTGAATGAAGTTGGCGCCGGCCAGAGTCACTTGGATAACGGATTGCGTTTTCTCGATCCCGGCTTGAATATCGGGCAGTTTGGATTCCGTCATCCCGGCGCTGTTGTAAATGGGTACGCCGTAGAAATGAGCCATTTGGGTGATGGCGGCGTTAGTCATCCCCAGCTCGATCGACCCGCCCAAATAACTTCCTGTGCGCAGATCTGAGATGGCCGGGATGGGACCGATGATCACGGGGCATCCGGGCTCCGCTAATTGGGTCAGGGTTAAGCCGGCTAGCTGTTCCGCATTTAACTGGGCGAGCATCCCGGCCAGGGTGACGGGGGCCGTGGAGCCTGCCATGGGCGCTGAGGAGAGGACAACGGGCATTCGCTGGTGGCAAACTTCTAAAAGGAGGGTGGTTACATCAGAAGCGAACATCAAAGGGCTGACCATCCAGCTGGTGATGAAAGAGGCAATGGGTCGTTCCCGCAGCGCACCCTCACCACCCACAATGCGTTCGCACATGTGGATCACATCGCGGATACCCTGCACGCTGTAAACGCCTCCCTGGACGTGTTTGGTCGTGTTGGCCACAGCTGCATAATATTTGCTGATTTCGACCTTGTCCTCCGGGATGTCCGTGGGGTAGATGGGGAGCAGGTAAAAGTGGATGTTCTCCAAGGCGTCCACCACACGGGCCATATCCGCCACGTCATCCAGGAGGGCGGGCCGGATTTCGTCGTTTTCCAAGTCCAGGACCTGCAGCGCAGCTCCACCTGTGCCGATGTGGACTCGTTTATCCTCCAAAACCAAATCGTGCTCCGGATCTCGACCGGCGAGCAGAACTTTGGAGGGGGCTTTTTCAATCGCGTCCTCGATCAGAGAGGGTGGTATGCGGACCCGGTTTTCTTTAACCTCTGCCCCTCCCTGGTTGAATAAAGCAAGGGCTTCCGGTTGTTCTACCTGGACGCCTGTTCGTTTTAATATCGCCAGAGAGGCCTGGTGGATCTCTTTCACCTGGGTCTGGGTGAGGGGTTGATACTGACCCCCCTGCCAACCCTTTCCAGGTCCTGGAATTTGTTTTGCCATCACGTTGTCCTTTCTCAAAGGGGTAAATCTTGGGTCCTGATCAGGGGATGAGCGTCCGATATGAGCTGCCCGAGGGACCTGTCTCTATTATCAGAGGGCCCCGCATCAAGGTTCAAAGACGATCACGCCGCGGGCGTTCTCCCCCGAAAGCATATCCTGGAAGGCCTGGTTGATGTCCTCCAGGGGGTAGGTTTGGGAAACCAGTTCATCCAGTTTGAGTTTCCCAGCCATATACAGATCCAATAAGCGGGGGAAATCCCGGCGGGGGTAAGAACTGCCGTAATAACTGCCCACCACCCGTTTCTCTTGACGGGCTAAAATGGCGCCGGGGAAGTTCGTAGAGGAGCCCATGGGCGCGATCCCAGCGATGACCAGCGTCCCGCCGGGGCGGACCGCGTCCAATGCTGTCTCCTGCAGCTCGGGGATCCCGACGGCCTCAAAGACGTAGTCCGCGCCGCGTCCCTCCGTCAGCTCCCGGATTCTGTGCACCGGCTCCTCGTCCGCCAGCAACGTGTGGGTGGCGCCAAAGGTTTCAGCGAGTTCCATTTTGGCAGGGGCTTTGTCCACGGCGATGATCGTCTCCGCGCCCACCAGATCCGCTCCTTGGAGGATGTTCAACCCCACGCCTCCGCAGCCGAAGACAGCCACGCTCTCGCCAGGACGGACTTGCACTGTGTTGGTCACCGCGCCGACGCCAGTGGTGACCGCGCATCCGACCAGAGATGCCGCCTGAAAGGGCACATCCTCGCGGATGGGGATGCAAGTCTGTTCCGGGACCACTGATCGTTCTGCAAAGGTAGCCAAACCGGAGAGGTGGTAAATCGTCTCCCCGTCTTTCGAAAGTCGTGATGTGCCATCCAGCAGGGTCCCCTCCCAGAGAGGGGCCACCAGGGTTTGGCAGAGCTGGGGTTGCCCGTGCAAGCAGTAATAGCATGTGCCGCAGCTGGGAGCCCAATTGAGGGCTACATGATCGCCCACTTCCAGGGTGGTGACCCCCGCTCCGAGCTCCTGAACGATCCCCGCGCCCTCGTGTCCGAGGACGACGGGCAGTGGATGTTTTGTGTCCCCTGTGATCACATGCCAATCGGAATGGCAGACGCCGCTGGCGAGGTTTTGGACCAGCACTTCACCAGGGTGCGGTTTTTCTAGATCCACCTCTTGGACTTCCAAAGGGGTGTTCGGTTGGTATAAAACGGCAGCTTTCATCTTCTCATCCCGGCGGTTTCATCCGTGTTGATTTGAAAGGAAACCGGTCGCCCGACCTCTCGGTGAGCGACCGGTTTTTAGGTACGGTGCTGGTTCTACTCCATCATACATTCATCGACGATGCCTTCCGATTGCAGGAAGTCGCAGGCCACGTCTTCCGGGGCCTCATTGTCGATATCCACGCGTTTGTTGAGCTGCATCATCTTCTCGGTGGTCAACGCCTCAGCGACCGGTTCAAGGACCTCTTCAATTTCCGGATACTCATCCATGACCTCTTGCCGGACATTGGGGGCCGGATTGTAGACGGGGAAGAACTGCTTGTCGTCCTCGAGGTTGAAGAACCCAAAAGCGGGGATGCGACCGTCCGTGGCAAAACCCATAGCGACCTGGCACTGCCCATCCTGTAAAGCCTTGTAGGTCAGGCCGGGGTCCATGGTTACAACCTCGTCTTCGTCAAATTCAAAGCCATAGAGGTCCTCCACGCCCTTGAAGCCATCCGGCCGGGCGTAAAATTCCTGGTCGGTGCACAGGCTGGCATCGCCGCCCTCGTTGATGTATTCAGCCAGGTCGGAGATGGACTCGATGCCCAACTCCTCCCCTTTCTTCTGTGTCATCATCAACGTGTAGGTGTTGTTGAAGGGCGCCATGGTCAACCACACAATGTCATTTCCAGCGTCTTCCGCCTTGACTTTGTCATAGCATTCCTGCGGATCGGTGATCGCTTCCTCATGTCCGAGATGGGTGATCCAAGCGGTACCGGTGTACTCCCAGTACATATCGATGTCGCCGTTGACCAGCGCGTCCCGGTTGACGCTGGTGCCGCCCAGGTTGCTCTCGTCTACAACCTCAAAGCCAGCATCGCGCAGGGCGAGCACGGTCAGTTTGCCCAAGATGATCTGCTCCGTGAATTCCTTTGAACCTACCGTGACAGGGCCCTTTTTCCCACCGCCACCGCAGGCTGTTAGCAGGGTGGCGAGGATGACGAACATCGCCAGTACAAGTTGAAATTTCTTCTTCATGACGGATTATCCTCCTTAATGAATGTTTTTGTGAACTCGTTTGGTTCCCCTGGATCGGGGAAAACGATTTCCACAAGGTTGGGTAAAAGAATTCCAATGGAATATTTGGTTTCCGTATTCACCTCCTTCATCTGTCTCCTTCTGTTGCCATGATTTTTCTGGATGGCATGAACTCAGCCCCCTGGTCATTCTCGCCGGAAGACCAACTGGTCTTCGATCTTACCTAAAATCCAATCGACCATCACCGCCATCACCGCGGTGAGGATGGCGCCGACCAGGATCATCCGTTCCCGGCTGAGGGGGATGCCGGTGATGATGAAGTTCCCCAGGCCGCCGGCCCCGATGAAGGCGCCCAAAGCGGCTGTCCCCACGTTGATCACTGAAGCGGTACGGATGCCGGCGAACATGACCGGGAAGGAAAGGGGGAGTTCGATGTCAAACAGGATCTGGCGGTTGGTCATCCCCATCCCTCTCGCAGCTTCGATGACATCCGGCGAGACTTCGTCGATCCCTGTGGCCGTGTTGCGCACGATGGGCAGGAGGGCGTACAGCCAGAGGGCGAAGATGGCGGTCGGGGCGCCGATGCCCATGATACCCATAAACAAGGCCAGGATGGCGATGCTGGGCACGGATTGTCCGAAATTGGCCACGCCGAGGATGATGTCAGAAAAATCCCGGAATCCCTCGCGGGTGATCAGAATGCCGGCGGGGACCGCAGCCAGGATGGCCAGCGCACTTGAGACCCCGATTAATTTCAGATGCTGGAGGACAGCCGCCCAGACATTGGAAAACCCATTTACAGGGTCGCCGATGATATTGGCAGACATGGAACCCGGTTCGATGGTCAACAATAATCGGGTATACACCAGGTAGACGACAATAATCATCAAGATGGGAATCAGGATCCAATCAATCACGTCCGAAAAGGTGATCTTCGACCAGAAGCTGGTTTTCTCTTCCATGGTTTAGACCTCCTCTTTTTTCAGACTTTCGGTGAGCGCTTCCTGGATCATGGCGGTGCTGATGGTACCCCTGACCCGGTCCCGGTTGTCGACCACGCAGATGGTGCTGTAATCCACCATGAGCATTTCTGAAAGGGCGTCGCGCAAATTCATGGTGATGGGCAGAGAGGTGGCAGCTTTGGTGACATATTCATCGATCCACCCCGACTTCCCTTTCAGATCTCTACGGTTGACATAGCCTTGCAGGCGCTTGTCGCTGTCCACCACATACCCGTAATCCCGGTTGTGCTCATCCAGGATTTTCAAGGCTTCGTCAGCACTCTGAGTGGACTGGAGCAGGAAAGGCTTTTTGTCCATCACTTCCTCGACGCGGATCAAGTTGAGCTGCTTTAAAGTCCGGTCCGCACCCACGAAATCCTCGATGAACTCATTGGCCGGATCGGAGAGGATTTTAGCCGGGGAATCGTATTGTTCCAATGTCCCGTGACCGCTGAGGATGGCGATCTTGTCGCCCATTTTGATCGCCTCATCGATGTCATGGGTGACGAAAAGGATGGTCTTTTTGATCTCCTGTTGCAAACGCAGGAACTCATTTTGAAGCAAATTGCGGTTGATGGGATCGATGGCCCCAAAAGGCTCGTCCATTAACATCACCGGGGGATCTGCGGCCATGGCCCGGGCCACGCCGATGCGCTGTCTCTGTCCGCCGGAAAGTTCGTGGGGGTAGCGGTCCAGAAACTCGTGGGGCATGTTCATCATGTCCAGCAGTTCCTCAGCCCGGCTCCGGATCTGGGTGTTGTCCCACTCCAAAAGCTTGGGGACCGTGCCGATATTCTGCAAAATGGTGCGGTGGGGGAAGAGGCCGATCTGCTGGATGACGTAGCCGATGTTGCGCCGCAGCATGATGGGATCCATCTCGAGGACATTTTGCAGTTCCCCCCGGTCATTGAGGACGTAAATTTCCCCATCGGTCGGTTCAATCAAGCGGTTGACCATTTTCATGGTGGTCGTCTTCCCGCATCCGGAAGGGCCGACGATGGTGCATATTTCCCCGCTGGGGACGGTAAAGCTGAGGTCATCCACCGCTGGAGAGGTCGTCCCGGGATAAATCTTGGTCACATGTTCGAGTTTAATCATGGTATGACTCCTCTGATCATATCTGCGTCCTTTATCGCCTGCCCTTTAATCCTTCCGGGGTGAGACGGTTCTGAAGCAAGCCTAATAAGTAATCCATCAGCAAAGCAAACACAGCCACTGTGATCGCGCCCGCGTAATAGCGCAGAGGTTGGACCCGTTGGATGCCGTGGAAAATGTAATCTCCCAACGTGTCATTGCCGATATAGGAGGCGATGGCCGCGATCCCCACCAGCATGACCACGGACACGCGCACACCGGCCATGATCACCGGGGTGGCGATGGGAATTTTCACATCCCGCAGGAGCTGGAATTCGGTCATGCCCATCCCGCGTCCGGCTTCTACGATCTCCGGTTCGACTTCTTTGATCCCGGTATAGGTGTTGCGCAGGATAGGGAGTTGGGCGTAGAGGGTGAGGGCGACGACGGCGTTGAAGGCCCCGATGCTGAAGGGGCCGATGAAGACACCAAAAAGGGCGATGCTGGGGATGGTGAGGATAATGCCCGCGATGTACAGGGTGAGTTCGCTGGCGGATTCCCCGGCGATGAGCAAGGCATAGATGATCACGGTGAGGATGACGCCGATCATGCCTACCGCCGCGGGTTTTCGGACGATAGCGCTGAGCAAAGAGAGCAGTGGGCCGAAGACGCCCTTGGCTGACCGGGTGAGGATAATTTTGAGCGTGTTTGAGACCTCCATGATCGGATCGGCGATGCCCATCCCCAACCAGCCTTTAGGCGCGGCCCACATCAAGAAGAAAACGCCCAGCGGGATGAGGAAGAAAAGGTGGCTGACTTGGGGTCGTTTGGGAGGCATGGTGATCAGAACTCCGATGACTACGCCGATCACCACGGCGATCAACACGGAGAAGGCCACCATCCACAGGTGGCCCAGAAGAGCCTGCTGGAGGGTGCCCCGGGCCCACTCTTCTGCCAAGAAGGCGGATTCCTGGGTGATGATGTTGTCTTCCCCGGCAGCGAACATGGCGAAGACGCGTAATAGGCCCCAGCTTCCCAGGACAGCGCCGATGGTGTAGATCACTTGATGGGATTCCATCTCATGGGCCGCTTCGATG
This sequence comes from Anaerolineales bacterium, assembly GCA_041686005.1. Taxonomy (GTDB): domain Bacteria; phylum Chloroflexota; class Anaerolineae; order Anaerolineales; family UBA11858; genus B10-G9. The sequence goes on along the minus strand of JAWLER010000034.1, from coordinate 6,186 downwards.
GCGAAGAGCAGGAGCAAGAATCCATACAGAACAAAAAGGACGATGAAGATGGTGGTGATGCCAATGGAACCGAGGGGGTTCAAAATAGCTGCCAGAGTCAGTCCCAGTTTATGGGTTAGGAACAGAAATGCGACGATGACCAGGCCCAACGGAGCGGTGACCAGGGAAAGCAAATAGCTGTGTTCGATGAACCCGCCTGTTCCTCCCAGCAAAGTGGCCACCACAAACAAAATCAGGCTGAGGATGAAAAAATCGGCTTCTGTGTAAAAGATCAATCGCCCCAAATCCAGGAAAAGGCTTTCCGTTTGTACAAAGGAGGGGGGCTGCACCGTGAGCACGAAGAAGCCGATCACCAACCCTAAGAGACCGATGTTGATGACCGTCTTGAGGGAGGTGGCTTTTTCTTTCAACCGGACGTAGGTCTCTAGATCCGGGCTGGTCAAAGTGGACATCCAATCATCCAACAGCTCCTGCCAGAAACCTACGAACGTGGTCTTTTCTTGCGTTTCAGTTGGCATGTTTCCTCCTTTCAAATGGTGCACCAACCGTCGGTGGCTGAGGGTTATTGCTTATGGAGACGCTTCCGATTTCAAATAACCAAGTTTTGTGGAAATGTCCGTGGAGGTTTTCAGGAGGTGAGGGATGTAAGCGTCAATTTGGCCTTTTCCCATCCGGTAGGTGGGTCCTGAAATGCTCACTGTAGCGATCACTTGCTGGCTGTGATCGCGGAGGGGCGCTGCGATGGCGCTCAAACCCTCCTTGAATTCTTCGTGAGCGATGGCGTAATCCCGTTCCTTCACGCTCTTAAGTTCCTCTTCAAGTTGGGCACGGTCGGTGATCGTATGTTTGGTATATGGTTTTAACTGCTCAGGGAGCAGGGCGTCTCTCTCTTCTTGCGTCATAAAGGCCAGGAACACTTTTCCCGTAGATGTGCAGTGGAGCGGATTTCGACGACCGAGCAGACCCATGTGTTGGATGGGCTGGGGGCTGTTGATATTTTCAATGTTGATACATTCATCTTCTTTCAATACGGAAATATTGATGGTTTCTTGGGTGATGCGGGCCAATTCCCGGATGGAAGGTTGGACGACATCCCGGAGTTCCAACCGTTCCAATACCAATCCCGCCAAACTAACCAACCCAAGTCCCAAGCGATATTTGCTGCTTTGCTCGTCTTGTTCGACAAAACCTTCTTTTTGTAAAGAAGAAAGGATCCGGGAGGTTGAGCTCTTATGAATCCCGGTTTTCTGACTGATCGTGGTTACCCCCAGCTCAGGTCTGTCCTCTGTGAAACACCTGAGGATGCTGCATGCCCTATGAATCGTGCGGATCGAAGCACCGGAATTCTGATCACGCTCTGGCAAGAGTGGCTCCTCCATCCCATCTCGTTGCATCAAGCGCAACACTGTTGTGTAATGTGAAACCAATTGTAAAGGGATTAAGAGGGTGTGTCAATAGCGGGAGAAAAGAAAAGGGAGGGTTTAAATCAGGCTGATTTAAACTGAAAAAAATGATCTCGGGGCGGGAATCTCAGCTTGTTTTTGGGGTTCCCACAGCCTGTGCTCTGATGCGGGTGCTTTCGGCCCCATCCCGGAGTTGGATGACTTCAAGATCAGGGTCAAGAATACCAATCTTTTGCGCTTCTTGGCGGGCTTTCTCGCGGGTGTATTGTCTCGCATACTGGAGAGCCGCGCGCCGGGTTGAAAACCGTTTCCTGTCCTTCAGGGATTGGACGAAATAGCCCACGGTACGGGTGTTTTTGACCTGGGGGTAAACCCAGACCTCCTCTTCCGTGGTTATATGCCCGGCCACCGCGCCTACGGCGTTGGCTACCTCGTAATGGGGAGGGGAGACATAGGATGTGTGGAGTGTTTTTGCCACAGGAGGTAGGAAAATGTTGGCCGGGGCCCCGATGCCGATCAGGGGCATTTTCAAGGAGATCTCTGCGCCCACATAGGGGTCCTCGCCGGTCAGGTTTTCCTGGAAGAGCCATAATCCCAGGTCATCCGGTGTGACGTAATAGGGGACGGGATCAATGGATTGACCGGTTAAGTAAGAGATCACCTCCCGGGTGATCCGTTCCGTGATGTGGTCTTTGATCGCCTCTATGAAATCCTCAACAGACAACCCCATGTAGCCAGCCATCAGATGAACGCCGATCTCCGCGACCTTTTCATGCCAGGGGGAGAATTCTCCCGTGACGTGAAGCAGATCGGTGGGGGTGAGCCCCGAGCGGCCGATCATCTCCTCTTTGATTAAGGAAGGGCCTCCAAACTGAAGGGGGTGGAAAAGCTCCATCTTTTCCAGGATGGCAGGGAGGGACATTGGACCATCTTCCAGCAAAGAGAGGACATCACGCGCTCTTGGATCGGGAATGGCGTGGGTCGGTTCCCGGAGGAGATACCAATACTCAAGCTGCTGGGGAGAGAAATGTTTGTGGGTCTGTTGGGACAACCTTTCCAGATCGCGGGCGACCCCCTCCGCGTCATGGGCCAGGTTCGAGAGCGGCCTGACCCGGGCGGGACCGACCCTGATCTGGTCTTCCAGAGTGAAGTCAATCAGGCTGTCCCCGCCCAGACCAATGGAGCGGATGTTTGCGGCGCGGACAGCTGTGTTGTAGGATCCGACACTCGTCCCTTCTTCGCGGATTTGCACCTTTCCCCCCTCAATGAGGGCGATGTCAGTGGTTGTCCCACCCATGTCGATCACCAGGGCCTGCTCTTTTTGGGCCAAAAATCGTCCCCCGGTGGCACTGGCCGCCGGTCCGGAGTGGATGGTTTCCACGGGCCGTTTGGCAGCGATGCGGCCATTCATCAACGCCCCATCGCCTTTGACGACCATTAGCGGAGCGTCTATGGATCGTTCTTGGAGGGCGCGGTGCATGGCGTGGATGAAATCCTGCAGGTTGGACAACAGGGAAGCGTTGAGGGTAGCGGTGGTCGCCCGCTGCACAGAATCGAGCCGTTTGGATAGCTGGTGGCCCAGGATCACCGGCCGGTCCACCTCTGAGGACAAAGCCGCAAAGGCGCGCTCCTCATGGCTGGGGTTGAGGGGGCTGAAATAACCAGATACCGCAAAGGCGTCTACATCTTGTGCAAGCTGGTGGGCTTGTTCCTTGATCCCCTCTACATCCAGGGGAGATTGCTCATTGCCATATAGGTCATGACCGCCTTCAACATAATGGTAGCTGGCCGTTGCGAATCGTCGGTCCAGTTGGAAACGCTCCACGAGTTCCCTATCGTAGCCGAGCAGAAAGAGGGCCACCGGGCGCCCTTTGTGCTCCGCGATAGCGTTGGTGGCCAGGGTGGTCGAGATGGTCACCAGGGCGATGGAGGAAGGCGAATCGGGGAGGAGGTCGTCCAGGGCTTTCAAGATGCCGACCTTAAGATCCCGTTTGGTGGTCAATGTTTTCGTCGTTTTGAGGATCTTCCGCTTGCTTTGGTCAAAGAGGACCCCGTCTGTGTAGGTCCCTCCCGTGTCGATGCCCAACATAAGATCACCCATCTTTATCCCCCCTTCTTTCGTTTCTGGTTGTTCTGGATGGTAACCAGGACAACCCCACTGATGATGAAAACAGACCCTAGTATTTGCCAAGATCCCATCCGTTCCCCGAGGATGACATACGCCAGGAGGGAGGCAAATAGGATTTCAGTCGTCGCGGTGATGGAGGCGACGCTGGCCTGCAATTTTTCCAGCCCCCGGGTATAAAGGCCGAATCCGATGATGGTGGAGATGAGGAGGAACCCCAGGAAAAGGAGGAGGACTTGGAGGTTGATCGGGTTGGGAAGGGACCTGTTAAATTGGAAGGGGAGCAGGATCAGGCTCCCAAAACCAAAAATATACAGGAGGATGGTCCAGGAGTGGTAGTCCCCGCTTAACTTTTTCCCAAAGAGACTTAATGTGCCGTAGAAGATCGCGGACCCCAAGGCAATCAATAATCCGGATGGAGAGACCTGGATGTTTCCAGTGCTTTGGACACCGGCGATGAGGATCGTCCCCAGGACGGCCAGACAAACTGCGATGATTTTTTTCGTGGTCAGCGGTTCATCGAACAAGAACCAGGCCATGATGGTGACGAAGATGGGGGCGTTGCTTTGCACAACGGTGGCCAGGGACGCGCCAATGAGGACCACGGATGTGTTCCACAGCACATGGAAGAGGCCGATGCTGATCCCCCCCATGGCGATCAACCAGGGCAGGTCTTGCCGTTTCACTTTCAGATAAGGAGGGTGAAGGAGGGAAATGCCCACCAAGAGGATCAGGAACGTGCAAAGATCGCGCCAAAAGGCCAACCCTACGGCGGAGACCTGGGTGGCGTCTGTGATCAGATTGATGAAGATCCCTGACGTCGACCAGCACAGGGTGGCGATGATGACCAATGATAGCCCTTGGAGGTTTTTGGCAAGGGGGGAGCCGTTGTGAGAATCCATGATGTGTAGTCTAACGTTTCCTCATTAGGATGGGGTTGTTCGTGCTGGGATATCTGCGATCACAGCGAGGAGATATCCAGAGATCCAAAGGGGGCCAACGCCATGCCCTCCACGAAAAACCTGTTGAATTTGGGGTCCAGGTCCAGGTCGATTTGTTTCGCTTCCTGGGCCAGTCTTTCGCCCAGAGCGAAACCTTCATCGGTGAGAAACATGGCTGCCCCAAATCCGGCTCCATTGGCGATGGTCTCCACCACTTCTTTTCTGACCGGAGGGAGCATGCCAATCTCCAATATGGCGTCAATGTCCACCTGACCGCCGAAGGATCCGGTGAGGACCACCCGCTCCAACTCCTCCGGTTCCAGCTCGAGCTGTGCCATGAGCACATCGATCGCGGCCCGAATGGCGGCTTTCGCTTTTTGAAGCTCTCTGATATCCAGCTGGGTCAGGAAAAGGTCCCCTTCTTCAGTGAGCCGGATACGGCGGGTTCCCTTATCGTCTTTGCTGATCGTGTCCGCATAGGCTTCACACTGAGGGGGCAGTGTGCCAGAAGGGGGAGGGCTTTGTTTGCCATTCATTGGCCCGTTGTTGATTTGCTCGCTGTACTCCGCGCAGTCGGGATTGATCCGACCGCTGGGCTCTATCAGGCCGATCCTCCGGAAAGCAGCGATGGCGCTCAGCAATCCGGACCCTGTCAATCCCACAGCCTCCGCGCCCCCGATGGTCTCTATTTGAAATGCCCCATCCTCGACGGAGAGGTCGACGATGGCTCCATCCACCGCCCGGGATCCACAGGAGATGTTCACCCCTTCAAAGGCCGGTCCCGCTGCCGTAGAAGCGACCAAAATGCGGTCCCCGTCGGTGACCATCACCTCGCCGTTGGTGCCCAGATCAATGGCAGCCATGGGCCCTGGTGGATCGTCAAAACCGAAGTAGGCCAGACAGGCCAGGGCGTCCGACCCCACAAATCCCCCGATCAAAGGGGGGAGATCGACTTTAATGTGCGCCGGGAAAATACCCTCCATCAAATCTTGAGCGTCCCTAAGGGGGGCTTTATCATACGGCTGAAAAGGTATGACCGCCAGGGTGTGGAGGGGCTTTTTGGCCAGCAAATGGTGCATGGCGACATTGCCGACAATGGTCACCCGCTCCACGCGTTCCATGATCCGCGAGGAAAGGTGCAAGGAATCCACGGCTTGGTTGATGGAAGCCAGGGCGAGCCGGTGCAGGCGCTCGGCGTTCTCCTCGTTCTCGATGGCAGCGGAAAGGCGGGAGATGACATCGGAGCCGAAGACGGTTTGCTGGTTGAGTCCCCCACCGGCGGTAGCGACTTCTCCATCGTCGAGCATGGTCAAAAAGGCGGCCACGGTCGTGGAACCCAGGTCGACTGCCAACCCCAATGGCACATCCCGTTCCCGTCGGTAGCGGTTGCTGCCTTTGAAGATCTTATTGGAATAGACGACGATAGGGGAAAGGACGATCCGGGTTTCACCCTGCACTCTGGCCCGGCAGGCCAGGCGGTTGTTGAGGGCGATCTCCCCCGGGGTCAGATTTTCCTGCTCGATCTCATCCGGCGGGGCGACCCCTTTCTCGACCAAGACTTTGCACTGCCCGCAGGTCCCCCGGCCGGCGCAGGGTTGCTCGAGGGGGAGGCCGGTTTTGGCGACCACATCGCCGAGGATCGTGCCGTCCTCAGCTTCCACCGTTACCGTCTTTTCACCATACACTACCGTTACTCTGGACATGCCTTTCTCCTTTT
>JAWLER010000088.1:0-5377 GCA_041686005.1 Anaerolineales bacterium | reverse complement strand
GTACATTCTTTACGAAGCAGCGGCCACATTTTTATACATGCCGTATTTTGCACTCACCCCTGAACTGACCTCCGATTATGACGAGAGGACCTCTCTGACATCCTACCGCATGTTTTTTTCCATCTTGGGCAGTTTGCTGGCGTTTACCGTACCTTTGATGATCGTGGGATCCTTTTCCCCGGAAAACGCGAATCGAGTCTTTCTGATGGGGCTTTTCTTTGGATTGCTGGCAGCAGCTCCCATGTTTGTGGTATTTTTCGGCACGGAGGAACGCCAGGAATTTATTGAATTGGACAAACCGACGCTGCGCCAGTCCATCAAAGCCGCCTGGGATAATCGACCTTTCCGGTTTGGATTGGCGATCTTTTTAGCGACCTGGATTTCGGTCGATGTCCTGCAGTCGATGTTATTATTTTTCATCAAGTATGTCGTGCAGCGTGAGAGTCAAAATGACGTCATCATGGCGACGATTTTCGTGGTCGCCATTTTTGCGCTTCCCATTTGGAACTGGGTTTCGAAGCGGTGGAGCAAACGCTGGGCCTACATCTACGGCATCGCCTTTTGGGCTGTTGTCCAGCTGGTTTTAATCACCGTCACCCCTCAGACCAGCTTGTGGCTGATCCTTTTCTTGTGCACATTGGCCGGTGTGGGCGTGGCTGCTGCCCATGTCCTCCCTTGGGCCATTTTGCCGGATGCCATCGAATGGGATGAATACAAAACGGGGAAACGGCATGAGGGGATGTTCTACAGCCTGACCACATTGACCCGCAAGATCGCCTCTTCGGTGGCCATTCCTCTGGTCCTGCTGCTCCTGGATGTCACCGGCTACCAGCCCAACATCGCGGAACAGCCTCCCCATGCGATATTGGGTATTCGTTTGGTGATCGGGCCTCTGCCGGCGATACTCCTGGCTGTGGGGATTTTCTTTGCCTACCGCTATCCCTTGGACCGGGAGTATTTCACGAAAATCGTCCAGGAATTGAAAGAACGGCGGGCACAAGGGAGGTAATCTCAGGCCTGCCTATATCCTTACTTTTCCCCCTTCTGACCAGGGATGATATCCATGTCCAAGATCGAAGTACGGCCTATCCGGAGTAAAAAAGAAAGGGATCTCTTTCTGACTTTTCCTTGGAAAGTGTATAAAGGGGATCCTCTGTGGGTTCCGCCCCTGCTGCCGGAGCGAAGAAGGAACATCGACCCAGCGCGGGGCTATTTTTTCGAGCGCGGTGAGGCGGAATTCTTCATCGCTTGGAAAGACGGCGTGCCCCAGGGGACGATTTGTGCCGCAGAGGATCCCCCTACCAACCGCAATCGCGGGACCCAGGAATGTGTGTTCGGTTTTTTTGATTATCTGCCGGAGTACGATGTCTTTCAAGCCCTGGTTGAGAAAGCCGTGGACTGGGGACGGACGCGGGGGTTAAACAAGCTTTATGGGCCCTGGAACCTGGATTACGAAGACAGCTACGGTGTGTTGATCAGCGGGTATGACCGTCCCCCGGCCTTGATGTGCGGTCATTCTCCCCCCTATTACCGGGAGTACATGGATCGATACGGTTTCGTCCCCGCCCGGGCTCAAAACGTGGCTTTGGGGATTGATCTTGAGGAACAAAAGCACCATTTCGAACGCGCGTTACGGGTTGCGGAGCGGATCAAGAAGAGGAAACAGATCCGGATCCGGGATGCTGATTTCGAGTCCTGGGATGAAGAGATCGATCGGATTCATGTTCTCCTGAACCGGGCTCTGGCTCATCTGGGAGATCATATCGGTTGGAGGCGAGAACGCCTGGAATCAACATTGGAACCTTTCCAGAGGATCGCGGACCCGGAGCTGATCCTGTTCGCTGAAGTGGGGGGAGAGACCGTGGGGTTTCTGCCAGCCTTGCCCGATCTTAACGAGGTCCTGATCCATGTCAACGGCCTTCGTCACCCGTGGGATTATCTGAAACTGTGGTGGTATATGACTTTTCACCCCCCGCAGACCATGACCGTGAAAAGCATGCTGGTGTTACCGGAGTACTGGAATACGGGGGTGGCTGTCATGTTGTATGCCGTGTTGGCGAAACGGATCATGGATCGAGGGTACAGCTGGGTGGATCTGTCCATTACCAGTCTGGACAACCCCGCCTCGGTCCTCATCGCTCAGAATCACGGGGCGGAAATTTATAAACGATGGCAGGTGTATCACCTGCCGATCGAGAACGGCTACGCATGAAGGTCGATGTCATGGCTTGCCAAGGAGCGGGGAAAGCACTATAATGCAGGGTGATCGGGGCGTGGCGCAGTCCGGCTAGCGCGTTGCAATGGGGTTGCAAAGGCCGTCGGTTCGAATCCGACCGCCCCGACCTGAATGAAAGAGACCACAGCAGAAGCTGTGGTCTCTTTTTATCCAGGGGAACGTTACCTAAAAGCGAAGCCGGGAAGGGGCCATCTGGAGTACCATCGCTTGTTCAGGGAATAGGTGTCGATCACATCGCCGTCCACGGATAGGGACGTGAAGGTGATCGCGTCCCTGGTGGCTTTGGCGCGCATGGCGCCGTAGTCCCCCTCGCAATCGCTTTTCAATTTGGGTCGGGCACCCGGGTGGTGGGAGAAAAAAGGACCCCGTGTTGAGAGGAGGTCCTGAGCGTGTTTTGACGATCCCGGCTGGGGAGGCTTACCTTCTCCGTTTTACTCGCAGTAGCCGATAAACTCTTTTGCAAGGTAGTACAGATCGTAATCTTTGCGGTTGTATTCCTTAAATTCTTCGATCAAGTCTTCCGTGATGCCTAACTTTTTATATTTAGATTGCTGGATCCTACCCTGGGTAGGTTGTATCCCATTCCGCCTGGGCTCCTCACCGTGTAATTGCATGATGAAGCCATCCAAACATTCTGCCACGCCGATTAAGTCAAAATCCCCCAGACGCTTGTCCCCCAGAGATTTGAATTGGAAATTTTTCAGCTCATTGCGGAAAGCGAACTCCCTGAATGTCGTATTGGGCTGGTAAGGGATATCGATTCGCCAGCGAACCTTTCCCTTTGAGCGCTTCCATTCCACATACTGCGCTATCGTCCTCTCCAGCGGTTCCCGGAGCAGGACGCTCATGAATGGGTTTTCGAGGATGCCTTTGAACAGGTTGGGTTGAAAATAGCCGTGGATGGCAGCCGTATCAGGGGGAATCCTTTGGGTGTCAAACCACTCTACGTTTCGTTTATGTCTCAGAAAGAGAGAAGAGGAGAGTTGTTTGATGAAATTTCGCAGGGGAGACTCATCTAATCTTTTCCCACTCCTTTTCAATAAGGATTTCAATCGCGAATTGGACAGATCGCTTAGGCGGAATAATTTTTGCTTCTGGGTGTCGTAGACCAGGACATGTTCATGGGTGTAAAGTCTTCCTAATTCAGCAAGAACCTCATCACCTGCAGTGGCTTCAATATCGACACTTAGGTGAATTCGACCTCTATTGATGGAATTCAAAGTTACTCCCTCATTGTTCAATGTTTTCTTGTTAATAGTTTAACATACTTCGTTTCCTTTTCCAGGAAGAGTTGCTTGGAGCTGTTTATGGATCGTATTCAGCGGGGTTATACGGTGGAAAAATTCCTTCTTTTAGATCCTGGGTTGGTTGGGACTTTTTTACGGTAGAATTGGATAGACAGTTATTATCAGGACCCTTGACGGTGGAGGAACATATGGCGTATCAACATATCGAGCATTACGGAGTGATCGGGGATCTGAACACGGTCGCCCTGGTTGGGAAGAACGGTTCGATTGATTTCCTGTGTTTTCCGGATTTCGATTCTCCGACCATATTTGCCCGGCTGCTGGATGATAAGAAAGGGGGGTATTTTCAGATTGAACCCATATCACAGAACCGCCGTGAGAGCCAGCTTTACCTGTCGGACACAAATGTCCTTTTCTCGCGCTTTTTGCTTGAGGATGGGGTGGGGGAGCTGTCAGATTATATGCCAGTGGAGACAGACCGGATCATCCCCAATCTTGTCCGCAGGGTAAAAGCCGTGCGGGGGACGGTTGAATTTCGCATGGTGTGTCGACCTGCGTTTAATTACGCGTCTTCAGATCATGAGCTCAGGGTGGAGAACTGCCAGGTCGTATTTACCTCTCAGGGCGAGGACGGCTTGAGCGTCCGCTTGCGGTCGGAAATCCCTCTTGACATCCACGACGGTGGTGTCTCTGCGGAGTTTACCCTGCAGCAGGGCGAAACCGCCGCTTTTATATTAGAGCAAATCATCCCTGACCAGGAGTCCCTCTGTGATCTTACAGAATATGTATCGGAAACGTTCAAGCACACGGTGAATTTCTGGCACGATTGGATGGAATCTTCCACCTATAAAGGACATTGGCAGGATGAAGTGAACCGCTCTGCTCTGACCCTGAAATTATTGACATCCCAGGTGTATGGTTCCATGGTTGCGGCCCCCACCTTCGGTTTGCCTGAGGTCATTGGCGGGGAACGCAACTGGGATTACCGGTACAGTTGGATTCGGGATTCGGCTTTCATGGTCTACGCCCTGATCCGCCTGGGGTTCACGTCAGAAGCTGAGGAGTATTTGGATTGGCTCCGGCACTGTGTCAAGGACCTCAACCCGGATGGGTCCATGCAGATTATGTATCGACTGGATGGGGGGGAGGTCATGGAAGAAAGGCATCTGGACCATCTGGAAGGGTATAAGGGCTCCACCCCGGTCCGGATTGGGAACCAGGCCTACCAGCAAATACAGCTGGATATCTATGGAGAGCTTCTGGACGCTGTGTATTTGGTGAATAAGTACGGCAACCCGATTTCCCATGATATGTGGAACCGGATCAGGCGCATGATATCCTATGTGATCGATCATTGGCAGGAACCCGATGAGGGGATTTGGGAGACGCGGGGAGGAAAACAGCATTTTTTGTTCTCCCGCCTGATGTGCTGGGTGGCGTTGGACAGAGCCTTACGGTTGGCCGATAAACGGTCGTTTCCGGCGCCCTATCAGGCGTGGAAGGATGTCCGGGATGAGATTTACGAGGACATCCATGGACATTTCTGGGACGAAGAGAAGGGAGCCTTTGTGCAGTACAAAGGGGGGAAAGCGTTGGATGCCTCCAGCCTGCTCATGCCCCTGGTGCGCTTTATCAGCCCCACGGATCCCCGCTGGTTGTCCCACCTCAAAGCGGTGGAAGAGGAACTGGTGTATGATTCCCTGGTCTACCGCTACAGCACGGACGTCTCCCCGGATGGCTTGACAGGGGAGGAAGGCACCTTCAGCATTTGTACGTTCTGGTATGTGGAGTGTTTATCCCGCGCCGGGCAGCTTCAGAAAGCGCGGTTCTACTTTGAAAAGATGTTGGGGTATGCCAATCACCTGGGTTTATATGGGGAGGAATTGAGCCCCCA
>JAWLER010000087.1:0-5398 GCA_041686005.1 Anaerolineales bacterium | reverse complement strand
CAACCTCCTCCGGATCGGCGTGTTTCCAGTGATCTTCCTCGGGGGGGCTGAGGTCAACGAAGATATGCTCGTGGGGGAGGATCATCCCCAGCTGATCCGTTTGGTATGGACCCAGTGTGGTGAATAAGGTACGCATTTCCGATGGACTCCCTTTATCAACTCAGATGGATTGCTTTCATTTCCGCCTCTTAGGGGGTGAAGTCGTAGGAGATCAGGACACCCGAGGAACTGTCAATCAAGGAGTTGAAGCCACCCAGGGATCCATACCATAATTCCCAGCTTCCAGATTCTCGGTTCAGATAAAGATATTCATTGTCCCTAATCCAGGTCACATCCCGAATCTGCGAAGCACCGCCAATGGGCGCCGGGGAAGTGCCCAGTTGGCCTACTTTGGGATTTTCACCGTTCTGGGAATAAATGAAATGCTCAGCGGGAGGGGACCAGGCTTCAAACCTGATATTGCCCGTATCATACATCGTGTCCTCCGATCCATCCGCGTTTACCAGATGCAGTTCCCGATTCATGTCATCCCCGGGGGTGACAGCCTGGAGATAGGCGATCTTCTGGGCGTCGGGGGACAGCGCGGGAACGTCCACGAAGAAGGGGATGGTGACGACGTCGAGGAGTTTGGTGGGGGCTGATCCGTCTGCCGGGATGTGCCACACAGCGCTGGGGGGTTTGGGGTCCACCAGGGAATCATGAGGGGGAATGACGATGCGCAGAGCGTTCCCATCCGGGGTCCAGACCGGTTGGGGATAAAAGATGTACTCGCTGTAGGTGAGGATGATGGGAAAACTGAGCACATCGCGGCGATTTGAGCCGTCCGCGTTCAGGATGCTGATTTGTTCTGAGGTGACCACAGCCAGTTGGGAGCCATCCGGGGAATAGTGAAATCGTCCTCCTTGCCCCTCGGGGAGCAAAAGCGTTTGCGCAGCAGTGTCCGCATCCACCAACCTGAGGTCGTTGTAGACGAAATACCCCGGGCCTTCATAAATGGGGTGGATGTTGAAAGCCAAGGTGTGCGTGCCGGGCACCCAGTCAAACTCCGCCAGGTTTGTGGTTAAGGCATCCGGATCGGTGGCCATGGCGTCAAAATCCGCAGCGTTAACCAGGTTGCGGAGGTTCGTCCCGTCACTGTTAACAGCCCAGAGTTCTTCATGGGTGTCATCCACCTGACGGGCAAAAGCGATCACCTGGCCGTCATCAGAGATTTTGATGTCTTCAGCGTCACCTGTGCTGGTTACGGGGGTGGGGGAGCCGCCTTCTATCCACAGGTAGACGTTCCCATCACTGACATATACGATGTGGAGCGGGATCGGGGTTGGGGTGGGGGTGGGCGGCTCGGCGGTCGCGGGGACATCCGTGGGTTGGTCAGGCTCCGGGGTAGAGGATGGTCCCCCTCCCACCGCTGCCAAGGTTTGTGCCACGTGGGTGGCGATCGCGTCCGAGGGTTCCGGTGTGGAAGGGAGGGCGCAGGCTAGGGTCAGGACCAGTAAGGATAACACAGGGAGCAGCAAGCGACTCTTGGGGGACATGGTTCCTCCGTTTGCGGTGGTTTGATTCTTGGATATGTTTTCCGACTTTGCTGGATTTTACTATAAGGTGGGGTGTTGTGGGATGAAAGGGAAGTTAGAAGTTTGTTTGTGGCGCAGCGCCTGGGGGAAGGGGTGACTGGGAGAGGGTTTTTTATGACAAGGAGACGGGGTGAGGGGGTGACAAGGACGTCGGATGGATCAAGCCAAAGTCGAACAGTGTCATCCCGAGTGAAAAGAGGTATCCCTGAGGAGGTCGATTCGGCATGACAAACACCTAAGCATAAGGTGTTTTTGCGTAGGCCATGGTTTCGGATTGATTTGCGCAACAAGGATCCTTCGCCTGCGGCTAAGGATGACGATTATGGAAGGAAGGTCGCTTCCATATTCTATCTAATTACCCGAGCTAATCAAAAGGCTTAATTTAACGCATCCTGACCTGCTTGACCGGAGATGGGAAGTGTGATACCATGTATGGCGTAAAGACGAAGTAGGTATAAGCAGCAATAGCAAAACTGCCCAAGCTTGCGGAACCTGGGCGGTTTTTTGGTTGAACTGCACTGCTTCACAACAAATCTAAAGTATAAGTAGTAAGGAGTAACAAAAGTGGCAGAAAAAGAAACAGGAACCGTGAAATGGTTCAATGATGCAAAAGGGTATGGTTTTATCGAGCGCGCAGAAGGCGAGGACGTTTTCGTCCATCACTCGGCGATTATCGCTGAAGGCTTCAAATCGCTCCGTGAGAACCAGCAAGTAGAATTCGAAGTACAACAGGGAGAAAAAGGTCTGCAGGCTGTCGACGTTGTCGCCATCTAAAGACTTTCTTTCCTGACCTGGCTGCATCACGTTGTTGAAGCAGGTAGGCGAAATATCCCCGCATGGCCTTTCCGCAAACCATGCGGGTTTTTGTTTTTAATGGGTTCGATACCTTGGAAATTGGGGTGTTTTTCACCCCTTGCCTATCTTCAGAACTCATGGCTGGGGCGTGCCGGATTGAACGATCAGCGGGGGTTCGGGGGTGTGGTGGCGCTTTTGGATGTGGTCCCACATGGCTTCCGTGTCAATCTCGTGCGCAAAAATGACCTTCTGGACCCGCTTGGGAAACAGTTTCCGGATATCCGGCCCGTAATATGAACCGTCCCGGGGGACCTCGATGTTTGAGATCTTTCCATTTTCGTCCAAGGTTATCACGGCCGTTGCGCTCATGGCCATTCCCTCGGGGTCATCCGCCGTCTGGCACATGGCCCAAACATACACCTCCCGATTCGATTGTCCCAATATCTCCCATTCGCATAACCCCTGCGCCGGTGTGTGATCAGGGGTCAGGAATGCGGATGCCAATGCGTCTTGGACCATCTCCCAGCGTTCATCGCCCGTGGTGGTCGTCGCTGTGGGTCGCGATGTGGGGTGGGTTGGGGATGGGTTGGTGGCGGGGAGAGGGGTCAGACTTTGTGCGGGTGTGGGCGTTTGATTCTCCAAGGCTGTGGGGGCGCAGGCGGGAACCAGGAGGATCCATACCAGCAGGAGCGCTTTTTTATAAATAGACATAGGGAAGTTCCGTTTTTTATGCCTTGTTACTCCACTCATTCTACATCATTATCGGATTTATTATCCTGTTGATGGGGATGAGAAGAGACGCCGACGGTACGTCGGCTGGATCGTACCAGTGGCGACCCGTGTCATCCCGAGCATCATCCGCAGGATGATAGGGAGGGATCCTTGAAGCGATCGATTCATTATGAGAAACGCCAACGTTTCAGGTGATAGTGTGTAGGCCATGGTCTCGGTTTGATCACCGCAGCGAGGATCCTGCACTTCGTTCAGGATGGCAAAACCGGTTTATCAGCGAACTGGTTTCACTTCGATATAGCCTCAGTGTGGTTTCGATACTCCCCTGCGGGGATCTCAACCGACACTGAGCACTCAACCGGCGTTCGCTGAGGGTTGCTGTGGAAATGAGAAGATCGCCGCGCCCCAAACGCAGGGGCTCGCGATGACAGTGTTTCTAAAAGATAGGAGACTTCGGAGGTTGGGGACGCAGTCCCTAAAAAACCTCCGAAATCTGTTGGTGTTGGAAAGACGCCGGAGAAGACGCAGGTTGGAGCGGAAGGGGAAAGTCCACGGTGAGGATGTTAACTTTTTTGGGTGAACATCCTCACTTGAGTTTTGCCACAGTTTCCGCAAAAATACGGTAGAATGCAAAGAGGTCAGACGATTGCCGACTTTGCCCTCCCTGACCGCACAGGCTTTAAGAGGGGAACGACCATGAAACTGGAACAGTACGATTCGCTCGCGAAACGCTTGGCCAGGATCCTGCGCAAACAGCTGCGCACGGAGCTCTCCCTGGGCGGGCGCCTGCCGGCGGAGAAAAAACTGGCTGAGGAATTCAACGTCAGCCGGGCTACCGTGCGCCAGGCTTTGACCATGCTGGAACGGGAAGGCATGGTCATCCGCCGCCATGGATCGGGCACATTCGCCAATAAATACGCCCTCCAGACCCAGGCCCGGGCGGAGATCGCCTACGAATTCACAGAACTGCTGGACCGGGCGGGATACCAGCCCGGGATCGAATTGATCATGCTGGAAGAACGAAACCTCTCCCATCACATCGCCGAAAAATTGGAGTTTGAAAAGGATGAAAAGGCTATCTGGGTCGAGAAGCTCTTCTTGGCGGATGACCGTCCGGCTATCCTCTGCCTGGATGTGGTGCCGGAATGCCTGGTTACCAAACCTTATCCGGGTGGGGAACTCAAAAAACCAATCTTTGATTTCTTGGAGAAATATTGTGCTATCAAGGTTTCCCAAATCATGGCCGAGATCATCCCGGATGTGGTGGATGAAACCCTGGCCCGGAAACTGGAAATGGAGGTGGGGGAACCGCTGCTGCGCTTTGAAGAGGTGAACTTCGATGAAGACAACCGTCCCGTCCTTTTCTCCCGCATCCATTACAACTATGATTATGTCCATTTCTCCGTCTTGCGAGCGAAGGTTTAATATTTTATAAAGGAGAATAATTATGGAGACCGCGTTGTTGAGAGTAAAGCTGGTCAAGGCTGCCTTGGGCCAGATCCCCCTGGATCTGGTCATCGAAAATTTGAAGGTCGTCAACGTTTACACGGGCAAGATTGAGGACGGGTCCCTGGGGATCCTGGAAGGCCGGATCGTGTCCCTCAACCCCGATGGCCTGGAGCGAAAAGAAACCTGGGATGGCGAGGGGCGCTACGCCATGCCCGGTTTTATCGACGCCCACGTCCATTTAGATTCCTCCCTGATCACGCCGGAAATGCTGGCCTCCCTGATCGTGCCTATCGGGACGACGGTGATGCTGGCCGATCCCATGGAGAGCACGAATGTGGGAGGGTATAAAGGGTTGGAGGCCTTGTTGACCGCCAGAGAGTCACTCCCCTACCATTTATTTATCGAGGTCTCCTCGCGCGTCCCCACCGCGCCAGGTCTGGAAACAACGGGGGGAGAAATGGGTCTGGAGGAGGTCCGTGAAATCTTGACCTGGGACTCAGCTATCAGCCTGGGCGAACTGGACCCGTTCAAAGTTTTGGGCTTGAAAGAAGAATATTTTAAGAAGGTCGAAGCGGCTCACGCATTGGGTAAAATCGCCAACGGTCATGCTGCGGGTCTAAGCGGCAGGCAGCTTGAGGCCTACATCTGCGGCGGCCTATCGGATGATCATGAGAGTGTCGATTACGATGAAGCCTTCGAACGCCTGCAGCTAGGACTGCCCATTTTCGTCCGCGAGGGCAGCACGGAGCGCAACTTGGAACCCATCATCAAGGGTGTGGTCGAGGAGCACCTCGACACCCGCCATTTGATGTTTTGCACGGATGATAAACACCCGGATGACATCCTGG
>JAWLER010000086.1:0-5415 GCA_041686005.1 Anaerolineales bacterium | reverse complement strand
TACCTAGGTATCCCGGACATACCCCATCAAACTCAGACCGGATCGCCGTCCTCCTCTGGCGGCGCGCCCTCTCTGGAGGACCCGAGCATGATCAGGTTTTTGGCCACAACCTTGGTGAAGTACCTCATCTCTCCATTCTTCTCATAGCGGTCGGTTTGCAGCCTGCCCTCGATGTACACCCGGTCTCCCTGGGTAAGATAGGTGTTGATGATCTCGGCCAGCTTGCCCCAGGCCTCGACGTTGAACCACTGTGTATCTTCCTTGGTGTTTCCCTCCCGGTCCCGATAGGTGCGGTTGGCCGCCACGGAGATTCTGACTACCAGCTTGCCACCAGGTGTGTATTTTGACGCGGGATCGCCTCCCAGGTTCCCAATCACTTGCACTTTGTTCAAGCCTCTCATTTTTCCTCCTTGTATTTTTTGTTCTCACTTGCGAACATCCATCCCCGTTAATTGAGATGGATGACGGAGGGGGTCGATTCTCTCTCCAGGTTCGAGGGCGTTTTGCCGTCCAGGTTCCCCACCCGGTACGCGGAGGTCACCCCCAGCCGGTCTTTTTTGAAGAGAAAGACGAAGATGATCTCCTCCTCCGGATTGTATTTACCCGCCATGCGGTCCAGGTCTAAAAGCGCCTTCTCCCCCACCAAGGGCTCCAGGAGGATCAGCACTTTCCGCGGCACATACGCCCCCAGGATCCCCTCCCCTTCTTTCAATCCCGGCGGATGAGGCAAAGGCACCATGTCTTTTAGAAAGGGAAAATCCTCCACGCGGAACAAGACAAACACCCCCCTGCCCTCCCGCTTGTAGGCGGCGTAGATCCGCGGAGCGACATCCACCCAGATCGTCCCGATGATCTTCAAGTGTCGGCGCCGTTCGTCAGGTATGTTATTCATGCATTCTCCTTTTTAAAAAGATAACCCCGGCCCAATACTGTATACAGCTTCACCAGTTTTGAGCCGGGAACGTCGAGTTACTGATCCGTATGTCACTACTAGACCACGGACTGTACATCGTACGCAAAGGTATAGATGGGGCCAGCGTGTTCAGGCGGGACGTACCCCGCATCCATGAAGGCCTGCTCCATGTCCCGGAGCGCGTCCAGGGCCACCTCCCTGTACTCGGGGGGAAGATCGCGGCATTTCAGGATGCGGGCCACCTCCTGCAGCTTGACGTAGGCCCGGGCATGCTCCTCCTCCCTCCCCATGGCCGCGTAGGCGTCCACCAGCGTCCGCCCCGGCAGGACGTCAAACTCTCCAACCCGCTCGGTCCAGTACTCGGAAAAATGCAGACCGTGGTGCAGCGTCAGGGCCATGACCCACAGGACGGTGTTAGCGAGCACGTGCCGGGCAACTCCTGCAGGCCTCCCGGTGAAGACGATCCGCTGCCCCGTGGGCGTGGGCCACACCATCACGCTCAAACCCGGGAAGGGGTCTCCTTCCACCTCCCAGCCGTCGCAGTACCAGCCACCCTCGATCTCCTGCAAGTTGACCGGCTGCAGCGTGCTCTTCGTTGCATTTCGAGCGACCTGGAGTGACACAGGGGAATCCACCTGGGCGTTGATCAGCTTGCGGTGGGTGATCCCGGCCCAGCGTTCCGCGTCCGGGTGTGGGACGGAGACCTGCTGGACAAGGTCGTTCCGGACATAGACTGCCATCCTTTCCAGGTCATAGACATAGCCCCGGTTCCCTTCCCAGTCGATCCGCGGCTCGTCAAGCAGCGGGACCCGCAGTTCCTCGTAGAAGAGCTCCTGCGCCTTGTCGACCAATACGCGGGGGGCTTCCTCCCGGCTCCCTTCCTCGTTGAGAAACGCAGCCAGGCCGTCAGGACCTCCCCGTTTCGGTAAATCCTCGCAGCCATACTCGGAGAGCGCCGATTCCGCCCACTGGTCCACGAAGTCCCTGATCTCCTCGAGTACCTCTTTATAAGCCCCGTTTTTGATCAGTCTCTTCCGGTGCGGAAGCTGCGGCCTGAGTTCCCCGGGAACCGCCTCCGTGTCCACCACCCACAGCCCGGGCAGAGACCAGATGCGGTCTTCCAGCGGAAACCCTTCCCAGACCACGTGATCACGGCAGGTTGCGAATTCCGATCGCCGGTGGAGGTAGAGGCGGCCGTAGGGGATGGTGAGGTATTGTTCTTCTTTTAGCGGATTAGGAACATGTTCACCATTGAGATAAAAATCCACCTCCGCGTAACCCCGTAGATCGTCCACCCTGCTCCCGTCCATCTGGATCCCCTCCACGACCACCCGGGTGCCGTCCACCGTGTCTCTGGTTTTCACCTCTTTCACCTTGCTGTCCTCGAACACCGAGCTGGGGATGATCAGCTTCTGCTGCCCCGACTGGATGGTGACCCGCTTGGCGAAGGCCGGCGCCGCGTAGATCCCCACGCCGGCCGGCTCCACCACTTCCTCCCCCCACCCGGATTCGCCGATCGTCAGCAGCGACCGCAGACCCTCAGCACTGACCCCCCGGCCGTCATCTTCCACGATCAGGGTGCCGTTTTTAACCGTGACGCGGATGGTGTCAGCCCCGGCCCGCAGCGCGTTCTGGACAATTTCTTTGTAGGCCGCAAAAGGGCTGTCCCACATGCGTTTGATGTTCTTCACGAAACGACTTGTAATAGTTACGGTATGCTTTTTCATGCTGCTTACTCTCCTTTTTGATAAGTGGGCTTAAAAGCAAAATCCCCGCCGGGCAACTTCAGCGGGGACACTTACTTATAGATTCAAATGCCGTCAATCATGGGGGTTAGCTCTGAGATTTCACCTCCTCATCTTCATAGATTGCCCTCCTGCCGGGGTGATAAATGCACAGACATTGCTCACAAACTTCAACTAGAAACCTAGGGGACCCCCGATACAAGCTTCTCCAGCGAGACCAGCCTGGCATGAACACCCTCTGCCATCTTCTCAGCAGGACCGGTGAATCCTGATCGGCTAAAAAAAGCATAGCGGATTCGCCACTCCTCTTGTCCAATGGAAAGGTCTTTCAAGACTTGTGGGGTTTTTTTGTCAAGAAGACTGCGGACGACTTGTTTCGAAAGCGGCTTTTTCCCCCACTTACATTCCCCCAGCAATAAAACTTTTCTCTCCCAGTTGACACCGGCCACATCGACCTGGACGTTTTTACTCCAGTGCTGGCCCACCTGCTCAAACCTCACGGTCAGCTGACCGCGCTTGCCCTGGTGCCGCACCCACTGTCGGGACAGTTCCTCAAAGGCTGTGGCGCCCACATAAGACCGCAATCCCTCCTGGATATACCTGAACACGCGTTCCCGATCATAATCAAGGTCTTCCCGCTGAGGATCAAGGAACCGGAAGTAAAACCGGAAATAGGGATCCGATAGGTGGTACCGCCCCTTCCGCGATTGTCGGCGGTTTGCGGGCCTAATGGTCGCTGGCAAGCGCCGCTCAACAAGGCGAAGCTCCTGAAGTGTGTTCAGATAGGATGAAAGGTTCGTTGAAGCGACAAGGCTTTCATCACTGATGTCCCCCAAAGCATGGCGCCCCGCCCCTATGGCCTTCAGGATCGCCAGATAGGTCCTGGGCTCACGGACCTCATCATAGAGGAGGAATCTGGGCTCCGCAAGAAACATGCTCCCGGGAGCCAGCACGACCTGGTGTAAGTTATCAATAAAGGAACGCTCTGGGTCCATCCATTCCAAATAGGCTGGAACACCACCAACCACTGCATAGAGATTGACAAGCTCCGCGGATGTCCACTCTGGAAAAAAGTCAGCCAGGCTCGAAAAGGGAAGCGGCTGAAGATGCCACTGCCCCGTCAAACGCCCAAACAGCGGGGAACCCTGGGTGAGTAAGGTCTCCATGGTTTGCACATGGGATCCGCTAAGCAGGATGATCAGGTTGGAATCCTGGAAATGCTGATCCCAGGCATGCTGCAGCGCTGAAAGGGCGCCGGGGTCCGCGTCCGCAACATACGTGACCTCATCTATGAGCAGGATGTACTTTTTTTCTCCCAGCAAAGAAGCCACCGCTTCCCATAATTCTCCCCAGCCGCTAAAGGTTGGTGCCTGTGATTCCTCCACATCGAGAAGTTTTGCATACAGCTGCCTCCGCTGCAACGCAGTTGTTGTTTTTTCCGCCGCCCAGTATGTGTAAGGTACCCCGCTCTGTTCTGCCCATCTGCGAATCAGCGACGTCTTCCCCACCCGGCGCCGACCGTAAATGAGGATTAGCTGCGCAATACCGGGCTTTTCACGAGTAAGGACCTCGTTCAAATACTTCATCTCCCGATCTCGGTTTACGAACATTCATCCACCTCCCTTTATATAATCTAGATTATTATAATCTGCTTATGTCTTATTGTATATGTGGAAGTGTGAAATCCTCCCCTTGCTTCCTCCCCCCTCATGCCCTCGAGGTACCAACAAATAAAGCCCCACCGGAGGGACCCAGTGGGGTTTTTCTGAAATCGTATTTGTGTTATGTGAACCCACGATCTATCGGACCAGGTCAGAAACTAAGCCGGGGCCCTTGTTTTCCGCCACGGGTTCCCAGGGGGTAAGCTCTTTCCCTCCCCAGTACAGAAAACCCGCCTTGACCAGAGCTTCCATCTTTTTCTTCAGCGGCAAGTCCGCCGGGACAATACGGCCAATAGGTGTCCCTCTTTTTGTGATCAGGATCACCTCTCCCCGCTCCACCTGGCGTAGATACCGGCTGAGATGTACCCTCAATTCACTGACGCTTACATTTTTCTCTTCCATCCCTCCGCTCCCTGGTGAGGTTCATCAATCTGTCCCGCCCATTAAGGATACCAAATCCATGAAAAAACACCAGCCCGTATGGTATAATAGCACAAGAATATGACACAACTTGTGCTACATTTAGGAGAAACCATGCCCGACACCATTCAATCCACCGACCTGCGGAGAAAAGTCCGCGATGTGCTGGACAGGGTTCGGCTTGAAGGTAAACCGCTTGTGGTCCAGACCTACGACACGCCTCAGGCCGTGCTGATCCCCTACCGGGATTTTCAAGCCTACCAGAAATGGCAGGACCGCCAGAAGAAAAAAGAAGCCTGGCTGCAGGAGCTGCGGGCGATCGCTGAAGAGGTCAGCAAGCGCGCGGATCTCAGCGAGGAAGAAGCCGATGCGCTGATCGCTGAAGCGCAGCAATGATCCGCGCGGCCCTCGACACCAACGTCCTCGTCAGCTATCTTCTGACCCACCGCCCTCCCATTGCCTCCCTGATCGACGATCATCTCAAAGAGGATGCTTTCCAGCTGGTCACGGCCCAACCCCTGCTATCGGAGCTGGACCGGGTTTTACGCTACCCAAAACTGCGTCCTTATCTGAAAGAGGGAGAGCGCAAACGCTTCTTATCGCTGGTTGCGGCTTTAAGTGATGTGGTCATCCTGCCTGACGACATCCCGGAGATCTCCCGGGACCCCGATGACGA
>JAWLER010000009.1:0-73978 GCA_041686005.1 Anaerolineales bacterium | reverse complement strand
GAAGATCTGGTGATTGCTCCCTATGCCTCTCTGTTGGCTATTTCGATATCGCCTCGAGCGGTAACTAGAAACATCTCTGATTTAATTCAAGAAGATGCCCTTGGCCATTACGGGTTCTACGAAGCGGTGGACTACACATCGTCGCGCCTCCCTTTGGGAGAGGAACGCGCCGTCGTGCGCTCATATATGGCTCATCATCAGGGTATGATTTTGTCAGCTTTAGTGAACTATCTTCAAGAGGGGCCAATCATACGGCGCTTCCACGCGGACCCGCGGATAGAGAGTGTTGAGCTATTGTTGCAAGAACGAATGCCGCAGCGGGTGAGAGCGGAGGAGCTTTCCCGTGAAACCCGGGGGGATCGCACACCAAGGGAGCCCATCCACCTAGAGCCTTGGGAGGCGCCGGCGGATGAGATGGTGCCGCAGACCCATTTCCTTTCCAATGGCAGGTACGGCGTGATGATCACCAGCTCAGGGGGAGGATATAGCTCCCTCACTAGAGGTAAGCCTGGGCAAGAAGAGCTCGTCGCACTCACCCGCTGGCGGGGTGATACCACTCTGGATGATTGGGGAACTTGGATCTATATCCAAGATTGTGAGAATGCCGCTCTCTGGTCCGCCGGCCGGCAACCGGTGGGTCACTCCCCACAGAAATATGAGGTACATTTTCATGCCCACCAAACCATATTCAGGCGCCGCAACAACGATCTGACCCTGCAGTTAGCGGTAACCGTCGCCCCAGAAGAGAATGTTGAAATTCGCAAAGTGACGCTTACCAACCACAGCAGAGATACACGCCGTCTCCGGCTAACCAGCTACGGCGAAGTCACCCTCGCCCCTCAAAAGACCGACCTGCGTCACCCAGCATTCAATAAACTTTTCATCGAGAGCGAGTACCTGCCCGATCTTAAAGCCCTCCTTTTCCACCGCCGGCTACACTCGGCCCAAGAAACCCCGCTATACTTGGCCCACCTGCTGGTCATGGAATCAGAAAACGAGATCCCTGTTACTTATGAAAGCGACCGGGCTCAATTCCTGGGCAGAGGAGGATCGATTCGGGATCCCGCTGCTCTCCAAGAGGAGAACTGGCTTTCCGAGACGGACGGGGCTACTCTGGACCCGATCATGGCCTTGGGCCTAGAAATGAAAGTTGAGCCGTATACTACCTCCCGTTTGGCTTTCCTCACTTTAACAGCCACATCGCGGGAGGAAGCCATCTCACTGGTAAATCGCTATCGGTCTTGGTCAAAGATGAATCTGGCGTTCGCTCGTGCGCGCACCCTGAGCGAAACCGAGCTGCGCAAACTTGACTTAAATATCAAAGATTTGAAGCATATTCAGCAACTCTTTTCTTTACTCCTCTACCCTCATTCCATGCTCCGAGCCCAACCGGCTACCTTAGCTCTAAATCAGAAAAGCCAATCTGGACTGTGGCCATACGCTATCTCCGGTGACTATCCCATCTTATTGGTTCGTATTTCCAGCGAAGAGGAGATATCCCTCATACGCCAGCTGCTGCGAGCTCACGCTTACTGGCGTGCCCGGCGCACTAAGATCGATCTCGTCATCCTGAACGAAAAGGACACCGGCTACGCGCAGGACCTCAGCGACCAGATCAACCGACTCATCACCAAAATGGAAAGCGACGCTTGGATCAACCGGCGGGGCGGCATCTTTTTGCTGCGCAGGGATCAGATGGATAAGAAATCTCAAATCTTGCTGGAGACCTCAGCTCGGATTGTGCTGGATGGGAAGAAAGGGGCTTTGGCTGACCAACTGCGCGATTTACCCCCTGCCCCCAGCCGTCTGCCTACGTTCATCCCCACCCGCTTTGAGAAGGGAGGGCCAACCCCACCCGTACCCCGCCCTGATGACTTGCTCTTCGATAACGGTTTCGGGGGGTTTAGCGCAGATGGTCGTGAATATGTCACTTATCTGGAGAAAGAAGCGTGGACGCCGGCTCCATGGATCAACGTGATCGCCAATCCCGAATTTGGCTTTTTGGTTTCCGAAGCAGGGTCAGGGTATACCTGGGCAGGAAACAGCGGTGAAAACCGTCTGACCCCCTGGCACAATGACCCTGTCTCCGATCAGCCGGGGGAAGCCCTTTATATCCGGGATGAAAACACAGCAGAAGTGTGGTCCCCAACCCCGCTCCCCATCCGAGAAGAGGAACCATACCTGATCCGCCACGGTGCAGGTTATTCCATATTCGAACATCACAGCCATGGGCTCAAGCAGCGTCTTCGCCTTTTCGCCCTCTGCGACGCGCCCCTCAAAGTGGTGGAGCTGCGATTGGAGAACACTTGGGAACACAACCGGCGATTAACTACGACTTTTTACATTGAATGGGTTTTGGGCACCCACCGGAGTGAAACAGGACAATATATCCTGTCGGAGTATGACCCCGGGACTTCAGCGCTTATGGCCCGAAATACGTACCATGCCGAGTTCGGTGAGCGTGTGGCTTTCCTCTACGCCAGTAAGCGTCCTCACGGATTGACTGCTGATCGGGCGGAGTTTCTGGGTCGTGAGGGCAACTTGCAACAGCCCAAAGCGCTCGACCGCATCGGGCTCTCAGGGGAAGTTGAAGCCGGACTTGACCCTTGCGCGGCAATGCAGCTTCATATTGAACTTGAACCCGGCGAAGCCAAAAAGGTCTTCTTCCTCCTCGGCCAGGGAACTGACCGCGAACATGCACTCCGGCTGATCGACCAGTATAATGACCCGGTACAAATAGAGGATGCTTGGAGGGCTGTGCTTAAGCGTTGGGACGAAATGCTCGGGACCATTACGGTGGATACGCCCGATCTGGCGCTGAACTTACTCCTCAACCGCTGGCTGCTCTATCAATCGCTGTCCTGCCGCGTGTGGGGCCGGTCGGCCCTCTATCAATCCTCCGGGGCGTACGGTTTCCGCGATCAACTTCAAGATGTGCTCTCGCTGCTTCATGCCAGACCCGAGATCGTCCGAGAACATATCTTGTATGCGGCCGAACACCAGTTTGCAGAGGGAGATGTCCTGCACTGGTGGCACCCACCTTACGGCCGGGGTGTGCGGACACGGATCAGCGATGATTTGCTTTGGCTGCCCTACGTCACCGCCGAGTATGTTAAAACCACTGGGGACGAGGGCATCCTGAAAGAGAAGATCCCCTTCCGTAAAGGGGAACCTCTGGAAGAGGATGAGGAAGAGCGCTACGATCATTACTCGCTTGCAGGTGAAGAGGCGCCCCTCTATGAGCACTGCTGCCGGGCTTTGGATACGGGTTCCACCTCAGGATCACACGGCTTGCCCTTGATCGGTGCCGGGGATTGGAATGATGGGTTAAATCGGGTGGGTATCCAAGGAAAAGGCGAGAGCATCTGGCTGGGTTGGTTCCTTTACACTGCATTGATCCGTTTTTCCAAGATATGCGAAGGGATGGAAGACGAAGACCGAGCGCAAACCTACCGGCGAAAAGCCCAAAAGCTCCAGCGAGCGTTAGCGGAGAGCGCCTGGGATGGCGATTGGTACCTTCGAGCTTACTACGATGATGGAACCCCGCTTGGCTCTTCGGAGAACGAGGAGTGCCAGATCGCATCCATGGCCCAGTCCTGGGCAGTACTTTCCGGTGGCGGGGAAAGGAAACGCCTAGAACGGGCGATGGAGGCCGTCTCCGAGCATCTCGTCCAGGAAGAGGATCGATTGATCCTGCTCTTTGCACCCCCTTTCGAGAAGACAAAGCTTGACCCCGGCTACATCAAGGGCTATCCCCCGGGTATCCGCGAGAATGGGGGGCAGTACACGCATGCCGCCTTGTGGGCTGCATGGGCCTATGCTGAATTAGGTCGAGGAGATCAAGCCAAAAAGTATTTCCGTCTTTTAAATCCAATCTATCACAGCGACACACAAGAGAAGGCAGAGCGTTACCATGTTGAACCCTATGTGATGGCGGCGGATATCTACTACCATGAGCAGCACCCAGGGCGAGGCGGCTGGACCTGGTACACGGGGTCAGCAGGATGGATGTACCGCTTTGGCTTAGAGGGGATCCTCGGCTTCCATCGCCAGGGAAAAACCTTGTTCATCGAGCCCTGCCTGCCCCAGGATTGGTCCGGTTATTCAATGACCTATTCCTTCCAGGAAACGGTATACCGGATAGAGGTGGAGAACCCGGAGAGGCTGAATGCGGGGGTGAAGCAGGTGACTTTGGATGGGACGGTGCGACCCGGAAAAGACATCCCACTCCGTGACGACGGGAAAGTACACGAGGTCCAGATTTTAATGGGAAGGGATCAGGGAACGTACAACAACGTCCGCACCGAATGAAATCATCTTCACATCTCAGGGACCAAGATCCTTAAACAGAAACCGGGGCATTCGTATTTGTGAATGCCCCACTCGAAGTTCATTCCAATGCTCGTTTTTAACTTCTAAGTACGACTTCCCTGCATGCATCACTCCCGTTCAAAATGCTCTCCCAGGGCTGTGGGGGGACGGACCTGAAGGAAACGGAGTGTCCGGGAGATGAAGATCCGGGCATCATCCGGTAAACCGGCCAAGGTGCGGTTGACCCATTCCGTGTTCCCGATACCCACCAGGAGCAGGGTGAGGATCATCAACGGGAAAGGCGCCACCCGCATGACCTGGGAGGGGATGCCGGGGAGTACTGGCTGGAGCACCAAACCCAGCCACTGCAGAAGGGCGAAAAGGTACGCACCTGCAGCCCCGCGAAGCGGGTCCCAGCCCCCAAAGATGGTCAGGGCCAGCGCGATCCACCCGAATCCGTCCAATCCAGAAATGGTCCCTTTCCAACCCGCCTTGATGCTCAAGGAGTAGGTCGGGCCCGCCAGCCCCACCAGGGTCCCGCCCACCAGGGCATAGATGTAACGAACGCGCTTGACATTCGCACCCCGGGCAAACGCCGCCGAGGGGCGTTCCCCCACCCCCTGTATCATCATCCCCGGCCGCGTTTTATAAATCCACCACCAAGCCACGATAATGGCCAAGATGCTGAGATAGGTCATGATATCTTGATCGAAGAGGATGGGGCCCAGGACAGGGATATCTCCTAATAAAGGGATTTTAAAAGCGGGCACACGAGGACCTGATAATCCTACAAAGGGATTGCCCAAGAAATACGCCGTGTCCCGGGCCATGAGGGTCATCACGTAACCCACCGCAACTTGAGATTGCATCAGAGTGATGCTCGTGAAGGAGACAATCAGGGCGACAAGCGCGCCCACCGCCATGCCCATTAAAAACCCCAGAACGAGGTTATCCGTCCTCACTGCAATCGCAAAGGAGGCCATGGCAGAGAGGAGGATGGTCCCGTTGATAGAGAGGTTAATCACCCCCGCCCGTTCCGAGATGGTCTCGCCGATGGTCGCGAACACCACCGGGGCAGCAGCAGCTATGACGCCAGATAAACCTATGATGATTTCCGTGGCGGTCATGAGGACCTCTCTTCATCCCCTCTCAACCAGCGGTTTCGAGCCCCACTGGCCATCAGCGCAAACAGCACCAGCGACCCTTGGATGACGCCCGAGAGGGAGGAATCCACTTTGAGCACCAGGGGCAAGCGCACACTGGCGATGTTCAGGAAAGCAAAGAACAGTGCAGCCAGCGCGGCCCATATCGTCCGGTAATTGACTAACATGGCCACCATCAGCCCCAGCCAGCCATAATTACTGGATATGGAGGGAATGAGCCGGTGATAAACAGCGGTCACCTGCAGTGAGCCGGCCAGGCCGCCCAAGGCTCCACAGACGATAAACGCGAACATCATATACAGGTTGGTGGGAATGCCCATCCGCCCTGCTGCCCTCGCATTCTGGCCCACGGCTTTCAGCTTCAAGCCAAAGTAGGTCCCCCGCAAAAGAAAGAAGATCAAGCCAATCGATGCCAGCCCGATCAGCAAAGACCACGGGCTCAACCGAGAATCGGGGAACATGGGCAGCCAGAGTGATTCCTGAAACGGTTCCGTGCCGCTCATAGACCCGATCCCCGGGCGCTTCCAGGGTCCGAAGATCAACCACAGCACAATGGCTGTGGCCACAAAATCTAAGCCCAAGCCTCCAAAGATCTCGTTCACGCCGCCGTAGGTTTTGAGCACACCGGCCAACGCTGCCCACAACGCCCCCCCCAGCGCCCCAGCTAAAATAGCGAGGAATATCGCCAGCCCGGGCGGTGCCATGGTATCTTGGAAATACCGCAACACCCCGGTGGCAAATATCGCACCCAAAATGATCTGCCCTTCAATGCCGATGTTCCATAATCCGGCCGCAAA
Organism: Anaerolineales bacterium; assembly: GCA_041686005.1. Lineage (GTDB taxonomy): Bacteria > Chloroflexota > Anaerolineae > Anaerolineales > UBA11858 > B10-G9. The sequence goes on along the minus strand of JAWLER010000009.1, from coordinate 67,707 downwards.
GGTCACCAATAACCCCATGGATACAATCAGCAAGGGGATCCAGGCCACCACCACATTCATAACCTGGCGCAGGGACCCCGCCCCACCTATGGCGAGCGTTTTATACGCCTGCCAGGGGGATGCGTCCGTGGTCAACAAAACCAAGGTAGTAAATCCCAGCGCCAACAAAACGGTGACCGCTGGAAAAGACAATGATTTCAATCCCTGCAAAACTCTTTTCAAAAAATTTACCTCCTCACTTGTTCTCGTTTTCCTGCGAACCCCTGCCCGCCAATCAGATGGCCCAACTTCTCAACGTCAGTTTCCCGGGCCTTAATGGGATCGGACACCTGTCCTCCAAAGAAAACCAGGATGCGGTCACTGTAATCTAAGATTTCTTCTAAATCCGAGGAGATGAAGAAAATGGCCGACCCCTGGCGGCAGCGTTCCTTGAGCTGTTTCCAGACCCAAATGGCCGATTCGATGTCCAAACCGCGGGTAGGGTGCTCCAGAAGGATCAACTCCCGATCCGGGCGCAAAAGGGCGAGCAACGCCCGCTGCTGATTCCCTCCTGAAAGGTTCTCTACTTTTGTGTCGGGCCGTCCGACAATGCTGAATTCTTGAATTTGGCGCCGCGATAATTCCCGCCCTTTCTCCCAGTCAATGACGGCCCCTCCCGCTTCCCGGGTCAGCAAAAAATGTTCCAGCAACGTCATTCCCGGAATCAACCCCTCTTCCAACCGAGAGGCTGGCATGTATGTCACCCCTTGCTGTAAGAATTCCCGATAGCGTTTCCCGGTCATGTCCTGGCCGGAAACCACAACCCGGCCGTGCACAGGTGGAATCAGCCCGGCGCATAACTTGAGCAAAGCGCTCTGCCCGCTGCCTTCCATCCCTGCCAAACCGATCACCTCCCCTTTACGCACCGCGAGATTGACATCCGTAATTTCCAATCGCCCCTGCTCAAGGGACAGGTTCTCGATTCGCAGGACCTCATCACCGCGATCGATGTCCGTACGAACGCCTTTGGAAACCACCTTGCCGAACATCATCTTCACCAGCTGGTCCAAATCATATGGCGCTTCCACCTCGCCGACGAGCTCCCCCTGGCGCAGAACAGCGGCCCGGGAACACAATTCCTGGATTTCCTCCAGTTTGTGGGAGACGAAGATCACCGATCTGCCTTCCTCGGCCAACCTCCTGAGCGCTTCGAACAATTTGGCCTTTTGCTGTGCGCTGATCCCCGTGGTAGGTTCGTCAAAGATCAACACCTTGGCGCCCAACCACAGCAGGCGCAGGATCTCCAGTTGCTGACGTTCCCCAACCGTAAGCATATCCACATACGCCTGGGGGTCAATGCTGAAATCGAAGGCTTCAGAGAGCTCATGAAATCCCTTTTTCGCCTCCCCATAATCAGGAAGGATCCCGCCCCCATGGCCAATGATGAAATTATCTAAGACGCGCATAGGGGGGAAGTCAAGGGGGTCCTGATGCAGCATCCCCACCCCGTGGCGGATGGCATCGGCAGGCGATCCGATGGAAACAAATTCGTCATCCAGTCTGATACGGCCTTCATCTTGGCGATAATACCCTGATAGGATATTCATCAATGTGCTCTTCCCGGCGCCGTTCTCCCCCAGCAGGCCAAAAATCGTCCCCGGAGGAATGGCAAGATTGATCCCCCAATTGGCGCGCACGGGGCCGAAGGACTTATGGATATCTCTAAGTTCTACCTTCATCACGCTCCTATTAAAAAGGAGGGGAGGTCTTCCCTCCTCCCCTCCTCAAATCCTTACTGACTACTCCTCAGGTACGCTCTGACCTTCCATCCCTTCCAGGAGCTGCGGCAGGTACCAGATCTGCTGCTCGGTGGCAGTTTCTCCATCCTCCAGGTAGGGTGTGCCATCCTGCAAGTTCAGCGGGCCTACCCAAAGGTTGAGACCGCCGGCCAGTTCATCGATGAAAACGTCCAGTTGATCGGCGTTTTCCGCACTCAACCCCGGGCCTTTCACAAAGCCGATGGGGCTTTTGTCACGATCATTGATGTCTTCCCAATAAGGTGGGTTCCATTCGAAGTGCATCTCGAAGTCCCCGTTTTGGACGGCTTCGACTTCCTGAACATAGTCGGGGCCCCAGTTGAAGTAGGGCACGCCCAGGCAGACATCAGGCGCCTCTTCACAGGCCCCTTCGAAGTCGTAAGGGATGGCCCAGACCTCTTGCCCTTCGCTGGCGAATTTATCAGCTTCCACCAAGGCTTCGGTGGTGTCAATGCCGGAGATGACCACGTCATAACCCGTGTTGAAAAAGTCGTCCGCCACCTGTGTTGGATCCGCGGTAAAGCCTGGGATGTTGAACCAGAATCCGATCCAGGTGACTTTGAAGCCCAGGTCCGCTGGATCTTCGCCGCGGTAGTTCTCCCAACAGTATTGGGCGCCCAAGTAAGCGGAAGCTGCCAAACGGCGGGTTTCATCATTGATGAGGGGGCCAAGGTAGCCAATGTCACCCGTTTGGGACGTGAGAGCAGCTGTGCAGCCGGCGATCATCTTGCCGTAGGTCATGTTCTCCATGATATTGACCAAGTTGCCCTGGTCCTTGAAGTTCTCACCCTCTTCCCAGGAGAAGTCACCGGAGATATGGATGACGGGGACGTCCGGATTGTTCTTGGCGAATTCCAGCGCGCCGTCTTTCATATCATCCGAGTTAAACACCACCAGGTCGGCTCCCTGATCAAGCAGGTCTTCGCCAAGCTGCGCGGCGGTCGTACCTGGTCGATCCGCGGTGTTCACCTTGTCGATGTAGATCGTCTCCACACCGGGCACCTGTTCTTCCACATACAACCCCGCTTCATAGTGAGCCTGGCTCCAGCCGCGGTCGTTGTAGGGACCCACATGCAACATGCCAAGTACAAAAGGTTCTGCTTCCTCTTCTTCCTCCTCCACAACCTCGGTGGGCTCTGCTGTTTCTGTAGGCCCACAAGCACCAAGAAGCAAAGCCCCTACCAGAAGAATGGCCAAGAATGCCCATATTGTATGTTTCTTTTTCATTCTCTTGTCTCCTTTTTTACACCTCGAATTAATTGATCCTTTCTTTGCAAAGACGAGTTGTTGTTCGGTGAAAACCTCCTTTCCCTGGATTAGGGAATGCTGTATAGTTGGGATGTGAACATCCATGATTTATCCAAAGATTGGTGCTTTTCCCTGCAACCATCCTGCCTATATTTTATTTCCTTTCATCCTATGAATTCTTTTCGAAACCCAGAATGTAAAAGCTTCAGAACGCGTGTTCAACGACATCTGCACCTGCTGTTTCGACCGCATTGAGGGCAGCCTTAGCAGTATCAAATTATATCATTATTTAGACACTTGCTATTTTTAAGTTGCTGTGGTTCCAGAGGAGAAAGGAGGCCAAAAGTGGGAGGGACCACCCCCGTCTTCCGAGTCCAGATTCCTCAAAGAGGGAGAGTACACCAGCAACTTTTTATCATTCCTTGCGTATATAATCTATAGGTAACTAAGGAAGGAGACTCTTGTGAGAGCGGATCGACAAGGTTGTTTAACAGGGTTATTAAAACTATTGATGCTGGATGTTCTCTTCGACTGGCTGCAGCGGCGTTTTGGGTTTGGCAGGGGCTGTTCATGCACTGGTGTTGGGTGCGGTTTCATCCTCCTCATCCTCTTCATCGCCCTCAGCTGTCAGATCGTGTTGAACACTGACTGGCTTCAATTCGGATTTTAGCTCCCGATCGGGTTTCCCTGCCCTCGAATCTCCCCGGTCTGTGGATCTGGACGACCAGAGGACGTTTTTCCCCGCTGCGCTGTGAAGGCCCTTTGCTCCCGGAGCCAGACAAAACCCTCCCAAACCATTGTTTCCTGGGGAGAGAGCAAATGCTGCAGCTCTCCTCGCCGGTCTTCTGGGTCTACTCTTGGGCAGTGGTGATGATAAATTCATCCCCTGCGCTGGTGGCCTGGATCTCCGGGAAGTACACCTGCCAAGCACGAGCAGGAAGGACCTGATACTCCCCGGGCAAGTTCAAAGCCAGGGTGTAGGTCAATTGGTAAGTCCCCGCAGGTAAGAAATCCGCAGTCCAGGTGATGTGATCATCATACACATGGGGGGCGTTAAAATACCACCACCCCCACCCACCCCTAAATGGTGAGGAGACATCGAAGGCAACCTGGTCTCGCCGGGTTGTTTTTAAGCGCGTGTCCAATATCTCCGCCCCAGCCGGAATGGTATCCTCAATTTTCAAGTAGTAGGTATCGCTCTCCACAGAGAGGTTTAAATGAACCCTGACCAACTCAGCTGTCGATCCATGCTGGGTGAAGGTCAAATCATCCCCCTCCTCAGCGAAGGAATACGCCCGGGAAAGGCTCATCCCCTTTCCAAAGGGGGTGACCTCAGCAGCGGGTCGAGAGATCGTCAGAGAAGAACGATAGTAGAGGCGCCCTTCCCCCTGCCCCCGCTCAATCTCCAGCGTGTTCGGGCGCTCCGGGTTCAGATGTGTGATGGGCGCGGATGTGCCGAAGGAGGTCACCGGGGTGGTCCCTCCGGCCTGCCCCGCGAGGATCTCTTCGCCGTTCAGGGAAGCAGCAAAATGATAGTCCGCCCTATATTCCTCCGTTCCCTTCATCACCTCCGTCAGGGCAAGCACCGACCAGGCGGTTTCGTAATCCGACCACCATTTGCCATCGGGGGCGCGATTGGAAATGAGGTAACGTACAGCGGGTGGAATCGTCCGGGCCAGGGGGTCATGCCTGGCCAACGCATAGGTGACGATGGCGGTCATCGTCCCTGTGTTGTGTAAACGGGAGGGATAATCCTCCTCTTCCCAATGGGCGCCGGTCGCTGTTTGAACAGCATTGGCTTCCAGGTTTGAGAAGAGGGTCGCCACCCGTTCGTCCCCCGGCGTCTCCGCTTCCAAAACCAGCGCTGTCAGGGCTTTTCCCCAGGGGCTGAGCTGCTCGCGGAAATCATACAGTTTCTCCTCCCCGCTCAAGTTCTCAGCGCCCGCCGCTTCGAGGGCAAAGTATTGAAACGCCAATTGGTCAAATTGCCAAGATCGGGTCAGCATGTCAGGGGAGGGGAGCGTAGCCAAGAGATGCCCCTTTGCCCTCTCAATGACCTGGTCTTCCACCACCACGCCCGCGTCCTGAGCCTGGGTCAACCCAAACAGGAGGTAGGAAGTGATCGATGGATCACTTTCGCCCCCTCTCCACCATCCCCAGCCCCCATCTTCGTTCTGTGCGGCGGCGACCTCTTCCAGCATTTCAGGAAGGGCTTCATCCAGTCGGGATTTTAGATCTGGATTCTCCAGGCCCGCCTCTCTTAAGGCTCGGTAGGCGGCCAAATGGGGGAGCAAGTGGGACATCATCCCAATGGTGCTTTGATATTCTTCTTCACCCAGGGCATCCAAAGCGGTCCCCATGGCTGCAGCCAAAGAAGGAGAAAGCTCGAGATCCAGTGAACCGCTGCTGGGGTCGAACGTCTTCGGCAGGTCAATGATCTCTAAGCGTCTTCCCGCCTCGGTGAGCACACCGGCCGTGCTGTATGTGCGGGGTACTGTATACTTGAGCACGGGCAGGGGACCCTGATAGGGGCGGACAGCATCGCTGAGATCTCCGGCCCGGGCAGAAAAAACCAGATCCGCTTCTGCCACCTCTTCCACCGTGCCCCACCACTCCACTCGCTCCCTTCCCCCCGCGGGCACGTCGACATTCTGTGCGGCCAGGGAAGGTGTATCCAATCGCACCCCTTCGCTTTGCACAGCTACCTCAACGCTCAGATCGTTTGCGGTATTGTTGTGAACGATGGCAGCAAAACGCAGGTGATCACCCACCACCAGGAATCGGGGGGTTACCGGCCGAACCAACAAGTCTTTGCTTGTGATCACATCTGTCGTGGCCTGGCCCACTTTGGAATCCTTGGTGATCCCCCGGGTTTGAATCTGCCAGGTGGTTAAATTGTCCGGCAGCGTCACAGTGACTTGAGCGCGACCGCTTTCATCCGTGACGATCTCCGCATTCCAGTAGCTGGTGTCGGGGAACTGGCTGCGCACAGGCAAGACCACCGCACCTCCTCCACCGCCGATCCCGCCGGGCAGGAGGATTTCTCGCCCGGCGTGTATGCTCATGGGTAAGCCTAACCTGACAGCCAATGGGCGCTGACCATAAAAGGCATCGGTGATATCTTTTGCATTCGGATCTGTCAGGGCAAGCACAGCTTCGTCCACCACGGATAGAGAGAACTCCCCTTGCACGGGTTGGCCTTCCGAATCCGCAACCTGGATGTCCAAGGTCACTTCCTCCCCCGGTTTGGTTCGCACGGGATCACCGGTCAAAACCACATCTAACAATTGTCGGGTTGGTTCCACCTGCAGGTCAAGATATCCCTGCCGGAAATCCAGGACCCCATCCTCGTCTTTACCCAACAACGTCACCGAAAGGTAAACATTGGGTATCTCTGCCTCAGAAAGCGGGATGGAGATCGTCGTTCCGTTGCCTTCTAATCTGGCTGTTGAAATGGAATGGATGTGATCGCCTTCCACTGTGATCAGCGCCTGGCTCCATGCGGGGAAAGGATTAGGGATAAAAATTTGAGCCAATTCGCCGGGCCGGTATACATCCTGATCCGCAACCAACTGCAGCCGTTGATTGCTGAGCGCAGGCCAGGTGACCTGCCCCGCTCCCCCCACCCACATCAAAACTTCCGTCCTCGCCTCCTCGCCAAATACATCCAGCTGATATGTCCCCGGTTGTGGAGGGACGAACGAAATCCGAGCTTCTCCATTGGACTCGGTTCGGAAATCGAGCTCGGAAACCAACTCCAGCTGTTTTTGATACGTAATGTTGTAAGGAGCATCTCCCGTACGCTCCCAGCTTACCTTTTTCAACTCCGCTTTCAGGTATTTGAGCCCCTCAGGGTTTTTCTCCCAGTCAACGACTTTGACGGCAAACGTGGCTTCCTCCCCTGCTTTGGATATCCAGGCTTCCGGTTTCACACCGATGTAGAAAGTGCTGGGGTGAACGAGGACCTCTGCCCGCGCGCTGATCGGGAAACCGCTTTCATCTTGGATCGTTGCCTGGAATATATATGTGGCGGGAAGGGATATATCCTGACCATAATCACCCTCCCCCGCGGCAGCGAAATCCAGAGACCACTTGCCAGCCCGTGAGGTTTCCCCTTCTCCTGAATCGACACCTACATCAAAACTGCCCCAAGAATACGGAGAAGGGTAAGCAAAAGTTTGATCCCCCAACGTGCCCACCTGATATCCAGGAAGGGTAAACGTTTCGGGACGAGCCGATATCAACCAATCCAAAGCGACATTTCCCGCCGGGGCGTCAAAATAATACCGGGCGTCAACAGCCGCGGTCAATGATTCCCCCTTCAAAACCACCTCCGGGGAGAGTTTGACCTCAAGGTCAACCTCCGGTTTCCGGTATTCAGCCACCTGGAATGTGATCAAACCCTCGCCGGACTCCAGACGGTAATATCCGGGTTCTGCAAATTCGGGAAGTTGATACTGACCATGAGCCGTGCCATACGCTGAAAGGTCCATCTGAAATGTGTGCAATTCCCCTTCCGGCCCGGAAAGGGCACATTCCACCCCCTCTTCTTCGGGGAGAGCATATCCGAACGCTTCTACCGCTCGCTTCACAATCCGGAAGTAAACCGTTTGCCCCGGTCGGTAGATGGGGCGATCGGTGTATAGATACGTTCGAAATGCATCGGGGTCGTAATCAGCGATCAAACTAAACAAATAAGGCTCTGTCCCCTGCTGCCAAGAGGAAGAACTGACTGCGAACGTCTCCTCTCCCGGACTGCCCAAGATTGCGTAAAAAGATGTGTCATACAGGTTTCGCGGCGTGTAGAACTCGGCCGAAAATACCCCTTGCGCATCCGTTCTCCCGCTAAAGAGTGGCTGCCCTTCCTGGCTGTAAATCTGGATCGGCGCGTCCACTACAGGCTCCCCACTTCGGAGGTCCACAGCCCAGACCAGGACATCATTAGAGCTTACTTTCAAGACCAGGTGGTTGTGACTCACCGCCAGCAAGAACGGGGCTGGATTATAAGGTAAATCCTCCGACAATATCCGATACCGGTACAACCCCGGGGAGAGGGTGGCTCCATAAGGTGTAAGCGGCAAATTGAAGCGATAGCTCGCGTTTCCAGGAAGGTTGACCGCCTGCCACCAGGAGCGGTTATCGGGTGGGACATAATTTTGCAAGGCCTGGTAGCGTTCCGGGCCGAGTACCGCCGCGTATTGTTCAGGGGGAATGGTCCCAACGCTGATCAGCACCGATGACAGATTCGTCCCCTGGGCGGGGATGGCGTTCTCTTCCCCACTCAGAAAGAGATCGTTCGTGCCCTGGGTGATGACCAGATTGGGCGAAAACGCTCTGGTGAAAAAACTGAGCCTGACCGGTCGCGAGAGGGTGCTGCCCCACTCATCAGATAATGTCTCCGCAATGGTCAAGGTGTAACTTTCCAAGGCAGCATAATCGCCCGTTATCCTCAGGGCATTGTCGGATGGGACCCACGATGTGTGGAGGTTGGTGATCTCTGGGTTGATGGTGAACTTTTCCTCGAGTTTCTCCCGATCCAAAGGGCTGTTGAAATAGAGCATCACACCCTGGTGAACCGTGGTGCTGGCCCCCTGCCGGGGGTTTGAATCCACCAATTGTAAATCCCCGACTGTGCTGAACTGCCATGTCTCGTCTGTGCCTAAAACCGTCCCTCCGGCTGCTTTTACCTCGCCGGGTAAAAACGCTGTATAAGTCCGGTCCCGCGCCAATAAAGACGCGGGGGAAAATGTGGCTGTTTTCAAATCCTCTGACCACTCCACCTTCCCGCGCACCATCCCTCCCTGAGCATCGCGGAGAGAGAATTGAGCGGCGAAACTCTCTTTGTCCATGGCCTGATTGAAAGAGATCACAACTGGAGCATCCAGCGGTACGTTTTTGGCTTCCGCCGCGGGCTCATGCGCAAGCAAGGCGGGGCTTAGGGTAGTGAACATCCACTCCATTTGCACCCCTTCCGCAAGGGGCGCGCCTGCGGTGCTGGTTAATTCAGAATTGAGCTGGACCGTATACTCCTCCCCGCCAGCGAGGGCGGGCTGGGGGCTAAACAAATAGGTGCTGGTATTGACCCACTCCCCCTCTCCTGCATTTGAAGGCGAGATTTGGAACGCCTGAGGACCCCCCTCCTTCTCACGGGCTAAGGCAACTACCGGTTGGTTGAAAGTGACCATAATCGCCGCAGTAGGATCGACCTCTCTGCCCCTCGAAACGGGTAGGACATAGGTCGGTTTGAGGTAGCCCGGCGTGGAGTACTCTGCCTGAAAGGGCTCCAATAAAGCCAACCCGTTGGCGGCTCTTGCGGTAGCGTCAATGACGATGGCCAGCGTACCACCCGGTTTCAGGTCTTGATCTGGTGTGAAAGTAACGGTTGAGGCGTCCCGCCATTGCAGTTGTCCGGGGGTGGCAGGTCCCGTGCGAAACGCGCCCTCCACCGAGGCCTGATCCATAGCTTGGTTGAAATAAAAGGTTATGGGTCCTGAGAGTGGGATCTGGCTTCCTCGCGCCGGCTCCGTCTCCACCACAGCAGGGGGAAGCGGTTGAGGGGTACGCGTGGGCGTGGGCGTCAGAGCGGCGGTCGCCGTCGGCTCTTTAAATCTCGCTACCAAACCCGCTGGCAGTTTACACGCCTGGGCCAGCAAGAGAATGATCGCCAACAACCACAATACTCGCCGAAACCATAAAGATCGTTTTGCTGCCATAACTCATTCCCTTCCTGCCTGAAAAAGACCTCAGGCTCTGTGGTCAGAAAATATAAACAAATTATACCTGCTTCTCAAACAAGCCTGGAGAGGAAGTAGAAAATCCCTGGATGCAATTCATCCAGGGACCGAAAAAAAAACGACAAACGCCTGAGTGAGGGGGGCACCCAGACGCTCGCCGTAACCTTAATCATAAAGGGATCAGCGCTCCCTAATACTACAACTCCATTACAATTCCAATTCGCTGAGGAACGGCTATCCCATCGTTCAGGGACGCAGACCGTGATTGCTCGCTTTCCCTGACCGCTTGATTTCCAAGTGACGTCTCGCCGGCGGGTAATCGCACAATTCGCCCCCATGCCTCCACGTTAAACCAATCTGTCGCTTCCTGGGTCTCCCCATCGGCATCTCGCCAACGGCGGTTCACGGCCATGCTGAACACACAGATTGTCTTTCCGCTTGGTGTTTCTTTCAACTCAGGGGTTCTCCCCAATTTCCCGATCAGCTGGATCCTATTTAGCCCGACCATATCTCCCTCCTGGTACGTTATAATTAGTCGAAATGCTTTCTTTCAGTGTAGCGTATGTCAAAATTCTTTATCAAGCATATGTTGCAGCTTCATGAAAATATTGGTATCATCCAAGTTGTCCACCGTATACAAACCATCCCAGGACACTTCAGTCTAAAGAGGTCTCATGTATCTTGCAATTGAAGGCGCCATCGGCGTCGGCAAAACCACCTTAGCTCGCCTACTTGCTCCTCGATTCAAGGCATCACTGCTGCTCGAGGTCTTTGAAGAAAACCCGTTTTTAGCTGACTTTTACGCGGATCGGGAAGCGTATGCATTTCAAACTCAGATTTTCTTCTTGCTGAGCCGCTACCACCAACAGCGCGCCGTACCCTCCTTATTGAAGGAGAATGAACACTTGATCGCGGATTACACCTTTGAAAAAGACGCCCTCTTTGCTGGGTTAAACCTATCCGGCGATGAGTTGGATACGTACCATGAAGTCCATGAGGCGCTGGCTGAAAAAATACCCGTGCCGGACCTGATCATCCACCTCCAAGCGGATACAGACGCCTTAATGCAGCGGATCGCCCATCGGGATCGCCCCTACGAACGAGATATGGACCGTGAGTACATCGATAATTTAAACACCGCATATGACACCTTTTTCAGTCAGGACCTCCACCAGGGACCACCGGTGTTGAAGATCGACACCAACAACCTCAATTACGTGGCCGTTAAAGAAGACCTGGATAGGGTTGAAAAACGGGTCAGGGAAACCTTGAAGATGCCTCCTTATCAACAGCAGTTACCTTTGGACGAATCGCAGTAAAGGGTCTCGAAAGATGCAATTTTCCCGCGACGTGTTATTAAAACACGCCCAGAGGAGGGTCGACCAGGAGGTGGACCGCAAAAAGGGGATCATCGCGGCGTATCTGCGGGGGTCCCTTTTATTTGGCTCCCCTTTGCTGGGAGGGGCGGGGGATATTGATCTGGTCTTCATACACAGCGAGGAACCCGACACCCAGCGAGAACTTGACCCACTCACCCCTGAGATTCATTTTGACATAGAGCATCACACTGAAAAGCGCTACCGGGAGCCGCAAGCGCTGCGCATCCATCCCTGGCTGGGTCCGGCGTTGCAAGCGGCAAAACCCCTCTATGACCCACGCCACTTCATAGACTATACGCAATCCGGGGTGCGCAGTAATTTCTTCTCGCCCGAAAATACGCTCCGCCGTGCCCAGCAACCGCTGGAGAAGGCCCGGGCCTTCTGGTTGGAACAGCAATTAAATCCCCCTTCCGCCGGCGCCGCTGATATCCTCGCCTTCCTGGGCGCTGTCCAGGGCACGGCCAATGCCCTGGCCTCATTATCTGGCCCCCCGCTGCCCACGCGGCGCCTGGGATTTGAGTTCCTGCACCGGTCGGAAGAACTCCAAGCCTCTTCTGCCTACGGAGCTTTCATCCGCTTGCTCGGCGGGGAAACGCTGGATCCCCCTCTTCTTCAATCCTGGTTGGAACCTTGGGAAAAAACCTTGGCCGCATTAGATACCTCCCTGCCTGCAGCCCGGATTTTGGCCGGCAAGCGAATCTACTACCAGAGCGCCATCCAGGCACTCATCGACAGCGAACGCCCCCCCAGCGCACTCTGGCCTTTGCTTTACACCTGGACAAAGGCCGTTGCTCAATCCTCAACGGAGCAAAAAGAAAACCCGGACTGGAAAGAAGCCTGCCGGGAATTGGGTTTGTGGGGAGATGCATTTGTAAATCGATTGGCGGCCCTGGATGCGTTTTTAGACCATGTCCATGAAGCCGTCGCCGTTTGGTCTCGCTCTCAAGGGGCCGCACTACCTTGACGCAGCCGGGTGGACCCTCGGTAAAACCACATGGAAAGTAGACCCTTCCCCCTCACCCTCACTTTCCGCCCAGATACGCCCTTTGTGTAACTGGACCAATTCACGCGCGATAGAAAGCCCCAACCCCAACCCACCATACCGCCGGGTCATGTGATCTTCTCTCTGATAGAAGACATCAAAGATCTTCTCCAATTCCTCCCCCGGTATCCCCGGACCGGTATCGCTGAGTTCAATGACCACCTTATCGCCCTCTTGTCTGGCCTTCAATTTGATCTCCCCCTCAGGCGGGGTGAACCGGATGGCGTTCTCCATCAAATTTACAAATACCACGCTGAGCTTGGGCAAATCCACGAAAAGTTGGATGGCTTCAGCGGGCAAATCATATTCTATTTCCTGATAATCCTCGTGAAAGATATTCCTCACCTCCTCTTCCGCGATATCCAGGACCGCTTGCAGTGTCGTGGGCACCAGATCCAAATCCGCTTCCCCCGTATAAAGCAGATTCATGTCGGCCATATCATCCAACACCGCCCGCAACCGGGTTGAGGCGCGGAGGATTGACTCCGCCATCGATTTGTTCTGTTGAGAAACCTCCTCGTGGAGAAGCGTCGCGTAGCCCAGGATGTTCCCCAGCGGGGTCCGCAGCTCATGGGAGGCGACGGACATTAAATCCCGCTTCAACTTGTCTGCCTGGCTGAGCTCGATATTCGCCTTTTGGAGCGCCTGGATCAGCTGCGCGTTGTGGATGGAGATAGCAGCCTGGGAGGCGACCACCAGGAGCAGGGAGACGTCAAATTCCGTGAACTCGCCCCCTTGTTTGTTGAGGGCTTCGATCACGCCCGTCACCCGGTCTTTGATGCGCATGGGCACACCAAGTAAAGAATCCACTTTGTATTGAATCTGTTCCCCCACCTCATCGTAGTGGCGGGGATCCTGTTCCACGTTGTTGATCACCAGATGGCGGTTTTCGGTAAAGATCGTCCCCGCGATGCTGCTGTCCAGCGGCACGGGGATCTCTTCCAGCTGCTCCCGGTTGGTTCCCGTGGCCGCAGCGAAGCGAAGCTCCTCCTCGCGCTCATCATACAGCAGGATGGAGACATCACTGCACTCCAGCAATTCCGCCGCGGTATCCAAAATGGTCTGCAGGAGCAAATCCGGCTTTAGTGTGGAATTTAGGATGGCGCTGATCTCCACAAGCCGGGTGATTTTTTTGACGTTATTTTGTAACTGGGTATCTGAAATTGTGGAAGCGATGTAGTTAAACATGGGCGTGGCCGGTCAAACCTCATTTTCTGCGGGGTGTTTACCTTGTATGCTAACAGAAGATAGTTTGTTTATCCACTTACAGTTTCGTTTTTTCCTCTGCTCTCCTCAGGATAGGGACCGTTTATCTCTAAACGCAGGATCCTAACCGAATTACTTTCTGGTGGAACGGCGTTTTTTGCCGCCCTACTTCCACCTTGTCAAGATGGTTTCTCGTTGAAAGATGCGGACCGCAAAGGCGAGCAGGACCGCGTCCAGGCAAACCAACACGCCAGCCATCCAGAGTATAAACCGTTCATCAATCAACAAAAGTCCTGTGGTCTGGCCCAGCATGAGCAAGATGATCGGTAGCACGAAAATCCCAGCGATCTGTTCCGCAACTCGGGGGTCATTGACCCGGGAAGAAATCATCACCGCAATGCTTACCCCGGCCAAGGCCAACAGGGGGCCAACCAAAAACACAGCCAACAACCACAGGGGGCCGAACAATTTCCCCGCCACCCTCTCCGATACATCCATCATCCACACGCCGATGTAGAAAATGAAAAACCCTCCCCACGTCGCCAGCACTGCGGGTATCACCGCTGCCAACCCTTTACCCATCAGCAGCTCAAGGGTGGTGACAGGGGTGGCCAACAAGGGTTCCAAGGTCCGGGTCGATTTCTCCCCCACAATGCTGTAAGAGGCGATCGTCATCGGCAGGATCACGGGGATGATTAAATACAGCAGCAGAAATTCCGCGACCACAAAATACTGCACGCATTCCGGGGTGCTGAGGCCGCCGCACAGGATCGTGAACTGGGCCGGGAGATCCGACGCGGCCGCGTCCTGGAATTCATCCTCGGCGTTTGAGAGATAGAGGATCACCAGCGGGATGGCGGTCATCAGCAAAGGGAGGAAAGCCACGGTGAAGGCGACGAGTCGATTTTTAAATACTTCCGCCCATTCTTTACTTATGAGGGCTTGGATTTTCTTCATCGTTCCTCCCTTCAACAGCTCTCATCAACCCCAGGTAGACATCTTCCAAACGCTGGCGTAATTCGCCCACAAATTGGACCTTGGCTCCCGATCGCACGAGCGCGTCCACCAGGCGGGGGTTATTTCTCTCGGGATCTTCCAACGTCACCACCAGTTTGGAGCCCATGACCTCCACTGCGGAGACAAAATCATATCCCTCAACTAGGTCCCGGAAGGTTGGCCGTGCCTCTTTTAATTGGAAGACGACTTTTTTTCCAAACATTTTTTGTCGCAAAGCTTCGGGGGTGTCCACAGCCAGGAGATGCTTTTTAAGGACAGCAATGCGATCACACAGCCGGTCCGCTTCCTCCAAGTTATGGGTACTGAGGAGAATCGTGCGTCCTTCCTCACTCAAGGCTTCAATAAAGGATCGCACCAACCGAGAGGCTTGGGGATCCAGTCCGCTGGTGGGCTCGTCCAAAAGGAGCACTTCCGGTTCGTGAAGCACGGCTCGGGCGATGGCCAATTTTTGGAGCATGCCTTTCGAAAAGGTGCCCACCGGGTCATCCCTCCGGGCCCACAGGTCCAGCATCCGTAAATAGCGTTCCACCTGCCCTTTGAGATCGGGGACATCATACATCGTGCCGTAAAACGCCAGGTTTCGGGCCGCGCTCAGGGAAAGGTACAAACCTGGGGTTTCGGGCAAAAGCCCTACGCTGGCTCGAATTTTTTGATCATCGACACCAGCTTGATATCCAGCCACTCTCACCTCTCCGCTGCTGGGGGCCAACAAGGCGCACAACATCCGGATGGTGGTCGTCTTGCCCGCCCCGTTGGGGCCCAGCAATCCCACCACTTCCCCCCTTTCGATTGTCAAAGACAGCCCTTCTACAGCGAGGACATCGCCAAAGCGCCTCGTCAGATTCTGCATGACAATGACTGCGTTCCGATCAGACATATTTGCTCTCATCCACCTGCTCTGAATCCACTTCAACATCCAGGTCGTTGAGCTCAAAGAGCGGTGGGGGTCGTACCCCACCTTGTCCCTCCCCGCTCCCCCGCAGCAAGCAGGCGGCGACCCAGCTCAAAGCCCCAAAGGCCAATAAGATCCCCTCTACCTTATACACACCCCAGGTTCGGACGCCAAACACAGCCAAAGCATTCAACGCTGCGTGCCAGACGATGGCCGCCCCCAGCCAGAGGATGTTCTCCCGTTTCAGCGCTTGGAGGACGATCACCGCGGCCCCGATATGAAATGAGAGGGCTGCGACCCGTTCCAGCGCACCCAACAATGAATCGTACCACGGCATCCCCCAATACACCTCGAGTTGTGCCCGGGCCAGTTCAACCTGGCCGGGGGAGAGCAGATTCTCAAGATCTCCCGAACTGTACACCAGCGCCTGCCCCAAGGCATAAAAAACCACCAAGCCCAGCAAGACGGATTCCACGCCCCCATGTCCCAGACCAAACAAAAGGCCCTCTCGCCACGAGCGCTCGCCTCCCAACCAGAAGCGGTAGACCAGGTAACGCCCTCCCTCCTCAAAAATGCCAGCGGAGAGCCCTACGATAACGGCAAATATCATCAAGTGTATTTGGCCCTCCCCGTCCAACAACCCCCACCTCCTCAGCGCCGGGTTGAGCAAGCATTGATTAAAGGGGATATGCAGGGCCTGAGCCCCTAAAAAGGCAAGAATGCCCGCCCCAATGATTTTAAATGCCGTTTCAACACGTCTGGAGAGGAAAAACCCGACAATGAGAGGGATTAGAACCATCAATCCCGCATTCAATATTTTAAATAACAGGGAGTTCATCTTTATCCATGTTTCACGTGAAACATATTAATTTCTGGGGCGTCCGATGTTTCACGTGAAACATCCTATGTTAACGGAGGACGGGGAGTTCTTCGTTCACGTAAAGCGCCGCAACGAGAAGGGCGACCACCGCCAAGCCTGTCAGGCTGGTGATGGCCCCACCCCATAAAGGATTGAGAGGGGTCAAGAACAACAACGGCAATCCCGCCACTGCGTTCAGCGTCCCGTGAGCAAAAGCTGGCGCCCAGGGGCTCCTGGTTTTGAAATACAGCCACCCTAAAAACATGCCAAATGCGGTGGTAAAAACGATCATCATAAAAATACCCCTTACAGGGTGTTGGGGGTAATTGAACCCCTGGGCGATGGCTGGCGCGTGCCACACGCCCCAAATTACACCGGTGACGATCATGGCCTTCGTTTGCCCCAAAGGAAGCAGGCGGGGAAGCAAGAACCCTCGCCAGCCGACTTCCTCCCCCAGCGCGAATAAGGTATTGATCACAGGGGCAATAAACAGGGCGGAAAAAATTTGTAGCCCCACGATTTGCTGCGCGGTCATCTCGGGGGTTTGATCCATCACATAGATCGCCTCTTTGAGAAGGGTTAACTCCTCATTCCACGAACCCAGGCCTAAAAGCCACGTCACCACCCCCGTCAGCCCCACCATCAGGACCGGGACGACCCAGGCCCAAAGGTATGCTGGCAGCTTCCCCAGCTTCCCCAGCCCAAGAGACTTCAGATCCCGTTGCTCCGTCCGCCGTGTGGCGATGATCGCCCCCAAACCAGGGGCCCACATGGCCAGGCTCCAAGAAATCAGGTGGATGACGCGACCAAGAAAACCATTTCCCCCTTCAAAGAAAAGAGGAACCAAAAATAAGACCCAGGCGGGAAGGAAAGCGACCCCCAAAAAAACTCGCACCGGGGGTGTGAAGACTTTGAATAGATTGGCTATTTGGTGGGTCAGTTTCTTCATGGGATCTCCGCCTTATCCTTAAACACGGTCTCTATCGCCTGTTATCTGTCTTGGGTTGTGCACCCCAAGGCCATACCCTTGACCAGATGTTCTTCGGTCAGCTGTTCCAAATTCTTCTCGCGGTCCTGCCCGCCTAAACTCACTTCGGGGGTGTCCAGGATCCCCGTCTCTGCTGGGTTGACATCCAGTTCGCTTGGCCCAACGCCCGACAGACGCATGCCGTCACCACCCCTGTTGATTGTATCAAAGTGTCTTTTGAAATTTTATTGCTATTACCTCCGGTTGGCAAGGATCACCATGTCGCCTTTCTTCCCGCAGTCATTTCCTCACCCATTGGTGTCCTTGCCGGTAGGCTGATGCTTCACCGGCCCTTCTTCCCTTCTCCCCTTTGCCCATTTTTCTTTAAGACAACCACCCTCTCCTTGACCCTGCCCTATATCTTAGGTATACTAGGTAACGGATTGCCGAAGTGGCGGAACTGGCAGACGCGCGCGACTCAAACTCGCGTTCCCTTGAGGATTGTGGGTTCGACTCCCACCTTCGGCATTCAGATATTAAAAGCAAAAAGCCAAACCATGAGTAATCGGAGTTTCTTGGAAAACACCCTCTATGCCCTCCTTTTTACGTGGAGGGCTTTCTTCTTTTTCCCTCACCTGCCCGTCAAGGAGAGAACGTATGCCCTCCACCAATGACATCCTGGGCGTGATCATGGGCGGGGGCCGTGGGACGCGCCTTTACCCCCTGACAAAAGTCCGCGCCAAACCTGCCGTCCCCATTGCAGGGAAGTACCGTTTGATCGATATCCCCCTCAGCAACTGCCTTAACTCCGATATCAATCGCGTCGCTGTTCTGACTCAATTCAACTCTGTCTCTCTTCACCGACACATCACCCGCACCTACAACTTCGACCAATTTCACCGCGGCTGGGTCCAGATTTGGGCTGCCATCCAGACCATCCGGGATGAGACCTGGTACCAAGGCACAGCGGACGCTGTACGCCAGCAGCTTTTCGAGATCCGAGCTTCCGGCGCGAAATACACTTTGATCCTGGCCGGCGACCACATTTACCGCATGGATTACGGTCTAATGGCGGAAGACTTTTGGGAAAAAGACGCCGACATTTCCATCGCCGTCCAACCCGTCTCCGCCCCTCAAGCCTCCCGATTCGGCATTTTGAAACGCCTTGAGGACGGGACCATCAGCGACTTCGTGGAAAAACCCACCGATCCCAGCCTGCTCTCCCATTTCACCAGCCGGGATGACCCCGCGCGACCGTACCTCGGATCCATGGGGATCTACCTCTTTAAAACCGCAGTGCTTGAAGACCTTCTTGAAACGCTGGACGTGGACGATTTTGGAGGGGAGGTGATCCCCCAAGCCATTCACGCCACCAAAGTCGTCGGGTTCAGCTTTGACGGCTACTGGGAGGATGTGGGGACCATGCGCTCTTTTTACGAAGCCAATTTAAAACTCACCAACCCCAATCCCCCTTTTAATTTCCATGACGTGCACCATCCCGTGTACACCCACGCCCGCTTCCTCCCGGGGACGATCGTATCCGGGGCAACCCTGGAAAAAGTGTCCCTGGCGGATGGCTGTTATATTGGAGAAGCGCAGATTCGCAATTCTGTGATTGGGTTGCGAAGTCAAATCCAACACGGCGCCGAGATAGAGAACACAGTGCTCATGGGCGCTGATTATTATGAAGAAAATGCCACCAGACCCAACCCCGTTCCTCTGGGCATCGGTCCCAACACTTACATTTCCGGAGCTATCATCGATAAGAACGCGCGGATCGGCGCAGGGGTGAGAATTGAATCGTTTCCCAAAGGAACCGAAGAAGCTTCGGAAGAGTGGCATATCAGAGATGGGATCGTGGTCATTCCCAAAAGCACAGTCATCCCCCCGGGTTCCGAAATCACCCCAGAAAAGCAAACTCTGAATTTCTAATGATCCTACTCATCCGGTCACCCCATTAAACTTCTCTTTCCTCTCTTAGGCGATCCTTTTTGGGCACAACCCTTGTGGATAAGTCCTTTAAATATGTGGATAACCCCCTCTGAATGGGGATAACTTTTCCTTTTAATGCCCATTTCCAAGAAACCCTTTCCCACATATGGGGGATAATGAAGGTAACACCCCTATATGTGTTTACGGATATCTCAGCTTCTTTCTCCACAGGCGATTTGTTAGACGTTTTCCAAAACGGGCTGTGGAAAAGCAAACTTTTGTGAGGCGCGTTTACCCCCTACATATGGGGGGAACAATAGATAGGGGTCCTCTCTGTGAGACTTTTTCAGGTACTTTTTCCCCTCTCCTCCCCTCACCCTCTCTTTTCCACATATCCTCACCCCCTACTACGACTACGAATAAAGATATTTTATATACATAATGGTGTGTAAAAAGGTTTCCACCAGATATGCCCTTTGGAAACAAATATGCTTTAAACCTGACTGGTTTGCTGATATCGGGCACGAATGGATGCGCATTTAAGACAGTGTTCTTTATCACACAACAAAGCGAGCGGGTTTTGGTTCAAAAGAGTTTTTACATTGTGAAGGATGGATTGCATGGGGACAGCGGTCATGGGGATGGTTTCTATTTGACGGTGGTGTGACTCTTCCTGAAGATACCGATCCAGGGCAGGAAACCCTTCCTCGCAACCTGGAAAATGAGGACAGGACTTGACCCCGGCGGACGTCAATGCCCATCTGGTGAAAAGTGCCCTCCCCCCCTTATAAAGCGCGTAGTGGATGGTGAAGTTCGATGTTTGGTCCTGGTCGATCATCAGGATCCACCCGCCTCTCTTTTCAAGAGTTGCAAGGGGAGCATAGGGTTGAGAGAGGGTTTGGGATTGGAGCTCTTGATCTACGTGGATGCCGCTGAAAGAGAGGATGGGGTGAGATGATCGTTTTACAACAGGCAGCTTACGGAATGCTTCCGCGACCTTCCCCGCTTCTTCTGACACAGGTAAATGAGGGTGAAAGAAAACGGCTTCCCGGTTGTCGAGGGGAGGGTTATTGTATTCAACCCCGTTGTACCGGGGGCCCTTTTTGGGGTAAACCATGGTTTGATAGGTGAAGGCTGGCATCATCAGGCAGGGAAAACTTTCCCGTAAAGTCCCAACCAGGGTTTTCACGCCGCCTTGGATCCTTTCCGGGAAGCGGTCCGAGATATGAAGGAGGACGGGATGCTTCTCCGAAATGGGTAAAGAGCGGAATGTTTTAAGGAGCTCGCGGTAACCGATCATTGGCATCTGAACTTGGCTGAATTGTTATTCTCCCTGCCAGGAGGGATTTCGTTTTTCGATAAAGGCTTTCATGCCTTCTTCTTGGTCTTTGGAAGAGAATAACAAATAAAAAACACGACGCTCTTCTTCCAAACCCCGCTGCAGGTGGGTTTCAAAAGCTATGTTCACCGATTCCTTCCCTAATTGAACGGCCAAGGGCGCTCGGTGGGCGATATCCTGGGCGAGATCAATGGCTTTGTCCAAATAAGAATCAATGGGTTCGACATAATTAACCAGGTGATAATCAAGGGCCTCTTGGGCGGATAGGGTGCGATTGTTGAGAACCATTTCCATGGCCAATGCTTTACCCACGGCTTTGGTCAGGCGCTGGGTCCCGCCAGCGCCGGGGATGATGCCCAGATTTATCTCTGGTTGGCCGAAGGAAGCCGTTTCGGAAGCGACGATCATATCACAGGACAAGGCCAATTCGTTCCCCCCACCTAGACAATATCCAGACACAGCGGCGATGATGGGTTTCTTGATCTCCCGAATTCTGGCAAAAGCCGGGATGAATTCGTTCATCATCATCTCTATCGGGTTGGCAGAAACCATGTCTTTGATGTCCGCGCCGGCAGCAAAGGATGTCTCGCTGCCGGTGATGACCATGGCACCGATATCCTCCTCTTTATCAAACGCTTCCAGCGTATCCATCAAGGAATGAAGCAATGTTGGATTGAGGGCATTTAACGCTTTTGGGCGGTTCAAAGTGATCAAGCCGACCTTATCGATCTTTTCCACTTGGATCATGTCTTGCTCACTCATAGAAGAATCTCCTTTTCTCGTCAGGGGAGGGTAGGAACGGAAGGCGGGATTTGAAGTGGCTATGCAATCCGATTATAACGGAAATTATAGGAGGAGTGAAATGGAGAAGGTGATCACAGGTGAACCCTGTTAGGGATCGCAGACAGGAATCTTATCACCGATCTCCGAAGCGTTCAAAGGGAGACCAAAATATGGAGAGGGGTCGAGGGTGTTTTTTATGAGCAATTCATTGAGAAATTCGCCGTGCCCGTTATCTTTGACGATTGAAAAATGTAAATGGACCCCGACCGGGTTCCCCGGATCCCCCGAGTAGTTCCCCTGGTAGCCGAGCAAGGTCCCTTCCTCTACATAAACCTCAGAAGTGCCGGGAGGAAAGGAATCTGCGATAAAAGATGAGCCGCGGGCATCGGCTAGGTGAGTGTAATATGTCCAGATTTGTCGCGAAGGATGCAGGGGGTCTTGAGGGATGCGGATGATGAGGGAAGATTTCCAATCGGACAGGCGGGTCAGGTAACCGGCATAAGCAGCAAATACCGGCGTGGTGCCGTTTCCTCCGGATGTGAAAATATCGATGCCCTGGTGTGTGTGACCCGGGCGGAAGGAATCTCCCCATACATAGCCTATGTACCCCTCCGTGGGGATCAGGAAGGGGGCTGGTCCGCATCTTTCTCCCCCCGAAACCGCCCATTCCGGGTGCTTCTCAGGTTGGCGGAGCCAAGTGATCAAACGCCGGGTCCGATATCCTTTTTGGCGGTACCACCGGCAGAGATAACATCCCCCGCTGATGAGGACGATGATGCAAATCGAAACAACGATTTTCCAAAGGGACGGGGAGGGTGTCTCAGGCATGTCCTGTTTCTGATCGATAGGTGCGGATGTTTTCCAGCTGGTCTTCCCGGTGGTGGGTGATGAGGATGGTGATTTGACCCCCCGTTAATTTGTGGATCGTTTCCCCTGCTTTCTCTCCAGGCTCCGAGGACAGGGCTTGATAGAGAGCCTCTTTATCGGGAAAAGAAAAGGTATAGATGCGGCGGATAGAATCCTTTCCGTACACCACGTCTTCGACCAGCCCTGCGGTTTCGCGGATGAGTCCGGGCATGTTTTCAACATGTTTTAGAAACACAGGCCAGGACTCATCGAAAGCAGATTCGTCCACTTCTCGGGGGATAAGGAGGACTAATTGGTACATGGACATCAGAAGGAGGCGTGCATTTGGTAGGTGCTGCCCCCTTGTTCTTTGGCCTGGTACATGGCGCTGTCCGCATGTTTGGTCAGCGTGTCCACGTCCTCCCCATGATCAGGGTAGATCGCGATCCCGATGCTGAAGCTGATCTTGACTTGGTTGCCATTGCAGGTGAAGGGATCCTGCATGGCTTTCAGGACACGCTCCGCTGTGGTGTAGGCGTCCTCGAATGTTTCCATTTCGGGGGTGATGAGCAAGAACTCATCTCCCCCCATGCGGGCGACGGTGTCGCTTTTACGGAGCACATTGACCAAACGCGACCCGATTTTTTTAAGGAGGACGTCACCCGTGCTGTGGCCATATGT
Source organism: Anaerolineales bacterium (assembly GCA_041686005.1). GTDB lineage: Bacteria > Chloroflexota > Anaerolineae > Anaerolineales > UBA11858 > B10-G9. The sequence goes on along the minus strand of JAWLER010000009.1, from coordinate 44,986 downwards.
ATCATTGATTTCTTTGAAGTTGTCCAGGTCGATGAACATGACCCCCACACGCTCTTGATTCCGCTCCGCATGGGCGATTTCCAGGCCAATCCGTTCATTGAAGAGGCGCCGGTTGGGCAGCCCCGTTAATGCATCGTGGGTAGCCATATGTTTGATCTCTTTTTCCAGGCTTTTTTGTTTGGTGATATCCGTATAGGAGGCGACGATGCCCACCAGATCGCCGCCGACCTGAATGGGCGCGCCCGTCAAGACGACGTTGATGGGGTTGCCCCATTTATCGTAACGCACGGTTTCGGTGGGAGGCACAATTTCCTGATTGAGAATCTGATTGGTATATGTGGAGGCTTCTGACAAAATTTCCCCTTCCGGGTTGGCGATCAGGGCATCCAGATCGCGACCAACGGCTTCTTCTGCCGTATAGCCAAATACCTTTTCTGCCCCCGCGTTCCATTCCAAAATGCGGTGTTTTGTATCAAGGGTGATCAAGGCGCTTAACGTGGACTCTAAGACACCTTCTAAATAAAGGCGGCGTTTTTCCACTTCCCGTTGCAGTTGAACCCGTTCCGTGATGTTCACCAAGCTGCCTTGAAAATATAGGGTCTCTCCGTTTTCGTCTTTGACAGCCCGGGCAGAATCCCTCACCCAAATTTCGGAACCATCTCGGCGACGAAGCTTAAGTTCATAATCCGGGAGGACTTCCTCTTTCTTTAAAATGGAAAGCTGATCTTGACGGTCTTCATCGCTTACGAAGATGTCCGAGGCTTTCACGCCGAGGAGGGATTCCCGGTTGGGATATCCCAGCATCTCAGCCAGGGCAGGGTTGGCATCCATGATCTTGCCTTGAGGGGTCGTTTGGTAGAGACCCACAGGCACCCGCTCAAAGAGGGAGCGATATTTCTCTTCCGATTCCTTGAGCGATCGCTCAGTATCCTTGCGTTTGGTGATGTCCCGCACCGTGGCTTGCAGGAACCGTTTCTCGCCCAAATCGACTCGTGTCAGGAGCACGGTAGCTGGAAAATTTTCGCCGTTGACCCGCTGGTGTTCCCATTCAAAGAAGTGGGATCCCTTTTCCAACGCGATCCGGATCATCTCCAGGGCTTTCTCTTTTGAGGGGCGTCCGTCCGGTTGGGTCGGGGGAGAAAGGTCACCCGGCGTGTGATGCGTGAACTCCGCGACATCTTGGACCTTAAACATATCCAAAATGGCGTTGTTTCCAGAGGTAAACCGCCAATCGGGGGGCTCCAAGGTCATGATGGCGTCCTTAGAGGAGTCAAAGAGCTTGCGGTACCTTTCCTCGCTCTCTCGTAAAGCTTCCTCAGCCTGCTTCCTCTCCCCGATTTCCACCTTAGCTTTTTCGTATAGCCGCGCATTGTGGATGGCGATCGCTGCCTGGTCGGCGAACAATTCCAGAATTCTTTGTTCCTCTTCTGTAAAAGTATGGGAATGTTGAAAGGCGAGGTTCATCACGCCCTGAACTTCTTGGCCGATTTTAAGGGGAATGCCGATAATCGCACCATCCCAACGGCGGTCCTTAAAAATTGGGTGCTTCATGACATCATTCACGACGATCTTCTCCCCCTGGCGCGCTACCTTATAGGTCAACCCATGGTCTCTGGGGTTCTGGAAGGGTTCTTTTTGTTGATCGTCATCAAATAAAGCGGACCCAAAATGTAGTTCTCCATCCTGGTAGAGGAAAATATGGGCGTCGTCCGCGGAAATGAGATGGAGGGCGTTTTCAAGGATGGCGTCCAACGTGGGAGATAATTCCAGGTTGGAGGTGAGATGCAAGCTCGCCTGGCGCAAGGAGGTGAATTCCACCAACAGTTTTTCAAGCTCAATATGAGCTTTTTGCAGGGAATCCTCTAAGTCCCTTTTTTCCACTGCGTCAAGCAGTGTATGAATCAGTAGGGGGCTATCCACTTCTTGGTAGGTGAGGATTTTATCAGCGAATTGTCCGGCTTCTTTTTGGACCTCTTTCAACTCACCTGGATTGGCAACCATCAATAGCGGGGCGCGTGGGCGGATGGATCGAATTTCAGGCAGAAGGGCGTCCGCCTTGAGGCGGTGATCCAGGAGGATGATGTCAAACGGTTCGGTCTTGACTCTGTTCAAGCCGGCATCAGCACTTTTCGCATACATCAGTGAGAAGGCAGGGAGATTCGCGCGTCTTTCGCTTACGGAGGAAAACATATCTTGGGGAAGAACGTTTTTATCCTCTGCAATACACAAGACTTTTATCTCATCCACCATACTGGAGTGCTCCTGCAAAAGGTCAGAAGACAGCGAGAGCGGCTGCCCCGATAAAGGGAGAAAACCCTTTCTGCCGGGCCTTAAGCACCCGGAGGAAAAGGGGTGTAGATATAACGATGAAAACGTTTGGCAAGTGCCGTTGATTTGACCTTACATTATACTCCACTCTATGGATGTGTGTCTACCGAAATATGGTATGGGGGAGAAAAGGGAGGGCTGAAAACTTTCAAAAACGATAGGCAGGGGCAGGAAAGAGCCTCCAGCGCGACCATTTACTACAGGGTCGTTTATGGTATGATACCGTTAAATTGATTATCCGGTATGGCGAGCGAGAACCATGAACGATAAAATCACCATCATTGAGGGCCCGACGCCTGAATTTCAAGAAGTGAACGGTTTGTGGATTCAGGGCATTACAGAAAGTCCCCTTCAATTTGACGCTTTGTTCACGGAGTTGCGCGCGTTTAATGGCGCCAAACTTGTAGAGCGGTGCCGGGACGCATGGCGAAACCAAGAGCTGATTAATCTGGAATACCGTAACGAATCGGGATTGATTGATGAAATTCCCATCATCGCTGCCCATTATGACGAAACAGAGAAGGGGGACATCCTTCAATTGTGGGTGCGACAGCTGCGCGAGGATGTGGAGTTTGAAATCAAGTACGATGACAGCGAGGACGAGGATATATTTTAAGAGGAACGCGATTGGATGTTAACTCCCCGAAATCCTCGGGGAGTTGTCATTTAACCTTGAAAGGATTGGAGATCACTCTTCCCAAAACTCACCCTCAATGATTTTGTCCCGGGATTGTTTATGCTCTTCAATGATGTCATCGGGGATGAGGGCGAGGAAGAACTGCAGGAAAAGGGCGATCACCACCGCGTCATCAAAGGGGCCGGGTACCAGATCGGGAAATACCAAATATAACAAGGAGAGGAAGGGAAAGAGCTTGATAAGGGGGTGAACCCTTTCATCTTTCAGGAGAGCAAAGAGCAATTGGATTTGTTTGATCATCGGGCAAACCTTACTTCGCAAGCATGACAGGATTATACAACGTTCATCTTCAACAGAGCTTATTATACTGAGAAAGAGGGATCATGGATAGGACACGAAAGATCGAAGGGATTATTTTTGATTTTGATGGCTTGATCATTGATTCGGAGACCCCGGCATTTCATGCCTGGCAGCGGCTGTACGAGGAGTATGAGTTGACTTTAATGAAAGAGGACTGGGTGGATGTCATCGGTTGGTCCTCCAAAGACCGCGATCCCATGCACGACCTGGCCCGCCTTGCCGGTGACGGTTTCGAAGAAGCGGAAGCGCGGAAGAAACTGAGTAAGTGGGAGAAGGAGTTTTTAGCAAAAGAAGAGGTGCTTCCTGGGGTACGGGAGCTGATCACGGCGGCTGAAAATGCCCAGTTGAAACTGGGCATCGCCTCCAGTTCTTCCCGCCAATGGGTTAAGGGACATCTGGAAAGGCTGGGTTTGTATGAACACTTTGAGGTGATCATCAGTTCCGACGATGTAGACCATGCAAAACCGGACCCCGAAATATTCCATCTGGCAGTGGATGCATTAGGGGTAAATCCCGATCAGGTCATCGTTTTGGAAGATTCTCCTGCTGGCGTGCTGGCCGCAAAACGGGCAAACCTTTTTTGCATCGCCGTCCCCAACCAAATGACAAAACACCTCTCTTTCCAGCTGGATGGGCACCAACCGGATATGAAGATTGACTCACTTAGAGGTTTGCGTTTGGAGAATTTCCTGCCCTAGGACGCTTCCCAGGAGGAGCCATGAAGACCTTTTTTCTCTACGTGTCAAAAATGTTAGCTGGGGTGTTTGCTTTCTTCGTCGTGCTTCTCATACCAGTTTCCCTGATGACTTTTAATCTCGGCCGTGTTTTCTTCAGCCCCGCGATCATCAAAGACGTCTCCGTCCGCGCGGTCACGGAGACCGATTTCGTTACCTTGATGATGGATGAAATGTCGAAAGGGGGGGTGGCAGGGGAGGGTGAAGGCGAGGATCAAGCTGGCGAAGAGCCGAATTTAAAGCGATTGTTTGAGAATTTGGAAGATCCAGAATTACGGCAAATCAAAGAGATATTGCTTCCCGACACACTTTTGGTCCGATGGACAGAGGACGGGGTGGATAGCTTTTACCGCTGGCTGGAAAGCGAAGAACCCTATCCTCAACTAAAGATCGACACTTCTCTGGTCAGGGAGCGGATGAAGGGACCCCAGGGAGAAGAGGCGGCGGAAATTCTCTTTGAGTCATTGCCTCCTTGCACGGCAGAGGAATTGGAAGCCTTCGATGACATCTCCTCCCCAACAGAGTCGCCTGAAGCAGTTTTGGAATTGATGTGCAAAGCGCCCACCCTCGCCCGCGAGGAGCAAGTTCAAGTCTATGAGTATATCTTGGAGAGGGTCGCGGATGAAATCCCCTCGGAAGTGAATATGACCCAGGAGCTGAATGACGCGGAAGGGATGGCGGAAGAAGACCTTGCGAAAGCCAAAGATGTGTTGAGAAAAGTCCGGGACGGGTCCATGCTGAGCCTCTTGCTGCCGGGGATTTGCTTGTTGTTGGTCACCCTCTTTGGCGTGCGTTCTTTAGCGGGGTTTGGCGGTTGGTGGGGGATTCCCATCTTATTGGGCAGCGGGATCAGTTTCTCGGGAACCTTGATTTACCCCGGCTTGATGTACCGCCTGTTGGTGAATAACGTTTATGCCGATGTGCCCTCTGCCATCCAACCGGTGATCTTGAAAACCATGGAACGCCTGTCGGCAGCTGTCATTCTGCCCTTGCGCAGGCAAGCACTCGTGGGCGTTGCGGTGGGGATCCTCCTGATCGGGTTGATGCTTGTGGTCATCGTCTTTCGAAGAAGATCGCGCTCCGCTCCGCCAGAGTCCCAACCCGAGGATATTCTCTAAAGGCGATGTCCCCTAAAAAAGAAACCCCCTGATCTGCCAGAGGGAGGTACCGATCAGGGGAGAAGAACCGTATCCTTCCTGCGTTTGTGGGCCTGAGGTTAGGCAGCGGGAAGGGAGCCCTCATTCGCGGCTGTTGTATATCTCCACCGCTCGTTTAATCACTGCGCGCATTCGTTCGTTTGGGATTTGATCCAAGTGGGCATAGGCTTGCCCCTGGAAGTGGTATTCGATCCCCCCTTCAGGCCCGGTTCCTAAATCGAGTTGGAGAGATTCAAGTTCCGGGTCTTCTCTCATAAGAGTATGAATGATGTCTTCAATTTGTTCTGCAAACGCAGCGGCAATGTCCTCTCCTTGATCAAAATCGTACAGCGAGATGCCCTCGTGATCCGCCTGCGTTTCCTCTATCGTCTCGGGAGGAGGGTCTGAACGCAGCCATTCCGGTTTCTCGTCCTCCGGAGTGTCAGTGAGGTTGATCTGCCTGCTGGTCCGCAAAATGCGAAGGAAGATGACAACGAAGATAGCCAGGATACCTGCGCCGAACAGGATAATAAGAAGCGTGTCGCTCATTTGTTTCTCCTAAGGACCCGATCTAAAGGGCAGGGGGTGCGGTGGCCCCGAGTCCACAGTTTCGAATATTGTAACAGGGACAAGCGTCCGGGGACAATAGGAGCGTGTTGATAATTTTGATAAGTAAAGGGGAGAGCAATAGGGGGCGATTTTAAATGCCAATCCGGGAAGGTTCCCGGATCAATGCGCTCCAGCGGAGGGGGTGGGATTCGAACCCACGGTGGCCCTAACGGACCACAACGGTTTTCGAGACCGCCCCAATAAGCCACTCTGGCACCCCTCCCTGCGCATGGTGGATTATACCAAAAGGAAAGGGGGAAAGGCAGCGCATATCTCGGAGAGGGGATCCCCCTGCTATATGTCAAACACATCCCCAAGTTGGGGATATTCGATAGAGGAAAATCCCACTTCGCGCAGACGCCCCCGGAGGGGTTCGGCGCCGCGGGGTTCGCCGTGGACCAGGAAGATCGTTTTGATGGTCTCTTTCGAATTGAGAGCGTATTCCGTTAACAATTGTTGTCCTGCGTGAGCGGAGAAGCTGCCGATGGTCGCCACTTCCGCCCTCCGGTTATACATCTCTCCAAAGATCCGCACCCGTTCCTCGCGCTCAGCCAAGCGCCGCCCCAAAGTGTGCGGCGCCTGCCAGGAGACGATGAGGACCGTGTTTTTGGGATCCTCAATGTTGTTCTTCAAGTGATGCAAGATGCGGCCTACTTCGGCCATCCCGGAGGCGGAGATGATCACAGCCGGGCCCTTGACATGATTGATGGCTTTGGATTCTTCTACAGACCGGGTATAGCTTAATTTGTCAAAGCCCAGCGCTGCGTGGTGTTCATCCTTGGCGATGAGGTCCCGGGTTTCTTGATCGAAGCATTCCGGGTGATCGCGGTAAATTTGTGAGGCCCGGATCGCCAAGGGGCTGTCCACGAAAACAGGGATTTCAGGGACATCGCCCTCCTCCATCATCTTATGAAGGAAATAGACCAGTTCCTGGGTCCGGCCCACGGCAAAGGCGGGGATGATCACCTTCCCTCCTCGCCCCGCCGTCCTTTGCACCACCTCCCTGAATTCGTGGAAGGCCTCCTCGGGGTCCCGTTTGATTTTGTCCCCGTAGGTGCATTCCATGATCAGATAGTGGGCCTCTTCGGGGTACACTGGATCCCGCAGGAGAGCTGCGCCGGGGCGCCCCACATCGCCGGAAAACCAGAGGCGGAAGGTGTGCTGGTTTTCGGTGATATCCAGCACGACAGCTGCCGACCCCAGGATGTGACCGGCGTCTACCAGGTGGGCGTTCACGCCGGAAACAGGCTGGAATGGTTCCTGGTAATCGACGCTCTGGAAAAAGGAGGCCACGCGTCCGGCATCTTCCTGTGTGTAGAGGGGCTCGATGGGCGGCTTACCCTGGCGGCGGCGCTTCTTGTTGAGGTATTTGGCGTCTTCCTCATGGATGTAGCCTGAGTCGAGAAGCATGATATTGGCCAGGTGGGCGGTAGCGGGGGTGGTGTAAATGGGCCCCCGGAATCCGTCTTTAATGAGATGGGGCAGGTTGCCGCTGTGGTCAATGTGAGCGTGGGAGAGGATGACGGCATCGATGTCCCGGCAGGAGAAGGGAAAGGTCCGGTTTCGTTGATGGGTGTCTTTTCTGTGTCCCTGAAATAAACCGCACTCCAGAAGAAGCTTTTCACCGTTGATTTCCAAGAGGTACATGGAGCCGGTGACCGTGCGGGTTGCGCCGTGAAAGTGAATTTTCATCGAGTGTCTTTCCCTTGGACTAGTTGCGAGAGAGGGCGGCGAGGATCTCATCGCCATAATGAGCGAAGCGGAGGGGCACTTCTGCCAGGATCTCCTCCAGCTCTTCTTTGGTGCCGGGGTTCTCTTCAGCGACGGCAGTCAACAAGTAACGCGGCAGGATGACGGCAGAGTTCACGCCCACCTGGCGGGCCTTTCGTTTCCGCCAGGCTTTCAAATGATGGAGGCGGTTTAGGTAGTCATCGTTGGGCCGCTCTCTCCCCGGTGGCAGAAGGGGGCTGGCCCTCCAACCGTCCTGAATGGCCTGCCACAGACCGTGTTTATGTCGTTGGACCTGAGGTTGAGAGAGGATGGGTAAGGATTCGAAAGCCCGCTGGGTGCGCGGCGCGGCATCCGCCAATGCCAAAAGGGTTTTGTTTCCCAGGATTTTGAAGAGCGGTTGGTTTTCTTTGCGGGCCACCCGATCGCGATAGTGACAAAGCTTCTCAAGAATGGCCGCTTTTCGTGGGGAAAGGTTCTGGGACCCGTGGATCTGCCAACAGGGGGGGAGTTTCTCTTTCTGGGGGCGGGTGTGGACCCGGCAGGCGCGCGCGAAATCCTCTTGGGCGATGGCCCAGCGCCCCGATTGGCGCAATTGCTCGGCCAGGGCGTCCCTGATCTGGATCAGGTAATGGGTGTCCTTTTGGGCGTAGCGGATCATCTCTTCTGGAAGAGGGCGTTGACCCCAATCCGCGCGCTGGTATTTTTTATTGATCTGGACCCCCGCGATGTCTTCTAAAAGGGAGTCCAGGCCCAGTTTTTTCCACCCCAATATCCGGGCCGCCAGCATGGTGTCAAACAAGTTTTGGAACTGGAAACCGAGGTCAGCGTGGAGGATGAGGAGGTCAAACTCCGATGCGTGGAAGATTTTTTCGACAGCTGGGTCGTTGAAAATCTCTCCCAGCGGGTCAAGATCATCCAGGGTCAATGGGTCGACAATGTAATCCCGATCAGGGGTGGAAAGCTGGATCAGGCAGACACGCTCCCGGTAGGCGTACAGGCTGTTGGCCTCGGTATCGACGGCAAGTTTCTCCACCTGGGAGAGGGAGTCAACCATGGGGTAGAAAGAGCCGCGATCAGTGATGTAGGTTGGCTCAGGGAGGGGTGTTGTGTTCATAAACTCTTATTATAGCAGTGGTGGCTGGGCCCGGATTCTGTGTGCGACGGGGGACAAGCCGCTGTACCGCTTCCGGGGCGGGATGCCGGACATATGGGTTTGAAAGGAGCCTCAAGATATTTCGTATAGACATTAAACCCCCTCCCCTCCTGGCGGCTTCTCTTTCTCCAAAACGAGCGCGTCTTCTTTCCCCTCGTAGTAGGCGGGCCAGATCTCCACTTCCCGGTAACCGAATTTCCGGTATAAGTTCAAGGCTGGTTGATTGGAACGTCTCACGCTGAGTTTAATCTTCGGCAGCGGGATAGCCTTTTCGCATGCTTCTAATAAGGATGTGCCGATCCCCTGCCGCTGGTAACCGGGCAGCACGCCAAAGGTGACGATCCAAGCATGGGCCCGGGAGTAGCGCAGATCAGCACCGATAAACCCCACCATCCTTTGCTCTGACTCCGCTTTTAAACGGACGATGTTGGGGAAGGACAAGACGCCTATGATGTCCCAAATCGGCCAGGCATCGCTTTGGAAACAGGCCCGCTCCAGCTGGTGCAGGTCCATTAAATCACGCCAGGTAGCGGTGCTGATCCTGGTCTCGCTACCTGGCTGGTGATTCGTGTCATTCATGAATCAGTCGGTTACTCTTTATTTTTAAGGAAGTCTTCCAGTAAACTGGTGAACTCCATGGGGAAGATGTATTTCGTCGCTTCCTTCTGCCCCAACTCTTTCAAGGTGTCGAAGTACTGCAGGGTCACCGTTTTGGGATCGATGGTGCGGGCCACCTCAGTGATCTTCTCCAAGGCGAGCGCGTACCCCTCCGCGCGCAGCCGCTGCGCTTCCCGGTCTCCTTCCGCTTCTAAGATCCGGGATTGCTTTTCTCCCTCCGCCCGGAGGACGGCCGCTTCTTTTTCCCCTTCGGCCACGTTGATGGTGGCTTGTTTCTCGCCGGTGGATTCCGTTACCTGGGCACGGCGGGTCCGTTCGGCGGACATCTGTTTGTTCATCGCATCCTGGACTTCTTGCGGGGGGATGATCTCCCGGATTTCGACGTTGGTGACTTTCACGCCCCAGCGTTCGGTGACCTCGTCAAGGCGGGTGCGGAGCATATTGTTAATGTGCTCCCGCTCGGTGAGGACCTGGTCCAATTCGATCCCCCCTACCACGGCGCGCAGGGTGGTGGTGGCGATCCCCTGAGCGGCGCTTTCGAAGCTCCCCACCTGGAGCACGCTTTCCACAGCGTCTAAGACTTTGTAGTACCAGATGAAGTCCAAGGAAATCCCGGCGTTGTCCGCGGTGATCACGGTCTGGTGAGGGATTTCCCTGACCTGCTCTCGTAAATCTACATTGACCCCTTTGTCGACGAAGGGGATCAGGATCAGAAAGCCCGGGCCCCGGGCGCCAAGACAACGACCCAATCGAAAGACGACCAGGCGCTGGTATTCGGGTATGATCTTGATGGCGGTTGCCAAAAGGATGAGGACAACGATGATCACGGCGCCCAGTAAAAACAAAGGGATACCGCTGCCTGTCACATTTTGCATTAAGTAGGAAAACATCATGATAAACCTCCTCAAGGAGTAGGTTAGGTTAATCTTCTTCGAGCGGTTCAACCTCCAGCACAAACCCCATCCGGTCCACGACCTTGATGACGGCACCTTCTTCGAGGGGGGTTGAACTGCGCGCTGTCCACAACTCGCCCAGCACTTGCACGGACCCTTCTTCCCCTTCTTTGATTTCAGATTTGACTTCGCCTTCTTCCCCGATCAGCCTGCCTAAATCGTGGGAGGGGGGAGCCGCTTCCGCCTGTAAAACGCGCACCGTGACCAGCCAGTAGAAACCGCCCACAATGCCGGAGACCACCAGGCCTAAAAGCGGGTGAATGGCGGGCTTCCACCAGGTATCGGATCGGAAAAGAAACAAGGAGCCGATGACCAGAGACCCAATGGAAACAGCCAGAAAGTATATCTTGGTGGATATGCGGACGGCGATGATGAAGGGGATCACGCCCAGGATGAGGATGATCAGCGCCCAGGTGTTGATGGGCAGGGTGTAAACGCCCCAGCCGGCGAGGATCAAAGCCACGATCGCCCCCACTTCTAATAGGCCGGTCCCGGGGGTGAGAATGGCGATACCTGCCAAGAAGAAAAAAGACGCTAAAAACAAATAGGCTATGTTTGGATCGAGTATGGAAAAATTCATAGTGAGCCTTTTACCACCGCATCAAAGTGGGTAATTAGAGGTCTTTTTCGTAAAAGCGATATGTTTTGTATATTTCACCGCCCATGGCCCGGATCGGCTTGTTCATTTCCGTGTTGCTTTCTAAGATCCAGCTCATTTCACCGTACTTGATCCCCTTTCGGATGGCAGCTTTCGCCGTCTTATGGTACAGGATGGCGTCGATGCCGAGGCTGCGGTACTGATCGATCACGCCTAACGCAAAAACGCGCACCCAATCGACCCTGCCCAAGATCTTCCAATGCCAGATCAGCTTGGCCATCATCCACCATTCCGGCCCATTTGGTGTGGGATAGGCCAAACGCAAAGGTTTATTCAGGTCCAGGAGGGTGAGGCCGAACCCCACGGGTTGTCCCTCTCGCTCAGCGATGTAAACGAGATCTGGGTCAATGATGTCATGCAATTGTTCCGCGAGGTGATCGAACTCGGCGTCATCCATGGGTACGAAGCCCCAATTCTTCGACCAGGCGCTGTTGTATAGGCCTTTAACCCTTTCCACCTCGGCGTCAAACTCCCTCATGTTAATGTTGCGCACGGTGATCTTCCGGCGGTCGAGGATCCTTTCTGCGAGCTGGTCCAAGCGCTGGCTTGATTCCTCTTTAAACTTTTGGATAGCCAGCTTGTAGGCCCATAAATCCATCGCTTTCTTATATCCATTCTCCTCCAGATAATCCACGTAATAAGGAGGGTTATAGGTCATCAAGATGCGGGGGCTGTCGTCGAATCCGTCCACCAACAATCCGCATTCCTCGTTGGTGTCGAACTGCGCCGGACCCCGGATGGCGGTATGGCCACGTTCTCGCGCCCAGTCCTCTGCGGTTTCCAACAAGACCGCGGCAGCTTCCGGGTCTTCCAGGACCTCGAAGAACCCGAACCAGCCGATATTTTCTCCCTGGTACTCGTTGTGGCGACGATTGGTGAAGGCGGCGATGGTGCCCACCACATCCTTCCCGCGGAGCGCTGTGAACAGCTCCACATCCGCATGGTTGTAAAAGGGGTTCTTTTCGGGGTTCAGGAAGTCCATCCGCTCCGAAAAGATGGGCGGCACCCAGTATGGATTCCCCTGGTAGACCTTCCAGGGCAAGCTTAAAAATGACCTTTTCTCTTGTTCCGTTGACGCTTTTTGAATGGTAACCGGTTCCATGTTTCATCCTTAGCAAAATGGCGGGGGGCAAAGTTGCCTCCGGGTGCTTTCTCGGGGAGGGTGGTGGTCTGAAAGCACCACCAATGGGTGAAGGACCACTGTTCTGATACTACTGATTATACTTGAAAGAGCATGGTATGGTATGATTTTAGCGTGAATACCTGGTTGTTGTTTCAAACGGTTGCCTCCCCCTTCTCTTTGTTCATCACCTTCGGCTGTGTCTGGGGTTTGGGACTCCTCGCCTGGAGAGCCCCGCGAAGGAAGCCGTTCCATCTGTGGGGCGGGGTGGCCGTCCTCTTTTTCGCGCTGATTGGCGCGCGTCTGGATTACGTCTTATGGCATGGAGGGTATTATCTTTCCAATTGGGCCGAAATTCCCCAAATGTGGTTAGGGGGCTTGGGCCCGGTGGGGGGAGCGGTGGGCGCGATTATTGGATTCGTTTCGGTTAGCTTGATCGGGAAAAGTTCTTTCTTGAAGTTGACCGATGCTTACCTTCCGCTCCTGGGCGCTGTGGCGCTGAGTCTGGGCGTGGCTTCTCTTTTTGGCGGCATGGGTTATGGCCCGCTGACAGATGCCTGGTGGGGGGTGGTAGTGCAGGACGAATTCGGCGTCCTGGCGTCGCGATGGCCCATTCACTTTTTGGGTGGCTTGATCAGCGGGGGCGTCCTTTTCACCCTCGTCTTCCTACCAACAGGTTGGAGATGGTTATCCCGTCCGGGCCAGCGGGGGAGTGTGGGCCTGCTGGTCTTCGCCTTGATCCAGGGAGCGGTCTCTGCCCTGCGGGTGGACCCAGGGCTTTTCATCTGGGGTCTGCGGTGGGGGACATGGGCTGCTATGCTATTTGCAGCAGCCGGTGTGGTTTTATTGATCTTGGAATTGAGGTATGGACACGATGAAGAAAATACCCCTTGACCCACAACGAGCAGCGCGACTGTTGACTGATTTCATTCGCGAAACGGTGACAGCAGCAGATTTTTCTAAAGTCGTCCTTGGCGTCTCGGGAGGGGTGGATTCCGCCTTGAGCCTCTTTCTCTCCGCCGAAGCCTTGGGACCTGAGAATGTTCTCGCTCTGTGGCTGCCCTATGAAACATCTTCCGAAGAGTCCCGCTCTTATGCTCAAAAAGTCATGGAAATGAACGGTGTGCAGTCTAAGACTTTTTCCATTACGGAAGCCGTCCAGGGCGTGCTGGCTGATCTGCCGGACGCAGACCGGGTCCGAAAGGGCAACGTCATGGCCCGCATGCGGATGATCTACATTTACGATCAAGCCAAGGCGTTTGGAGGGCTTGTCGTTGGGACGGGGAACAAAACCGAGATTTTGCTAGGCTACAGCACGCTGCACGGGGATGGGGCCTTCGACCTCAACCCGCTGGGTGACCTGTATAAATCCCAGGTCTGGGCATTGGCGGAGCATGTGGGGGTCCCGCAAGAGATCATCGATAGGCCACCCAGCGCGGGACTGTGGGTGGGACAAACCGATGAAGAGGAATTGGGCTTCACGTATCAAGAGGTCGACCAGCTGCTGTATTTGTTGGTGGAGGAAGGGCAGACCGTTGAGGAGTGTGTGCAGGCGGGGATTTCGGAAACGTTCATCCGCGAGGTGATCGGGCGGGTAAAACGCTACCGATTCAAACGTACGCTGCCGCCTCTGGGCTCCATTGGCCAGCAGCCGCTTTCCGCCCTTGACCACCGGCCGGTTTTTACAGATGATGAGTAGCTGTTAGCTCTCCCTACCGGGGAGGACTATCTATGGGAAAGCGGTTTCATGTCTGCCTTGTGATTGCGGCTTTTACGCTGGGGGGTTGTCTATCTCCCCGGATGGGGAGAAACACAAGCAAGGGAGAAAAGTTGAGTACCCCGCTGTCAACTTTGAGCGAGGGGAAGGAGGAAACCGCATCTCCCCAACCAACGTCGGAAACCTCTCCTCAATCCACGAAGGAGGAATCTGTGATGGGCGCAGCAGAGTCTGCCCGAAAAGGAAACGCGGATGTGGTTCACGTCCGAGTGGTTGAACAGGAAGAGGAAAACATGTGGACATTTTATGTCACACTCCAGCATCCTGATAAGGGTTGGGAGGATTATGCCAATGGTTGGGATGTGGTTATCCCGGGAGGGGAGGTCTTGAAAAAGGATCCGGAGGACCCGTTTACACGTTTATTATTACATCCGCATGTTGAAGAACAACCCTTTACACGCTCACAAAGCGATCTTTTTATACCCCCGGATGTTACCAAAGTGCGAGTTAGGGCCCACGACCTGGTGGATGGATATGGAGGGGAAGAGGTGGAGGTGGATCTTACCCAGCCATCCGGTCCGGGGTATGAAGTGGAGCGGTGAGGGAGCAAGCCCAAACTCGTCATTATGAAAACCGTTAAGAAAGGATTCTTCGAGAGGTTTAGCGTGCTAGAAAGTGAGACATTAGTTACAAGGAGAGCGTAGATCATGGAACAAACCACACTCCCTCCCCGGCATGAAGTTCCCATAGAAGAGACGTGGGATTTGAAGAGTATCTTCCCCACAGTCGAAGCCTGGAAAGACGCCTATCAGGAGGTGAAGGAGATGCTTCCGGAGGTGAAGGCATTTCAGGGTACACTGGATCAAGGCCCTGAGCAAGTCCTATCGTGCCTTAAAGCCCGGGACGAGGTCATGATGCAAGCTCAAAAAGTGGCCGTGTATGCCTTCTTGGCCAACTCGGTGGATGTCTCCGACCAGGCCGCGGCGGCCAGGACCGGGCAGGCCCGGAGCCTGTCTTCTGAAGCGGCCGCAGCGGTTTCTTTCATTCAACCGGAACTGGTATCGATCGGTTTCGATACCCTGCAAGACTGGTTGGAGGAAGAACCCCAATTAGCGGAGTACGAACACTACTTCGATAACCTGGAGCGGCTGTCCAACCATGTGCGTTCCATGGAGGTCGAGAACGTATTAGCCCTTGCCAACGACCCCTTACCCAGGAGCTCACCTCCTCAGGAATACACCGCCCTGGTCAACGCAGAGTTGGTCTTTGAACCTGCTGTCACTGAAGACGGTGGGGAATTGGAAATCGGGCAAAGCAGCATCCGCTCTCTGATCACGCATAGGGATCGAGAGGTGCGTCGCACAGCCTGGGAGCATTATGGCGACGGGTATATGGATTTCAAGAACACGATCGCCGGCATGCAAACCACTGCTTTCAAGCGGGATGCCTTCAACGCTCGAGCCCGAAAGTATCCCTCTTCACTGGAAGCCTCATTGCATAGAAACAACATCCCAATGGATGTCTTTGATAATTTGATCCAGGTCTTTAAAGAAAACCTGCCCACCTGGCACCGCTATTGGGATATTAAGCGGAAAGCCCATGGCTACGAGGCCTTTCACGTCTACGACATCAAAGCCCCTTTGACAGAGGAGACGCCCACCATTCCTTTCCCACAGGCCGTGGATTGGATTTGTGAGGGTATGGCTCCCCTGGGAGAGGAATATGTCAGCATACTCCGTAAAGGGTGCGAGGAAGAGCGCTGGGTGGACCGGGCTAAGAACCGGGGCAAGCGCCAGGGGGCATTTTCGGGGGGGAGATACGGCACAAAACCCTTCATCATGATGAGTTATGATGATGACATTTTCAGCCTCAGCACTTTGGCGCATGAGCTGGGACACTCACTTCACAAATACTACACACACCGGACCCAGCCCTTCGTCTATGGGCGATATTCTCTCTTCGTCGCGGAGGTGGCCTCAAACTTCAATCAAGCCATGGTCAGGCATCATCTGTTCCGGACACAGGGAGATCCCATTTTTCAGTTATCTTTGATTGAAGAGGCAATGTCCAACTTCCACCGCTACTTCTTCATCATGCCCACCCTGGCTCGCTTTGAGCGGGAGATGCACCGGCGAGTGGAAGAAGGGGAACCGGTCAACGCGCAGGGGATGATCCAGTTGATGGCTGATCTCTTCAAGGAAGGATATGGGGATGAGGTGGTCTTTGATCACGATCGGATTGGGATCACCTGGGCTCAATTCCAGCATCTCTACATGGACTTTTATGTTTACCAGTATGCCACAGGGATTTCTGGGGCACATGCCTTGGCAGACCGCGTCCTCTCTGGAGAGCCCGGTGCAGTGGAGGACTACCTCACGTTCCTTTCCGCAGGGAGTTCGGTGTACCCGCTGGAGGCGTTGGAGAGGGCTGGTGTGGATTTGACGCAGCCCGCCCCGGTGGAAAAGGCATTTCAAGTCCTGGCGGGCACCGTTGATCGTTTGGAGGATATGCTGGAAAGCGGGGAGGTGTAGACAAGGGAAGCCCCCGGCATCATGAGGTGGCTTGGAGGAGTTCCTCCCACTCTTTCATCAGGTTGCGCAATTCTTCCTGTGCTGCGTCATACGCCCGACCCCATTGGTGTACTTTTTGGGGGTCTTGAGGAGGGTCGGCCAATTTCCCGGAAAGGGTTTGTAATTTCCCTTCCAATTCCTTAATCTGCCCTTCCACTTCCCTTAAGCGGGCTTTCTGGCGTCGTTCTTGGGCTAAAGCGCGGTTTTTGGACCGCTTTTGATCGCGGTACAGGGCTGCTTTTTCGTCGCTGACCTTTTCCTCTTCCTTTTCTGCAGACTGCCTTTCCACTTCTTTCTGATACGACTGGTAGGTGCCCGGGTAGACATCAAGGCCTTCTTCGTGGACATCAATTTCCCAGATTTGGGTGGCAAGGGCGTTGATCAGGTACCGGTCGTGGGAGACGAGGAGGATCGTCCCCTCGTAAGAGGCCAGGACGGACTGCAGCGTCTCTTGGGATGGGATATCCAGATGGTTGGTAGGTTCGTCCAGAAGCAGAAGGTTGGCATCCCCTAACGCTAATTTAGCCAGAGCCAATCGGCCTCGTTCCCCTCCGGAGAGGACCTTCACCTTCTTGAAGACATCATCCCCCGAAAACAGATACTGCGCCAAGTAACTTCGCAGTTTACCTTCTTGGGGGCGGTCGAAGAGACTGCTGACCTCTTCCAGAACCGTTTTTTCCGGGTCGAGATCTTTATGGGCTTGGGCGAAATAGCCGACATCCAGGTTTGCTCCCAGCTTCACCTCGCCTTTAAAGGGCGGGATTTGTCCCAGGATGGTTTTCAGAAACGTGGTTTTCCCCGCCCCGTTCGGCCCGATGAGGGCGGCGCATTCTCTGCGCAGAAGGGTGATGTCAGGGACGGAGAAGAGGGGCTGATCTGCGTCCTGATACCCGATTTCCAGGTCTTTGGTCCGCAGCACCAGGTCGCCCCCGCGCTGGTCGGGTCGGAGATGGATCCTCAATTGCTGGGGCTTTTTGACTGGGTTTTCCAAAGCCTGGATGCGCTGCTGCGCTTCCTGGACGCTGAAAGGGCTGGTCGTGGTCTGGACATCCTGGCTGATCTCCGCCCATGTTTTATCTTGGATAGCCTGAATCCCCAACTGCTCGATGGCTTGTATCCGCCGGGTGAGGCGGCGCAGCTTCCCCTGGGCCTGCGAGGTACGCTGACCGGCGATGTTTCGCTTGATGTAATCCAGTTCGTTTTCCAGGTGAGCCTTTTCCGCTTGAAACAATTCCTCCCGGCGGTCCCAACGCGCCTGTCGCTGGTCGAGGTAGGCACTGTAATTCCCACGGTAGGTTTCAAAGCCCGCCCGGCTCATCTCCCAGATATGGTCGCAGACCTCGTCGATGAAATAACGGTCGTGGGAGACGATGAGCATGGCGCCGGGAAAGCGTTTCAAATACCCCTCCAGCCACTCGATGGCCTGGATGTCGAGGTGATTGGTGGGCTCGTCCAGGAATAAAAGGTCGGGGTCGGTAAGCAGTAAACGCGCCAGAAAGGCCCGGGTTCGCTCCCCCCCGGAGAGTTTTTTGATGGGCATCTGAAAGTGGCTTTCCTCAAAACCAAGACCGCCCAATACCTGGCGGATTCGAGCAGGGTACGTGTATCCCCCTTGATTCTGGAACGCTTCCTGCAACTGCCCATAGCGGTTGAGGAGGTCTTGGTCCGTTGCTGACGATCGCCCCATCTCCTTTTCCAGGCGTTCAAGCTCCTTTTCCATACGTCGCAGATGGTCAACAGCAGAGAGCGCCTCCTCCCACAACGTCCGCTCGGAGTCGATTTTCGCTTCCTGGGGCAGGAAGCCGATGGACAGGTTGTTGGCGCGTTGAATACGTCCGCCGGAAGGGTTTTCCTTCCCGGCCAAGACCCGCAGCAGGGTCGTTTTCCCGATCCCGTTTGCGCCCACGAGGGCGATTCTAGCCTGGGGAGGGATGCTCAGCGAAAGCCCGGCGAACACATCCAGCGGCCCGTATGATTTGGAGATGTTGTACGTTGTAATTAAAGACATGGTTTTTGTGAATGAACACACATCATATCAAAAGAGGTGAAAAATGGGATGGAAGGGCATCCCGGTCGCCCCACATCTCGTGACATAAATCCTCTCGGAAACGTATTTTTTGGACGAGCACCCGTGATATAATCGCTTTATCAAAAGCGGATGAGCGCTTGACCTGCGTAAGGTTCCTCAAGGATATTATAAAACCCAGCCCCTTATTCTGGCAGGGTAAACATTGCCCTTGGGATTGAGCGTATGATGATTGATTCCCCTCATGGATAACAAGCCTGCTGCCCGGAATCGTTCTCCCGATTGGATAAGTATGATCTTATGGGCCGCTTTTTTGATCTCGGCTGGCGTGACCATTTTCTTCGCGATCCGGGCTGTGAAAAAGCCCCATACCACGCCGAAAGCGGACGCCCAGCTTGCCCCAACTGAACAGGCAGCGGTTTCTCAGGAAGTGCTCCCCACCCTGGAAGAGGATATCGTATTTCAGGATCGATCCAACCGCCCGGAACCGGTGGAGTTGAATCTCGATGAGCCGGTGGTCGTGCTCATCACCGGGATTGATAAGCGGGAATGGGAGGAGCGAAGCGGGCCAGGGTTGACGGATGTCATCATCGTCGCCGTGCTTGACGCCCAAAAACACACCGCAGGGCTCCTCTCCCTGCCGCGGGATTTATGGGTGGAAGCCCCTGAATTCGGGTATCTCAAGATCAACCAGATCTACCCTCGAGGGGAGGGGTATGGGTACCCGGGAGGGGGGCCGAAATTGTTGATGGAGACCGTTCAGGGTTTTCTGGACACGGAGATCCACCATTATGTCCAGGTGGATTACGAGGCCTTTGTCGCCCTGATTGATGCCGTGGACGGCGTAAAGGTCAACGTCCAGGAACGCTTGATCGTCGACCCCGACCCCGCCCATAAAGGGAAGATGAAGCGCATCGAACCGGGGGTGCATGTGCTCCCGGGGGACATGGCTTTGGGGTACATCCGGACGCGGAGCACGGGGGAAGGGGATTTTGGGCGGGCGGAACGGCAGCAGCAAGTGCTGGTCTCCTTGCAGAAGAAGATCTTCAATGTGGATATCATCCCCCGTTTGATCCGCAAAGCCCCAGCCCTGTATCGTGATTTGACATCCCATATCGAGACCAACCTGACCTTTTCACAGATCACCAAGCTGGCTTGGGCTCTGAAAGATGTCAATCCCCAAAATGTGGAGCGCCATGTCATCACCCAGCCTTTGGTGGAACCCACGTTCAACAGCCTTGGTGAATACATCCTTGTCCCGGATAAAAAAGGGATTCGGGAGACATGGGATGAGATCTGCAATCAACCCGCTGATGTCCTCCCGCAGCCTACAGATGAGCCTTCTCAGGAGGAACGCATGGCAACGGAGAAGGCCCGGATTGCCGTCTTGAACGGCACATCCAGCGAGGGCCTGGCGGGGGAAACCGCGGATTTCCTTTCCTCACAGGGGCTGACGATCGGCCGGGTCGATAACGCGGATCGTTTCACTGAGACCACCCTCATCTACGATTACACCGGGAAACCTGCCACCATTCAACGCATTTTAGAGTTAATGGAGCTGTCGGAAAACCATCTTTTCCATCGTGTGGGGGAGGATCAAGAGGAGGATATCGTCATCATCTTGGGCACAGATTGGATGCGGGAGAACACCCTCCCCTGAGGTTGATCGCCCCTCTTTCCTTCGGGAAAGCCAGGGATGGTTTATAATCAAATTCAGGAGTTTTATGCTAAAGCCAAGGAGGTTTTATGGGAGAGAACGAATTCCACCTCAGGGTTATTAAGGGGTATGAGGTAGGGAAAACATACCCTCTCACGGAAGACGAAATCACCATCGGCAGATCAGAGGACAACGACATCACAATCCTGGTCCCTGAAGTGTCGCGGCGGCATGCTATCTTGACAAAACAGGATGAGGGGTATTTACTGCGCGATGTGGGTTCTACCAACGGCACATTTGTGGACCGCAAGCGGGTGGGCGGTAAGTATCTCCTAAATCCCGGGGACACCGTCATGCTTGGCAACGAGGTTTATCTGAAGTACGAACCGATGGGGGAACAGGCCGATCCCACCGAGGTCACGCCGCCGTCACCGATGGAGGTGCCCGAGCCGCCGCCTGGGCCGCCCCCCGAACCAGAAGTTGAAAAAGCGGCTCCTCCCCCGCCAGCGGAAGCAGAGCCGGTCAGGGCCGTCCCCGAGGAGGAAGCACCCGAAGAGGAAAAGGGGACCCGGACATGGTTGTGGGCGGGGATTGGCTGCCTGGTTGTGCTCCTCTTCATTCTCGTCGTGGGATTGATCGCCTTTGACTGGCTGGATTTGTACTGCACCCCGCCTTTTGACGCCTTAGATTTCCTCTATCCAGCGCCCTGTCAGCCTTGACGAAGATGAGGATGCAGCAATTTAACCATGGATAACGTGCCGACCTGGAGGTCTTCCCAGGTCGGTCTATTTTAGAAGGCCGTTTTAGCCATGCAAGAAGGCAAAACATACCGGGTCAAACCGACCACTTTCGCCTATGGAGGGGAGACCTTGGCGCGTCTGCCAGATGGCCGGGCTGTATTTATCCCATACGTTTTGCCGGGCGAAGAGGTCCAGATCCGGTTGACCGAAGACAAAGAGCGCTACGCCCGGGGTGTCGCAGTGGAAATCTTGGAGCCATCCCCTGACCGGATCAAGGCCAAATGCCAGCATTTCGGGGTGTGCGGCGGCTGCCACTACCAGCATATGCCGTACCCCCGGCAACTGGCGGCCAAGAAGGATATTTTGAAAGACCAGCTGGCGCGCATAGGCGGCCTTTCTGACCCTCCTGTGCAGGACACGGTCCCCTCTCCCCATCCTTGGCATTACCGCAACCATGTTCAATTTCATCTCACCGACGAGGGGGCTTTGGGCTATAAAGCCTTCCGCTCAGACCGGGTCGTTCCCATCCAAGAATGCCATCTACCTGAAGAGGTGATCGATGCCATTTGGCCCCTGCTGGACGTCGAATATATCCCGGGGCTGGAGCGGGTGATCTTGCGCTCAGGCGAAAAGGAAGAGGATATCCTCTTGGTGCTGGAAAGCAGCGAGCCGGAGCCCATCGCCTTTGAAGTGGATTTGCCCCTCTCGGCGGTCTATCGGGGCCCGGACGGGCAGATCATCCTCTCCGGAGATGACTTTACGATCGTCGATGTCCATGAATTCCCTTTCGCTGTTTCCGCAGGCTCATTTTTCCAGACCAATACCGCGGTGACCGAGCGCATGATTGATCACCTTTTTGATATCCTCTCTCTCGATGAAGAGGCGGTTTTCCTGGATGTGTACAGTGGTGTAGGGTTGTTCAGCGCATTTTTTGCACCCGAGGTCGGGCGGGTGGTGGGTATCGAGTCTTCCCCGAGCGCGGTGGACGATTTCATGCATAACCTGTCCACATTTGAAAACGTTGAACTTTATGAGGCCCCAGCCGAGGAAGTGCTCCCCCAATTGGACCTGCGGCCGGATATCATCCTGGTGGATCCCCCTCGCGCCGGTGTGGCGCCAGAGGCCCTGGACGGCATCCTGAATTTGGCGCCTGAGCAGTTGGTGTACGTTTCCTGTGACCCCGCGACGCTGGGGAGGGATGTCAGGCGACTCGGTAAAGGGGGTTACACACTCCTGCAGAGCACGCCTTTTGATATGTTCCCCCAAACCTATCACATCGAAAGCGTGAATCTTTTCCGCAGGGCGTGAGTCCTGATCCAAAAACAGGGTTTTTATGGAGAAGGCTTACCAGGACATTCATCACTAGAAAGGTTAATATTTGTCAGACGTTTGGGTTAGAGGAAGCGAAAAGTTTGACCTCTTTATGCCTCGGTGTTAAAATTTACTTAACCAAGAATTTTGTGCCCGGGGCACAGCGTTCAGCGCGTCGAGCATGTCCGGACAGTGCCTGTCAAAGGAAGCCCAAGATGGTCCTCAGACAACAAGGTGTCGCCATGTTGTTTCCCATCAGGGTCCTGTTGGGGTGTATAAACCAGAATATCAATGACGTGATTTTATCCTATCTGATGAGGGAAGAGTCTATTTCGAGAAGCATGCCTTCGAAATAGACTTTTTGCTTTCATACCAGAGGAGGGCAAAAGATCTGAACAGTAAGAAAACCTTGATGATGATTGGTTGTTGAATCCCTGATCCCGAGATGGAGGTAAAAGGATGGAGTTAAACCTTGATTTGAATCGTGACATTCCTGTCTTAGATTGGGAGCCCTACCTGGCGACCCGAACACAGGGGATGGAGAGTTCAGCGATCCGGGAATTATTGAAGCTCACCCAAAAGCCGGATATCATCTCTTTCGCTGGCGGGCTCCCCGCGCCAGATTTTTTCCCGATCCGGGAGGTGGAGGAAGCCTGCTCTTACGTGACCAAAGAAGAGGGGATAAAAGCGCTCCAGTACAGTGCCACGGAAGGATACCGGCCTCTAAAGGAGTTTTTAGCCAATTCCATGCATAAATACGGGGTCCCGGCCACCCCGGAGAACGTGCTGTTGACCAACGGGTCTCAACAGGCGCTGGACCTGTTGGGGAAGATATTCATTGATCCCGGCCAGTTTGTCCTCACCGGCCGCCCGACTTATCTGGGCGCGATTCAAGCCTGGAATGCGTACCAGGCGCGCTTTCATACGGTGAATCTGGATGAACAAGGTATGATCGTAGATGAACTGGAACATGCCTACGATAAGGTAATTGAAGACAGTGGGCGCCCCCCAGCGTTCATTTATGTGCTGCCCAACTTCCACAATCCGGCAGGCACGACCCTGCCTCTGGAGCGGCGCAAGCAATTGGCTGAGTTGGCCACGGAACTCGATGTGCCGGTGGTGGAAGATGACCCTTATGGAGAACTGCGCTATGAGGGGGAGGACATCCCACCCATCTGCACCATGATCCCCGAACGCACCATCTACCTGGGCACTTTTTCCAAGACACTGGCCCCGGGTTTACGGCTGGGTTGGATCGTGTGTCCTGAGAAATTGATGGGCCGTTTTGTACAGGCCAAGCAAGGTTGCGATTTGCATACGGGCACGTTCGTCCAGTATGTCGCCAACGATATTTGCCAGCGTGGGATCCTCAAACCTCATGTGAAACGGCTTCGTGAGAAATACCGGGAACGGCGAGATACCATGCTGGATGCCTTGGCGGAGTTCTGGCCTGAAGGTGCTACTTGGACGCGTCCTCACGGGGGGTTGTTCCTCTGGGCACAAGTGCCGAAACCTATTGACACGCTGCAGTTCCTCAAAGAACGGGCGATTGAAGAGAAAGTCGCTTATGTGCCCGGTATCCACTTTTATCCCAATCAAGACGGGGGGCACCAGGCCATGCGTTTGAACTTCTCGTACTCCGATCCGGAGACGATTGTGGAGGGCTCCCGCAGGCTGGGTGTGGCTTTGAAAAAAGGATTGAGTGAATAGGGAAGTCCTGGTTGGCCAGGGTTTGAGAACCAGGGTAAAAAGGGGAGGCGGGCGGCAAGCGAAGGCAGATTTCAGTTTAGAGACATGGCTCTCCAGGTTCTTGGAGAGCCATTTTCTGTTAACCAGAGGGTGGGTGAGGCGACCGGTTAGATTTCTTCTCCTATTTCCTTGGGGGTGAAAACCACCTCTTCTTTCCCAGTCAACTTCTCCTGGATCTTGCGGATGATGAGGTCTATGTGGGCTCCGTTGGCGACGAAATCCAGCGCGTCACCGGGGACAGTGAGCACGGGGCAATGCCGGAAATCCTCCACCCAGTGTTCGTACAGATCATTGATCTGCTTTAAATAAGCGGGTTCAATCCCCTCTTCGTAAGCCCGCCCCCGTTTTTTGATGCGCTGTACCAGGGTGGGGACGGAAGCCCGGATGTAAATCACCAGGTCCGGCGGGGGTAGGAATTCCACCAGGACCTGATAGAGATCTCGATAGGTTTCGTAGTCGCGTTCCGTGATTTGTCCCTGCTGGTACAGATTGTGGGCGAAGATCTCCGCGTCCTCGTACACGGTGCGGTCCTGAACCACGTTGCCGTCCAGATCCATCAGGTATTTATGAGCGCGCAGGCGCCGGGTGAGGAAGAAGATCTGGGAGTGAAAAGCCCAGGTCCGCATGTCCTGATAGAAATCCGCCAGGTACGGGTTTTCGTCCTGGGGTTCATAGCATGGGGTCCACCCCAGATAATGGCACAACTTTTCCACCAGGGTCGTCTTCCCCACGCCGATGTTTCCAGCCACAGCGACAAATTTATCCATATATTCTCCATTTACTCCTTCTTTTCAGAGATCGGTTTTAAATAGGCGATGGCTTCGTTTTGGGTATCCGACATCAACAAGGTTAGCAGGTGCCCAGGGGCCTCATGGGTGACGTCGATCAGATGCAGGACCTCAGTAAAGCGGGTTTCCTGTGGCATAAAGTCCGGCAGGACATTCTCGGATTGGTAGAAAAAGTCCTCTTCAAAAGTCGTGGGCTCATCATCTAAAAATACCGCCAAAGGGAAGATGTTGGCTTCGACGAGGTCCTGGAAGAAATGGGTCCCAAAGGAAGGGTCCGATTCCATGCCGATATCCTTTCCGGAAAGTTCGATCAACGCTTTGGTGTGGTAGATATCCGAGTAGCTGACATGGATTCCCAGATCGGGGTTGTTGGTCCCCCACCGACCCGGCCCTATGCAGATGAAGGACTCATCCGCCAAGCGGGCGTTGACCCGGCCGATGGCGCGTCCCAGGGAAAGGCGTTCCGCCCGGGTGGGGATGGCGAAATAGTTTGCTGGCGGGACGAAGAGGATGTAGCGAATGTTTTCCACCTTGCCGCGGGGGATCATGCGGTAGGAACTGAAGATGACCTTTTCTCTGTCGATGTCATCCGGGATCTCCACTTCGACCAGTTCGGAGTGGCTTTGCGGGCGGCACTGCAGGAGGGTGATGGTCAGCTCGCCTTCTGGCGATATGCTCGCCGTAAATTCCGTGTCCACCGGTCCTTTGTAATGCGTTTCCAGGGTGGAGAGGATGGTGCGCATGTGTTCGCCAAACCCCGTTTTGCGCAGCAGCCCGTTGAAGGTGAGCACGAAATCCTCGGGGTCTCTTCCCATGGGGATGCTCCGGATGGCGGACAGGTATTCCCCCTCGTCGACCTCCGCCAGGTATCGCAAGGGGGGGTAGCGCGCGGTGAGCACCTCGTTCACAGGGCGCGTTTCCTTGCGGTTGGTTTCCAGGTTGATCAAGTCCACATAGTGCTGCGTGTAATGTCTGATCTCTTTCACCGATGTTTCGGGTCGGAGGAAGGGGTGGCTGAGGCTGACCAGGCGGGGGTAATCGTCCCCCACGCGCTCGACCGCTCTGGTTCCCAAACCCCACACCAGGCGGAGGAAGCCGGCTTCCCAGTCGATCTTGGGGGTCCAGCGGAAGAGATTACGGCTGAATCCGACCCCGGACGTATGGGGGAGGTGGTAGGGCCCGAAGCGTTCTCCCTCCACGATCTGGATCAGGATCGCCAGCCGCTCATCATAATCGAGCAACCCTTGTTTGCGGCGGTAAAGCAGGGCGTCCGGGTTGACTGCGCTGGCGTAAACGCGGGCGATGGCCCGGACCAAGTCGTGATAATTCTCATCCAGGGATCCCTGGTTGGGGCAGAATACGCTTTCATATTTGCCGGCGAAGGAGGTGCCGAAGTTGTCCTCCAGCAAGCTGGAGGAACGGACGATGATGGGTTCCTGGCCGATGTTGGCGAGCAGTTTCCTCAACCGTCTTTCGATGTCCAGGGGCAACTCTCCGCGCTCATACTCTTCGATGATTTGAGGGTAATCAGCGTATATGTCCTCGGCGGGTTTGTATTTTTGGTTGTGCCAGTGCATGAGGTTGTTGTAGGACATGAAGGTGTACATCACCCCGGCGCCCAAGTAGTAGGAGACGGGGATGTCGAGGAGGGAGGTGATCTCCTCGCCCCCCACCGTCCTCATGATCCGGTACGCCAAAAGCATCCCGGCGGCTTTTCCGCCGATCTTCCCGTAGCCGATTTTCCGGCGCTGGATGTCGATCAAATCCTGGATTTCAAACCACTCTTTGGCGATGTTGACGTAGGCGAGATGATCGCTGATGATCTTGCGGATGAGGACGACGATGATTTCCTGCAGGCGGGGCGTCTGTTCTTTGGCTTGCTGGGGGGGCAGCTTGGCGATCGCCTGGGCATGGTCGAAGAGCATTTCAATGGGGGCCAGTTCAGGGTTGAAGGAAACGGAGAATTCTTGGAGGCCGGTCTGGGTGTCGGAAAGGGCTTGTTTGACGATCTTCTCGAAGCGTTCAAAGGGCAGGTTGTAACCGAAATAAAAGTCCGTCAGGGTGTCTCGGACCCTCGAAAGGCGGACCTCCCACATTTCCGTGGTCTCCTCGCCGAAGGGGTCATCCAGGCCTTCTCTCTTCTGAGATTGGAGGGCGCGTTTGCGGACCTCCGCTTCGAATTGTTTGGGGGTGATCACCCCGGCGTCAAACATGGCTTGGCGCATGCGCTCGCGGATGTGGGTTTGCAATATGGGATATTGGGCCAGTGCCAGATAGATGCGTGTGGCTTGGTCGGAGTGCGAGGTGGGGAAGGTCATAACTTCATCTTCTGGATAATAAGAACCCGGTTTCGCATCCTGAAACCGGGATCTATGTCAGACGG
Organism: Anaerolineales bacterium; assembly: GCA_041686005.1. Taxonomy (GTDB): domain Bacteria; phylum Chloroflexota; class Anaerolineae; order Anaerolineales; family UBA11858; genus B10-G9. The sequence goes on along the minus strand of JAWLER010000009.1, from coordinate 18,008 downwards.
GGTTTGCGAAAGAACCTTTAATTTCCCAAATGCATGGGCATGATCACATGGAGGAAGTTCTCCTCTCCTACGGGGCGGATCACGCCGGGGCTGGTGGGCTTCGTCGTCTCCAAAGCCACGTTGGGGGTATCGATGACGTCCAAGACCTCCCTCAGGTAGCGGACGTTGAAAGCGATGATTAAATCAGAACCCTCGACAGTAGCGTCTAACACGGATTGGCTTGACCCGGTTTCTTCTGAGCGCCCGGAGATTTCCACTTCGCCGGGTTCCATCTCCTCGTTACCGGGGGAGATGTTGATCTGGGCGATCAAGGATCCCTCACGGGCGAAGATCTCCGCTTGTTTACAGGCTTTCAGGAAAGCGGACGAGGAGAGCAGGGTGCGGGTCTGATAGCTTTTAGGGATGATTTGCTGGTAGTCGGGGAAGGTGCCTTCGATCAACTGCGAGACCAGCTCCGTGTTTTTGGCCCGGAAGATGACCTGTCCCCGGCCCGGCGGCAGGGACATGGTGACCACTTCGCTGCCGTCTTCGCTGATGCGCGCCAACTCACTCAAAGCGCGGGCGGGGATGACCACCTTGAACGGTTTCTCAACCGGGGAGGAAAGCTCCGCGGTCCGCACGGAGAGCCGGAAGCCGTCGGCCGCCGCCAGGGTCAGTTCGTCCTCCTCCGCGGTGACCAGGACCCCGGTGAGGATGGGGCGGGCTTCATCTTTGGAGGCGGCGAAAACCACCTGCCGGATCATGTCCTTCAAATCCTTGACGTTGATCTCCACGCTGGGTTCCCGGTCAGGGGTGGGCATGGGGGGGAACTCTTGGGCGTCGATGCATTTGATATCCGTGTTCAAGGAGCCGCTTTGGATGTTCAGGGTTTGGTCGTTCCTGTTGAGGGTGATGTCTGTCTTGTCCGGGGGGAGGGTGCTGACCAGATCCGTGAAGGTCCGGGAGGGGACGGTGGTCGAACCCTCCTCCTCAATCTTGGCGTTGATCCAGGAGGTGATCCCCAATTCAAGGTTGGTGGCGGACAACCGCAGCCGCCCTTCATCCGTGGCCACCAGGATGTTGGAGAGCACGGGCAGCGTGCTGCGGGGGGAGACGGCGCGGGAAACGATGCTCAAGCCGTGGGCTAATTCTTCTTGCAAGACGGAGAACTTCATAGGCATAACCCTCATCATGTGATGTGCTAGATTGTGTATATAGAGTATACAATGATCCCCTAAAAATTGCTAGTCAGGATTGGAGGGAGTGGTCACCCCTTTTGCGGGAGGCGGTTTGGGAGGGTCTCCATGGGGCAGGCACCCCTAAAATTGACAGCCGATAGGCAGCGTGTTATAATCCGCCCAGCAATCGAATACATGCCTCTAATGGCACTCTTATCCAGAGAGGTGGAGGGATCGGCCCTGTGAAACCTCGGCAACCGGTCAGCGAAAATACCGCTGAAGATGGTGCCAACTCCGACAGACGGGTTCTGGAAGATGAGAGGGCAGGAGCGATTTTGGTGCCCTTTCTCGCAGGTCAGAAGGGGCACATGTTTTAATGACTACTCGCTCTTAACATGGAGGATGTATGGATATCACCCTGAATCACATGTCCAGCTTGTTATTTACATCGGAATCGGTCACCGAGGGACACCCGGATAAAATGTGTGACCAGATCAGTGACGCGGTGTTGGATGCCTGCCTGGCGCAGGATCCCATGTCGCGGGTGGCCTGCGAGGTGGCGACCAAGACCGGTTTCGTCATGCTCATGGGGGAGATCACCACGGAGGCGGAGATCAATTACGACGAATTGGCCCGTGAGGTGATTACGGGTATTGGCTATGACCGGGCCAAGAAAGGGTTCGATGGCCAGTCATGTGGAGTGTTGGTCTCCATTTCTCAGCAGTCAGGCGACATCGCCCAGGGGGTGAATCAGGCTTTGGAAGCCCGCTCGGGGGAGATGACGGAAGAGGCGATCGATGGCGTTGGCGCCGGCGATCAAGGGATGATGTTCGGCTATGCCTGCAATGAGACCCCGGAATTGATGCCCATGCCCATCTCCCTGGCCCACAAACTGGCCCGCCGTTTGGCGGCCGTGCGCAAGGGCGGCACGCTGGAATGGGTGTACCCGGACGGCAAGACCCAGGTCACGGTGGAGTACGAGTATGGGGTGCCCAGACGCGTGGATACGGTCTTGATCAGCACCCAGCATGCGCGGGGCGTTAAGCAGGAGGATATTCGAGAGGCGATGATCGAACATGTCATCCGCCCCGTTCTGCCGGAGGACATGGTGGATGACGACCTGAAGATCTTCGTCAATCCCACCGGCAAATTCGTCATCGGGGGTCCGATGGGGGATTCGGGGATGACGGGCAGGAAGATCATGGTCGACACCTACGGGAGCATGGGACGGCACGGCGGGGGCGCCTTCAGCGGCAAAGATGCCACCAAGGTGGACCGCTCCGCGGCCTACGCCACCCGGTGGGTGGCGAAAAACGTGGTCGCCGCCGGGCTGGCCGATCGCTGCGAACTGCAGGTGGCGTACGCCATTGGTGTGGCCCATCCCCTGAGCATCAACGTGGAGACCTACGGCACGGGGCACGTGGAGGATGATTTGATCGCGGAATTGGTCCAGGAACACTTTGACTTGCGGCCCGGGGCCATCATACGCGACCTCGGCCTGCGCCGCCCCATCTTCCGGCAGCTGGCCGCCTACGGCCACTTCGGGCGTGACGACCTGGACCTGCCCTGGGAGAAGACGGACAAAGCGGACGCCCTCCGCCAAGATGCCGGGTTGTAGGCAATTGGATTTCTGAAGCCTTTATACAAATGAAGAAACCGCCCTCCGCGGAGGGCGGTTTTTGGTTGTTAATCAGGTGTAACCCCCTCATGATGATGGCTGTTGTAGATCATGAGTCTGGAGAAGGGTTGGGTCTGTTAGCATCTATTGGGCGGGGTTAGGAGCAAAACCCTGGAGAAAGTTAAGATAGTCCGTGAAGGGCCCTGAAAATAAGTATAATGAAAGTGTCGATATCATCCTAGGAATGGAGAGGGACTATGGCCTATAAGTTTCCGTCCGATGCATGGATCAAAGAGCTGAAGGACCGTTTGAACCAGAGCGAATCCTACAAACGCTCCGCCAAAGATTGGGAAGGGGACTTCATTTTCGTCATCGAACCCGATGAGGACTACGACCAGGAAGCCTATTTCTTCCTCGGCCTTTATCATGGGGAGAGCACCGGGGCTGAGATGCTGGAGGACGAAAACCAGCGGGAGGCGGAGTTCGTAATCCGGGCCCCTTACCGCATCTGGCGCAAAGTCATCGATGGGGAGCTGGATCCCATCCAGGGCATGATGACCAAGCGGTTAAAGCTGCAGGGGAACATCATGAAAGTCATGCGCTACCCCAAAGCCGCTCAGGAGATCGTCTCCTCCTGCGCTGAGATCCCCACGGAGTGGTGATCGCCCTCCGTTTGAAAAAGCGCATCCTTGTTCTCTTTTGATCATAAACAAAGGAGCGTGTGCCATGTGGACATTCGTCTCGCCCCGCATCGTCTTTGGTGAGGGGGCTTTGCAGGCCCTGGAAGACCTCCAGGGAGACAGGGCCTTGCTGGTCACCGACGCCCATCTGGTCTCCTTGGGCCTCGCTGAGCGGGTCTCCGAACCGCTGCGAAAATCGGGGATGGAGGTCCAACTCTTCGACGCCGTGGAGCCGGACCCCACCCTGCCAATTGTGTCCCAGGGACAGGATATGGCCCAGGAAGTTAAACCCGATTGGATTATCGGCTTAGGGGGCGGATCCCCGATGGACGTCGCCAAGGCCGTCCGGGTCCTTTACGAACGGCCGGATCTGCATCCGGCGGAGATCAATCCCTTTGTCCCCCTTAACCTGGGAAGGGATACACGGCTGGTGACCATCCCCACCACGAGCGGGTCGGGCGCTGACGTGACCTGGGCCATCGTGCTCACCGACCCCGAGGAGAATCGGAAAATGGGCTTGGGGAACCCCGAGAATCTGGCCGATCTGGCAGTCGTGGATCCGGATCTGGCAGCCAGCATGCCCCCGCAGTTGACGGCGGATACCGGGCTGGATGCCCTGACTCACGCCGTGGAAGGGTATACATGCACCTGGCACAAAGATCTCACCAACGGGCTTTGTCTCCAGGCAGTTCGCGATGTGATGGTTTATTTGCCCAAAGCCTACCAGGCTGCCTCGGGGGATGAGGGAGATCATGAGGCCACCCGGAAAGCGCGGAGGAAGATGCACCACGCCGCCACCTGCGCCGGATTGGGTTTCGGCAACGCCATGGCCTCCACAGCCCATGCCATGGGGCATACCTTGGGGAGTTCCTTTCACGTCCCCCACGGCCGCGCTGTGGGTTTGTGCTTACCGTATACAATCGAGTTCGCTGCCCGGGAGTCTCCCCGCAGGTTCGCCGATCTGGCTTCCGCCGTAGGCCTTCATGACACGGAAGAAAGGGGTGCGCCCCGCCTGTTCGCTGAGAAAGTCCGGGATTTGGCTCGCCAGATGGGACAACCACTCAGCCTTGCCGAAGCCGGGATCTCGGAAGAGGACTTTCAGAGCCAGCTGGGTAAAATGGTGGACGACGCCTTCAACGACACCCAGCTGGTCACTGCTGTACGCCCTCCCTCGTATGAGGAGTTGACACAACTGTTCCAGTACGCGTATCGGGGGCAGCCCGTCGATTTTTAGCATTGAATAGACTCCAACAAAGGGGTGCCACATGAAGGGATTTGAGGGAAGAATCGCTCACATTGACCTCTCCTCGGGCGAGGTGCAAACTGAAGTTATCCCCGCTGACCTGGTGCGGGATTTCATCGGGGGAAGCGGTCTCACAGCCCGCCTGCTCTACGATCTCCTGGAGGAAGATACCGATCCCCTGGGCCCGGACAACCCCCTGCTGTTCATGACCGGGCCGATGGTGGGCACGAGTATGCCCTCCGCCGGGCGATGCACGGTCAGCGCCCGGTCTCCCCTGACCGGGTATTGGGGGGAATCCAACACAGGTGGGTTCATCGGGCCGGAGCTGCGCTTTGCGGGGTATGATGGGTTGCTGATCACGGGCCGGGCGGAATCTCCTGTGTGGGTTTCGATTATTGATGGGGAGGTCAAGATCCATGATGCCTCCGACCTGTGGGGGTTGGACACCTATGAAACGCAGCAGCGGATCCGCAACCTCCTGGAAGAGCCGAAGGCCCGGATCGCCTGCATCGGGTCCGCGGGGGAGAACATGGTCAGGATGGCAGCGGTGATCAACGATCACGGCCGGGCGGCGGGGAGAACGGGGATGGGAGCCGTGATGGGGTCCAAAAAGCTGAAAGCCGTCGCCCTGCGGGGGAACGCGGAACCTCCCGTGGCAGATCCCGAAGCCTACCAACAGGTTGTGCGGGACATTTACCAGGAACTGAAGGATGACCTCTCTGTGGAAGCCCTGCGCATGGCCGGGACGGCCGGGTATGTCGACTTGGGCTTAATGTACGGCGACATGCCCATCCGCTATTACCAGCGCGGGGAGTGGGAAGAGGGGGGCGACCTTTCCGGGGTCTTGATGGCGGAGGAATATCAAAACCGGAACACCTCCTGCTACCGCTGCCCCATCGCCTGCGGGCGCGAAACCCGGGCACCAAAATACGGCCTGGAAGAAGTCGACGGGCCGGAATATGAAACCGTGGGGGCCTTCGGCAGCCTGGCCATGGTGGACGATTTGGAAGGGGTGATCTACGCCGGACACCTGTGCAATCGCTACGGATTAGATACGATCAGCACGGGCTGCACCATCGCCCTGGCCTGTGAGATGTTTGAAAGAGGGGTCCTTACTGAAGAGAATACAGGGGGGATGCGCATCGAATACGGGGATGTGGAGACCACCCATTCTTTGATTCACATGATCACCACCCGGGAGGGGTTTGGAGATGTGTTGGCGGAGGGCAGCGATTCTTTAGCGGCGGTTTATGGCGTGCCCGATCTGGCGGTCACCGTAAAGGGCCTGGAGGTCCCCATGCACGATCCCCGCGCCTTCAGCGGGATGGCGCCGGTCTATGCCCTCTCCCCCCGGGGCGCGTGCCATATGCAGGGGGATATGTACGGCGTGGATGCCGGCCAGGGCCCCCCGGTTGAATTAGGGGTCACCCCTGGGGACCGTTTCGAAGATTCTCAAGAGAAAGGGCGGATCGCTGCCCGGCAGCAGGCCTGGCGGAGCCTGTACAACGCCTTCACCATTTGTCAGTTCATGAATCCGGGCGTCGAACTCCTGCTCCGGGCGCTGAACGCGGCCACGGGATGGTCCTTCTCCAAAGAGGATCTGCTGACCACGGGCAAACGCATCTTCACCTTGAAGCGGATGCTCAACGATAAGTTGGGCGCGACCCGTGGGGATGATGACCTTCCCAAGCTCCTGAAAGAACCGCTCGCTGAGGGGGGGACCTTGGGACACGTGCCGGAATTGGAGCCCATGCTGGAGGGGGCGTACACAGAGCACGGATGGGATCCGGAAACGGGGAAACCCACCCGGTCTACTTTGGAGCGCTTGGGGTTGGGTTTCACACTGGAAAGCTGAGCATCATAGATTACCTTGCGAGGGGGACATTGCCGATGCTGGGGAAAATCGGGCATGCATTGCAGAAGGTAAGCTGATAAAAGAATTCCCCGTCTTGTCAAGTCAACCGCGTGTGTTATGATACCTCAGATGAGTAAGGACAGCGACGAGCAAACATCATGGCAGCAAAATCTACGCGCCATCTGGTTTACAGAGTTGGTGGCCATCATCGGCTTTGCCGTCATCCTTCCCCTCTTACCTCTTTATGTCAAAGATCTTGGGGTCGAAGGCGAAAGACAGGCCAGGATCTGGTCCGGGTTAATCTACTCCGCCCATTCGGTGACCATGGCCATTTTCGGTCCCATCTGGGGCGCACTCAGCGACCGCTATGGGCGGAAGGTGATGGTGGAGCGGGCCATGTTCGGTGGGGCGGTGATGATGACCCTGATGGGGATGGCGCAAAGCCCCGTGCAGTTGGTGATCCTTCGCGCCATCCAGGGTGCGCTGACGGGCACTGTGACGGCGGCGACGACCCTTGTCGCCACCACCGCCCCGGAAGAGCGGACCGGGTACGCGCTGGGCACGCTGCAGATGGCCATCTACGTGGGCGCCTCCGTGGGACCCTTGGTGGGAGGTGTGGTGGCGGACACCTTCGGCTACAGGGCTGCGTTTTTCCTCACCGCTGGGTTGCTTTTGACGGCCGGGTTGGCTGTCCTGTTCTTTGTCAAAGAACCCCCTCGACCCCAGAATCGGGCCAATGATCCAACCCCGGGCGACGGTGTAAAAAGAACGCTGCGCCAGCGAATTTGGGGACATCTCTCTCCAGCGCTGGCGTCTGGACCGGTAGTGAGTGTGCTTGCCGTGCGGCTGTTGATGAATTTGGGCGGCCGTCTGCCGCGTCCGACCCTGCCTCTCTTCGTAGAGGCGATTTCATCCCCTGGCACTCGGGTGGCGACCATCACCGGAGTGATCACCGGGGCCGGCGCGGTGGGTGGTGCGATAGGGGGTAGGGAGCTGGGAAAGCTCAGCGATCGTATCGGCTATCGCTCGATATTAATTACTTCCGCCCTGGTCTCTATCCTGTGCTATGTGGGCCAATCATTGGTGGAGCGTTCCCTGTGGATGATCCCTCTTCAAGCCGGGATCGGTCTGGCCATGGGCGGGATCTTGGCCTCGATCAGGGCTTTGCTGGCTGAACTGGCGCCCCAGGGACGCGAAGGGATCGTCTACGGTGTGGAGAGCAGCGTCACCTCGGTCGCCAATGCCATCGGGCCCATGACCGGCAGCGCGCTCGCTGCAGCCCTGGGGCTCCGCGCCCCCTTCGTGGCCGCTGCCTTTGTCTTTGCCGTCGCTATGTTCGCCACCTTCCGCTTAGTGCCGAAGAAGTGACATCCACGGGGGAGCATTAAGAATAGGTTACAGATCAAGCTACTCAAAGAACGAAGTAACCTATCTGGATTAGATGGACATCATCCGTGGTGGTGCGCTTTCAACCATGGATACAGGGGGAACTTCAGCGCAGCCCACGATTTCGGAAGTGGAAAATTTTTTGGAGCAGAACTGAAGCATCGCCGGGCTGAATTCCTTAACCACCACATCCGATAGGGCTAACCAGCCATCATCACTACGGTTCAGGCTCTGGATATTGGTATATAATGAGTTAAGCGAGGGGGTATTGGCGATCGTTCCCTAGGGGATGTTTACCAGTTAAAAAAGGAGTCCTTATGAGTGACAAAATGCAACCGATCCCGTTTCATCAGCTTCTGGATTGGATCGTAGAAGAGTATCAGTCAGAGGGTTCGATCTTTGGTATATCGGAAGATAAATTCTATTACAAAAAGGACGGGAAGACATTCCAGGTTTTTGGTGAGCAGTGTGAGACCCCCCTTGGACCAGCGGCGGGTCCCCATACCCAACTCGCCCAGAATATCATATCCGCCTATCTTACCGGCGGGCGGTTTTTTGAATTGAAGACCGTCCAGATCATGGATGACTTAGACCTGGAAAAACCGTGCATTGATGCTGAGCGGGAGACCTACAACACGGAATGGTCCCAGGAGCTGACCGTCCCTCAGGCTTATGAGGAATATGTCAAAGCTTGGTTTCTGATCCACTTGCTGGAAGAGATGTTTGGTTTCTCCACCTCCGACGGAAGGGCTTTTGTCTTCAATATGAGCGTTGGCTACGACCTGGAAGGCATCCAATCTCCCAAAATCGACAGCTTCATCGAGGGTTTGAAGGACGCTTCGGAGTCGGAGATATTCCAGAGGTGTAGGGCCGAGCTGAAAGCAGCCGTGGAGGAAGGGAGGATACCGGGCCTTTCCAATCTTGGTTTCGTGGAAGAGATTTCCCCTCTCATCTCCCATTCGGTCACCCTTTCCACCATGCACGGGACCCCCCCTGAGGACCAGGAGGCGATCTGCAAATATCTGATGTCCGAGAAAGGGCTGCATACCTACGTTAAACTCAATCCCACCTTGCACGGATATCACTATGTCAAAGACGTCTTCCAGCAGCTGGGCTATGACCACATCCTGCTCAAAGAAGAAAGTTTCACCAAGGACATGCAGTACCAGGACGCGGTAGATATGCTGGGCGTTTTGATGGAACATGCCCAGCAGGCTGGGGTGGAATTCGGCGTCAAGCTGTCCAACACGCTGGCGGTGGTGAATGACAAAGGGACGCTGCCTACGGATGAGATGTACATGAGCGGCCGGGCCCTCTACCCGCTGACTGTCAACCTGGCCTGGAAGCTGTCCGAGGAATTTGAGGGCCAGCTGCCCATTTCCTATTCCGGCGGGGCGGATTACTTCAACATCGTCGATTTGCTGCGCTCCGGTTTGAAGCCGATCACCATGGCGACCTATTTTCTCAAGCCGGGTGGTTACGCCCGTATGACCCAGCTGGCCCGCTTGCTGGAAGGCGAGACCGAAGCCCTGGAACTGGCGTCGGTGGACCTTGATGTCCTCGCCCGAACCGCGGAAGACGCGCTTCATGATCCCCGCTATGCTTTTGAGGGGGAGGCCCCAGAGCCGATGAAGATTGACCGGCGCCTTCCGTTGCTGGACTGCTTCGTCGCGCCCTGCATGGAAGGCTGCCCTATCCATCAGGATGTGCCCGAGTACATCCGCTTGATTGGGGAAGAGCGTTACGCAGAAGCTTACCGGTTGATCATCAGCAAAAACCCGCTCCCTTTCATCACAGGCTATGTCTGCGATCATAAGTGCCAGTTTAAATGTGTCCGCAATGACTATGAAGACCCTGTGTTGATCCGGGACCTGAAGCACATCGCCGCGGAAAACGGGTTTGGTGAGGTGATCGACGATATCGCGCCCCCGGAGAAAAGGCGGGACAAGAAGGTGGCCGTGATCGGGGCTGGTCCAGCGGGGTTGTCAGCGGGATATTTTCTGGCCATAGAGGGGTTTGATGTTACGGTCTTTGACAAAACCGACCGCCCGGGAGGGATGGTGGCTCACGGCATCCCTGATTTCCGTTATCCAGAGGGGACGGTGGAGAAGGATCTGGAGCTCATCCGGCGGGTGGGCGTATCCTTTGAACTCAACTGCGATCCGGCCCTGGATGTCCATCAGCTGAAAGAAGAGGGTTTCCATTACATCGTGCTGGCCATTGGAGCCTGGGAATCCCGGAAGCTGAAGTTGGAAGGCGATCGGGAAAAGGTTCGCGGGGCGATTGACTTCCTGCACGCTTTCAAGGAGGACCCCGGTTCGCTGCAACTGGGCAAGCATGTGGCTGTGATCGGAGGCGGTAACAGCGCCATGGACAGCGCCCGGGCGGCCAAGCGGGTTTCAGGCGTGGAGGACGTTTCCATTCTCTACCGCCGCACGACAAAACAGATGCCCGCCGACCGGGAGGAGCTGGAGAACGCGATGAAAGATGGGGTGATTTTCGAGGAGTTGGTTTCCCCTGTTTCGCTACATGGGGACACCTTGACCTGTCAGAAAATGCGCCTGGGCGAAAAGGACGCCAGCGGCCGGCGCCGACCCATCCCGGTGGAAGGCGAGTTTGAGGAGTACCAGGTCGATACCGTGCTCGCTGCCATCGGTGAATTGGTGGACTATGACCTGCTGCGGGACAATGGGATTGAGATCGATGAGCGGGGGAACATCCTGGTGGACGAATACAATGAGACCAGCGTGGAGGATGTCTTTATCGCCGGGGATGCCTACCGCGGTCCAGCCACAGTGGTGGAAGGCATTGCGGATGCCCGCAATGTGGCGGACGGGGTTTTGCGAAAGGAGAGAGTGGAGGAGCGGAGGCTCACCGTCCCGGAGATTCGCTTTGAAGAAGAGGCACGACTCGAAGAAGTGCAGGACAGGAAAGCCGTGATCGCTCCCCAGATCACCCCTGACACCTTTGAGGAGAAGTACTTAAGCGAAGCCGGGCGCTGTTTGGAATGCAATTTGCTCTGCAATAAGTGCGTTGAAGTCTGCCCGAACCGGGCCAATGTGGCCATTGAAGTGACCAATGGCAGCACGGAAAACCACAATCAAATCCTGCACCTGGATGCCCTTTGCAATGAGTGCGGCAACTGCGAGACCTTCTGTCCTTATCACGGTGCGCCTTACAAAGACAAGTTCACCCTCTTCTGGGACGAGGAAAGCTTTTTGGAGAGTGACAACGAAGGCTACCTGCCGCTCTCAGATGCCACCATGCAGATGCGCTACCGGGGTGAGATTTATCAACTTTCAGTTTCCGATGGACGGGTTGTGCCTGAGGATCCCTCTCTGAAAGAGAGTGAGGAAGTGGAGGGCTTATTTGATCTGATCTTGACAGTCAGGGATCGCTATCCGTATCTGCTTCAGAGTTGATGAGAAACCGTATATTTTGCTGTGACAATTTGAGTCAAGCGGGCAAAGAGGTCCCCGCTGGGTGACGGCAGCATGTGATCTTAGAAGCCAAGCAAGGAGATAAAATGGAGAGAAGCATCGAGGATGTCCGGGGTGGGAAGATTATTTTTCTGAGCCACTGCATGCTGAACCAAAATGCCAAAGTAAAGGGGATTGCCATTTACCCAGGGATGATCAAGCCATTGGTAGAGGTGCTGTTGGAGAAGGACATAGCTGTCTTTCAGATGCCCTGCCCGGAAACGAGTTATTATGGATCGCTGCGTTGGGGTCAGGTGAAGGATCAATACAACACCCCCATGTTTCGGGCCCATTGTCGGGCTATCGCGGAAAGGGTCCTGGATCAGGTGGAAGAATATCTGCGGGGCGGATATGAAGTGCTGGGATTTGTGATGATGGATGGCAGCCCGGTCTGTGGGCTGCGAAAGACACCCCAACCCGATCCCCTGGACAGCACCTGGGGCGGCATGACCTGGTATATCCCGAAACAACAGTTCGTGGATGACTCCGGGGTGTATTGTGAGATTTTGAAAGATGAGGTGGAGAAACGGGGGTTAAGTCACATCCCCTTTGTCAGCTTCCCTGAAGTGGAAGACGTGGGCTCGGAAGAGGACGCCCTCTCGGATATCAGGACACTCCTCCCCTGACAAAGGGCACCAAAATTTACTAAAAAGGGGGCTGTCAGCACATTTTCTGGTTCACGTTTTCTGCGTGCCAACTGGTCATGCCTGGATTCAGAGAGGTGAGGATCGTCTGATGGGTTAGATAGCCTATACCCTGATGTTATTTCCAAATAAATCCGGGCTTATTCTTTTTCCATTTCTCGCAGCAGCCAGTCCTGGTCTATGGGTACCCTCTTGACCCGGACGCCGGTGGCGTTATAGACGGCGTTCACGATCGCCGGAGGTACGGGCATGGTGGAAATCTCACCGACCCCTTTGCCGCCGTAAGGGCCTTCTGAAGTGGGGTCTTCCACGATGAGGACCGTGATGTCTTCGGGAATATGTTTGATAGAAGGCATGCGGTAGCGGGAGAAATGATCGGTGATGACTTTCCCCTCCTCCACAATGAACGCCTCGGTCAACGCGTGACCAATGCCCATGATCACGCCCCCTTCCACCTGGCCCTGTAATCCTAAGGGGTTGATCGCTTTTCCGACGTCTGTGGCGGCGATGGCTCGCAGAACCTGCACCTCTCCGGTGTTGTGGTCAACTTCCACTTCCACGGCCTGAGCCGCATAGGAGTAGGCGAAGTGTTTGTCCCCTTCTTCTCCAAGGGGGACGGTCTCCGGGGCGTAATATTCGTAGAGGACTTTGGGTTCCTGCCCTTGTTCCCTCATCAGGGAAGCGATTTCTTTAAAGGAGAGGGTCTTCCCATCCAGATGCGCTTCTCCATCTTTTATCTTAATGTCCGCTGGATCTATGTCATAAGCTTCACTCAGGGTCGATAAAATGGCATCCTTCAGGGCAGAGGAGGCCTTCTTTGCCGCATTTCCTGAGATATAGGTTTGCCTGGAAGCTGTGGTCGGCCCCCCGTCGGGGCACAGAGCGGTATCGGAAAGCAAGACGCGCACCTGGTCCAATTTCAGGCCCAATTCCTGGGCGGTCATCATTTGCAGGACGGTGACCAGCCCCTGGCCAATTTCTGCGGACGACGTGCGGACTTCGGCGGTCCCGTCCTCCAGCAGTTCCACTTCCGCAGAGGCTTTGTCGGGGATGCCCTCCCCAAGGCCCGTGTTTTTGTACGTCACAGCGATCCCCCACGCTCTCCGTTTGCTTGGATCCCCCTCTACAGCACGCGGTTGGAAGGGGTTCTCGTTCTGTGTGTGTTTCTTAATCTCGGTTTCGATTTGATCAATGCACTCCAGCAGCCCGACGCTTTCCGTCAAATGCTGGCCGGTGTTGGTCACGGAGCCGACCCTGAGGGCGTTCATCCTGCGGAGTTCAATCGGGTCCAGGGTCAGCTTTTCAGCCGCCTGATCCATCATGCATTCAATGGCGAAAGCGGCCTGGAGGGCGCCAAACCCCCGGAAGGCACCCGCAGGAGGGTTGTTTGTGTACATGGCATAGCAGTCGACTTTGACGTGAGGCACGATGTAGGGTCCTGTGGAGTGGGTGGCTGCCCTTGCCATCACGGCAGCACCCAGGGAAGCGTAGGCGCCTGTGTCCCCATAGAGTTCGGTCTGAGCAGCTGTGATCTTGCCGTTCCGCTTGAGCCCCAATTTGACGGTGATCTGGGTGGCATGGCGCTTGGGGTGGGCTCGCAAACTTTCCTGTCGGTCGTAGAGGACTTTGACAGGCTTCCCGGTTTTGTGTGCCAAAAGGGCGGCGTGGATCTGCCCCGCGATGTCTTCCTTACCACCAAATCCGCCGCCGGTCAGCGGTCCCCTGATTCGTACGTGATCTTTGGGTAGATCCAAGGCGGCTGCGACCTGGTCCCGGTCCGAGTAGGGGATCTGCGATCCGACGTAGACTTCCATCCGTCCCTCCCCCACGGGCCGAGCGATGCTGCATTCCGGTTCCATGAAAGCGTGATCATACGGGGGCGTGAAGTAGGTGTCTTCAAGGATGACCTCCGCCTCCCGGAACCCTTTTTCTATGTCTCCCTTGTCAAACTTAATGTGTTTCAGTACATTACCACCTTCATGTACAGGAGGGGCGTCAGCGTCTTTGGCTGATACGGGATCCGCGACCACGGGCAGGGGATCGTACTCCACTTCGATCTCTTCCAAAGCCCGTTTGGCGATCTCCTGGCTTTCCGCGGCCACAATGGCTACCGCATCTCCGATGTAACGGACTTTTTCGCCCACGCCCACCAAAGCGGGCCAATCCTGGGTGATCAATCCGTGATTCACCCGCCCGGGGATGTCTTCTGCTGTCAGCACGGCACGGACCCCCTCTAACGATTCCGCCCGGGAGGTGTCGATCTTTGTGACCCGTCCGTGGGGGATGCCCGCTCTCAAAGTGGTGCCAAACAGCATGCCGGGAAAGGTGATGTCATCTGTAAAGAGGGCTTCTCCGGTGACTTTCTCCCTGGCTTCCGGGCGTTCTACAACTTGACCTACGATGTCCAACTCCCCCTCGAAATCGAAGTTAGGAAGCGCGATCTCTTTCCCTTTGTTCATCTTGTCCGCTGCTGCCTGGATGGCTTTTACGATGGCGGGATAGGTGCCGCAGCGGCAGAGGGTATCCTGTAAAGCGTATTCTATTTCCTCTTTGCTGGGATCGGGGTTCGCTTTCAGCAGGGCCACGGCGGTCATGATCTGGCCGGGCGTGCAAAACCCGCATTGGACAGCGCCAAGTTTGATGAAGGCCTCCTGAACGGGATGCAGTACCCCGTCTTCAGAAAGCCCTTCGATGGTGAGGACATGCTTCCCCTCAGCTTTCAGGGCGGGGTAGTTGCAGGAAAGCACCGGTTGATCATCGACGAGGACCGTGCAAACCCCGCACTCTGACTCATTGCAGCTGATTTTGGTTCCTGTTAAACCCAGCCGGTAGCGCAGCGTCTCCGCCAGCATCTCCCCTGGTTGCACGGCGACGGTTTCCTTTTTGCCATTGACCCAAAACGTTAACTCAGCCATGTTACACACCCTTTAATTGGAAATCCCTATTTATGCTTCTGGATACTGCCTTTTCTAGTGCACCTCTAAACAGCACAGGCAGCAGTTTATGGCGGTATTCTTTGGTTGCCCTATGGGCACTGGTCCTCAAACTGACTTCATCCGCCAGGATGTCGCAGGCCTGGGAAAAATGTTCTGCATTGAGGACTTTACCTTTCAGGTAGGCTTCGGTTTCGTGCGCTCTAAAAGGCCGGGGACCAGCGGGCCCAGGAGCGATTCGGATGTCGAGGACCTTCGCTTCCCCTTCCATCTTGACCCACACCGCCATATTGAGGATGGCGATGGCCACGCCCTGAGGGCGCATCACCCGTTGAAATGCGGAGGCTTCTCCCTCGCCTATGGTTGCGAAGCGAAAGCCGGTGATCAAGTTCTTTTCGCGGTCATAGGTCACTTCCCCTGGACCGGCAAATATATCGATCAATGCCAGCCAGCGAGTTCCTCCCGGCGAGGCAAGCTGGATGTCCGTGTCGAGGGTCAAGAGGGCAACCGTCCCTTCTCCAGCGGGAAGGGCGTGAGCCACATTCCCACCGATGGTAGCGACATTCCTGATTTGGGGACCCCCGACCATGCCGCAGCTTTCAACCAAACACCGGGCATGTTCCTGGAGTAAGGGGGTGGAAGTGATTTGTTTGTGAGTCACGGCGGCGCCGAGGAAAATATGATCATCCTCTACGGTCACCCGGGTCATTTCTTCGATTTCAGAGACATCGATCAGCAGATCCACTTCGGGATGTCGACCCTGACGGATGTCAATCAGCAGGTCCGTCCCCCCGGCCATGATCGCCGTTTCACCTGGCGAAGTACTCAGTAATTCAACGGCCTCGTCAATCCTTTTGGGTTTGACATACTCTTTGAATATACTCATCATTCTCCTTTTCGGAATTTAGCAGACCAGGGTTATGTCAAATTCAGTATGTGCTTTCGTTCCTTCATCTTGACCTGGATGTTGGAGGTATTTTTCAAACTGGCTGTTAGGCTTCATATCCTTTTGATTCTCGGGAGGACTTCGGTGACTTTAAATTTTTTTGATAATTTCTCCGTCTCTTCTAATTTCTCCTGTGTGAAGGGGGCTTTTATTTCGGTTTTCAAGTATGTTGCGTCTTTCATTCTTTTGACTTCCAACTGTAAATCTTTGGCTCTCTCTGAAAATCGGGCTTCAATGAGATTATCAGCCATTTCACCCAATTCTTCCGCCTTCTTTTTTAACATGCTTGTGCTTACGCAAAAGACATATGTCATTTCCCTGGCATCAAACATCTGCTGCATTTTATCCATTAATCTATCGCTGTAAGTGGGTGAAAAGAGCGGCAAATTTAACGCGGTAGAAAAAAGCAGCAAACCAGGGCCGCTTTTTTTCATCATGTTCTTAGCTTCATCAATCATCTTATCCCAAATTTCGGGTTTTACCAAGTTTGCTTTCAATTGGTTTTGATTCACCTTTTCGACTGAATCAATGTTGATATCAAACTGAACAAATACAAATCTCTGCTGATGGTTCTGAACGTTTACCCCGTAAAAATCTTTCATTATTCCTAAGATAAATTCTTGGTTGGGGAATTGTAAGGGTGCAGCAACCACGCTGCCCCCATTCTTCAGCCAAGAGGAAATAATGGCCAGGGCTATAATAGGCTTGCCAGCCCCCATGGGCCCCGTTATTACAGTCGAAGATGGGATTGGCAATCCTTCGGGAAGGAGTTTATCAAGCCCAGCACGATCTAATTTCATTTTCTTTTCAATCCTCGACATATCTCTAATGAGCCTTGGATAAAACGATGAACAAAGCCAATCCCACCCCAGCTAAGAAAGCAACGGTGGAATGAGCTTCCTCGTGCTCTCTTGCTTCAGGCAGCAGGTGGGAGGCTGAAACGTACAGCAAAACCCCCGATACAAATCCAAGCATCAATCCCAGATCGCTGTCCCTGAGATTCCTTATGAATGGATAGGCTATGAAGGCTCCTATTGGTGTGGTCAGGGCCGCTATAAAGAAGGCATACATCGCTGCCGTTTTCTCTTTTACGTTTCCTTTCAGCAGAACAAGGTAGGTGATAATCCCTTCAGCGAATTCGTGGACGACCAACCCTGTTCCCGCTAATACGCCGGTGAGAACGCTGATGTTAAAGGTCACGGTGTAAATGATCCCATCTACGAGGGAGTGGATCCCAATCCCTTCAGCTGCGGTGATGCCGAACGCGAGTACTTTCGTACCTGTATAGCGCTGGATTAATTTGTTTGAGAAGAACATGAATAAGAACCCGAGCAAAGCTATATATCCTGCTCTAGGATCTTTTTGTACAGCCTCAGGCAGAGCCAGCATTAAAGGCGTAGAGATTAAAATGCCCGCTGCAAAACACATGAAATAAGGTTTCGCTTTTTCCGCCCACGCTCTGTACTTGAAGATAGCTATGATTCCCAAGCTGTTGACGAAAGCTGCAGCAAGTGCAAACCATGCTATCCAGATAAAAGTACTAGACAGATCAAGCATTGGGATCACCTTCCCTTAACTTGGTTTATTGGGTTCTTTATTTCGGTTTAAGTTCAAACGCGAGTGAGTACTCTCTTTATTTAACGGGATCAAAACACCCTCCAAGCGTACAAAAGCCACCATTGCTGGGGCAATTGTGTTTCCCCAAAGCTGATTCCGGGGGGAGGCTGAGGTTTTCAACCTTTACACCCCCAATTGTAACATATTATTGACAATTGTAAACTAAAGTATTATATTAGATATGCATGATGCGGTATTTGGGCGTAAAGGAGAAGCGTGCAATCCATCTAAGTTTACCGAACGTGGTGAATGTGAGCATGCTCTATTTCGCAGGTTCGCTGCGGTAACATCGATTTCCATACCCATTCTCCACATCACCTAGATAGCCACGAACCAGAGAACTCTTGATAATCAGAAGGAGGATTGAGAATATGATTACTTTTGGGCCGGTTCCATCCAGGCGTTTAGGACGGAGTTTGGGGATTAATAATATACCCCCCAAGATATGTA